>JAVEVQ010000038.1:0-30796 GCA_034004945.1 Methyloversatilis sp. | reverse complement strand
TCGAGCACTGGTACGCCGCACTGGCCGAAGCCGACGCCTGGCTGGCTGAACTGGCCGCCGGACATGCCGACGTGAAGACGCGGGTGGCGCGCCTGCTGCTGCGGCTGCGTACCGACGAGGCATCCGGACGGGCGATCCGCCTCAGCCTGGAAGACATCGGCGCCATCCTTGGCGTCGCACCGGAATCGGCCAGCCGGGCGCTCGGTTTGTTGCGACGCAGCAACCTGCTGGCCGACGCGGACAGCCGCTACCACTGGCGCATCGACGCTTCAGGTCTCGCCGCACTTCTTGCGGCGCACGATCAAGAAAACTGATCCACCGTTGCCGAATGCAATGCCTTTTTCGGGCAGGACCGGCTTCGCCCGAACAATTCGCAGCATTCGTGACTCTTATAGCAGACATAAGACCGCGTTATGGTTAAAGTGCGACCTCCGTGAGGATGACCGCAGGCGCAGTCGGCGGTCAGCAGGATCCGACGCATACACCTACCCGGTGGATGCCGAGTCTGTTTCAACCGTCGAACCGGGACGGCAGCGGTTACCTCCGTTGTCCGCTTCCGGTGGATTTTGGAGAGCGTCGCAATGAAAGTCGTCCTGTCGCCGGAGCAGCTGAACTCCGGAGAGATCCCCGTTCCGGCCTGGGTCAAAAACCGCAAGCTGGTGAAATGGGTTGCCGAGATCGCTGCGCTGACCAAGCCGGACGCGATCCACTGGTGTGATGGTTCGCAGGAGGAGTACGACCGCCTGTGCGCCGACATGGTCGCCGCCGGCACCATGCGCCGCCTGAATCCCGAGAAGCGCCCGAATTCCTATCTCGCCTGGTCCGACCCGTCGGACGTGGCACGTGTCGAGGACCGCACCTTCATCTGTTCCGAACGGCAGGAAGACGCCGGTCCGACCAACAACTGGATGGCCCCGGCCGAAATGCGCCAGACGCTGAACGGGCTGTTCGACGGCTGCATGCGCGGCCGCACGATGTATGTCGTGCCGTTCTCGATGGGCCCGCTGGGCTCGCACATTTCGCAGATCGGCATCGAGCTGTCCGATTCGCCCTATGTCGCCGTCAACATGCGCATCATGACCCGCATGGGCAAGGCTGTTTACGACGTGCTGGGCGAGGACGGCGAGTACGTGCCCTGCGTGCACAGCGTGGGCAAGCCGCTGGCGGCCGGCGAGAAGGACGTGCCGTGGCCGTGCAACGCCACCAAGTACATCGTGCATTACCCGGAAACCCGGGAGATCTGGAGTTTCGGCTCCGGCTACGGCGGCAACGCGCTGCTCGGCAAGAAGTGCTTCGCGCTGCGCATCGCCTCGACCATGGGTCGCGACGAAGGCTGGCTGGCCGAGCACATGCTCATCCTCGGCGTGCAGAACCCGCAGGGCGAGAAGCACTACGTCGCCGCCGCCTTCCCGTCGGCCTGCGGCAAGACCAATTTCGCGATGCTGATTCCGCCCCGTGGCTTCGAGGGCTGGAAGGTAACCACCATCGGCGACGACATCGCCTGGATCAAGCCGGGCAAGGACGGCCGCCTGTACGCGATCAATCCTGAAGCCGGCTACTTCGGTGTCGCTCCGGGCACCAACGACAGCACCAACGCCAACTGCATGGCGTCGCTGCGCTCCGACACCATCTTCACCAACGTCGCGCTGACCGACGACGGCGATGTGTGGTGGGAAGGCATGACGAAGACGCCGCCGGCCCATCTGACCGACTGGCAGGGCAAGGACTGGACGCCGGAAATCGCGAAGCAGACCGGCGCCAAGGCGGCACATCCGAACGCCCGCTTCACCGTGGCCGCCACCCAGAACCCGGTCATCGACCCGGCCTGGGACGATCCGGCCGGTGTGCCGATCTCGGCTTTCATCTTCGGTGGCCGTCGTTCGACCACGGTGCCGCTGGTGACCGAGGCGCGCAACTGGGTGGAAGGCGTCTACATGGCGGCCACCATGGGTTCGGAAACCACCGCTGCGGCCGCCGGCCAGCAGGGCGTGGTGCGCCGCGACCCGTTCGCCATGCTGCCCTTCTGCGGCTACAACATGAGCGACTACTTCGCGCACTGGCTCAAGCTCGGCCAGAACCTGTCGGCACAGGGCCAGGTGCTGCCGCGCATCTTCTGCGTGAACTGGTTCCGCACCGACGACAACGGCAAGTTCGTGTGGCCGGGCTTCGGCGAGAACATGCGCGTGCTGAAGTGGATGCTGGACCGCGTGGCCGGCGGTGCCGAAGGCGCCGAGCACCTGTTCGGCACCAGCCCGCGCTACGACGACCTGAGCTGGGCCGGCACCGAGTTCAGCCGCGAACTGTTCGAACGCATCACCTCGATCGACGTGGCCGCCTGGCAGCAGGAAATCGCGCTGCACGACGAGCTGTTCGACCGCCTGCAGCACCGCCTGCCGGAGGCGCTGGCCGCCGTGAAGGCGCAGATCGCGAAACAGCTCGCGGCCTGACCCGGCGCGCTCACCGACCGCGGGGGTGCCGCGGTCGGTCGCTGCCTGCTTCGCCAATGAAAAAGCCCGCGCAAGCGGGCTTTTTCATTGGGTTTGCTGCCTGCGTCAGCCGGCGAAGAAATCCTTCATCTTGTCCATCCACGACTTGGCGCGCGGGCTGTGGCTCGCTTCGTCGCTGCGGTTGATGTCGTCGAATTCCTTCAGCAGTTCGCGCTGACGCGCCGTCAGGTTCACCGGTGTCTCGACCACGACATGGCACATCAGGTCGCCCGGATAGCTGCTGCGCACGCCCTTGATACCCTTGCCGCGCAGGCGGAACACCTTGCCCGACTGGGTTTCGGCCGGAATCTTGATCTTGGCCGCGCCGTCCAGCGTCGGAATCTCGATCTCGCCGCCCAGCGCCGCGGTGGCGAAGCCGATCGGCATTTCGCAGTGCAGGTCGTCGCCTTCGCGCTGGAACACGGTGTGCGGCTTGATGTGGATCTGCACGTACAGATCGCCGGCCGGGCCACCGCCCTGGCCGCGTTCACCCTCACCGGCCAGACGGATGCGGTCGCCCTCGTCGATGCCGGCCGGAATCTTCACCTGCAGCGTCTTGCTGCCCTTGACGCGTCCGGCGCCGTGGCAGTCGTTGCACGGATCCTTCACCATCTTGCCGGTGCCGTGACACTTCGGGCAGGTCTGCTGGATCGAGAAGAAACCCTGCTGCATGCGTACCTGACCCATGCCGTTGCAGGTGGTGCAGGTGACCGGCTTGGTGCCCGGTTTGGCGCCGGTGCCGCCGCAGGTGCCGCAGTCGTCCATGGTCGGGATGCGGATGCGCGTGTCGGTGCCGCGCGCCGCCTCTTCCAGCGACACTTCGAGGTTGTAGCGCAGGTCGGCACCGCGGTAGACGCCGCTGCGGCCACCGCCGCGACCGCCCTGGTTGCCGAAGATCTCTCCGAAGATGTCGCCGAAGGCGTCGCCGAAACCGCCGAAGCCCTGGCCACCGCCCGCGCCGCCGCCCATGTTGGGGTCGACGCCGGCGTGTCCGTACTGGTCGTAGGCCGCACGTTTCTGTCCGTCGGACAGGATTTCGTAGGCTTCCTTGGCTTCCTTGAACTTGTCCTCGGCTTCCTTGCTGTCCGGATTGCGGTCCGGGTGGTACTTCATCGCCAGCTTGCGGTAAGCCTTCTTGATCTCGTCATCGGAGGCGTCGCGGTTGACGCCCAGGATGTCGTAAAAATCTTTCTTCGCCATTCGTTTTCACCACAGATGCGCCAAAGGCACAGCGCGTCAGGAATGCTCCTGCCGCGCTGTGCCTCGGTCGTTGAACTGCTCGCTGTCAGCGTCGGGAGCGCAGCTTACTTCTTGTCCTTCACCTCGGTGAATTCCGCATCGACCACGTCGCCGTCGTCGTCCTTGCGGCCGCCCGGGGTTGCACCGGCACCGGCCGCGCCGGCAGCTTCACCGGCCGCGGCCTGCTGTTCGGCATAGATCGCCTCACCCAGCTTCTGCGCAGCGGTGCCCAGTGCTGCGCTCTTGGCATCGATGGCGTCCTTCTCGCCGCTGCGGATGGCTTCTTCCAGCTCCTTGATCGCAGCTTCGATTTTTTCCTTCTCGCCACCGTCGACCTTGTCACCGTGCTCGGCCAGCGCCTTGCGCGTCGAGTGGACCAGCGCGTCGGCCTGGTTGCGGGCATCGGCCAGCTCGTGCGCGCGCTTGTCTTCCTCGGCGTGCAGTTCGGCGTCCTTCACCATGCGCTGGATCTCTTCTTCCGACAGACCCGAGTTCGCCTTGATGGTGATCTTGTTTTCCTTGCCGGTGCCCTTGTCCTTGGCCGACACGTGCAGGATGCCGTTGGCGTCGATGTCGAAGGTGACCTCGATCTGCGGCATGCCGCGCGGCGCAGGTGCGATCCCTTCCAGGTTGAATTCGCCGAGCGACTTGTTGCCCGATGCCATCTCGCGCTCGCCCTGATAGACCTTGATGGTCACCGCCGGCTGGTTGTCGTCGGCGGTCGAGAAGGTCTGGCTGAACTTGGTCGGCACCGTCGTGTTCTTCTGGATCATCTTGGTCATGACGCCGCCCAGCGTCTCGATGCCCAGCGACAGCGGGGTCACGTCGAGCAGCAGCACATCCTTGACGTCGCCCTGCAGCACGCCGCCCTGGATGGACGCGCCGACGGCGACCGCCTCATCCGGGTTCACGTCCTTGCGCGGCTCCTTGCCGAAGAATTCGCGTACCTTTTCCTGCACCTTGGGCATGCGGGTCATGCCGCCGACCAGGATGACGTCGTCGATGTCGCCGATCTTGACGCCCGAATCCTTCAGCGCGATGCGGCAGGGCTCGATCGAACGCTCGATCAGCTCTTCCACCAGCGATTCGAACTTGGCGCGGGTGATCTTGATCGCCAGATGCTTCGGACCGGACGCGTCGGCAGTGATGTAGGGCAGGTTGATTTCGGTCTGCGCGCTCGACGACAACTCGATCTTGGCCTTTTCCGCAGCTTCCTTCAGGCGCTGCAGCGCGAGGATGTCCTTCTTCAGGTCGACGCCCTGGTCCTTCTTGAACTCGTCGATCACGTAATCGATGATGCGCTGGTCGAAGTCCTCGCCGCCGAGGAAGGTGTCGCCGTTGGTGGCCAGCACTTCGAACTGGTGCTCGCCATCGACGTCGGCGATTTCGATGATGGACACGTCGAAGGTGCCGCCGCCGAGGTCATACACGGCGATCTTGGAGTCGCCCGGCTTCTTGTCCATGCCGAAGGCGAGCGCGGCAGCGGTCGGCTCGTTGATGATGCGCTTGACGTCCAGACCGGCGATGCGGCCGGCGTCCTTGGTGGCCTGGCGCTGGCTGTCGTTGAAGTAGGCCGGCACCGTGATGACGGCTTCGGTCACTTCCTCGCCGAGGTAGTCTTCGGCGGTCTTCTTCATCTTGCGCAGCACTTCGGCCGACACCTGCGGCGGCGCGATCTTCTTGCCGCGCACTTCCACCCAGGCGTCACCGTTGTCGGCCTTGGTGATCTTGTAGGGCATCAGCGCGATGTCCTTCTGCACTTCCTTCTCTTCGAAGCGGCGGCCGATCAGGCGCTTGACGGCGAACAGCGTGTTGGCGGCGTTGGTGACCGCCTGGCGCTTGGCCGAGGCGCCGACCAGGATTTCGCCATCGTCGGTGTAGGCGACGATGGACGGCGTGGTGCGGGCGCCTTCCGAGTTCTCGATCACCTTGGGCTTGCCGCCTTCCATCACGGAAACGCAGCTATTGGTGGTGCCCAGGTCGATACCGATGATTTTTCCCATGTTCGGGGTCCTCTATATATATGCGGTTGGAGGAGAGAGCGTCTTTGAGGTCGAAGTGGGGCGTTTGCCCCTGCATTTCAAGGGGCTTTTCAGCCCGCCGACTTCGAAACGATGACCAGGGCGGGGCGCAGCACACGGTCGTGCAGCAGATAGCCCTTCTGCAGCACCTGAACCACGTGGTTCGGCTCGCCCGGGGCCTCGATCTGGCTGATCGCCTGGTGCTTGTGCGGGTCGAACTTCTCGCCCAGCGGGTTCACTTCCTCGACGCTGGCGCCGGTAAAGGCCTGTATCAGCTGCTTCAGCGTCAGTTCGACGCCTTCGCGGGTCTTCGCGATGTCGTTCGAGGTGTCGGCCAGCGCCGCTTCCAGGCTGTCCTTCACCGGCACCATGGCGGAGGCGAACTTCTCGGCGGCGAACTTGCCGGCCTTGATCACGTCCTCGGCGGCACGGCGACGCATGTTTTCGGTTTCGGCCTTGGCGCGCAGCAGCGCGTCCTGCAGTTCGGCCACTTTCAGTTCGGCGGCGGCCAGCGCCTCGGGCGTGGCAACGGCGGCGTTCGCGGTCGTGGCTTCGGTGCTCTCGGCGGCGGGCTGCTGTTCTTCGGGCACCGGTTGCGGGGTCTGCTCGGTCATGCGGGGAATCCTCTGAATCTGCGACCCGCCGGAAATGGGGGCGCACCGGGACATTTCAAGACCGTAAAGTCGACTTTCCATCAGCCATTTGACCCAGGCTTTGTCCGGCAGTGGGCGATGGCCTATCATTCGCGGTTCATGACGCGTCCATCGCTCCACACGACATGCTCGAACGCATTGGCAAATACCGGGTAATCCGCGAGATCGGCAAGGGTGCCACCGCGACCGTCTACCTGTGCAAGTGCGACGACATCGAGGAAATGGTCGCCGTCAAGCTGGTCGATTTCGGCGACAAGAACCGCGATCAGGGCAAGTGGTCGCGACGGATGCGCAAGCTCTTCCTGACCGAGGCGGCGATCGCCGCCAAGCTCGATCACCCGAACATCATCCGCATCTACGACGCGCAGGTCGAAGAGAACCGGGCCTACCTGGTCATGGAATTCATCGACGGCCAGCCGCTCGACCATTACTGCGAATTCAACACCATGCTGCCGCTGCCGCGCGCGGTGAGCATCGTGTTCAAGTGCGCGATGGCGCTCGACTACGCCTTCCGCCACGGTGTCGTGCATCGCGACATCAAGCCGGCCAACATCCTGATCGGCGCCAACGACCTGGTGAAGGTGACCGATTTCGGTCTGGCGCTGAACGTGGCCAAGGAAAACGACAAGGATTCGACCTTCATCATGGGCGTGGGCTCGCCGGCCTACATGAGCCCGGAACAAGTGAAGGGCTATCCGCTGAACCAGAAGACCGACCTCTATTCGCTGGGCGTGGTGCTGTTCCACCTGCTGACCGGGCGTCTGCCCTTCCGCGCCAAGCATCCGGCCCAGCTCATCTACAAGATCATCAACGCCGACCCGCCGTCGGCGTCGCAGCTGAACCCGGAAGTGCCGGAAGCGATGGACCGGGTGATCCGCAAGGCGCTGGAGAAGGATCTGTACTCGCGCTACAAGAACGGCGCCGAGTTCGCCAAGGATCTGTCGACCGTGCGTTTCAAGATCCTCGACGACAAGTACGTGCCGCCGGACACCACGCGCTTCTCCATCCTGCGCAAGATGAGCTTCTTCACCGAGTTCGACGACGTCGAGGTGTGGGAGGTGCTGCGTTTCTCGAACTGGCGGCAATACACCGAAGGTACGGTGCTGATGCGCGAGGGCGACAGCGACAACCGTTTCGGCCTCATCGTGTCCGGCCATGTGCGCGTCGTGGTCGGGGGCCGCCTGCTGGCCGAGCTGGGGCCGGGCGAGGTGGTCGGTGAGATGGGCTATCTCGATCCGAATCACCTGCGTCGCTCGGCGACGGTGGTCGCGTCGTCGCCGGTGGCCTTTCTCGAAGTCAGTCCGTCGGCGCTGGCGCTGGCGTCGGAGGAGTGTCTGGAGCACTTCCGCGCCCAGCTCATCAGCACCGTGGTGCAGCGTCTGGCGCGCGCCAACTCTGCGCTCGCGGCCCAGGGCGAACAGGTGGTGCTGGCGACCGAATCCGGTTTTTCGGTCATCGGCGGCGGCATCGACCTCGAACTGCTGCCCGATACGCCGGCCCGCCGCTGAGCGTTCCGAGCATGCCGTCGAACCCTGCGGCGTGAAGAACGCCCGCCGGCCCGGCTAAAGTTTCGACACGGCAGGCCGAAACTCTCCTCACAAGCACATGGCGACGCCTGTGCTATCGGAAGGAGACCGACCTTGAGCCGCAATTCAGTCTATGGCATCAGCCGCGTGGACAACGAAGCGAGCCGCACGCACGGCTGGCTCGTGACCATACAGCGACGCGGAGTGATACACCGTAAGCACTTCAGCGATGGTGTGTTCGGCGGCAAGCAGAAGGCCTTTGCCGCCGCCAAGCAGTTTCGCGACGAGATCATTTCGAAGTTCCCGCCCTTCTCGCTGCGCGAGTACTCGAGCATCGTCAAGAAGAACAACCGCTCCGGCGTGGTCGGCGTGTGCCGCTACTGTGCGTCGGAAACCCGGGACATGCCGGAGGACAAGCAGCGCTGGTTCTGGGTGGCCTCGTGGCCACTGCCGTCCGGTCGTCGCAAGCGGGTCAAGTTCTCGGTGAACAAGTACGGCGAGGAAGGTGCGTTCAAGATGGCGCTGAAGGCGCGCAAGGATGCGCTGAAGAAGCTCGACGGCCAGTTCGATCCGGGTGCTTCACGGCGTGGTCGTCCGCGCAAGGCGAAGAACGACGAAAACATCGTGCCGACGCGCGCTGCGGCCTGAGTCAGACTGCACTGCGCAGGGAGAAGGCGACCGCAAGGTCGCCTTTTTTCATTGCTTCGCGCCCATCGCCGTCGCGTTGCGCGCCTGCAGCGCGAGGTCGGCCGGCGGCCGGCCGGCCTCGTCCCACCAGTGGCCCAGTTCGCGGCGCACGATGCCGCCCAGCGCGGCGATCCAGTCCGGCCGCTCGTTCAGGCAGGGGATGTAGCTGAACTGCTTGCCGCCTCGTCCGATGAAGGCGTCGCGGTTCTCGACCGCGATCTCCTCCAGCGTTTCGAGACAGTCGGCGACGAAGCCGGGACACATCACCTCGACGCTGCGCAGGCCGCCCTCGGCCAGCTTTTCCAGTGTCGGCTGCGTGTACGGTTCGAGCCAGCGCGCGCGGCCGAAGCGTGACTGGAAAGTCACCAGGTAGTCGTCCTTCGCCAGACCGAGCGCTTCGGCGATCAGGCGGCCGGTCTTGTGGCACTCGCAGTGGTAGGGGTCACCCTTTTCCAGATGGAAGTGCGGCACGCCGTGAAAGGACATGACCAGCTTGTCGGCACGGCCGTTCTTCTGCCAGTGCTCGCGCACGCTGGCGGCCAGTGCGTCGATGTAGGCACGGTCTCCGGCGAAGGCGCGGACGTAGCGCATCTCCGGCAGGTTGCGCCAGCGCAGCAGCGCGCGCGCCATTTCGTCGACCACCGAACCGGTCGTGCTGGACGCGCCCTGCGGGTACATCGGCACCATCAGGATGCGCGTGAAGCCATCGGCCTTCATCTGCTGCAGCACATCGGCGATCGATGGGCTGCCGTAGCGCATGGCGTGACGGACCTCGATCTCGCGCTGTCCCTCCGCCACCATCCAGCCGCGCAGCAGCTTCGCCTGCCTCTCGGTGTGCACGCGCAGCGGCGAGCCTTCGTCGGTCCACACGGTTGCATACTTCTCTGCCGACTGCTTCGGCCGCACGTTCAGGATGATGCCGTTGAGAATCAGCCACCACAGCGGCTTCGGCACCTCGACCACGCGGTCGTCGGACAGGAATTCCTTCAGGTAGCGGCGCAGCGACGGCGCATCGGCCTGGTCGGGCGTGCCCAGATTGACCAGCAGCACGCCGGTGCGCGGCATCTGGCCATGTGAATAAGGCGGTTCTTCGACGAAGCGGGACATATCCGGTTTTCTTGTTGTGATCCGTCCGGGCGGAGACGGGGGGTTCAGGTCTGGCTCAGGTCTGGCTGAGGGCGCTCGACAGCAGCTTGGCGGTGACATCGACGATCGGGATGACGCGCTCGTAGGCCATGCGCGTCGGGCCGATCACGCCGACCGTACCGACCACCTGACCCTGCACCTCGTACGGCGCGGTCACCACGCTGCATTCATCGAGCGGGGCCAGACCGGATTCGCCACCGATGAAGATCTGCACGCCATCCGCCCGCTGCGACAGATCGAGCAGGCTGGCCAGCTGAGTCCGCTGGTCGAACAGCGAGAACAGTTCGCGCAGCCGCGACATGTTGGACGCGAGATCGTCGACCTCGAGCAGATTGCGCTCGCCGGTGATCACGTACTGCCCCTTGTCGTCGGAGAAGGCCTCGTTGCCGGCCTGCAGCGCCGCTGCCATCAGCGTCGTCAGATCGCCGTGCAGCTGCTTCAGTTCCGCCTGCAGACGGCCGCGGATCTCGTCGAAGTCGAAGCCGACATAGTGCTGGTTCAGGTAGTTGGCCGCACTGACCAGTTCCGACGGCGAAAAGTTGCGTTCGGTCAGCAGGATACGGTTCTGTACCTCGCCGGTGTCGGTCACGATGATGAGCAGGATGCGCTTGTCCGACAGGCTCAGGAACTCGATCTGCCGGATGCGCGGCAACTGGCGGCGCGGTGCGACGACGATGCCGGCGAAGCGGGTGAGCTGCGACAGCAGCTGCGAGGCCTGGTTGACCAGCAGCCGCGGGTCGGCCGGGCGCAGTTCGCCCTTCAGTTCGCTGATCTGGCCGGGCTCCAGCGGCTGCACCGACAGCAGCGTATCGACGAAGAAGCGATAGCCGCGTGGTGTCGGGATGCGACCGGCCGAGGTGTGCGGGCTGGCGATGTAACCCATGTCCTCGAGGTCGGACATGACGTTGCGTATGGTCGCCGGCGACAGGTCGAGGCCCGAGTATTTCGACAGCGTGCGCGAGCCTACCGGCTGGCCATCGGCGATGTAGCGCTCGACCAGGGTCTTCAGCAGCAGTCTCGAACGATCTTCAAGCATGGTGCGGATGGCGGGATACGGATCCTGTGATGCGGTTGCGGGCTCTGATTCTAGAGCAGGGCTGGCGCGTTGGCGCCGCCAGCGCACCGATATTGACACAGCCGCCCTTACCGCGTCCTGCCGTCGATGTCATGTCGGGGCTTTGTGGTTTAATTCGCCGATGAAAAACGAATCTCCGGCCTTCGGCTGCGTCGCGCTGATCGGCAAGTACCAGAGCGCCGAAGTGGCCGAATCGCTGCGCGCGCTGGCGCACTGGCTGCGCGAGTCCGGGCGCGAGGTGCTGATCGAGCAGGCATCGGCCGAAGTGCTGCCGGACGACCGCTTCGAGGCGGCCGATTTCGATACCCTGGGCCGCCGCGCGAAGCTTGCGGTGGTGGTCGGCGGCGACGGTTCGCTGATCAGCGCCGCGCGCAAGCTGGCGCCGCACGACGTGCCGCTGGTCGGCATCAACCAGGGTCGTCTCGGCTTCCTGACCGACGTCGCCCGCTCCAACATGCTGGCGGCGATGGAATCGCTGATGCAGGGTCAGTTCCGCCCGGAGCGGCGCGCTTTGATGCAGGCTGCGGTGCTGCGCGAGGGCAGCGAGGTGTTCTCCGCCTTCGCCTTCAACGACGTGGTCATCTCCAAGGGCGACCTCGGCCGCATGATCGAGTTCGAAATGCGGGTCGATGACGAATTCGTCTACAGCCAGCGTTCCGACGGCCTCATCGTATCGACGCCGACCGGCTCCACCGCCTACTCGCTGTCGGCCAACGGACCCATCCTGCATCCGTCGCTCGGCGGCATGGTCATCGTGCCGCTGTGCCCGCATGCGCTGTCGTCGCGCCCCATCGTGCTCGGCGATTCGGCCGTGCTGAAGGTGCGTCTGTTCTCGCGGCACGACGCGCGGGCGCACTTCGATGGCCAGGAACACTGCAATCTGCAGGGCGACGACGTGCTGCGTATCGAGCGCTCGCCCTATCGCGTCACGCTGCTGCATCCGCCCGGCTACAGCTACTTCTCGATGCTGCGCGAAAAGCTGCGCTGGAGCGAGGCGCCCAAGGAAGTCTGAACCTCACGTCTGAGTCCGTCCCGTTTCATGCTCGAACGTCTTTTCATCCGCGACTTCATCCTGGTCGATCGGCTCGAACTCGACTTTGCGTCCGGTTTCGGCGCGCTGACCGGCGAAACCGGTGCCGGCAAGTCCATTCTGGTCGATGCGCTGGGACTGCTGCTCGGTGGCCGTGCCGACGCTTCGGTCGTGCGTGCCGGCTGCGACCGGGCCGAACTGTCGGCCGAGTTCTCCTGCGCCGCCGACAGTGCGGTCGCCGGCTGGCTGAAGGAACAGGATTTCGAGCTGGAGGAGGGCGTGGTGATCGCCCGTCGCGTCATCGACGCCGGTGGTCGCTCGCGCGCCTACATCAACGGGGCGCCGGCCAGTGTGAGCCAGTTGCGCGATCTGGGCGGGCAACTGGTCGACATCCACGGTCAGCATGCCCACCAGGCGCTGATGCGCGAGACGGCGCAGCGCGCGCTGTTCGATCAGCACGCCGGCCTGACCGCGCAGGTGGCGACGGTAGGCAGGCTGCATCGCGAATGGCAGCAGCGCGAACAGGCGCTGGCGCGCGCGTTGCAGGACCGCGATGCGGCCGAGCGCGAACGCGAGCGGCTGCAGTGGCAGGTCGAGGAACTGACGGCGCTGGCTTTCGAGCCGCAGGCCTGGGCCGATCTGCAGCAGGATCACGGCCGGCTGGCGCACGCCACGCAACTGCTCGAAGGGTCGGCCGAGGCGCTGGCGCTGATCGAGGAGGGTGATACGGCGCTCGACGGGCAACTGGCGCACATCGCGTCGCTGCTTGGCCGGCTGGAAGCCTTCGATGCCTCGCTCGGCGAATGCCGTGGCCTGATCGAGTCGGCCGCCACCCAGGTCGATGAGGCGGCGCGCGCGCTGCGCGCCTACGCGCATCGCATCGACGCCGACCCGGCCGCGTTGGCGCGCGCCGACGAACGCATAGCGACCGTGTTGGCTTGCGCACGCAAATACCGCGTCGATCCGGACGATCTGCCGCGGCTGCTGGCCGACAGCCAGGCAGGGCTGCAGCGGCTGGAGGCGGAATCCGATCCGGCGGCGCTCGAGGCGGCGCGAGACGCCGCACGGGCGGCCTGCGTTGCGGCGGCGAAGGAACTGTCCGCCGCACGCCGGCCGGCGGCACAGCAGCTGTCGCAGGCGGTGACCGCGGCGATGTCCGAGCTGGCCATGCAGGGCGGGCGCTTCGAAGTGGTGCTGAAGCCGCTCGACCAGCCGTCGGCCACCGGCTTCGAAGAGATCGAGTTCCATGTCGCCGCCAACCCGGGCCAGCCGCTGGCGCCGCTGGCCAAGGTGGCCTCCGGCGGCGAGCTGTCACGCATCGGCCTGGCCATCCAGGTCATCGCCAGCGCGCGCAGCGGTACGCCGACACTGGTGTTCGACGAGGTCGATGTCGGCATCGGCGGCCGCGTGGCCGAGGTGATCGGGCGCCAGCTGGCTCGTCTGGGCGAGGCGCGTCAGGTGCTGTGCGTCACCCATCTGCCGCAGGTGGCGGCACGGGCGGACTGGCAGTGGTCGATCGCCAAGCGCAGCGAGGGCGGCCAGACGCGCAGTTCGGTCACGCCGCTGGATGCACCGGCGCGCGTCGACGAGATCGCCCGCATGCTGGGCGGCGAGGTGATCACCGACACCACGCGCGCGCATGCGCGCGAGATGCTGGGTGCCTGATCAGTTCAATCCCACGTAGAGCGTGATCACGCCGGTGGCGACGAACAGGCTGGCGGCGATGCGCCGTATCCAGTCGATCGGCAGTCGCCGCGCCAGCTTCTGACCGACATACACGGCCGGCACGTTCGCGATCATCATGCCCAGCGTGGTGCCGGCAACGACCCAGGCGTAGGCGTCCTCGAAGCGGGCGCCGAGGGCGACCGTCGCCACCTGCGTCTTGTCGCCCATCTCGGCCATGAAGAAGAGCAGTGTCGAGGTCAGGAAGACGCCGTGCGCGCTGCCGACCTCGGTGTCCTCCAGCTTGTCCGGCACCAGCGCCCACAGTCCGCAGCCGATGAAGGCGAGACCGACGATCCAGCGCAGCAGCTCCGGCGACAGGACCGAGGCGACCAGCGCGCCGAGCCAGGCGGCCAGCGCGTGATTGAGCACGGTGGCCACCAGTATGCCGAGGCATATGGCGAGCGGGCGGCGCATGCGCGCCGCCAGAACGAAGGACAGCAGCTGTGTCTTGTCGCCGATTTCGGCGAGCGCGACCAGCGCGGTGGAAGCGATCAGGGCATCCATGGGCAAGCCGCCGGGCGGCGGCAGGGGTGGGCGAGGCTGGACTCAGCCGCGGGGCGTGGTCTTGCGCTTGTTCGGGCAGGCTTCGGTCGAGCAGTCGGCGAAGATGGTCAGCGCGTGGTCGTGTACGGTGAAGCCGCGTTCCTTGGCCACCTTGATCTGGCGGCGTTCGATCTCGGCGTCGTAGAACTCCTCGACCTTGCCACACTGGATACACACCAGGTGATCGTGGTGGTGGCCTTCGTTCAGTTCGAACACCGCCTTGCCCGACTCGAAGAAATGGCGTTCGAGCAGGCCGGCCTGCTCGAACTGGGTCAGCACGCGGTAGACCGTGGCGAGGCCGATGTCCATGTCCTCCTGCAGCAGGGCCTTGTAGACGTCCTCGGCGCTCATGTGGCGCACGTCCGCGCGCTGGAAAAGCTCGAGTATCTTCAGTCGCGGCAGCGTAGCCTTGAGGCCGATGTTCTTCAGGTTCTGGGAATTTGCGCTCATCCGGGTCGTCTGGAGGCTATGGCAAGGTCGCTATAATATAGACTTTCGCGTCCGGCCCGGCGTTCCGCCTGCGGTCGCCCGATCATCACCCGAGTCCTGCCCGCGATGTCCCTCGCTCCCTTCGTCACCCTGAGCCGCGTCTGTATCGCGCTTGTTCCGTTGATTGCCGGCTGCAGCAGCTTCGAGGTGCCCGATGCGCTCGACGTCACCAGCAAGCTCAATCCCTACCGTATCGACATCCGCCAGGGCAATCTGGTCACCCAGGAGATGGTGGGTCAGCTCAAGGCGGGCATGAGCCGCGAGCAGGTGCGCTTCGTGCTCGGCTCGCCGATGCTGGCCGACGTGTTCCATCCGGACCGCTGGGATTACGTCTACTACTTCAAGCCGGGCAACAAGCCGGAAGAAACCCAGCAGCGCCGGCTCATCGTCTATTTCGAGGACGACAAGCTGGTCAGCGTCGGCGGCGACGTGGTGGCTGCCGAGGATGGCGAGATCCAGCCGCCGGAGCCGCGCACGCGCACGCTCGATCTGGGCGAGGTTGCCGCGCCCGAAAAGAAGTGAAGGAGGGCGCCGGCCGCGTCCGCACACTGCACACTGAAAGGATTCCATGTCACCGATGCGCATAGCGATCGCGGGGGCATCCGGCCGCATGGGCCGCATGCTGATCGAAGCCACCACGCGTGACGAGGGGGCGACGCTGGTCGCGGCCCTCGACCGCCCGGACTCGCCGGCGATCGGCGAGGACGCCTGCGCCTTCCTCGGCATCCGCAGCGGCGTGCTGATCCGCGGCGACGTCGACGCCGCACTGGCGGATGCCGATTTCCTGATCGACTTCACCCGCCCCGACGCCACGCTGGCGCACCTCGATGTGTGCAGGCGCCTGGGCGTCAAGATGATCATCGGCACTACCGGCTTCAGCGATGCACAGCGTGCGCAGCTGGCCGAGGCGTCGAAGGAACTGGCCATCGTGTTCGCGCCCAATATGGCGGTCGGCGTCAATGCGGTGTTCAAGCTGCTCGACGTCGCGGCGCGCATCCTGAACAGCGGTTACGACATCGAGGTGATCGAGGCGCACCACCGGATGAAGGTCGATGCGCCGTCGGGTACCGCGCTGCGCATGGGCGAAGTGGTGGCCGATGCGCTGGGTCGTTCGCTCGCCGACTGCGCGATCTATGGCCGCGAAGGACACACCGGCGAGCGCGATGCGAACACCATCGGTTTCGCCACCGTCCGTGGCGGCGACATCGTCGGCGACCACACGGTGCTGTTCGCCGGCATCGGCGAGCGGGTCGAGATCACGCACAAGGCGGCCAGCCGCATGCCCTACGCGCTGGGCAGTCTGCGTGCGGCGCGCTGGCTGGTCGAGCGCAACAGCGGTCTGTACGACATGCAGGACGTGCTCGGACTGCGCTGAATCGCAATGGCTGCAGCGACGCTTCAGTGCTGCAGGTGAGTGTCGTTAATTCTGCAGGATCCTGTTCGGTTCATTCATGCATCCAGCGCTGACTACACTGCTGCAACAGATCGGCCTGTCGTCGCTCGACGACGGGACGGTCGGCGCCTGGCTGTCGGCTGCGCCGGAGCCGTCGGCGCTGGCGGGCGCGCTGCGCGAGATCGATCGCCTGCTCGAATCCGTCGGCGGAACCGACGCCTCGCGACACGCCTGGCAATGGATACCGTCGAGCGCACACTTCCTCGTGTCGAGCGAGTGCCGGCACTCGCTCGGCTACAGCCAGGCCGAATTGCCGGATCTGCTGGCCGTCTGGCGCGACATCGTGCACGAGGATGACCTCGGCAGCTTCGATGCCTGGCTGGAGGACCGTCTGGCGGGTGCGTCGGGCCAGCCGGAGATCGATGTGCGGATGCGGCGTGTGGACGGCGGCATGGTGTGGATGCGCATCGAGGCGACCGCCACCGAGCGCGACGAGCGCGGTCGCGTCGGCAGCGTGTCCGGACTGATAGGCCAGCTCGACGCGCGCCGCCAGGCCGAGGTCGAACTGCTGCGCGCCAAGGAGAAGGCGGAAGCGGCGAGCCGCGCCAAGAGCGATTTCCTGGCCAACATGAGCCACGAAATCCGCACGCCGATGAACGGCATCATGGGCATGTCTGCGCTGATGCTCGATACCGCGCTGGACAGCGAACAGCGCGAATACGTCAATGCGATCAAGACCTCGGCCGATGCGCTGCTGGTCATCATCAACGACATCCTGGACTTCTCGAAGATCGAGGCCGGCAAGCTGGCGATCGAGGAAGTCGAGTGCTCGCCCGGCGAACTGGTCGGCGAGGCCGCCCGCGGGCTGGCCATCGGTGCCCAGCAGAAGGGGCTCGAACTTTACTGCCGCATCGCGCCGGATCTGCCGGTGCGCGTGCTCGGCGATCCCGGCCGGCTGCGCCAGATACTGGTCAACCTGATCGGCAACGCGGTCAAGTTCACCCAGCGCGGCGAGATCGAGGTCGGTTGCGAGGCGGTCGGCATCCCGGCGGCGGCCGGCGCCGAGGCGGAACTGCACCTGTGGGTGCGCGATACCGGCATCGGCATCGACGCCACCAAGCAGGCGCTGGTGTTCGAAGCCTTCGCCCAGGCCGATACCTCAACCACGCGCCGCTTCGGCGGCACCGGGCTCGGGCTGGCCATCTGCAATCGCCTGGCCACGCTGATGGGCGGCCGCCTGTGGCTGGAAAGCACGCCGGGGCAGGGCTCGACCTTCCATTTCACGATGCGCTGCAGGGTGGTCGAGCAGGCTGGCCTGTCGCCGAACTTCCAGCGCTTCAGCGGCCTGCGCGTGCTGCTGATCGAGGACCATCCGCCCAGCCGCGGCGTGGTGGCGGCGATGCTGGGCGACATGGGGGCGTCGGCGCTGGCCGTCGGTACCGTGCAGGCGGCGAGACAGGCGCTCAGGCAGGCGCACGAGAGCGGCCGGCCGTTCGACATCCTGCTGGTCGACCGCACGCTGCCGGACGCCGATGCCTTCGATTTCGTGTCCGGTTTCTGCGAGGGCCCGAACCGGCTGAATCGGGTGGTGATGATGTTCAGCGGCGCCAATCAGGCCGCCGACAACGCGCACGCTCGCTCGCTGGGCGTGCGCGGAAGGCTGCACAAGCCGTTCTCGGCCAATGAACTGGCGTCGGCGCTGGGTGAGGCGCTGAGCAGCCGGCCGGACGAGGTGCACGAACTGGATGACTTCGCGCTGGCCATCGGCGACCTCGACATCGAGCGCTCGCTGGCGCACGAGGGACTGGGCGAAAGTCCAAGCCGGCGCGTGCTGCTGGCCGAGGACAATCCGGTCAACCAGCTGGTCGCCGTGCGCACGCTCGAGCGTGCCGGCTACAAGGTGACCGTTGCCAACAACGGACAGGAAGCGCTGGACCTGCTCGATCGCGAGAACTTCGACGTCGTGCTGATGGACGTGCAGATGCCGGTCATGGGCGGCATCGAGGCGACGCGGGCGATACGCGCGCGCGAGCAGCGTCGCTCCTGGGTCATCGACACCGACCATGTCGAGCACCTGCCCATCATCGCGATGACCGCCAATGCGATGAAGGGTGACCGCGAACTGTGCCTGGACGAAGGCATGGACGATTACGTGAGCAAGCCGGTCAAGGCCGACGATCTGCTGGCGGCGCTCGAACGCGCGCTGGTGCGACCGGACGACGGCATGTCGCAGACGGCCATCACCGACGTGAACGGTCTGATGCGTGAGCGCGCGGATGTGGCCGATCCGGTCATGGATCTGGCACATACCCTGGCGACGCTGGAGGGCGACCGCGCCATGGTGTTGCGCGTGATCGACGTGTTTCTCGGCGAACTGCCCGAACTGCGGCGCGGACTGGGCGTCTGCGTTCTTGCCCATGATGGCGAGGGTGCCGCGCGCATCTGCCACCGGCTGCGCGGCTCGCTGTCGGTCTTCGGTGCCGCCGGCGCCGAGGTGAGTGTGACACGCCTCGAGGATGCCGCACGCGGCGGCGATCTGTCCGAACTGGCGGCGCTGCACAGGGATGCCGACCGGCAGCTTGCCCGTCTGGGGGACGCGCTGTTCAGCGGTCGGGCCAGCGTGGCGGAGATGGTCTGACCGGTTGCGGCGTGCCGCGGTGTGCCTTTGTGCACCAAAATTGCGCGCCGCACCACCCCGAGGTATAATTCGCAGACTCAGCGGGAGACGCCTCGAACGGCGCCTCCCGCTTCGCATATGTGGCGCACGCGCGCGCCGCCGTCCCCCGATCAGAAATTCAGGAGTTACTACGTGTCCGCCCATGCGCCCGCGCTGCTCGCACTCGCCGATGGATCGGTCTTTCACGGCAAAAGCATAGGGGCGGAAACGGTCACGACCGGCGAGGTGGTGTTCAACACCGCACTGACCGGCTATCAGGAAATCCTGACCGATCCGAGCTATACCCGCCAGATCGTCACGCTGACCTATCCGCACATCGGCAATACCGGCGTCAATGTCGAGGACGTCGAAGCCGGCCGCGTGTTCGCCGCCGGCCTCGTCATCCGCGATCTGCCGCTGCGTTCGTCCAACTTCCGCAGTCACCAGACGCTGGACGGCTATCTGCGCGAGCAGGGCATCCCCGGCATCGCCAATATAGACACCCGCAAGCTCACCCGTCTGCTGCGCGAGAAGGGCGCGCAGAGCGCCTGTCTGATGGCCGGCAAGGTCGACGCTGCCGAGGCGGTGGCCAAATCACGCGAATTCGCTGGCCTTGCAGGCATGGACCTGGCCAAGGTGGTCAGCGCGACCGCGCCCTATGAATGGACCGAGGGCGAATGGCAACTCGGCCGGGGTTTCGTCAATCCCGACGCGACGCCTTTCCACGTCGTCGCCTACGATTTCGGCGTCAAGCGCAACATCCTGCGCATGCTTGCCAGCCGCGGCTGCCGCTTGACCGTGGTGCCGGCGCAGACGCCGGCCGACACCGTGCTGGCGATGAATCCGGACGGCGTGTTCCTGTCCAACGGCCCCGGCGATCCGGAGCCCTGCGACTACGCCATTTCGGCCATCCGCACCTTCCTCGACCGCAAGATCCCGACCTTCGGCATCTGTCTCGGCCATCAGCTGATGGGCCTGGCCGCGGGCGCCAAGACGCTCAAGATGAAGTTCGGCCACCACGGCGCCAACCACCCGGTCAAGGACAACGATTCCGGCCGCGTGCTCATCACCAGCCAGAACCACGGCTTCGCGGTCGATCCGGCCACGCTGCCGGCCAATGTGCGGGTGACCCACGTGTCGCTGTTCGACGGCAGCCTGCAGGGCATGGCCTGGACCGACCGTCCGGCCTTCTGCTTCCAGGGCCACCCGGAAGCCAGCCCCGGTCCGCATGACGTGGCCTATCTGTTCGATCGATTCGTGAAGATGATGGAGGAGGGGAAAGGGGCCAGAGGCTAGGACCCGGGGAATGCACGCGGGCGGCGCAGCCGCCCCGGAATTTCACCCCGATCCCTGACCCCTGAACCCCAGCCCCTCACAGACAAATGCCCAAACGTACAGACATCCAATCCATCCTGATCATCGGCGCCGGTCCCATCGTGATCGGCCAGGCCTGCGAGTTCGACTACTCCGGCGCCCAGGCCTGCAAGGCGCTGCGTGAAGAGGGTTACCGCGTCGTGCTGGTGAATTCCAACCCGGCCACGATCATGACCGACCCCGGCATGGCCGACGTGACCTATATCGAGCCGATCACCTGGCAGATGGTCGAGAAGATCATCGAGAAGGAGCGCCCGGACGCGCTGCTGCCCACCATGGGTGGCCAGACCGCGCTGAACTGCGCGCTCGACCTGGCGCGCCACGGTGTGCTCGACAAGTACGAGGTCGAACTGATCGGCGCCAAGCAGGAGGCGATCGACAAGGCCGAAGACCGCGAGAAGTTCAAGCAGGCGATGACCAAGATCGGCCTCGGTTCGGCGCGCTCCGGCATCGCCCACTCGATGGAAGAGGCGCTGCAGGTGCAGGCCAGCATCGGCTTCCCGGCCATCATCCGTCCGTCCTTCACGATGGGCGGCAGTGGCGGCGGCATCGCCTACAACCACGAGGAATTCGTCGAGATCTGCAAGCGCGGTCTCGAAGCGTCACCGACCAGCGAACTGCTGATCGAGGAATCGCTGCTCGGCTGGAAGGAATACGAAATGGAAGTCGTGCGCGACAGCGCCGACAACTGCATCATCGTCTGCTCGATCGAGAACCTCGATCCGATGGGCGTGCACACCGGTGACTCGATCACCGTGGCGCCGGCGCAGACGCTGACCGACCGCGAGTACCAGATCATGCGTAACGCCTCGATCGCGGTCCTGCGCGAGATCGGCGTCGACACCGGTGGTTCCAACGTGCAGTTCTCGATCAATCCGGCCGACGGCCGCATGATCGTGATCGAAATGAATCCGCGCGTGTCGCGTTCGTCGGCGCTGGCGTCCAAGGCCACCGGTTTCCCGATCGCCAAGATCGCCGCCAAGCTGGCGGTCGGCTTCACGCTCGACGAGCTGAAGAACGACATCACCGGCGGCGCCACGCCGGCGTCCTTCGAGCCGTCGATCGACTACGTGGTGACCAAGATTCCGCGTTTCGCCTTCGAGAAGTTCCCTCAGGCCAACGACCGCCTGACCACCCAGATGAAGTCGGTGGGCGAAGTCATGGCCATGGGCCGCAGCTTCCAGGAATCGATGCAGAAGGCGCTGCGCGGCCTCGAAGTGGGCGTATATGGCTTCGACGAGGTCGAAACCGATCAGGACGAGATGGAGCGCGAACTGGCGCTGCCCGGTCCGCAGCGCATCTGGTACGTCGGCCAGGCCTTCCGCAACGGCATGAGCCTGGACGAAGTGCATCAGCTGACCAAGATCGATCCGTGGTTCCTGGCGCAGATCGAGGACATCATCCTGACCGAACGCGCCTTCTTCGGTCGCAGCCTGAAGAGCGTCGATGCCGCGACGATGCGCGACCTGAAGCGCAAGGGTTTCGCCGACCGTCGTCTGGCCAGGCTGTTCCAGTGCGATGAAACCGCGCTGCGCCTGCACCGACAGGCACTGGGCGTGCGTCCGGTGTTCAAGCGGGTTGATACCTGCGCCGCCGAATTCGCGACCGACACCGCCTACATGTACTCCAGCTACGAAGAGGAGTGCGAAGCCAACCCGAGCTCGGCGCGCAAGATCATGGTGCTGGGCGGTGGCCCGAACCGCATCGGCCAGGGCATCGAATTCGACTACTGCTGCGTGCACGCAGCCCTCGCGCTGCGTGAGGACGGGTTCGAAACCATCATGGTCAACTGCAACCCGGAAACCGTGTCGACCGACTACGACACCTCCGATCGCCTCTATTTCGAGCCGCTGACGCTGGAAGACGTGCTGGAAATCGTCGCCATCGAGAAGCCGGAAGGCGTGATCGTGCAGTTCGGCGGTCAGACGCCGCTGAAGCTGGCGCGTGACCTGGAAGCCAATGGCGTGCCCATCATCGGTACCACGCCGGACATGATCGACGCCGCCGAAGACCGCGAGCGCTTCCAGAAGTTGCTGAACGACCTCGGCCTGAAGCAGCCGCCCAACCGTACCGCACGGGCGGAAGACCAGGCGGTGCGCCTGGCGGCCGAGATCGGCTACCCGCTGGTGGTGCGCCCGAGCTATGTGCTGGGCGGCCGGGCGATGGAGATCGTGCATCAGCAGTCCGACCTCGAGCGCTACATGCGCGAGGCGGTCAAGGTGAGCAACGATTCGCCGGTGCTGCTGGACCGCTTCCTGAACGACGCCACCGAAGTGGACGTGGATGCCTTCTCCGACGGCACCCAGGTCATCATCGGCGGCATCATGGAGCATATCGAACAGGCCGGCGTGCACTCGGGCGACTCCGCCTGCTCGCTGCCGCCGTTCTCGCTGACGCCGGAACTGTGCGACGAACTGCGCCGCCAGACCGAGCTGATGGCGCGCGGCCTGAACGTGGTCGGCCTGATGAACGTGCAGTTCGCGATCCAGCGCGACGCCGCGGGCGACACCGTCTATGTGCTCGAAGTGAACCCGCGTGCCTCGCGTACCGTGCCCTTCGTTTCGAAGGCTTGCGGCCTGCCGCTGGCCAAGATCGCCGCGCGCTGCATGGCCGGCCGCTCGCTGGCCGACCAGGGTGTCACACAGGAGGTCGTGCCGCCGTACTTCTCGGTCAAGGAAGCGGTGTTCCCCTTCGTCAAGTTCCCCGGCGTGGACACCATTCTCGGTCCCGAAATGAAGTCCACCGGCGAAGTGATGGGCGTTGGCCGCACCTTCGGCGAGGCGTTCGTCAAGAGTCAGCTGGCCGCCGGCGTGCGTCTGCCGACCGGTGGTCGTGCCTTCATTTCGGTCAAGCCGGCCGACAAGGCCAAGGCGATCGAGGTGGCGCGCGAACTGCACGAACTCGGCTTCACGCTGGTCGCTACCCGCGGCACCGCGGCCGCCATCTCCGCAGCCGGTCTGCCGGTCACCCCGGTGAACAAGGTGAACGAAGGCCGTCCGCACATCGTGGACATGATCAAGAACGATGAAATCACCTTCATCGTCAATACGGTGGATGAAAAGCGCAGTGCCATCAACGATTCGCGCTCGATCCGCACCAGCGCGCTCGCCAGTCGCGTGACGCTGTTCACCACCGTCGAAGGCGCGCGTGCCGCTTGTGCAGGCATGCGCATTTCCGAACTCGAAACCTATGCGCTGCAGGCCCTGCACGCGCAGATCAACTGAACGATATGAGCGTACCTCTTACCGTCAACGGTGCCGAAAAGCTCAAGGCCGAGTTGCACCGATTGAAAACCGTGGATCGTCCCAACGTCATCGCCGCGATCGCCGAAGCGCGCTCGCACGGCGACCTGTCCGAAAACGCCGAATACGATGCGGCGAAGGAGCGTCAGGGCTTCATCGAAGGTCGCATCGCCGAGATCGAGGGCAAGCTGTCCAACGCCCAGATCATCGATCCGAAGGAACTGGATGCCGAAGGCCGCGTGGTGTTCGGTGCGACCGTGGAACTGGAGGATGTCGAGGCCGGCAAGCCGGTGACCTATCAGATCGTCGGTGACGACGAAGCCGATCTGAAGGCGGGGATGATTTCGGTGAATTCGCCGATCGCTCGCGCGCTGATCGGCAAGTACGCCGGTGACGTGGCCGAAGTGCAGGCCCCGGGCGGTATCCGTGAGTACGAAATCGTGGACGTGCGCTACGTCTGAGCGCAGCGCCGGGGCTCAGCGCGCCGGACGGGCGCGCGGCCTGAGCGGTTTCGTGCTGTTGCGCGCGACACCGCGGCGGTTGGGCACCGGCTTGGCCGGCGCGCTGCGCGTCGGTACCGGCTTGCCGGGTTTGGCGGCAGCGGTCTTGGCCGCGCTCCTACGCGCCGGCTTGACCGGCTCCGCCTGCACGTGCAGTTCGGGGTTGGGGCGGTAGAGCACCAGGATGTTGCCGATGCGCTGTACCGGCGCGGCACCGAGCGTTTCGCAGGTTTCCGCCAGCCAGGCGTCGCGCTGTTCGCGGTCGGCGTCGAATACGCGTACCTTGATCAGTTCGTGCGACTTGAGCGCCAGCTCGATTTCCTTCAGTACCGCAGCGGTCAAGCCGTTCTGCGCGATCATCACGACCGGCTTCAGCGGGTGGGCTTGCGCGCGCAGGGCGCGGCGTTCATCGGGAGTCAGGGTCAACATGGCGTTCTTCCAGAAAGGCGCGCAAGTCTAAGCTAAGTCATGGCCAAGAACAAAACCAGCCGCCAGTGGGTACACGACCACATCAACGACCCCTATGTAAAGCAGGCGCAGGCGCAGGGCTTCCGCTCGCGTGCCGCGTTCAAGCTGATGCAGATCGACGACAAGGACCGTCTGCTCGCTCCGGGCAAGGTGGTGGTGGACCTCGGCAGCACGCCCGGCGGCTGGTCGCAGGTGGCGTCGAAGAAGGTCGGTGCGGCCGGCAAGGTGGTGGCGATCGACCTGTTGCCGATGGAGCCGGTGCACGGCGTGCACTTCATCCTCGGCGATTTCCGTGAGGACGAGGCGCTGGCCGCACTGGTCGAATCGCTGGACGGTCGTCGGGTGGACCTTGTTTTGTCCGATATGGCCCCCAACCTGTCCGGAATCGCGGTCACCGATCAGGCGAGATCCATTCATCTGCTCGAACTGGCGCTCGAATTCGCGCGCGAACACCTCAAGAGCGGCGGTGACATGCTCGTAAAAGTATTCCAGGGCTCGGGTGTCGACGAGCTCAGGCGCGAAATGGAACAACTTTTCACTTCGGTTGCCGTGCGCAAACCCGACAGTTCCCGCGATCGCAGTTCAGAGGTGTATCTTCTGTGTCGTGGCAGGCGCGGAGAGCCTGTCGCGTGACATCCGGGCGCGGCCGCGGAACATAAGCGGCCGATTCCGGTCTGTCGGTGGTCGATTCGTGATGTTGCATTGATCGGTCCGGTCAATCCGGTACCGGGAATACAGAGGAAATGCCTTGAACAACATGTTCAAAAATCTTGCGATCTGGCTTGTGATCGGCATCGTGCTGATGACGGTGTTCAACCAGTTCAATCAGCGCCAGGCCACTCAAGGCATGGTCGAATATTCGGAATTCCTCGAAGAGGTGAAGGCCGGCCGGATCACCAAGGTCGAAATCCAGGGCCGTTCGCTGAACGCCCAGACCGCCGACGGCAAGCGCATCACCTCCTACGCACCGCCGCAGGACATCTGGCTGGTCAGTGACCTGCTGAAGAGCAACGTCAAGGTGGTGGCCAAGCCGGAAGAGGAACAGAGCTTCCTGATGAGCATCTTCGTGTCGTGGTTCCCGATGCTGCTGCTGATCGGCGTCTGGATCTTCTTCATGCGCCAGATGCAGGGCGGCGGCCGGGGCGGTGCCTTCTCCTTCGGCAAGTCCAAGGCACGCATGCTGGATGAGTCGACCAATACCGTCACTTTCGCCGACGTCGCCGGTTGCGACGAAGCGAAGGAAGAGGTGGGCGAACTGGTCGAATTCCTGCGCGATCCGTCCAAGTTCCAGAAGCTGGGTGGCCGCATTCCGAAGGGCGTGCTGATGGTCGGCTCGCCGGGTACCGGCAAGACGCTGCTGGCCAAGGCCATCGCCGGCGAAGCCAAGGTGCCGTTCTTCTCGATTTCGGGCTCCGATTTCGTCGAAATGTTCGTCGGCGTCGGTGCCGCTCGTGTGCGCGACATGTTCGAGCAGGCGAAGAAGCAGGCGCCCTGCATCATCTTCATCGATGAAATCGACGCGGTCGGTCGCCAGCGTGGCGCCGGCCTGGGTGGCGGCAACGACGAGCGTGAGCAGACGCTCAACCAGCTGCTGGTCGAGATGGACGGCTTCGAAGGCCAGACCGGCATCATCGTGATCGCCGCGACCAACCGCCCGGACGTGCTCGACCCCGCGCTGCTGCGTCCGGGCCGCTTCGACCGTCAGGTCGTGGTGCCGCTGCCGGACATCCGCGGCCGCGAGCAGATTCTCGCGGTGCACATGCGCAAGGTGCCGCTGGCGCCGGACGTCAAGGCGGAAATCATCGCCCGCGGCACGCCCGGCTTCTCCGGTGCCGACCTCGCCAACCTGGTGAACGAGGCGGCGCTGTTCGCCGCGCGCGGAAACAAGCGCGTGGTCGACATGGAGGACTTCGAGCGCGCCAAGGACAAGATCATCATGGGTGCGGAGCGCCGCACCATGGTGATGGACGAGGAAGAGAAGAAGAACACCGCCTACCACGAATCCGGTCACGCCATCGTCGGCATGCTGCTGCCCAAGTGCGATCCGGTGCACAAGGTCACCATCATCCCGCGCGGCCGTGCGCTGGGCGTGACCATGTCGCTGCCGGAGAAGGACCGCTACAGCTACGACAAGGAATACTGCCTGCAGCTCATCTCGATGATGCTGTCCGGCCGCATCGCCGAAGAGATCTTCATGAACCAGATGACCAACGGCGCCGCCAACGACTTCCAGCGCGCGACCGATCTGGCGCGCCGCATGGTGACGCAGTGGGGCATGTCCGATGCGATGGGCCCGATGGTGTACGGCGAGGAGGAGGGCGAAGTGTTCCTCGGCCGCTCGGTCGCGACCCACCGCAACATGTCGGAAACGACGATGCAGCATGTCGATGCGGAAATCCGCAGCATCATCGACGAGCGCTACGCGGTTGCCCGCAAGCTGCTGGAGGACAATCGCGACAAGGTCGAGGCGATGACGCGGGCGCTGCTCGATTTCGAAACCATCGACGCCGACCAGATCGACGACATCATGAACGACAGACCGGTGCGTCCGCCGAAGCCGACCTCGCGTCCGCCCAAGGCCTCGTCCGACGGCGGTGCGCCGGGTGCGGCGGCGAACGCGGCAGCGCCGGCCTGAGGTCGGCGACGACATCCACCCCACGACCGGAGGCGCTGCCTCCGGTTTTCATTTGTGACGACCATGAACACGACCCTGCACTGCGGTAGCTACCGCCTCACGCTCGATCGCCCGCTCGTGATGGGCATCATCAACGCCACGCCCGACTCCTTCTCCGGTGATGGCATCGCCTTCGACATCGGCCGCGCGGTTGCCCAGGCCGAGAAATTCATTGCCGATGGCGCCGATCTGCTCGACATCGGCGGCGAATCGACCCGCCCCGGCTCCGATCCGGTGCCGGCCGACGAGGAGATCCGCCGCGTGGTACCGGTGATCGAGGCGCTGTCCGGTCTGGGCGTGCCGCTGTCCATCGACACCTGGAAGCCGGAGGTGATGCGTGCCGCGCTGGCGGCCGGCGCGACGCTGGTGAACGACATCAACGGCCTGCGCGCGCCCGGTGCAGTCGAGGCGGTGGCGGCCACCGATGCCGGCGTCTGCATCATGCACATGCAGGGTACGCCGCAGACCATGCAGAACGATCCCCGATATGCCGATGTGTGCGCGGAAGTGACTGATTTCCTTCTGCAACAGGCGCGCGTCGCGGAAGATGCCGGCATCGCGCGCGAACGCATCATGCTTGATCCGGGGTTCGGCTTCGGAAAGACCTCCGAACACAATCTGACCCTGCTCAAGGGGCTGCGTGCGCTGACCGATTATGGTTATCCATTGCTCGTCGGTCTGTCGCGCAAGTCGGTGCTGGGGCGGCTGACCGGTCGTTCGGTGACCGACCGGGTGGCGGCCAGCGTGGCGGCCGCGCTGGCATCGGTTGCGCGGGGCGCGCACATGGTGCGCGTGCACGACGTCGCGGCCACCCGCGACGCGATCGCGGTGTGGCAGGTGGCGGGCATTTTCGAACAGGGTAGATAGAACAGGAGACGGTGCAGATGTCGAGACGCTATTTCGGTACGGACGGCGTACGCGGTCGGGTCGGTCAGGCGCCGATCACGCCGGATTTCGTGATGCGCCTCGGCTACGCCGCCGGTCGCGCGCTGGTGGCGACCGAGCATCTGCCGGCCGGTGAGCACCCGGCCGTGCTGATCGGCAAGGACACCCGGGTGTCCGGCTACATGCTCGAAGCCGCGCTCGAAGCCGGTTTCGCCGCGGCCGGCGTCGACACCGTGCTGGCCAAGGTGGTGCCCACGCCGGCGGTCGCCTACCTCACCCGCGCGCTTCGCCTGCAGGCGGGGGTGGTGATCAGCGCCTCGCACAACCCCTTCGAAGACAACGGAATCAAGTTCTTCTCGGCGCGCGGCACCAAGCTGCCGGACGAGGTTGAACTGCAGATCGAGGCACTGCTCGACGAGCCCATGGGCTGCATGGAATCGTCCCGCCTCGGCAAGGCCCGTCGTATCGAGGACGCACCGGGCCGCTACATCGAGTTCTGCAAGAGCACCTTCCCGACCGAACTGGATCTGCGCGGCCTGAAGATTGCGCTCGACTGTGCGCATGGCGCCGCCTACAGCATCGCGCCCAAGGTGTTCCATGAACTGGGTGCCGAGGTGGTGACCGTCGGTTGCAGCCCGAACGGCATGAACATCAACGACGGCGTCGGCGCCACGGTGCCGAAGTCGCTGTCCGAGGCGGTGCGCTCGACCGGCGCCGACATCGGCATCGCCCTAGACGGCGACGCCGACCGCCTGATGATGTGCGACGCCTCCGGCCGCATCTACGACGGCGACGAACTGCTCTACGTCATCGCTGCCCAGCGCCTGCGCGAAGGCCGTCTGAACGGTGTGGTCGGCACGCTGATGACCAATCTGGCGCTCGAACACGCGCTGAACGAGATGGGTGTCGGTCTGGCGCGCGCCAAGGTGGGTGACCGCTACGTGCTGGAAACGCTGCACCAGCAGGGCTGGCGCCTCGGCGGCGAGAACTCGGGTCACATCATCGACCTCGACCGCCATACGACGGGCGACGGCATCGTTGCCGCCTTGCAGGTGCTGGCGGCGCTGCGTGCGCAGGGCATCAGCCTGGAACAGGCCTGTTCCGGTCTCAAGCTCTATCCGCAGAAGCTGGTGAACGTGAAGCTGCGCCCCGGTTTCGACTGGAAGAAGGCGCCGATCATCGACCAGACCCGCATCGAGGTCGAAAGCGAGCTGGCCCAGCGTGGCCGCGTGCTGCTGCGTCCGTCGGGCACCGAGCCGCTGCTGCGCGTGATGGTCGAAGGGCAGGACGCCGCCGAAGTCGGCCGTCTGGCTCAGCGGCTGGCTCAGGTGGTCGAGTCCGCGATGGCGGCCTGACGACCGCCGCTTCGCGCCGGAATGCCGCCACCGCGACTGCGGGGCGGCATTTTTCTTTGCTGCACCGCTTTTGTGCGCGATGCCGTCCGCGTGTAGATTTCTGCCCTCAACTCCAGGGAGGACAGGACCATGCGTTTCGACACGCTCGCCATTCACGCCGGCTATTCGCCCGATCAGACCACCAAGGCGGTGGCGGTGCCGATCTACCAGACCACCAGCTACGCCTTCGACGATACCCAGCACGGGGCCGACCTGTTCGACCTCAAGGTCAAGGGCAACATCTACACCCGCATCATGAACCCGACCAGCGACGTGCTGGAACAGCGCGTTGCGGCGCTGGAGGGCGGCATTGCGGCGCTGGCGCTGGCATCCGGCCAGGCCGCCATCACCTACGCGATCATGACCATCGCCGAGGCCGGTGACAACATTGTCGCCACGTCGGCGCTGTACGGCGGCACCTACAACCTGTTCGCACACACGCTGCCGCAGTACGGCATCGAGGTGCGTTTCGTCGACGCGGCCGACCCGGCCGCGGCCGCGGCGAAGATCGACGGGCGCACGAAGGCGGTGTTCTGCGAATCGATCGGCAACCCGCTCGGCAACGTGGTCGATTTCGCCGCTTTCGCCAAGGTGGCGCATGAGGGCGGAGTGCCGCTGATCGTCGACAACACTGTGCCGTCGCCTTACCTGACGCGGCCGATCGAGCACGGTGCCGACATCGTGGTGCATTCGCTGACCAAGTACATGGGCGGCCACGGCACCAGCATCGGCGGCATCATCGTCGATGGCGGCCGTTTCCCGTGGGCCGAGCACAAGGCGCGCTTCCGCCGGCTGAACGAGCCGGAAGTGAGCTATCACGGTGTGATCTACACCGAAGCGCTCGGGCCGGCCGCCTATATCGGCCGCGCGCGGACGGTGCCCCTGCGCAACATGGGCGCGGCGATCTCGCCGTTCAACAGCTTCCTCATCATGCAGGGGCTGGAGACGCTGGCGCTGCGCATGGACCGGCACTGCGACAACGCGACCGCGGTTGCCCGTCACCTGTCGTCGCACCCGAAGGTCGAATGGGTCAATTACGCCGGTCTGCCGGATCACCCGAGCCACGGGCTGGTGCAGCGCTACTTCGGCGGCAAGGCATCCGGTCTGCTCACCTTCGGCGTCAAGGGCGGGCGCGCGGCCGGTGCGCGCTTCCAGGATGCGCTCAAGCTGATCACCCGGCTGGTCAATATCGGCGACGCCAAATCGCTGGCCTGCCACCCGGCCTCGACCACTCACCGCCAGCTGTCGCCGGACGAACTGAAGCGCGCCGGGGTGTCGGAAGACATGGTGCGGCTGTCGATCGGCATCGAGCACATCGACGACATCATCGAAGACCTGGATCAGGCTCTGCAGGCCGTTTGACGGCGGTCACGGGGTGGCTGGATGAATTGTTTCACCTTCACATGGGTGTAACAAAGCATTCATAAACTGCGTTTCGTCGCATCGCAACACGACGCAACCTAACGGAGAGTCCTGATGAACGTACGCAAGATCGCCACCCTGACCGCCGCTGTCGGCGCCCTGTTTGCTTCCGCATCCGCCCTGGCAGCCCCGACGCTGGTCAAGATCGACGGTTCGAGCACTGTTTTC
>JAVEVQ010000116.1:0-6383 GCA_034004945.1 Methyloversatilis sp. | reverse complement strand
GGATGCGCAGCGGCTCGACGAAGCGGCTGCGGTAGCGCGTCCACGACTTCACCGCCGGGCTCGACGGCGGACGGATGAGCTGGATCACGCGCGGCAGCAGCCGTGCTTCGGTGAAGCGCGCCAGCAGCTGCGCCTCGTCGAAGCCGTGCGCGGCGGCCAGTTCGGCGCAGAAGGCGCGCACGTCGTCGCGCTCGGCGAAGTTGTCCGGCGTGGTGCTGATCTGTGCCGGCAGCTGCGGTGACAGCAGCAGGGCGCCGGCGCCGGTCAGGAAGTGGCGGCGGGCTGCGGAGTGCGAAGTGAAGCGGGCGGTCATGTTCGGGGCGGTGTGCGATGGCGGCGCAGCGCGCGGGCGTGCGTCCGGAGTGCGCGCACGGCCGGCGCGTGGGCGGCACGGCCGTAGCGGGCGTCTGCATAAAGTGTACACGCTGTACGCAATTCTGCTGCCAGATCCGGGCGCAGCGCGGCGATGCGCTCGGCGTAGTCGAGCGGCCCTTCCCACGCTTCACGGCCCAGCCCGGCGGGACGCAGCGCACGGTCGATGCCGGCCCAGGCGCGCGCCAGCGCGTCGGCGGCGATCTGGCGGCGCAGCGCCCACAGCGTCAGCGCGATGGCGATGACGGCGCAGAGCGCGGCCATCCACGCGGTCATGGTGCGCCAGTCCGGCTGCGCCATGCCGAGGCGGGACAGCAGTTCGCGCTGCTTCTGCTGGTCGTAGGAGAGCACCCACTGGTTCCACGCGTTGTTGGCCGCTTCCCAGCGGTGACGCAGGTCGCGCAGCCAGCCGAGATCGGCGCGCGCGACGAAGGGCACCGGCTCGCCGGCCGGCAGGTCGGCCAGGCCGCGCTCGACGCGCGACGGCAGGATGGCCGCGGTCGGGTCGACGCGGCGCCAGCCTTCGCCGTCCAGCCACACCTCGGCCCAGGCGTGCGCGTCGGACTGACGCACGACGACGAAGCCATCGACCTCGTTGCGCTCGCCGCCCTGGTAGCCGGTCACCACGCGTGCCGGCAGCCCGGCGGCGCGCATCAGGAACACGAAGGCGCCGGCGTAGTGCTCGCAGAAGCCGCGCCGGCTGTCGAACAGGAACTGGTCGATGCCGTCCTCGCCGAGCAGTGGCGGCGTCAACGTGTAGACGAAGGCTTCGCGGCGGAACAGGCGCAGCGCGGCGTCCACCGTTTCGGCGTCGCTGCCGGCGTCCAGGTGCAGCTGGCGGGCCAGCGCGCGGGCGCGCGGGTTGCCGTCCGGCGGCAGGCGGCGCGCCGTCTCCAGATAGGCGCTCCATTCCTCGCGGCCGGGGCGCGCCGTCGGCACCGATTCGAAGCGGTCGCGCCGGCGCGCGCGCACGACTTCGCTGCCCAGCACCTGCCAGTCGTCGGACACGCGCGCGCCCAGCGGCAGGCCGGCCACGGTTTCCAGCGCGAACAGCCAGTTCTTGCCGTGCGGCTCCAGCGTCACTTCGTAGCCGATGCGCGGGCCGATGACGGCGTGCGGTGTGCCCTCGTTGAGGCGGCGCGCGGCTTCCCCCTGGCGCCAGGTGCGACCGTCGAAGGAGGTGAGCACCGGCCCGCGCCAGTACAGATCGCGCGCCGGCGGCGCCGAGCCGTCGAAGCGGGCGCGGAAGGCGATTTCGCCGGACAGGCTGAGCTGGGAGATGTCGCCCGGCGACATGCTGTCGGACAGGCCGGAGCGCGCGCCGAAGGCGTCCAGCGGCAGCCCCCACAGCGGGCCGGGCACGCGCGGGAACAGCACGAACAGCACCAGCATGAAGGGCAGGGCCTGCGCCAGCATCCATGCCGACTGGCGCAGCAGCGCGCGCACCGGCGCCGGCGGGCCGGTCAGCGCGATCAGCGCGGCGGTGATCACCACCATCGAGCCGAACAGCACGGCCGCCACCGCCGGTGTCTGCGAATAGAGGAAGGCGGCCAGCAGCATGAAATAGCCGAGCAGCACGACGGTGTGCCCGTCGCGCACGCTTTTCAGCTCGTGCAGCTTGAGCACCAGCAGCAGCGTGAGCAGCGCGACGCCCGGCTCGCGGCCGAACAGGCGGCCGAAGGTGAGCGTGACGCCGGCGCAGCAGGCGATCACGACCAGCGCCTTGACCACCGTGCTGGCGCCGGCCCAGCCCAGCTTCCACTGCGCCAGCCGCCAGATGAACAGCAGCAGCGCCACCGCGTTGAGCCAGGCCGGCAGGTGGTCGGCGTGCGGCAGCAGCGCGCAGGCAGCGACCGCCATCAGCCAGCCGATGCGGGTGTTGGTCAGCGGTTCGGCCGGCACGGCGGGTGCCATGGGCGGGCGTTGGCGACGGAACATCATGCGGGCAGTCCGTGCAGGGCCAGCGCGCGCAGCACGCGCTCGCGGTGGCCGGGGCCGTTGCCGGGCGCGATGCGCGCGTCGGGCAGCAGCAGGCCATAGCGCAGGCCGGCCGCGTCGGCGTCGAGCGCCCAGCCGGTCAGCCGCGCGAGCCGGTTTTCCAGCGGCAGGGCGGCCGGCAGCCGTGCGATGTCCAGCCACAGTTCGCCGCCGTCCTGGCCGTCGAACTGCTTGGTCAGCAGCGGCAGGTCGGGCGCGCGCGCCCAGGCTTTCCAAGCGACGTGGCGCGGCGAGTCGGCGGCGCGGTGGTCGCGCAGGCTGGCGAATTCCTCGGTGCCGTCGCCCTGCGGGCGCTGGCCGGCGCGGCCGGCGTCGCTGACCGGCAGCGGCGGTCGGCCGGCTTCGGGCTGCGCATAGACCAGGCAGCGCTGCTGCGGCTGCGCATAGCTCCAGGCGCGGATCAGGCCCAGCGGGTAACGGGTGCTCAGCGTGACGCGGCCCGGCGCGAGCCAGCCGCGGCGGGTGGTCGGCAGCGACAGCGTCACCGTGCAGCGGCCGTTCGCCTCGACCGCGGCGTCCACCGGCCCGGCGCCGGCCATCGTCAGTTGCAGCGCCGGACGCGGGCGCGGCGCCTCGTTCTCCAGCCATAGCGTGAACAGCGCCGGCTGGCCGGCGAACACCGGCGCTGGCGGCGTTTCGCGCAGCCGCAGCGCGAGCAGGTTGCGGAAGGTGTGCAGCAGCGCGACCTGGCCCAGACCGGCCAGCATGAATACCAGCGCGAAGCCCAGGCTCAGCGTGTAGTTGATGGCGGTCAGCAGCATGGCGATCAGCGCCACGCCCCATACCAGCCCGACCCGGGTCGGCAGCACGAAGATGCGCCGGCGGTCCAGCGTCAGCGGCAGCGCGGGCGAGCCGCCGAGCGAGGCCAGCCAGCGGCGGAGTGCGTCGCGCATCAGGCCGGCAGCGCCACCGCCTGCAGCAGCGCGCGCGCCATCTCGTCCGGGCTGCCCTGTTCGAGTGCCGGCAGGCGGTGCAGCGCGACGGCGGGCAGCACTGCCTGCACGTCTTCCGGCAGCACGTGAGCGCGGTCGAACACCCGCGCGTGAGCACGGGCCGCGGCCAGCAGTGCGAGACCGGCGCGCGGGCTCAGGCCGAGCCGCCAGGTGCCGCTGCTGCGGGTATGGGCGATCAGCGCCTGCACGTAATCGATCAGCGCATCGGCCACATGCAGGGCCTCGGCTTCGGCGCGCCACCGCGTCAGCGTCGCGGCGTCGGCCACCGGTGCCAGATCGGCCAGCAGGCTGCGCCGGTCGCGGCCGGTCAGCAGCGCGCGCTCGGCCGCCGGGTCGGGATAGCCCATGGTGATGCGCATCATGAAGCGGTCGAGCTGCGATTCGGGCAGCGGGTAGGTGCCGATCTGGCTGGCCGGGTTCTGCGTCGCGATGACGAAGAAGGGCTCGGGCAGGCGGCGGGTTTCGCCCTCGACGCTGACCTGGTGCTCTTCCATCGCTTCCAGCAGCGCGCTCTGCGTGCGCGGCGTGGCGCGGTTTACCTCGTCGGCCAGCAGCACCTGGGTGAATACCGGGCCCGGGTGAAAGCGGAAGGCGCCGGTTTCGCGCTCGAACACCGACACGCCGAGGATGTCGGCCGGCAGCAGGTCGCTGGTGAACTGCACGCGGCGGAAATCGAGGCCGAACAGCTGGGCCATCACGTGCGCCAGCGTGGTCTTGCCGGTGCCCGGCACGTCCTCGATCAGCAGGTGGCCGCCGGCGATCAGGCAGGTGAGCGCCAGTTCGAGCCGGCTCTGCTTGCCGAGTATGAGGGTGGAAGCGGCTTCGACGATGGCGCGGGGAGCGAGGGTGGGCATGGCTTGAGCTACGTTAAGTTGTGGCTGGAAGATCGACGCGATACTGTAGAAGCATGACGGCAGGACGGGCCCGGAGCTGAAGCCGAGGCGTCCTGCCTGTGACACAGAGCTGGAACGGCCGGTTGCATCGATAACTGCAGGAATCCGGAGGAGAGGCGGTGACGACCGCATACATTACACACCGCGAATGTGCCCTGCATGACATGGGCCCGCATCACCCCGAATGCCCCGACCGCCTCGCCGCGATACAGGACCGCCTGATCGCCAGCGGGCTGGACGCCTACCTGCAGCACCACGACGCGCCGGTGGCCGACATCGACATGCTGGCGCGCGCGCACTCGCCGGAGTACCTGCGGCAGATCTTCGACGCGGTGCCGGGCAGCGGCATCGTGCATCTCGACCCGGATACCGCGATGTGCCCGAATTCGCTGCGCGCCGCACTGCGCGCGGCCGGCGCCGGCGTGCATGCGACCGATCTGGTGATGTCGGGCGCCGCGGTGAACGCCTTCTGCGCGGTGCGCCCGCCCGGCCATCACGCCGAATACGCCCGCGCCATGGGGTTCTGCTTCTTCAACAACGTGGTGGTCGCTGCCCGGCACGCGCTGGAAAAGCATGGCCTGGAGCGGGTGGCCATCATCGATTTCGACGTGCACCACGGCAACGGCACCGAGAACATCGTCGCCCACGACAGCCGCATCCTGATGGTGAGCATCTTCCAGCATCCCTTCTATCCGTATTCCGGGGCGGAACCGCTGGCCGACAACCTGTGCAACGTACCGCTGCCGGCCGGCACCCGCGGCGACGGCTTCCGCGAGGCGGTGACGACGAAATGGCTGCCGCGGCTCGATGCCTTCGCGCCGCAGATGATCTTCATCTCGGCCGGTTTCGACGCGCACTACGAGGACGACATGGCTTCGCTCGGACTGGTCGAGGCGGACTACGCCTGGGTCAGCACCGAACTGGTGAAGGTCGCGAAGAAGCACGGCAAGGGCCGCATCGTGTCGATGCTGGAGGGCGGCTACGCGCTGTCGGCGCTGGGGCGCAGCGCGGTCGAGCACATCCGGGCGCTGGCCGAACTGTGAGCCGTCGGGAACTGTTACAGACTGAACCCGTCGCGCCTGTTGGGCTTGCACCCGCGCTCCGGTAGAATGGCGCGTCTCCTGCCGAAGCCACTGTTTCGCACATGATTACCGGATCGCTCGTCGCCATCGTCACCCCCATGAACGAGGATGGCAGTCTCGACTACGCCAGCCTGCGTCGCCTGATTGATTTCCACGTCGCCGAGGGCACCGACGGCATCGTCATCGTCGGCACCACCGGCGAGTCGCCCACCGTCGATTTCGACGAGCACTGCGAACTGATCCGCCTCACCGTCGAGCACACGGCCGGCCGCATTCCGGTCATCGCCGGCACCGGTGCCAACTCGACGCGCGAGGCGATCGAACTGGCGCAGCACGCGAAGTCGGTCGGCGTCGATGCCTGCCTGACCGTCGTGCCCTACTACAACAAGCCGACGCAGGAAGGTCTTTACCGCCACTTCCGCGCCCAGGCCGAAGCGGTCGACGTGCCCTTCATCCTGTACAACGTGCCCGGCCGCACGGTGGCCGATCTGGCCAACGACACGACCATCCGCCTGGCGGAAATCCCGAACATCGTCGGCATCAAGGACGCCACCGGCAATCTCGACCGCGCCGGCGAGCTGATCAACCGCGCGCCCGAGGGTTTCGCGCTGTACAGCGGCGACGACGCCTCGACCGCCGCCTTCATCCTGATGGGCGGCCACGGCTCGATCTCGGTCACCGCCAACGTGGCGCCGCGCCTGATGCACGAAATGAACGCCGCCGCGCTGGCCGCCGATGCGGTCAAGGCGCGTGCGATCAACGCGAAGCTGATCGGCCTGCACCGTCAGCTCTTCTGTGAAGCCAACCCGATTCCGGTCAAGTGGGCGGTGCAGCAGATGGGCCTGTGCGGCCCGACGCTGCGCCTGCCGCTGACCGAACTGCAGCCGCAATTCCACGAGCAGGTCCGCGCCGCAATGAAGCAGGCCGGCGTGCTTGCCTGAACGTCCTCTGGTATCCCGTTCGATGAATCTGCTGAAGTTCTCCGCGCTGTGCGTGGCACTGGTGAGCGCGCTCACCGGCTGCTCGATGTTCGACAAGGTCATGGATTCCGGCAAGGTCGATTACAAGGCGCAGGCCAAGCGCAC
>JAVEVQ010000037.1:2048-31182 GCA_034004945.1 Methyloversatilis sp. | reverse complement strand
TCACGTCCAGCTTGTGCCAGGGCAGTTCCATCGCGAAGGCGGCCGAGGTGGCGTCGCAGATCGACAGGCCGGCGCGGTCGTCGGCGATCCAGTCGCCGTCCGGCACGCGCACGCCGCCCGAGGTGCCATTCCAGGTGAACACCACGTCGCGGTCCCAGCTCACCGCCGACAGATCCGGCAGACTGCCGTAAGGCGCCACCACCAGGCGTGCGTTGGCGAGCTTCAGCACCGGGCCGACGTCGGTCACCCAGTTGGCGCCGAAGGCTTCCCAGGCGAGGCAATCGACCTCGCGCTCGCCGAGCAGCGTCCACAGCGCCATCTCGACAGCACCGGTATCGGAACCGGGCACGATGGCGATGCGGTAGTCGTCCGGAATGCCGAGCACCTCGCGGCTGCGGACGATGACCTCCTTCAGCTTGGCCAGGCCGTCCTTGGCGCGGTGCGAGCGGCTGATGAAGGCGTCCTTGAGCACGTCCAGCGTCCAGCCCGGACGCTTCACGCAGGGACCGGACGAGAAATACGGACGGGCGGGTCGGACTTCGGGCTTGGCGACAGTCATGGCGCAATACGGGGGATGCGGGGAAAGCGGGCGAGTATAGCCCGCCACTGCATTGCGGCGCAGCAAGGCAGCCCCCGGAGTGTGCCGTTCAGTTCGCCGCGGCGAGCGGCAGATTCAGCAGCAGGTTCTGTGGCTTCATCTGCACCCGTCCCGCTTCATCCATCGCCAGCGCCATCCACACCGGGCGCGCCTCGCCGTCGCGACGCAGTTCGACGCGCATTTCCTGCGGGTCGACGAAATCGAGACGAAACAGCGCAACGATGCGCGCGACGCGATCGGGCGCCAGTTCGCCGCCCTCGTACAGGGTGTTCAACAGATCCATCGCCTCGCGATCGAGACCGATGTGCCAGGCCCAGCGGTCGTCGCGGATGTCCTTCTGCGGCGAGATGCGGACAGCGCAGCCGTAGAAGTGCGCGATCCAGCGCTGCATCACGCGGCACAGCGCGTCCAGCCCGGGCTGGCCGACGTTCAGCGGCAGCACGGCACGACGCCCGGCGCGCGCGTAGAGTTCGGCGGCATTCGCCGCATCGAGCACGTCTAGACTGGCCGCCCGCGGTGTCGCGCGCTGGCTGCGGAAGAAGAGCTCGGCGGCGCGCCACATCAGCGGGTCGTCGCAATCTTCGAGCAGCGCGTGCAGGATGATTTCGGTGAGTTGCGGCACGAACAGCGGCGCGATGCCGGACAGGCCGTCGAGGAACAGCTCCAGCCACGCTGATTCGATGTCCGGCTGCGCCAGCACACGGTCGCGGAAGGCGACGTAGGCGAACCAGTTGTCGCGCGCGTCCGCGTCGGCGATGGCGGCGATCTCACCATGCTCGACGATGCGCGCAGGTGCGGCCTGCAATGACGCAGCCAGCGCCCGTTCGGCCACGCAGCTGTCGTCGACCAGCGCCAGTTCGGGGCGCGACATCCAGCTGCGCAGCAGCGCTTCGGTCACCAGCAGGCGGCCGGCCGCATTGCGCCCGACCAGCGGGCGCAGTGAATCCGGCCACCAGCGATGCGTCGTCAAGCGCGGACCAGCAGTTCGCCGCGACCGACCACGCCCATGTCGCCCATGTAGCGGCGGACCGTGCAGGCACTGGCGTCGAGCGCACCGAAAGCGCCCGGCAGACCCTTCCAGCTCGCGTACAGCAGGCTGAGGAAGCCGAGACGATGCGGACCGCAATCGACCATGCCGGGCAGCATCTGCGCCGGCAGGCTGTTCACGATCAGCGTGCCACGCTTCATCAGATAGCCCGGATAGGCACCGACGGTGCCGGCCACCGCGATGGTGCCGGCAATCATGCGTGCCCCGCAGTAATCACCGGCGTTGCCGCTGACCAGGATCTGACCGCGGCGCATGCGGTCGCCCAGGCGCTCGCCGGCGTTGCCGCCAACCAGCAGCAGGCCGCCGGCCATGCCCTTCATTTCGCCCGGAATGGCGCCGCCGGCGAACTCGGCGACGTCACCCGACACCTCGATGCGGCCGCCCTTCATGCCGGTCGCGCAGAAAGCACCTGCGTTGCCGCCGATGACGATGGTGCCGCCGAGCATGCCCTGACCGACATAGGCGCCGGCATTGCCTTCGACCGTCACCCGGCCCGACTTCATGCCGGCGCCGATGCGCTCGAACTTGCCGCAGTCGCCTCGGAACACGAGGTCCGCCGTGTCGTCGCCGCTCAGCGCGAACACCTCATCGACGCGCACGGTGCGCTTGCCGACCTGCAGCGTCAGCGCCGCGATGTCGTCAAGCGACAGGCCGGCCAGTGCAGTCGGATTCAGGGCGCCGGCGTCGACGCGCTGCGCCGGTACGTTGCGCAGGGTGAGTACCAATGCACTCATGACAGGATCTCCAGAACGGGTTGCGCATTTCGCAATGCATGAAACGAGCGCCGCGCCGCCCGCCGGGCCGCCCCAAGGGCGAGCGCAGCCCCCTCGGCGGGGGTGAGGCAGGGGTTTCGCAGCACATGTGCTGCGCCAGCCGAACGGGGCGGCTTTGCATGGCCGGCCCTCCGCGAACGAAGTGAGCGTGGGGGCCTCGTCATGACAGGATCTCCCGCAGGTGGTACTGGAACTGACCGAGCTTGCCGCCGTAGTTGCCGGCCGACAGGCGGCGGATACCGCCCGCCGCGCCGATCTTGCACACTTCGCGCATACCCACTCCCATCGCCTTCTTGACCGATGCGTCGGTCAGGCCGTCGATGACGATTTCGAGCACGGCGCCGATGCGCTCGTCCAGTTCGGACTTGGTCGCGCCGCGCAGCGTCGGACAGAAGGCGTCATTGGTCGAGGCCGACAGCGCCTTGTATTTCGAACCGACCTTGGAGCCGGAACGCACCACACCGCCCGGGAAGGGCATCACCACTTCAGGCAGCTTGCGCATTTCGCGGATGGCCGCCTCGCACGCTTCCAGCGCCTGCACCTGGGTGTCGGCCAGCACCAGGAAGTTGCCGCCGCCGACCGCCTTCACCATGCGCGCGGTGTCCTGCACCAGGAACTCGCCGTCCATCACCGGCACGCGCCAGTAGCGCTTGCCGCCGATCTGCTTCGAGGTCTGGAAGCCGTCGCCGAAATAGCGCAGCGTCTTGCCCAGCGGCACCGGATCGCCTTCGTCCAGACCGGCGAAGATGGCGCTGGTCGGGCTGGTCAGCACGCACTGGCCGACGCGCCGCTCGATCTGCTTGATCAGTTCCTTGCTCGACACCGCGAACACCAGCACCGACACGCCCGGACGGCCGTCCGGCGTCTCGGCCGGCGACAGCACGCGCTCGATGCCGGCTTCGGCACCGCAGGCGATGACCGAGGTCGCGAAACCGGTCATCGCGTTGGCCGAATGCAGCGCCCAGGTTTCGTTGTACGCGGTGATGATGAGGCGGATGCCCCGCATGCCGAATGCTTCGGCGAAAGTGTCGTCGATCGCTACACCGTTGATGATCATCTGCTCAACCCCGCTTCTTGCATGCATGGGCAATCAGCTTGCTGCCACCGCCGCACTCGCACAGTTCGTCGTCGCTGATCTTGAAATTGTTCATGCGCACCGAGTGGTAGCGCTGGAAGTAGGGTTCGATCTTCTTCTCGATGCTGCGATCGAATTCCGGCTTCACCGCGTGCGTGTTGCCGCGCACCACCTTGACGATACGGCCGTCGCGCACCACCAGTTCGCCGTCCTTGAACACCAGTTCCGGCTTCTCGAACATGCGCTCACGGTCGGCGTCCTCCTTGTAGACGACGATGTCGGCGGCCGCACCCGGCGCCAGATGGCCGCGGTCGGCCAGGCCGATCAGCTTCGCCGGTGCGGCACGGGTCATGATGGCGATCTCGTACAGCGAGTATTCGCGGTCGAGGCCGGCGAGGTTGCTCATCGCGCGCGCATCGGGGTTGATCGTGTCCAGCATGGCGTTGCGGAAGCTGCGGTCCATCAGCAGCTTGATCAGGTGCGGGTAGGTCGTGAACGGCGCGCCATTCGGGTGGTCGGTGGTCAGGAACACGCGCCACGGGTCATCGACCATCAGGAAGATTTCGAGGCCGATCGCCCACTGCAGCGCGTTGACGAAATTCTGGTCCTTGTACTTGAAAGGCACCACACCGCAGCCGGCGTCGCACTCGATGTCCATGATGACGGACTTCTTCGGCGAGCCGTGGTCGGCGTTGCGGTACTGCACCATGTTGTCGCCGGAGGCGGTCACCGTCTGGCCGAACAGGATCTGGCCGACGTCGGCCGTCACGTTCTTCTTCTGGTTGATCGCCTCGGCGATGCGCGCCGCAGCACTCGAGAACTTGCGGTCGCCCTCGGTGCCGTAGCTGTGGAACTGGATGTGCGTCAGGTGGATGGGCAGGCCTTCGGCCGCGTCCATCGTGCCCAGCGTGGTGTCGACGTTGCCCGGCACGCCGAGGTTGCTGGCATGCACGTGCAGCGGCTTCGGCACGCCGAGGTCATGCACGGCGCGCGACAGCACCTTGACGATGTCGCGCGGCGTGATGCCGTAGTAGGCGTTCCGTTCGTCGAGGTCGAGCTTGCGCTGATTGAACTTGAAGGCCGAAATGCCGCCCGGGTTCACGATCTTGATGCCCACCGTCTGGGTCGCGTTCAGCGTCCAGGCAACGTAGTCGTTGATCGCCTTCTGGTCTTCCTTGGCCGCCATCATGCGCAGGAAGAAATCGTCGCTGCCCAGCATGGCGTAGCCGCCGGTGTCGAGAATGGGCGTGTCACCCATTTCCATGTGTGCCTGGCGCGCGTTGATCGGCAGGATGGCCGGTTCGAAGGCGGCCGTGTAACCCATTTCGGCGTAGCGATAGCCGGCCGCCAGCGTGCCGGGTGCTGCGTGACCGCAGCTCGAGCGCGTCAGTTCGGTGCGCTCCAGCGGATCGCCGCGGTGATCTTCCGGCAGCATTTCGCGGGCGATGTTCACCTTGCCGCCACCGATGTGGCTGTGCATGTCGATCGCACCCGACATGACGATGCGGCCGGCGATGTTGTATTCGGCGGTGATCTTCTCGTGCTCGTTCGGTCCGGCCACGATGCGACCGTCGCGCACGTAGATGTCGCGCACCTGGTCGTTCACGCCGTTGGCCGGATCGATCACGCGGCCACCGGTCAGTTTGATCAGACTCACGCTCCCACCTCCTTCATCTTGGCCGCAATGGCGGCAGTCACCTGCTCCGCGGCGGGCAGCGACGACTTCTTCAGCGCCCGCAGCGGCAGCGACACCACCTTGTCGGTGCGCACGAAATGACCGGTCAGGTGCATGCCCGGCGTCGCCACCGGAATGAACACGCGCGGCTCGGCGTCGAGCTTCTGCGTCGGCGGCGCGATCACCACCGTGGGCAGGCCGGTGGACGGCGGTGCGACGGTGTCGTTCAGGCTGGACATCCACACCAGCGCGTCGGTCTCGCCATTGCCAAGCAGGCGCGACATGCCGTTCTGCAGCGGGTCGAACTTCGGCGTGCCGCTGGCGTAGCTGGTGCGCATCGGGAAGCCGGTCTGCCACAGGTGCACCGCACCCATCGTCGAATCGCCGTCGTTGCCGGCCAGCGGCAGCGCATTGCAGCGCGTCGTCACGTTGAGCTTGCGGGCGATCGCCGCGATGGCGCCGACGTTCATGTCGACCTGCGGCGTGTCGAACGCGGACGCCGTCCATACCAGCACGCTGTATTTCGCTGCCAGCAATGCATCGGCCAGTTCCTGCCAGCGCGCAAGCGGAATGCCCAGCGGCGCCTCACCGGCCACCGGCTGCTTCGCCAGCAGCGCATTGAGCACCGACAGCGCCTCCGGCATGCGCGTCTTGTCGAACTCGAACACGTCAGGCTGACGGCCGTCCGGCGACACGCCCGGCGCGGTGTTCAGGCCGGCGCCGAGATAGACGATGCGGCGGCTGGACGGATCGAAATCGAACATCGACGCCTCGACCCACACCGCACGCTCGAAGAAGCGCGGCTGACGCGACACCGCGTCGGTGCCGAACAGCACGATCAGGTCGGCGCGGTTCTTCACCTCGGCCAGCGTGGTGTTGATGCCGCCACCGTCCTGCACGGCGCGACTCGCGCGCCAGCCGAATTCGTTGTTGATGTGCTCGACGATGCCACCGGCCAGATCGACCAGTTCCATCGCGCCGCGCGCGCCGTTCAGGTCGAGCGCCATGCCGCCGAACACCGGCTGCTGCGCGCCCGCGAGGATGCGTGCGGCTTCCGCACAGGCCTCTTCGAGCGACGCCGGCTTGCCGTCGATACGGGCGGAAGCGTTCGTCGGAACACCCCCGAGTCGCGCAAAACCGTCGCGTGCCCTGTCGCAGCCGTTGGCCACGACCGCCAGGCCGTTGCCCGCGGTATCGACGCTCAGGTCGTCACAGGCGTGCCCGCACAGCGGACAGGCCACTTCGGTGACGACGGTCGAAGTCGCTTCATTCGTCATGAGTCATCCGTTTCATCCGGTTGATAGAACCCGCAGCCCGCAACGATACAACAAGCGCAAACCGGCGACGGACGCGCCTTCGCGCGCCGCACTGCAGCATCCGGCAGCACGGGCCGCACCGCGGTCAACCTGTTTCACATGCGTGACAGCGCGATCCGTAAACGACCGACAGGCAGCCGTCTTGAACGGCTTCCGTCATCGTCGCAAAAGCCTTTGCCAGAGAGGCCGCCGAATTTGGGATAATCCGCGCCTTCGCAACGACAGACCCATCGGATGAACGCTCCGCACGCGACCGCCGCCGCCCTGCAAGTCCGGGCTCCCGCTCGCCTGCACATGGGGTTCGTCGACCTCGATGGCAGCCTGGGGCGGCGCTTCGGCAGCGTCGGCCTTACGCTGGAAGGTCTGAACACCACCCTGCAGATCCGTCCGGCCGCAGCGCTGGAAGTCAGCGGTCACGACGCCGAGCGCGCACGCCGCTACGCGGCGACCCTCTGCGAACGCTTCAATCTCCCGCCTGCCCGCATCGACATCACCGGCGCCATCCCGTCGCACTCGGGGCTGGGCTCCGGCACGCAACTTGCTCTCGCGGTCGGCGTGGCGCTGGCGCGTCTGCACGGGCTGAAGCTGAGCTCGCGCGACGTCGCCGGCCTGCTCGACCGCGGTGCGCGCTCGGGCATCGGCATCGGCAGTTTCGACGGCGGCGGTTTCATCGTCGACGGGGGGCGCGGTGCGCTGGATGCCCCTCCGCCCATCGTTGCGCAGATGCCGTTCCCGGCCGAGTGGCGCATGGTGCTGATCTTCGACCATGCGTGTCGTGGCCTGCACGGGGCGGCCGAGAAGGAGGCATTCCGCGTGCTGCCGCCCTACAAGGCGGGTCTGGCGGACCGCCTGAGCCGGCTGGTGCTGATGCGCGCGCTGCCGGCGCTGGCCGAGCGCGACATCGACATGTTCGGTGCCGCGATCAACGAACTGCAGCACTGCGTCGGCGACTACTTCGCGCCGGCGCAGGGCGGGCGCTATACCAGCGCGCTGGTGAGCAGCGTCGCGGAACACCTGGCCGGGCTCGGCGCGGCCTGCATCGGCCAGAGCTCCTGGGGACCGACCGGCTTCGCGCTGGCGTCGTCGGAAGCCGAAGCGAACGCCATGGTGGCGGCTGCGCGCACGCGGTTCGCGCAGGCGGAAGGACTGGAATTGATGGTGTGCGCTGCGCGCAACGAAGGTGCGCAGTGGACGGAACTGCCGGGCTGATGCCGCAGGTGCAGACCGGGAATTAGAGGAGAGGTGCGTTACCGCACCCCATAACGACGTAAGAGAGCACCCAGCCTTCGGGCGGAAAGAGCGAGAGAGATCATGGAAAACCCGTACATCCTGCACATGTTCAGCCCCACCAACAACATCAGCCCCTTCGATGTGAACATGGCGTGCGACGCCGGCTTCCAGGTGCTGATGCCCTACTCCGGGGTCGGTCTGGACCAGATCTACGGCCTGACCCAGGACGCCATCTTCTCGCGCGGTCCCAATGGCGTGAAGCGCACCGGCATCTTCATCGGTGGCCGTGACATCGGTCTGGCCGCCGACATGCTGGACGCCTGCCGCGGCGCCATGGTGCCGCCGTTCGAAGTGTCGGTGTTCGCTGACCCGTCCGGCGCCTTCACCACCGCAGCCGCCCTCGTCGCCTGCGTCGAGCGCCAGCTGCGCAAGGCCCACAACACCGAACTCGAAGGCAAGACCGTGCTGGTGCTCGGCGGTACCGGCCCGGTCGGCACCGCCGCCGCAGTGCTGGCCTCCAGCGCAGGCGCCAAGGTGCTGGTGGGCAGCCATTCGAGCGCGATGCGCGCCCGCGTCGCCTCGGAAGTCGTGAACACCCGTTACGGTTCGTCGGTCGAGCCGGTCGAAGCGGGTTCGAACGAACAGAAGGAAAGCCTGATGCCCCAGGCCAACGTCATCCTGTGTACGGCCAAGGCCGGCATCCAGGTGCTGAGCAAGGCACAGCTGAAGAACGCCTCGTCGCTGCTGGTCGCAGCTGACGTCAATGCGGTGCCGCCGGCCGGTGTCGAGGGCCTCGGCGTGATGGACGACGGCAAGCCGCTGGAAGCCGGCTCCGGCAAGGCGGTGGGCATCGGCGCACTGGCCATCGGCAACGTGAAGTACCTGTGCCAGCGCGGCCTGTTCCAGCGCATGATCAACACCGACAAGCCGGTCTATCTCGACTTCCGCGACGCCTTCGCCACCGCGCGCGAACTGGTCGCCTGAGGCGGACCTGCGAACGGAGCGCGGGCCGGTGGCGCACTGGCTCATCGTGGCCGGCAGCGCGCGCTCGCTCGCGCGCTCCTGCGTCGACGCCGGCTGGCACTGCGACGTGATCGACCCGTTTGCCGACAGCGATACCGCACGACTGGCCTGCCGGCTGGAGCGCGTCAAGCTGTCAGGTGACCATTTCGACCCGCGTCTGCCGGCGCTGGTCCGGTCGATGGCCGGTGACTGGCGCGGCATCGTTCCCGGTTCCGGCTTCGAAGCGATGCCGTCGATGCTCGACGAACTGGATGCGATCGCGCCGGTGTTCGGCAACGATGCCGCCACGGTTGCGCGCTGCAAGGCGCCGGCAGCGTTCGCGGCTGCAGCGCAGCGGGCGGGCGTCAGGTCCGCGGACGTCGACGCCACCGGTCCGGTTGCCGGTGCTGACTGGCTGATGAAGCCGATCGGCGGCTGTGGCGGCATCGGCGTGCGCCCGGCGCGGTCGGGCGAAGCGATCGTCGAGGGCTGGTTCGCGCAGCGCCGCGTCGATGGCGTGCCGGCGTCGGTGCTGTTTCTCGCCGACGGGCACGACGCACGCATCGTCGGCGTCACGCGTCAGCAGCCGGGCAGCCTCGCCGGTCCCTACGCCTGGTGCGAAGCGGTTGGCGATCTTCCGCTGAGCGCCGCACAGCACGCGCGGCTGGCGCGCGATGTCGGGGCACTGACGCAGGAACTCGGTCTGCGTGGTCTGAATGGCGTCGATCTGGTGTTCGACGGCGAGCACGCGGTGCTGATCGAGATCAACCCGCGGCCCACCGCAACGATGATGCTTTACGAACAGCGCGTGTCCGGTGGCCTGTTCGCCGCCCACGTCGCGGCCTGCGAAGGCCGGCTTGACGACATCGAACTGCGCCCCGGCGACGCGGTGCACGGGCTGCGCGTGGTGTATGCGCCGGATACGCTGCGGATCGGCGACGACGACGCGTGGCCGGCATGGAGCGCCGACCGGCCACCGGCCGGCAGCACGACGGAGCGCGCAATGCCGCTGTGCACGGTGTTCGCCAGCGGCCGCGACGGCGCCACGGTCAGCCGGCTGCTGCGGCAGCGCGAACGACAACTTCTGGACACGCCCGGCCTTTTTGCCGGACAGATGACGACAACAGCCCTTTCGTGAGGAGAACTGAAGATGAGCAACCCTGAACACGGCCCGGTACTGACCGGCGCACAGCCCAGCGTAGGCAAGCATGTGATGGCCCTGGTCGAGGGTCTGGTGCGCGACGCCGATGCGCTGCGCATCAAGGTCGAGCCGCTGCCCGGCGGCGGTCGCGTCATCGACGCCGGCATCAACTGCCCGGGCGGCATCGAAGCCGGTCGCCGCATCACCGAAATCTGCATGGGTGGCCTCGGCACCGCGACCTTCAATACGCGCGAAGCGCACTGGCCGCTCATCATCAACGTGCATTCCACGCACCCTGTCGTCGCCTGTCTGGCCAGCCAGTACGCCGGCTGGAGCCTGTCGCACGGTGAAGGCAAGGAAGCCTTCCATGCGCTCGGTTCCGGTCCGGGTCGCGCGCTGGCGGTGAAGGAGCCGCTGTACAAGGAACTGGGCTACAAGGACGACGCCCAGCACGCCGTGCTGGTGCTCGAAGTCGACCGCCAGCCGCCGGCCGAAGTGCTGGCCAAGATCCGCCGCGACTGCAACGTGCCGGACGACGGCGTGACGCTGATCCTGACGCCGACCCGCAGCCTGGCCGGTACCGTGCAGGTGGTGGGCCGCGTGCTCGAAGTGGCGCTGCACAAGGTGCATGCGCTCGGCTTCCCGCTGCAGCAGATCGTCGACGGCTCGGCCAGCGCGCCGATCGCGCCGCCGGCACCCGACTTCCTGAACGCGATGGGCCGCACCAACGACGCCATCCTGTTCGGCGGCGTCGCCCAGCTTTATGTGGACTGCGAGGACGACGCGGCGGCCGATCTGGCGCAGAAGCTGCCCTCTTCCGCCTCGCGCGACTACGGCCGCCCGTTCGCCGAGGTGTTCAAGGAAGTGAAGTACGACTTCTACAAGATCGACCCGATGCTGTTCGCGCCGGCTCGCGTGGTGGTGAGCAATCTGCGCACCGGCAAGAGCTTCCGCGCCGGCCAGATCAACACGGAACTGCTGGCCAAGTCCTTCGGCGAGGGCAAGTAAGCGGCATGAACGTGCAGCAGGCAGACATCGCCATCGTCACCGACGAGCCGGGCTGGCACGGCGCCCGGCTGCGCGAGGCCTTCCGCGCGCGCGGCCTGCTGGCCCGCTACGTCAGCCTCGGCGACTGCCACATCGACCTGCAGCGCGGCATTTCCGGCGTGGTGATGCCGGGCTTCGAACAGAAGCTGCCGCAGGTGGTGTTCGTGCGCGGCGTGGCCGGCGGCTCGCTGCAGCAGGTGGTGCTGCGCATGGATTTCCTGCACTACCTCGGCGAGCTGGGCATCCCGGTCTACAACCACGCACGCGCCATCGAGAAGAGCGTGGACAAGGCGATGACCAGCGTGCTGCTGCATCACGCCGGCATTCCGACACCGCCGACCTGGGTGACCGAACAGGAAGCCGAGGCGCGCGCGGTGCTGATGCGCGAATTCGCCGCCGGGCACGACGTGCTGGTGAAGCCGCTGTTCGGTTCGCAGGGCGAAGGCATCGTGCGGCTGAAAGCCGGCGACGCGCTGCCGGCGGCGGAAACGCTGGGCAATGTCTGGTACATGCAGCGCTACAGCGCACGCTTACGCGACAGCGTCGGCGAGTGGTCGGACTGGCGCGTCATGGTGATCGACGGCAAGCCGGTCGCCGCCATGCTGCGCCGCGGCAAGAGCTGGCTCAACAACGTCGCCCAGGGCGGCGTCTGCGAGGCGATACCGGTGTCGCCGGACGACGCGCTGATGCGTCTGGCCGTCGACGCTACCCGTGCCTGCGGCATGGACTACGCCGGCATCGACATCCTGCGCGACGACCACGGCGAACTCACCGTGCTCGAGGTCAACAGCATTCCGGCGTGGAAGGGGCTGCAGGGCGTCACACAGCTGAACATCGCGCAGCTGCTGGCCGACGACCTGCTGCGGCGCATCCCGAACGCCGGCGTCATCGCATGCTGAGCACGCCGGCGGCCACAACGCTCGCCGCGCTGTTCGAGCGCGCGTGCCGGCTCGACGTCGAGGCGCTCAAGCCGGGCAACGTCGGCCTGCACGGCGACGGTCACCGCATGCAGGTCGATGACTTCATCGCCAGCGCGCAGGCCGCCGCCGCGCCACTGTGTCGCCTCGACGCCACAGTCGGCGAGCGCATCGAGGACGCGATGCGTGCCACCTGGCAGGCCGTAGGCTGCAACACCAATCTGGGCATCGTGCTCGGTTGTGCGCCGATCGCCCATGCCGCACTGCATCGAAACAGCGACGAAACGCTGCGCGCGTCGCTGCAGCGCACACTGGCCGGGCTGACGGTCATCGACGCGTCACACGCGTATGCGGCAATCCGCCTGGCGCAACCGGCAGGCATCGGGGAACGCGCGGAGCACGACGTTGCCCAAGCCCCGGTGATCACGCTGCTCGAAGCGATGCAGCTGGCGGCGCACCGGGACAGCATCGCGTCGCTTTACGCAAGCGGTCACGCGCTGGTGTTCGATCACCTGCTACCGAAATATGTTGCAGCGCGTCGTCGATGCTGCAGTGAAGCATGGGCGGCGACCACAGTGTTCATGTTCTGTCTCGCATTGATGCCTGACACCCATATCGCGCGTAAACATGGTGCGGAAACGGCGCGCTCGATACGCGAAAAGGGCGTCCAGATGTACGTTCGGCTTGAACAATGTGGCGATCCGGTTATGATGCAAGACGCGCTGATGGCATGGGACGCAGAGCTCAAATCAGCCGGAATCAACCCCGGTACAAGTGCCGACCTGACCGTCGTGACGGCCTTCCTGGCCGGCGTGCTCGACTGGATCGACGGTCGGCACCCAGCGCAGCATAAGAAGAAGTTTTGATCCTGTGTTTCGCACCCCGGAACATGGGTTACCACCCCGGGGGGGATCTACCCCCTGTAACTGCCTTGTAAATGAGGAGATTCAATATGGCGAAGATTAACGGTCTGTGTGTTGGCGAATCCCTGGTTGGTGATGGCAACGAAGTTGCTCACATCGACCTGATCATGGGCCCGCGTGGCAGCGCCGCTGAAGCCGCGTTCGCAAACGCACTGGTCAACAACAAGGACGGTTTCACGTCCCTGCTGGCCGTTGTCGCTCCGAACCTGGTCTGCAAGCCGGCCACCGTCATGTTCAACAAGGTCACCATCAAGGGCGCCAAGCAGGCCGTCCAGATGTTTGGCCCGGCACAGCGCGGCGTTGCAATGGCCGTGGCTGACAGCGTTGCTGACGGCACGATCCCGGCTGACGAAGCCGACAACCTGTTCATCTGCGTTGGCGTGTTCATCCACTGGCTGGCCGACGACGACGCGAAGATCCAGGACTTCAACTACCGCGCTGTCAAGGAATCGATCGCCCGTGCAGTTGCCGGCACCCCGACCGCTGCCGAAGTGGTTGCCAAGAAGGGTTCCGCTGCTCACCCGTTCGCCGCCAACTAAGCTTCACCGCTCGGTTAGCACGAACGCCTCCGGCCGCAAGGCCGGGGGCGTTTTCTTTTGGTGTCGCCCGACGCCGCATCGTGCCGCAAGACGGGCACCTTCCAAGCGATGACTTCACTTCAACCTGCCGCGAAAGCCGGCCGTCGCGAATGGACAGGTCTGGCGGTGATCGCCGTGCTGGCGGGTCTGGGCCTCGGCGTGCTGTTCGTGCGGCGTCAGCGGACCATCGCCTACCCGCTGCTCGACGTCGCACTGTTCCGTCGCCCGGCCTTCAGCGCCACGGTCGCCGCCTACGCGCTGTCCTGCCTGGCGATGTTCGGCGTCTACATCTTCATCGCCCAGCATCTCCAGTTGGTGCTCGGCCTGTCGCCGCTGGAGGCGGGCATCGCCATCCTGCCGTGGTCGCTGGGCTTCGTGTTCGGATCGCTGCTGTCGCCGCGACTGGCGCGTCACGTTTCAGCGGTGTCGATACTGGTGTGGGGCATGGCGATCACCGCGGTCGGCTTCGCGCTGCTGACCCTGGTCGATGGTCCGCACGGCCTCGCGGTGCTGGTCGCCGCCACCGTGGTGATGAGTCTGGGCATGGCGCCAGTATTCACGATAGGCAACGACATCATCGTCGGTTCGGCGCCGCCGGAACGCGCCGGTGCCGCCGCAGCGCTGTCGGAAACCAGTGCCGAATTCAGCGGTGCGCTGGGCATCGCGCTGTTCGGCAGCCTGGGCACGCTGATCTACCGTCATCTGCTGAGCGGGAACATGCCCCCCGACGTGCCGGCGGCGCTGTCGACCGGTGCGTTGTCGACCCTGGGCGGTGCGCTCGCGGCCGCCGCACAGTTGCCGACACCCGCGGGCGCCGCGCTGCTGTCGGCCGCACACGCCGCCTTCACCGACGCGCTGCAATTCACCGCCACCTGCGGCGCCGTGCTGGTGGCCGGCGCCAGCCTGCTCGTTGCGCGTATCCTGCGCCCGCCGACGGCGACCGCCGGGCGCGACGCACACTGAAAGGTCAGCGCAGTGCGGCCAGCGCCTGCGCCAGTTCGGGCACGCTGCTGACGGTGAGGTCGACCGCAACCGCCGCCGTCCTCTCCCCCCGCCCGGCGCCGAACTCGTCCGGTCGGGCGAGAAAGGCGGTACGCAGACCGGCCGCCGCCGCGGCTTCCAGATCGGACGAATGGGCGGCCACCATCAGCGTCTGTGCCGGCGCCAGATCGAAGGCGTCGGCCGCCGCCAGATACACCGCCGGTCGCGGCTTGTAGTCGCGCGCCAGCTCGGCGCCGAGCACCGCGTCCCAGACGAAGCCGTTGTGCCGCGCCAGATCGACCATCAGCGCGATGTGTCCGTTGGAACACGGCGCAATCCGGTAATCACTGCGCAGTGCATGCAGCCCGGATGCCACGTCGGGCCAGGCATCGAGCCGGTGCCAGGCGAGGTTGAGCGCCACGCGCGTCGCCTCGTCGCAGTCGAGGCCGGCGCGGGCGAGCACGATGTCGAGGTTGCGCCGGTGCAGCAGATCGAGCTTGCAGAACGGAATGCGTCCGGCGCGCACTTCCTCCATCGCCGGCTGGTACTCGGCCCGCCAGGCATCCGCCAGCGCCCAGACGTCGACGCGCGCACCGAATACCGCCTGCAGTTCGCGTGCGATCGAGCTGCGCCAATCGACCAGCGTGCCGAATACGTCGAACACCACCGCCTTCACGTCCTTCATGCGTCCTCCCGTCCGTTGTCACCTGCCGTCGTGCGGCACGATTATCCGCGTGCCGCGGCGGCGCACCACGTCCGGCTTGCGAGCGCGGACACGCTGTAGCGGATGTTCGAGCGCACAGGTTCTGCGAGACTGTTGATCGTCAGGCTGCAACAGGAGTCCGGATGACCGCCCCGCACCTCTACCCGCTGCTCGCCGATGTCGTGCTGCTGCTGCACTTCGCCGTCGTGCTGTTCGTCGTCGGCGGGCTGCTGCTGGTGGTCGTGGGCAACCGGCTGCGCTGGCGCCGGGTCAACGCGCTGTCCTTCAGGCTCGCGCATCTGGCCGCCATCGGCATCGTCGTCGCTCAGGCCTGGCTGGGTCAGGCCTGCCCGCTGACCACGCTCGAAGTCTGGCTGCGTCGTCAGGCCGGCGAAGCGACCTATGGCGCCAGTTTCATCGAGCACTGGGTTCAGCGCCTGCTCTACTACGAAGCGCCGTCCTGGGTGTTCACGCTCGCCTATTCGGTGTTCGCGCTGGGGGTACTGGCGGCATGGTGGTACTTCCCGCCGCGGCGAGGCAGGTGAAAGCTTGCCTCGACGACGGCCCTGATCGAAGCCTGCAGCATGCATCGGCCGCGTCGCGGCCAAGGCCGCTCCCACAGCGATTGCGCCTGACCCGCAGCCCTGTCCGGAGCCGAGGTTCTGTGGGAGGGGCCTTCTGATCCCGACAGCAGCCCGCACCGAAGCCGCGACCGTCGATGGCCGCGCATCGCTCAGTAGGCGCCCGCCTCCACCGCCTGCAGGCCCAGTATCGCCTGCCGCATATCGCCGTCCTTGGGCTCCGCCTTGCTGCAGGTCTGGTCGCAGCCACCCAGTATCGGACAGCGGCCGAACAGTTCGGCCGCCCAGTCGACGAAGGCGCGCACCTTGGGGGACAGGTGACGGTTCTGCAGATAGACCACCGATATCGGCATCGGTGACGGCCGCCACTGCGGCAGCACTTCGCGCAAGGCGCCCGACTGCAGATGAGCCTGCACCATGAAGCGCGGCGGCTGGATGATGCCGAAACCCTGCAGACCGCAGGTGACGTAGGCGTCAGCGTCGTTCACCGACACCTTGCCCGGCACCTTCACCTCGGTCACCTGACTATCGACGACGAAATCGAGGTCGTAGATGCGACCGGTGCGGCTGGAGAAGTAATGCACCGCGCGGTGCTGCTGCAGGTCGTCCAGCGCGAGCGGTTCGCCGTGGCGCTCGATGTAGTCCGGCGACGCGCAGGTGACCGTTTCCATCGTGCCGATGCGACGCGCCACCAGTGTCGAATCCACCAGTTCGCCGACGCGGATGACGCAGTCGACGCTCTCGCGCACCAGATCGACCGGGCGGTCGCCCATGCCGATGGCCAGTTCGATGTCCGGATAGCGGCTGTGGAAGTCGCACATGCGCGGAATGAGCACCAGCCGCCCGACCGGCGCCGGCACGTCGATGCGCAGGCGGCCTTTCGGCCCGCGCGCGACCTCGCGGAAGGACGCTTCGGCCTCTTCGACGTCGGCCAGGATGCGCGCACAGCGCTCGTAATAAGCGGCGCCGTCCGGCGTCAGGCTGATGCGCCGCGTGGTGCGGTTGAGCAGCCGCACCTGCAGCAGGTTTTCCAGGTTCTGCACCGCGGTGGTGACGGTGGCGCGCGGCAGGCCGAGGCTGTCGGCGGCGCGCGTGAAGCTGTTGGAATCGACGACGCGGGTGAACACCTGCATGGCCTGGAAACGATCCATGGCGCAACTCCGGACAGTGGTGTGGGTGCGACGCGACCGGTACGCGCGTCGCCATCTGATTGTTCGCGATTGGCAAACAGCGTTTCGAGATGCCGCAGGCCTTCAAGGAAGCACCGGCCAGCAACAAGGACTGGAGGCCGGCCCAGCCGTCGGAAGAGCTGGCACGCGGAGAGTGGTGGACGGTGTTCGGCGACGAGCGCCTGAACACGCTGGTCGTGCAGGCGATGGACGCCAACCAGGACTTGAAGGCCGCCGCCGCCCGCCTCGCCCAGTCGCGCGCCCTGGTGCGCGACGCCCGCTCGCAGCAGTCGCCGCAGGTCGGCGCCGGTTTCGGCCCGAGCCGGCAGCGGCAGTCGCCCGCCGCCCGTGGTCTCGACGACAGTGCCGACGGCAACGCGCTGACGCTCTGGCGCGCGCAGGCCACGGTTGCCTACGAGGTCGACCTGTTCGGCCGCGTCGCCGCCGGTGTCGATGCAGCCAGCGCCACCGCGCAGCAGCGCGAGGCGCTGTTCCGCTCGCTGCAGCTCGCGCTGCAGGCCGACGTCGCGCAAACCTGGTTCCTGATCCGCGAGCTGGACGCCGAACAGGCGCTCTACACCGGTACCGTGCAGTTGCGCACCGAGGCGCTGCGCCTGGTGCAGCGCCGCTTCGACGAGGGCGATGTGAGCGAGCTGGAGCTGGCACGCGCGAAGACCGAACTGGCGTCGGCGCAGTCCGAGTCCTTCGGCGTATCGCGTCGCCGCGCCAACGCCGAACATGCGCTGGCCCTGCTGCTCGGCCGCGCGCCGGCCGACTTCACGCTCGACCCGCAGCCGCTGGAGCGCGTCAGCGTCGACATCCCGGCCGGTCTGCCGTCGGCGCTGCTCGAACGCCGGCCCGACATCGCCGCCGCCGAACGCGCGATGGCCGCCGCCAATGCCCGAGTCGGCATCGCACAGGCGGCCTGGTTTCCGCGCCTGAACCTGACCGGCGCGCTCGGCTACGAGTCGTCCGAACTGGGCAATCTGTTCCAGTGGAGCACGCGCAGCTTCGTGCTCGGCCCGCTGGTCGGCACCGCGCTGACGCTGCCGATCTTCGACGGCGGTGCGCGCGAGGCCGGGCTGGACCGCGCCCGCGCGGTCTATGAGGAGGAGGTCGCGGCCTATCGGCAGACGGTGCTCGGTGCCTTCCGCGACGTCGAGGACAACCTGGCCGGCCTGCGCATCCTGTCCGAACAGACGCGCACGCAGGACGAGGCGGTACGTGCCGCCGCGCGCGCCGCCCAGCTGTCGCAGATCCAGTACCGCGAAGGTTCGGTCAGCCAGCTCGACGTGATCGACGCCGACCGCAGCGTGCTGCTGCAGCGGCGCATCGCTTCGCAGCTCGAAGGCGAACGCGCACGCGCCGCGGTCGGTCTCATCCGTGCATTGGGTGGCGGCTGGGACAGCCAGACACCCGCAGACATTTCCGACGCAGGGCCGGACCAGCCCCTGCACGCCCGCAATCCCTGAGGAGCTTGAGCATGAACACGCAACAGAAAGTCGCCTTCATCACCGGTGGCAATCGTGGCATCGGCCTTGAAACCGCACGCGGCCTCGGCCGCCTCGGCATCGAAGTGGTGATCGGCGTGCGCGACCCAGAGAAGGGCGAAGAGGCGGTCGCCGCACTGCGCGGCGAAGGCATCACCGCGTCGGCCATCGGCTTCGACGCGACCAAGCCGTCGACCTTCCAGGCCGTGCATGACCACTTCGCACGCCAGTACGGCCGGCTCGACATCCTGGTGAACAACGCCGGCATCGCCAGGGCGGATTTCTTCGCACCGAACGCCAGCACCGTGTCGCAGGCAGTGCTGCGCGAAACCTTCGACGTGAACTTCTTCGCGGTGATCGAACTGACGCAGATCCTGCTGCCGCTGATCCGCCGGGCGCCGGCCGGCCGCATCGTCAATCTGTCGTCCATCCTCGGCTCGCTCGGCACGCACAGCGCGCCCAATTCGCCGATCGCGCCGGCCAAGGAAGTGGCCTACAACGCATCGAAGACCGCTCTGAATGCCTACACCGTGCATCTGGCAGCCGAACTGGCCGACACGCCGATCAAGGTGAACTCGGCCCACCCGGGCTGGGTGAAGACCGACATGGGCGGCCCGAACGCGCCGATGGAACTGGCCGACGGCGGCAAGACCAGCGTACAGCTGGCGACGCTGCCGGCCGACGGCCCGACCGGCGGCTTCTTCCACATGGGCGAGACGCTGCCCTGGTAAGCCGTCGTCGCACGGTGGCGGAACTGTGCTGCCGCGCGCCGCGTAACACTTGTGCGCTGCGGCTCGCCTGACGGCGGGCCACACGCTAGATTCGGCGCTCCCGAACATCACCGGAGCCTGTCTTGAGCCGCCCCTCGATTCTCGTCGCCCGCTACGTCCTGCCCGAACTGATTGACCGCCTGTCGCGGCATGTCGACGTCGACGCCAACCAGGAAGACCGCCTGTTCACGCAGCCCGAACTGATCGCGCGGCTGCAGGGCAAGGCCGGCGCCTTCATCACTGCCAACGAGAAGATCGACGCCGCGCTGCTCGACGCCTGTCCCGACCTGCGCGCGGTGTGCACGATGGCGGTGGGCTACAACAACATCGACGTCGCCGCCTGCACGGCGCGCGGCGTCCTGGTCAGCAATACGCCGGACGTGCTGACCGAATCGACCGCCGACTTCGGCTTCGCGCTGATGATGGCGGCCGCCCGTCGCATCAGCGAAAGCGAGCGCTTCCTGCGCGACGGCCGGTGGACGCACTGGACCTACACGCTGATGAATGGCGTCGACGTGCATGGCAAGACGCTGGGCATCTTCGGCATGGGCCGCATCGGCCAGGCCATCGCCCGCCGCGGCGCCTTCGGCTTCGGCATGAAGGTGATCTACCACAACCGCAGCCCGCTCCCGGCCGCCATCGAAACCCCGCTCGGCGCGCGCTGGGTGGACAAGGACACGCTGCTGCGCGAAGCCGATCATCTGGTACTGGTCGTGCCCTACTCGCCGGCCGTGCACCATGCCATCGGCGCCGCCGAACTGGCGCTGATGAAACCGACCGCCACGCTGACCAATATCGCGCGCGGTGGCGTGGTCGACGACGCGGCGCTGGTCGAGGCGCTGCGCGCCAGCCGCATCGGCGCCGCCGCGCTCGACGTGTACGAGGGCGAGCCGAAGCTGAACCCGGGCCTGCTCGACGTGCCCAACGTCGTGCTGACGCCGCACATCGCCAGCGCCACCGGCGCCACCCGCAAGGCCATGGCCGACCTCGCCGCCGACAACCTGATCGCGGCGCTGACCGGCGGCACGCCGCCGACGGCGCTCAACCCCGAGGTGCTCGCACGCTGAGCACACGGAGGCCCGGGCCGACGGCGGATCACGGCTGAGCGTGCCGACGCCGTCCGCTCCGCCCGGCTTGAAACGGGCGCCCCCGCCCCGAACTGCAGACGATGACGCCGCTCACCTCCGCCCTCACGCTGACCGCACTGATCGCGGCACTGCTGTCCGCCGCGCTGTGGCTGTTCGCCGATCCGCTGCGTACGGCGCTGCGCCGGCGCCGCTTCCGGTCGCAGCCCTTCCCCGTCGAGTGGCGCCGTCTGCTGCAGCAGAACATGCCGGCCTGGCGCGCACTGCCGCCCGACCTGCAGCAGCAGTTGCGCCGGCGCATCCAGGTGTTCGTCGCCGAGAAGCGCTTCATCGGCTGCGACGGCATGGTGATCACCGACGAGGTGCAGGTGCTGATCGCCGCCCAGGCCTGTCTGCTCATCCTGAACCGGCCGACCGACTACTTCGCCGGGCTGCGCGAAATCCTGGTCTACCCGGGCGCCTTCGCGGTCACCCGCACCGTAACCGACGCCGCCGGCGTACAGCACGCATGGCGGCGCGTGCATCTGGGCGAATCGTCGTCGCGCGGCCAGGTGGTGCTGGCCTGGGACGCCGTACTCGCCGGTGCCGCCGACGCGACCGACGGCCACAACGTCGTCATTCACGAATTCGCGCACCAGCTCGACCAAGAGAACGGCGAGGCGAACGGTGCGCCGCCATTGCGTGGCGCGGCGCGTGTCGCGCGCTGGGCGGCGGTGATGGGCGCCGCTTACGCGCTGCTGCACCAGCAGGTCGCCGCGCACGAACCGCCGGTACTCGATCCCTATGGCGCACACAGCCCGGCCGAGTTCTTCGCCGTCGCCAGCGAAAGCTTCTTCGAGCGCCCGCAGCATCTGGCGGCGGCGCTGCCCGAGGCCTACGCCGAACTGTCTTCCTACTACCGGGTGAATCCGCTGGTGTGGTAGCTCACCGGCTGCACCTGCACGACGACACGGTTGCGCCCCTGCTGCTTGGCCTCGTACAGCGCCTGGTCGGCGGCGTCGATCAGCGACGACGGCTGGCCGGCGAGCTTGCCGACGAAGGCGGGCGGCGGCACGAAGGTGGCGACGCCGATGCTGACCGTCACGCAGTCGTGCGCGGTCGACCCGCCATGCGGAATGCCCAGCGCCAGCACGGCGCGACAGGCTGACTGCGCCACCGCCGAGGCATCTGATTCGCCGGTGTCCGGCAGCAGGATGGCGAATTCCTCGCCGCCGTAGCGCGCCACCAGATCGGAGGCGCGCCGCGTACTGGACGCCAGAGCCTGCGCGACATTGCGCAGACAGTCATCGCCGCCGAGGTGGCCGTGCATGTCGTTGTAAGGCTTGAAGTGATCGACATCGAGCATCAGCAGCGACAGCGGCCGGCCGCTGCGCAGGCTGCGCTGCCATTCACGGCCCAGCGTTTCGCCGAACACCCGGCGGCTGGCGATGCCGGTCAGCGCATCGGTCGCGTTGACACGTTCGAGCTCCGATGCCTTCAGCTTCACCTTCTCGTGCGCGCGGCCAAGATGCGCGTACAGACGCCCGTTCTCGATCACCAGCGCCACCAGCACCATGCTGGCCGCCAGCAAACCGTGGATGCGGCCGACGTAGAAGCCGAGGTCGTAGCGCCCGGAATTGAACACGGCCACCAGCGCCACCTCCAGCAACCACGCAACCATGGTCACGATGAGCCACAGATCGAGCGCGGCGCGTGGTGTCTTGCGCCACAGCACATACAGTGCAGCGCCATTCAGAATCCATACCGCCGAAACGATCCAGAACATTCTCCGGGTATAGCCGAATGTATCCATCATGATATCCGGCAGCAGATTCGTGCCATGTATCGCGACCAGCGTCGACAGCACCGCCATCAGAAGCGCGCATGAAACATGTCGCCCTGCACTGCCGAATATCGAATGGATCACCCTGCCTTCGCTGAATTCTTTCGGCATCGTCAATGAATAGCCGATCACGCACAGCGGAAATCCGACGTGCCAGAACTGGAATATCCACGCGGTGGTCTGCGCGTTCGCGCCGAGCAATCCCTCCGCCGAGAACACGTCGGGATAGGTGAGCAGGTGCGGCGCGATCATCGCCGCCGCGTAAAGGAAGCCGTCGGCCAGCAGGAAGATGGCGCGTGAGCGCAGTGTCACGCCGTGGCCATACAGCAGGATGGCGGTGACCAGATAGATGATGAAAAGCGCGGAATCGTAGATCGCGATGAATGCCGGAACATGTGGCATCGGCATTTTCGCGTAGGGCACGCTGACCGCGAAAAGCAGCAGCGAGAATGTGATGACGAGACTGACCAGTCGACGTTCGCGCGGGCCGGCCGCGTGCGTCGAAAGCAATTCTGGGCTGTCGTCTGTCGATACGTATGGCATTTCTTGCCAGATCGTTATGCCGGACCGATGCAATGGATTCCAGCCGCCATTCAGAGGGCATTCATTTCCCGGACCGGTGTGCTTCGCAGCGGATCTGCCCTTGATGCCGCTGCGCCGTATCGAAATGTAATCTACTCCTTGCGATTGATTCGACGGTAAAAAATCGTGGCGTTTCAAACGCCGCGAATTCCGCGCCGCAGCAATCAGCCTTGACGACCTACCAGCCGGCCATCGTGCAACGCGCTCGCCACGAGCACCGCCGGCACCCCGGCGGCATCGAGCGCAGCCAGGTCGGCGAGGTCGCGCACGCCACCGGCGGCGATCACGGCGACGTCCGGGCGCTGCGCGCGCAGCCGGTCTATCAGTGCACGTTCCGGCCCGGCCTCCGAACCGACACGCGCCAGTTCCATCGCGATCACCCGTGCCGGCCAGAATGCGGGCGCGTGTGCCCAGTCGGGGCCGAGCGGCAGGCCACCGCGATAATCGAGCGACAGCAGCGCCGGCACGCCGAGCACCGACAGTTTCGCCAGCGCGTCGGGATCGATCAGGCTCTCGCTGCCGAGCACCGGAACGGCGCCGGTCCGCTCGTACAGGGCTGCGGCCGCATCGGCATCCGCAAAACCACCGTCCACCCAGAACTCGATCTGCGGATGACGCCCGGCCAGCGCGGCGATCACCGCCGCGTGGTCGCCGCCCAGCCGGCGGATGGCGTCGAGGTCGGCAATGTACAGATGGCGGGCGGCGGTCGCCGCCAGCAGCGCATCGACCACGTCGGCCGGCGCGCAGCCCTCGACCAGACGGGATCGCAGCGGCTGGTAAGCTTCCCGGTCGCCACGGCGCGCGTGCACGACCCGACCTTGCATCAGGTCGATCACGGGTATCAGTTCAGGCACAGAAAACCTTATATGAATCAACGAATTTTCGTGTTCGAGTTTATCACCGGCGGCGGCCTGGCCGGCCAGCCGCTGCCCGCCTCGCTTGCGCGCGAGGGCCGCCTGATGCGCGACACCTTGCTGCGCGACGCTGCCGACATTGCCGGCGCCGGACTGGTGACGCTGCACGACGCCCGGCTCGAAGCGCCGCTGCCCGGCTCGATCGCGGTAACCGACGCCGACGCCTTCGACGCCGCCTTCGGCGCCGCTCTGGCCGGCGCCGACGCGGCGCTGGTCGTCGCGCCGGAAACCGGTGATCTGCTGGCCACGCTGGCCGCCCGCGTCGAAGCGAGCGGCACGCGCCTGCTCGGCGGCGACGCCGCCAGCTGCCGCGTCGCTGCGTCGAAATCGCGCACCGCGCGCGTGCTGGCCGAGGCCGGTGTCGCCGTGCTGCCGCATTACAGCGATGCCGGCGCGCTGCCCGACGTCCTCGGCGCCTGGGCGGTGAAGCCGGACGATGGCGCAGGCTGCGACGGCCTGCTGCGCCTCAGCGACCGCACCGCCGCCGCCCGCGCATTGCGCGCCGCCGGTCCGGATCACATCGCCCAGCCCTGGCTGGACGGCGAGGCGCGCAGCATGAACCTGCTGTGCGCGCGCGGCCGCGCCGCGCTGCTGTCGGTAAACGGGCAACGGCTCGAACACCGAGGCGAACGCGTGCGCCTTGCCGCGCTCGCCGTCGGCGCGGTCGACGCCACGCCGCAGCATGCAGCGCTCGCGCAGCGCATCGCCGCCGCCCTGCCCGGCCTGCTCGGGCCGGTCGGCGTCGACTTCATCGAAACGAAAGACGGGCCGGTCGTGGTTGAAATCAATCCGCGCATGAGTACCTCGGCCTGTGCGCTGCGCGACGCCACCGGCCTGAACCTGGTCGCCGCCACGCTGGCTGCGGCGCGCGACGGCAGACTACCGTCCGCCGCCCCTGCCCGCCCGCACACCCTGACGCTGGAAGCCCATGAAGAAACCGTCTGACACCGCGCTGATCGGCTGGGACATCGGCGGCGCCCACGTGAAGGCCGCACGCATCGACAGCGGCCGGGTCAGCGGCGTCGTACAGGTCGCCTGCCCGCTGTGGCAGGGGCTGGACAGGCTGGATACCGCGGTCGCCGAAGCGCTGGCCGCGCTGGGCACGGCGCCGCGCCACGCGATCACGATGACCGGCGAAATGACCGACCTGTTCGACGCCCGCGCCGATGGCGTGGCAGGCATCGCGCAGCGCATGCACGCACTGCTGTCCGGCGCTGCCGTGCCCGACGCTGCCGTGCCCGACACTATCGCGCTGTATGCCGGCCGCGCCGGCTGGGCGGCGGTCGACCAGGCGCGCGCCCGCGCCGACGACATCGCCTCCGCCAACTGGCTGGCCACCGCGGCATGGATCGCCACCCGCTTGCCGCAGGCGCTGCTGGCCGACGTCGGCAGCACCACCAGCGACCTCATCGTCATCGATGGCGGTGTCGCGACCGACAGCCGCTCCGACGCCGACCGCCTGATCACCGGCGAACTGGTCTATGCCGGGGTCGTGCGCACGCCGCTGATGGCGCTGGCGCCGGCTATCGACTTCAAAGGCAGGCGCCACCGGCTGATGGCCGAGCACTTCGCCACGACCGCCGACGTATGGCGCCTGCTCGGCGAACTGCCTGAGCACGCCGACCAGTACCCGGCGGCCGACGGCGGCGCCAAGACGGTCGAAGCCAGCGCCCGCCGGCTGGCGCGCATGATAGGCCGCGACCTCGATGAGGGCACGATGGAGGACTGGCGCGCACTGGCTGCTGCATTCGCCGATGCCCAGCTCGACGCCCTGGTCGACGCCTGCCGCGCCCTGCCCGGCATCGCCGCGCTCGCGCCCGACGCACCGGTGGTCTGCGCCGGCGCCGGCCGTTTCGTCGCCGCCCGGCTCGCCCGCGCGCTCGGCCGCCCGGCCGTCACGCTGGGTGAGCTGATCGCCGATCTCGCGCCCGACTGCGCGGACGAAGCCACCACCTGCGCGCCCGCGGTCGCCGTGGCGCTGCTGGCCGAGGGTGGGCGATGAAGCCCTCCGCCGTCATCCATCTGGTCGGTGTCGTCGCCTTCGGCCTTCTTTACGTACCGCTCAAGGCGCTGGCCGGCGGCACGGCGCAGATGTTCGCGCTGGCCATGCTCTATCTGCTGGCGCTGCGCCTGCTCGGCCAGGTGCTGGACCGCCGCATCGACCGGCACGACAAGTCATGACACGCGCGCCGGCGGTGATCAAGCTCGGCGGCAGCCTGCTGTCCGACCCGCATGACGGGCGGCTGCGACGCTGGTGCGAGCGGCTTGCCGGCGAAGCGGCGGGCAGTGCCGTCATCGTGCCGGGCGGCGGTCCGTATGCCGATGCAGTACGCGACGCCCAGACGCACTGGCGCTTTTCCGACGACGCGGCTCACCGTATGGCACTGCGCGCGATGGACCAGTGCGGGCTCATGCTGTGCGACCTGTTCCCGCCGCTGGTCGCCTGCGACGACGTCGACGCGCTGGTCGACCACTGCGCGGCTGGCCGCACGCCGGTCTGGCTGCCAGCCCGCCATCTTGACCTGAGTGCCGACATCCCGCGCGACTGGACGGTCACCTCCGACAGCATCGCCGTCTGGCTCGCCGTCCGCATCGCCAGCCTGCAGGTGGTGCTGGTGAAGTCCTGCACGCTGCCCGAAGGCGACCTCACAGCGCTGGCCGCGCAGGGCATCGTCGACCCGCACCTGCCGCACATCGCGGCGCGGGCGGACATCGCCGTCCGGCTCGTTCACGCCGACACGGCGTGGTAGCGCAACGCCGGGCCTCGGCCACCTCCATGTGCGCGGCCGCCGGTGCGGCCGGAGAGACGCGTGCACAGGCCCGGCGCCAGCGTCTTTCCCGCGGAAGCGACCGCGGCCGCGACGGGACCGATCGCCGACTTGCCCTGGATCAAGCTGTGCCGGCGGGCGGAGGCCAATCATCAGGCAGCTCTCCCCGGCACCGGAAATCAGTCGGTTCGCGGGAACATTGCGCCGACTGTCCTGCCGCATGGAGGTGAGTGCGAACGGAGAGCGCATCGACCGTCGACATGTGTGCGACACTGGAACATCCGTCATTTTTTAGACATTGTCTAAATCTAAAGAAAATAGCGATCACGGCGCCGCACGGTGCGACCAGAATCATGACTGTGCGGGATATCCGCGATGGCCGCCCGTCTGCGCTCGACAGCCCTGCATGCGCACGAACGCCATGCACCGCTGATTTCCGGTTGCCGTCACGCCCGCAAGCCTGCATCACGAACCGCCCGCGAGAAGTCTTCCGGGCCTGTACCAGACCCCGCTGGAGGAGCCACGCCGGGGTCGCCTATCTGAGGAGAGCGATGTGAACACGAGAGACCCCAGCGTCGGCAAGTGCCCGGTGATGCACGGTGGTGCCACCTCCAGCGACATCAACGTGATGGAGTGGTGGCCCAAGGCGCTGAACCTGGACATCCTTCACCAGCACGACCGCAAGACCAATCCGATGGGCGAGGGCTTCAACTACCGGGAAGAGGTGAAGAAGCTCGATTTCGAGGCGCTGCGCAAGGACGTGACCGCGCTGATGACCGACAGCCAGGCGTGGTGGCCGGCCGACTGGGGCCACTACGGCGGCCTGATGATCCGCATGGCCTGGCACGCAGCCGGCACCTACCGCGTAGCCGACGGCCGCGGCGGCGGCGGCACCGGCAACCAGCGCTTCGCGCCGATCAACTCGTGGCCGGACAACGGCAACCTCGACAAGGCCCGTCGCCTGCTGTGGCCGATCAAGAAGAAGTACGGCAACAAGCTGTCGTGGGCCGATCTCATCCTGTACGCCGGCACCGTGGCCTACGAGTCGATGGGCCTCAAGACCTACGGCTTCGCCTTCGGTCGCGAGGACATCTGGCACCCGGAAAAGGACGTCTACTGGGGCTCGGAAAAGGAGTGGCTGGCCAAGTCCGACAACCCGCAAAGCCGCTACTCCGGCGAGCGCGACCTCGACAACCCGCTGGCCGCGGTGATGATGGGCCTGATCTACGTGAACCCGGAAGGCGTGGACGGCCAGCCCGACCCGCTGAAGACCGCCCACGACGTGCGCGTCACCTTCGCCCGCATGGCGATGGACGACGAGGAAACGGTGGCGCTCACCGCCGGCGGGCACACCGTCGGCAAATGTCACGGCAACGGCGATGCCTCGCTGCTTGGCCCCGCCCCAGAAGGCGCGCCGATCGAGGAACAGGGATTCGGCTGGATGAACCACACCACCCGCGGCGTCGGCAACCAGGCGGTCACCAGCGGCCTCGAGGGCGCCTGGACCACCCACCCGACGAAGTGGGACGACGGCTACTTCAAGCTGCTGCTCGGCTATGACTGGGAACTGAAGAAGAGCCCGGCCGGCGCCTGGCAGTGGGAGCCGGTCAACATGCGCGAGGAAGACAAGCCGGTCGACGCCGAAAATCCGTCGGTGCGCCACAACCCCATCATGACCGACGCCGACATGGCGATGAAGATGGATCCGGCCTACCGCAAGATTTCCGAGCGCTTCCACGCCGACCCGGCCTATTTCAGCGAGGTGTTCGCCCGCGCCTGGTTCAAGCTCACCCACCGCGACATGGGACCGAAGACGCGCTACATCGGCCCGCAGGTACCGACCGAAGACCTGACCTGGCAGGACCCGGTGCCGGCCGGCCGCACCGACTACGACGTGGCCGCGGTCAAGGCGAAGATCGCCGTCGCCGGCCTGAGCGTCGGCGAGATGGTCGCCACCGCCTGGGACAGCGCCCGCACCTTCCGCGCCTCCGACTTCCGCGGCGGCGCCAACGGTGCGCGCATCCGCCTCGCGCCGCAGAAGGACTGGGCCGCCAACGAACCGGCCCGCCTGGCCAGGGTGCTGCCGGTGTACGAGCGCATCGCCGCGGAAACCGGCGCCAGTGTCGCCGATGTCATCGTGCTGGCCGGCAACGTCGGTCTCGAGCAGGCGATCAAGGCGGCCGGCTTCAAGGTTGACGTGCCCTTCGCGCCCGGTCGCGGCGACGCCACCCAGGCACAGACCGACGTCGAGTCGTTCGAGGTGCTGGAACCGGCGGCCGATGGCTACCGCAACTGGCAGCCGCGCGACTACGTGGTGACGCCGGAGGAACTGCTGCTCGACCGTACCCAGCTGATGGGTCTCACCGCCCCCGAAATGACCGCGCTGATCGGCGGTCTGCGCGTGCTGGGCGCCAATCACGGCGGCAGCCCGCACGGTGTGTTCACCGACCGCGTCGGCGCGCTGACGAACGACTTCTTCGTCAATCTGACCGACATGGCCTACCGCTGGAAGCCGGCCGGCAGCAATCTGTACGAGGTCATCGACCGCAAGAGCGGCCAGGTGAAATGGACGGCCAGCCGCGTCGATCTGGTGTTCGGTTCGAACTCCATCCTGCGCGCCTACGCCGAGGTCTATGCACAGGACGACAACCGGGAAAAGTTCGTCCGCGACTTCGTCGCCGCCTGGACCAAGGTGATGAACGCCGACCGCTTCGACCTCGCCTGAAGTCGCCCGGCCGGAACGACAAAGCCCGCCTCCGCACCCGCGGGGCGGGCTTTTTCTTGATCTGCATCGAAGCCGGCGGTCTGCCGCTGCCGTATCGCGGCCAAGGCCGCTCCCACAGGGATCACGCCCGACCTGCGGCCGGAGCCGGGTTTCTGTGGGAGGGGTCTTCTGACCCCGACAGTGGCCTGCATCGAAGCCGGCGGCCCACGACGGCCGCGTCG
>JAVEVQ010000037.1:0-2038 GCA_034004945.1 Methyloversatilis sp. | reverse complement strand
TCGCGGCCAAGGCCGCTCCCACAGGGATCACGCCCGACCTGCGGCCGGAGCCGGGTTTCTGTGGGAGGGGTCTTCTGACCCCGACAGTGGCCTGCATCGAAGCCGGCGGCCCACGACGGCCGCGTCGCGGCCAAGGCCGCTCCCACAGGGATCACGCCCGACCTGCGGCCGGAGCCGGGTTTCTGTGGGAGGGGTCTTCTGACCCCGACAGTGGCCTGCATCGAAGCCGGCGGCCCACGACGGCCGCGTCGCGGCCAAGACCGCTCCCACAAGGATCGCGCCCGACCTGCGGCCGGAGCCGGGTTTCTTTGGGAGGGGTCTTCTGACCCCGACAGTGGCCTGCATCGAAGCCCGCGGACAGCGACGGCCGCATCGCGGCCAAGGCCGCTCCCACTGGGATCGCGCCCGACCTGCGGCCGGAGCCGGGTTTCTTTGGGAGGGGTCTTCTGACCCCGACAGCGGCCTGCATCGAAGCCCGCGGACAGCGACGGCCGCATCGCGGCCAAGGCCGCTCCCACAGGTATCGCGCCCGACCTGCGGCCGGAGCGGGGTTTCTGTGGGAGGGGTCTTCTGACCTCGACAGTGGCCTGCATCGAAGCCCGTGGACAGCGACGGCCGTGTCGCGGCCAAGGCCGCTTCCACAAGAAACCCGTCCTACCCCTGCATCGCCCCGCGCCGCAGCGCGGCGAACACCTGTTCGATCTCCGGCAGCAGGCCGGCGAAGCGCTCGCGCGTTGGTGCCGGGCGCTGGCTCACGTGGCAGACCGGGTCGTCGTAAAGCTCGGTCGCGCCGCCCGCCAGCACGTTTGCGCTGAACACCAGATCCGACAGCGTGCGCGGCATGCCGGTGCGGGCGCGCGGCTGTTCGTGGTCGCGCATCGCCTCGATCAGCACCTCGGGCACGCCGAGCGACTGCAGCAGCGATTCGCCCACGCTTTCGTGCCATTCAAGGATGAGCGTGCTCATGTCCTGCACGTCGAACGCCACCGACGGGCGCCGCGCCAGGCGGTCCAGCAGATAGAAGGCGCCAATGTCGTGCAGCAGCCCGGCCGTCATCGCCTCGTCCGGATCGAGCGAGGTCAGCCGGCGCGCCAGCACATAGGCGCCGGCGGCGGTGCGCAGCGTGTGCAGCCACAGCCGGCGCGACATCTCATCGACGTGCGAAAGCTGCCGCGCACAGCCGATCTGACCACAGGATACGGCGCGCGCCACGCGCTGCGCGCGCTCGACGCCCAGCCGGGCCAGCGCATCGCGCACGCCGGTGACCGGCTCGGCGCGCCGCCCACGGTTCGCGCGCCGCAACAGCCGTGCGCACAGCAGCGGATCAACCCGCGCTGCGCCGGCCAGATGCGGCGTCGTCACCTCGGGCGTGCGCAGCGTCTGACGCACACACAGCAGCGCATCGAAACAGACCGGAAAGATCACCCCGGGCCGCAGATCGCGCGCCAGGTCGGCCAGCAGATCGAAGGAGCGGAAGCTGTCGTCCGCCGGCAGCGCCGCAAAAGCGAAATCGCGCGTGGCAACGGAGGACATCATGACGTCGAGCGATGGATTCAATCCGTTCTCCCTGGCGGACGACGACACAGGCCAAGCCTGCGGGCTGACCGGCACAGCAACCGGCCTCGTTCCATCCTCTACACGCGGGCGACGCAAGCGGATGCTCCCGCGGGCTCGCCCTCCGTGTTCAGGACATGTGTGCATCATCCGCCTGAACGATCCACGTCACCTGACAACTATGTGGCACTTCGCCACCACACGGGAGCCAATCACCTTCAAAACAAAAAGGGCCTTGAAACATCAAGGCCCTTCCGTTGCGCAGCCGGGTTTGCTCAGCTGTGCTTGTAGTGTTTGCGCAGCGGCTTCACCACTTCCCACATCGACTTCATGCCCTTCGGGAACACCACGAAGTCACCGGCCTTGATCACCACCTTGTCGCCGCCCTGCGGCGTCACGTGGATTTCGCCTTCGAGCAGGTAGGCGCTTTCGGTCATCGAGAAGTCGAGCGGGAACTTCGACACTTCCTTTTCCCAGATCGACC
>JAVEVQ010000036.1:23008-31253 GCA_034004945.1 Methyloversatilis sp. | reverse complement strand
CTTAAGCCTGGCCTTAAGTTCCACGGAAAATCACAGCCACGTTTCAGCAACAGCTTCCGGCTAATGTGCGGCTCAACTCTAGGAAGAAACCAAGTGACGGGGACATGATTTGATAGATTCCTCAAATATCGAAAGGTTGCCTCGATATGTTCTTCGTCGAATGAAATTCCATCAACGCTTGTTTGATAGCCTAATTTAGAAAACATCTCTCTGCTGCCTTTTCCGAAATTTCGATCAAGCAACAAATAGAACCCCGCTTGTTCGTAAATTATATGACTAAATGCGTGTGGATTTTCTTGGACAAAGTTTTCTATTTTGTCATACTGGCACTCGTTTTTTGGTGTATGAGGTCGGCAACCTCCTCCCGTAACACCAACCAAGAAGTCATTGGCAAATCTTGATGTAACTGAGCCAAACAGGTCAATTGCGTGGCTGTCGCCAATGATGAGCACTCCGGCACCATGTGTGGCGTAACACCTCTTAATTGTTGACTCGGTCCCGCTTTCAAGAACCGAAACATTGAACCGACAATTTTTTTCAGAGGCTATAACATCGCTGGCAGCTGCATAGTTATTCTTTTCGGTGTCCTGAATCAGCAACGTACGGTACAAGTTCCTACTGTCTTCTGGGAACTTTGCAACCCAAAATTCTACTGATTTATTAAGCGCGAGGTGTCCGGCCAAACCAAGCGAGAAGAACACGGCTGTGCCAAGTGCAGCGTAAGAAAATATCTGAGTACGCTTAACGGTTGATGTTTTCCTAAACGGTGTCTCCACATAACGCCAACTAAGGTAAGCGAGAACGAGCGCTGCAACCGACAGCGCAGCGAATAAAAAAGGGCTGGGTTCAAGCAAACTCCAATGCCTAGCAAATGCGAATAAAGGCTGGTGCCACAAATAGGCGCTGTAGCTAATAAGCCCTATGCCCACAAACGCTTTATTGCCGACAAACCTGCCCACGGTTGTCAGCGGCGTAGCGAACAAGATTACAAGCGCTGTGCCAATGGTGGGCACGAGTGCGTAGAAGCCTGGATATGGTGTGGCTTTGCTGTAGGCGAAAACTGCATACACTATCAGCGCCACGCCAAGCCAACCACCAACTTCGCCGGCAGTCTTTCCAAACTCTTTTCGATTGGCTTTTGATAAGTAGAATGCGGCGAACGCACCAATAATTAATTCCCATGCACGTGCTGGCAGTAGGAAGAAGGCAGCCGCTGGTTTTGTCAGTGACGCCCACTGCGCACCAGCAAAGCTGATGACGAAAACCACTGCCAGCAGTGCAATCCCCGAACGCTTGCCAAGCCTCCAAGTAAGCATCAAAAACAGTGGAAAAAGCACGTAGTACTGCTCCTCCACTGCCAAGCTCCAAGTGTGCAGCAAAGGCTTGAGCTCAGCGGCAGTGTCGAAATAGCCGCTCTTAAGCCAAAACAAAATGTTTGACGCGAAAACGGAGACTGCTGCAAGGCTTAAAGAAAAATCCTTCAAATCGCTTGGCAACAACCAGAACCAAGCGCATGGGATGCAGATAAGAATTACGAGGAACAACGCTGGAAGAATTCGTCTGGCACGTCGTTCGTAGAAACTAACGATGGAGAACTTGCCTTGCTCAAGCTCCGCCAAAATGACAGTGGTGATCAAATAGCCGCTGATCACAAAGAACACATCAACGCCGACAAAGCCCCCGCTACACGTCTCAAAGCCGGCGTGGAATAGTATGACGGGCTGCACAGCTAGCGCCCTAAGTCCGTCTATTTCACGTCTGTAGTCCATGAGTCGCCGTGATACGCCGAAGAAAGCTCAAGGAAACACTGATTTAACCTCATTCGCATAGAATGCTCCAGTCATCCCGATGCACGCAACTCTCCTCCAGATCAAGCAGCAAACGAGCTTCGCCAAGCTTGAGTACTCGGTGCGTTTCAAGCCGACGCGGCGCGAGAAGTTTCGAGCGACCTGGATCGTCCGGTGCTGTGGTCACAGTTGGTGGCGTTGATCGAGTCGCACTACTACCGCGGCGAGCACGGCCGTCCGCCGGTTGGGCTGAAAACGATAACGCGCATGTATCTGCCTGCGCCAGAACTGCTTGAGCATGTCGGACGAGGCGAAGGCGCGCGCCGGCCTGCCGAGCGACTACAAGCTCGCAGAGGCGATCGGGATCACCCGCCAGACGATCAGCGGGTACAGACACGGTCGGAGTTATCCGGACGAATACGCCAAGGCCAAGTTGGCCGAACTGACCCAGCGGACCTTCCGCGAGGTGACTGCGCGCCTGGAGATCGAGCGCGAGGCGAATCCGGTGAAGCTCAAGTACTGGAGCGAGGTACTGGAGGCAGAGAAAAAGAAAGGGCCAGATCATGACGATCTGGCCCTTTCGGATGACTGGCGCGCCCGGCGCGATTCGAACGCACGACCCCTGCCTTCGGAGGGCAGTACTCTATCCAGCTGAGCTACGGGCGCATCGCGAGCGGTGAAACAGCTCGCAGGCGGCGAAGGATAGCCGCTTTGGGCCTGCGCGTCCATGTGGGTCGCGCGTTCGGGCAGCAGGTGGCGCCGGCTGCCGCTATAATGGCGCGTTATGTTTTTCCACCCCTATCCAGGTCATCAGAGGAAGGCACCATGTCGGACGCGCACGAAGAGCACGAAACTCTCATCAAGACGCCGCAACAGCTGATCGCGGTTGTCGTACTGTCATTTGTGGTGTTTGTCGGCCTGGGCGTGCTGGTGGCCCAGTACGTGTCGTCCGGTTACAAGGGCGCCAGCAATCCCGATCCGGAAGTGGTGTCGCGTGCGATCCAGCCGGTTGCGCAACTGGCGCTGGGCGAGCCGGAAGCCAAGGGCCCGAAGACGGGTGAGCAGATCTACAAGGGCGCCTGTGCCGCCTGTCACGACGCCGGTATGGCTGGCGCGCCGAAGCTGGGCGACAGTGGCGCCTGGGCCAGCCGCATTGCCACCGGCCTCGATGCAATGGTGAAATCGGCGATCAACGGCAAGGGCGCGATGCCGGCCAAGGGCGGCAACGCCTCGCTGAGCGACGACGAGATCACCCGCGCCGTCGCCTACATGGCCAACAAGTCGGGCGCGAGCTTCGCCGAGCCGAAGGCTGCCGATTCGGCTGATGCCGCCGAAGCCGCTGCTGCGCCGGCCGCCGATGCCGCCGCAGCCCCTGCGGCGCCGGTCGAAGCGGCCGCCATCGCTGCACCGGCTTACGAAGAGAAGAAGTAAGCACAGCACCGCTGCAATGAGAAAGCCCGCCGCTCAGCGGGCTTTTTTTCGTCCGCATCGGGCAGCCGGGGGAATGCACACCGGTCGCTGGACGCCGTCAGCGCCGTGCGCTGCGGGCGTTGCCGCCCATGCGCGCCACTGCAGCCCGCGACGAGGTCAGCCGCCCGCCGGCCCCTTGCCGGCCAGCAGTGCCTTCATCGCTTCCAGCCGTGCGACGTTGGTGGCGCGGTCCTCGGCGGTCGGTGCGGCGCCGTCCTTCTTCGGGCGCTGCACGTCCTCGCCCATTTCCGAGATGAAGCGCGACGGTTCGCAGTCGCGCGATTCGCGACCGCTCTTGCGCCGTTCGCAGTAGCTCAGCGTCAGCGTGCGCTGGGCGCGCGTGATGCCGACGTACATGAGCCGCCGTTCCTCCTCGATCTTGCCGCCGTCGATGGATTCGCGGTGCGGCAGGATGCCTTCCTCCAGGCCGATCAGGAACACGTGCTTGTACTCCAGCCCCTTGGAGGCGTGCAGCGTCGACAGCTGCACCGCGTCGCGCTCCTCGCCGTCGTCGCGCTTGTCCAGCATGGTGATCAGCGCGACGGTCTGCGTCAGTTCCAGCAGCGTCTTGCCGTCTTCCTCGCCCTTGCGGCCCATCCAGTCGACGAACTCGCGCACATTGTTCCAGCGCGCTTCCGCCTCCTTCGGCTCGAACTGTTCGAACAGCCAGGTTTCGTAGCCGATGCCGCGCAGCAGGTCTTCGAGTAGCAGGCGCGGCGCCTCGGTGCGGGCGCGCCATTCGAGCCGGTTGATGAAGTCGCCGAATTCGCGCAGCGGCGTCAGTGCGCGTGCCGGCAGCGCGTGCTCGGCGCCGGTTTCGAACATCGCGGCGAACAGCCCGATGTGACGCTCGCCAGCGTAGCGGCCGAGCGCTTCCAGACTCATGCCGCCGATGCCGCGCTTGGGCGTCGTCACCGCGCGGATGAATGCGGGGTCGTCGTCGCCGTTGGCGATCAGCCGCAGATAGGCCATCACGTCCTTGATTTCGGCGCGGTCGAAGAAGCTCTGGCCGCCGCTGATGACATAGGGAATCTTCTGTTCGCGCAACGCCGTTTCGATCACCCGTGCCTGGTGATTGCCGCGGTAGAGCACTGCGTAGTCGCTGAACTTTCCGCGGTGTTCGAACTTGTGCGAGGCGATGCGCATGGCGACGCACTCGCCCTCGTGCTCGGCGTCGCGCGCCACCATCAGCGTGATCGGGTCGCCGCGGCCCATGTCCGACCACAGCTTCTTGTCGAACAGCTTTTCGTTGCGCGCGATCAGCGTGTTGGCGGCCGACAGGATGCGCTGCATCGAGCGGTAGTTCTGTTCGAGCTTGATCACCTTCAGCTTCGGGTAATCGGTCTGCAGGTTGCGCAGGTTCTCGACGTCGGCGCCGCGCCAGGCGTAGATGGCCTGATCGTCGTCGCCGACCGCGGTGAAGGCGCCGCGATGACCGGCCAACAGCTTGACGATCTGGTACTGGCAGCTGTTGGTGTCCTGGTATTCGTCGATCAGCAGGTAGCGCAGCCGGCGCTGCCAGCGTTCGAGCAGTTCTTCGTCGCTGGCGAGCAGGCGCGCCGGGATGCCGATCAGGTCGTCGAAATCGACCGCCTGGTAGGCGCGCAGCGTGCGCTCGTACTCTTCATAGACGCGGGCGGCCAGCGCCTCCATCTCGTCGGCGGCGTGCGACGCGGCGGCCGACGGCGGCAGCATCGCGTTCTTCCAGCCCGATATGCGCGACACCAGCGCGCGCAGCCGCGACTTCTCGGTTTCCTTCGAAATGTCGGACACGATGGCCGTCGCATCCGACGAATCGAGTATCGAGAAGGCGGGCTTCAGCCCGGCCGCCTTTGCCTCGGTGCGCAGCATCTTCACGCCCAGCGCGTGAAAGGTGGAAATGTTGAGCTGCTTGCCGGCGCGCCCTTCGAGCAGGTGCGAGGCGCGCTCCTGCATTTCCTTGGCCGCCTTGTTGGTGAAGGTGATGGCGGCGATGTTGCGCGGGTCGAAGCCGCATTCCTGCACCAGATAGGCGATCTTGCGCGTGATCACGCGGGTCTTGCCCGAGCCGGCGCCGGCCAGCACCAGCAGCGGGCCGTCGAGATATTTCACCGCCTCGCGCTGCGGCGCGTTCATGTCGGACAGCATGTGGATCGCGGCATCGCGCGGACGGCGATGCCCAAGAAAGGTCAGGCCGCATTTTACCGGCTTGCGGCCGTCGCCTCGCGTGGGTATGGTTCGCGCCTCCCGTTGTCCATCCAGCCCGCTTCAAATGCTCCCACCGATCGAACAGCGGCTCGCCGCAGAACTGGGCGCACGCCCGCAACAGATCAACGCCGCCGTCGCCCTGCTGGACGAAGGCGCGACCGTGCCCTTCATTTCGCGCTACCGCAAGGAAGCCACCGGCGGCCTCGACGACACCCAGCTGCGTCTGCTCGAAGAGCGCCTCGGCTATCTGCGCGAACTGGAAGAACGCCGCGTCGCGGTGATCGCCAGCATCGACGAACAGGGCAAGCTCACGCCGGCGCTGCGCGCCGAGATCGAGAACGCCGACAGCAAGCAGCGGCTGGAAGATCTGTATCTGCCGTACAAGCAGAAGCGTCGCACCAAGGCGCAGATCGCGCGCGAAGCGGGCATCGAGCCGCTGGCCGATGCGCTGCTGGCCGATCCGACGCTGACACCGGAAGCCGAGGCCGTGAAGTTCCTGAATGCCGAAGCCGGCTTCGCCGACGCCAAGGCGGTGCTCGATGGCGCGCGGCAGATCCTGATGGAGCGTTTCGCCGAAAGCGCGGAGCTGGTCGGCGCGCTGCGCGACTACGTGAGTGAGCATGGCGTGGTGGTCGCGACTGTCGCCGACGGCAAGGACAACGACGCCGAGGCGGCCAAGTTCCGCGACTACTTCGCCTACCGCGAAAAGCTGGCCGACATTCCGTCGCACCGCGCGCTGGCGCTGTTCCGCGGCCGCAACGAAGAGGCGCTGCGGGTGAAGCTGGCGCTCGATACCGATCCGGAAGATGGCAGCCGTTCGCCCGAACCCAACCCCTGCGAACGCCGCGTCATGACGCACGCCGGCATCCGCGACCAGGGCCGTGCTGCCGACCGCTGGCTGGTCGACACCGCGCGCTGGACCTGGAGCGTCAAGCTGTCGGTGCACATCGAACTGGATCTGATGGGTGAACTGCGCAGCCGCGCCGAACTGGAAGCGATCCGCGTGTTCGCCAAGAACCTGAAGGACCTGCTGCTGGCCGCTCCGGCCGGCCCGCGCGTCACCATGGGCCTGGACCCCGGCATCCGCACCGGCGTGAAGGTCGCGGTGGTCGACGCCACCGGCAAGCTGGTCGACACCGCCACCATCTACCCGCACGAGCCACGCCGCGACTGGGACGGCTCGCTGCACACGCTGTCCGCTCTCGCACAGAAGCACGGCGTGCAACTGATCGCCATTGGCAACGGCACCGCCAGCCGCGAAACCGACAAGCTTGCGGCCGACCTGATCAAGCTGAAGCCGGAACTGGCAATGACCAAGATCGTCGTGTCGGAAGCGGGCGCCTCGGTGTATTCGGCGTCCGAACTGGCGGCGAAGGAGTTTCCGGACCTCGACGTGAGCCTGCGCGGCGCGGTGTCGATCGCCCGCCGGCTGCAGGATCCGCTGGCCGAACTGGTGAAGATAGACCCCAAGGCCATCGGCGTCGGCCAGTACCAGCACGACGTCAGTCAGACCAAGCTGGCGCGCTCGCTCGACGCGGTGGTCGAGGACTGCGTGAACGCGGTGGGTGTCGACGTGAACACCGCGTCGGCCCCGCTGCTGGCGCGCATTTCCGGCCTGAACACGACGCTGGCGCAGAACATCGTCGCCCACCGCGACGCGCACGGCGCCTTCGGTTCGCGCAAGGCCCTGCTGTCGGTGCCGCGCCTGGGCGACAAGACCTTCGAACTGTGCGCCGGCTTCCTGCGCATCATGAACGGCGACAATCCGCTCGATGCGTCGGCGGTGCACCCGGAAGCCTATCCGGTGGTCGAACGTATCCTGGCCGACGTGCAGAAAAAGGCGCGTGAGCTGATCGGCGACGCCGCCACGGTGAAGAAGCTGTCGCCGCAGAAGTACACCGACGAGCGCTTCGGCCTGCCGACGGTGCAGGACATCCTGCGCGAACTGGAAAAGCCGGGCCGTGACCCGCGCCCGGAGTTCAAGACGGCCAGCTTCCGCGACGGCGTCGAGGACATGAAGGACCTCGAACCGGGCATGCAGCTCGAAGGCGTGGTGACCAACGTGACCAACTTCGGCGCCTTCGTCGACATCGGCGTGCACCAGGACGGGCTGGTGCACGTGTCGGCCATCGCCAACCGCTTCGTCAAGGACCCGGCCGAAGTGGTGAAGGCCGGCGACATCGTCAAGGTGAAGGTGGTCGAGGTCGACCTGGCACGCAAGCGCATCGCGCTGACCATGCGGCTCGGTGACGAGGTGGTGAAGAAGCCGGCCGGCGGAAGCCGCGACAACCGCGGCGCCCGTCCTGACCCGCGGGCGATGGCGAAGGCGAAGGAAGCGCCGGTCGCCAACAACGCGCTGGCCGCGGCATTCGCGAAAGCCGCGAAGCGCTGAAGACGGTGCTGGCGCTTCGTCCGAGAGTGCAGTCTCGATCGAAGCCGGCGGACTGCGGTGGCTGCGTCGCGGTCAGAAGACCGCTCCCACAGGGGCGGTGCGCCCGATCCACGACCTGAGCCCGTTCCGGGGTTCTGTCGGAGGGGTCTTCTGACCCCGAAAGCATCGGCGGATCGAAGCCGGTGGTCTGTGACGGCCGCGTCGCGGCCAAGGCCGCTCCCACAGGAACGGCGCCTGTCGCTCATCAGGGCAAGCGTTCTGTGGGAGGCGTCTTCTGACCCCGACAGCAGCGGGGATCGAAGCCAGTGGTCTGCAACAGCTGCGTCGCAGCCAAGGCCGCCCCTTCATGGCAGATGCGTCCGATCCGCCATCGGAGAGGGGTTTCGTGGGAGCGAGCTTGCTCGCGATA
>JAVEVQ010000036.1:0-22908 GCA_034004945.1 Methyloversatilis sp. | reverse complement strand
GACAGCAGCGGGGATCGAAGCCAGTGGTCTGCAACAGCTGCGTCGCAGCCAAGGCCGCCCCTTCATGGCAGATGCGTCCGATCCGCCATCGGAGAGGGGTTTCGTGGGAGCGAGCTTGCTCGCGATAACAGCGTAGAGCGAAGCCGGCGTTGGGCGAAGGCCGCATCGCGACCAGAGGTCGCTCCCACCAAAGCACCCGCTGTCAGCGGCTGGGGCCTGCATTTGTGGGAGCGAGCTTGCTCGCGATAGCGGCGTCGAGCGGGACCGCTATCGCGGAGGACTGCCCGGACCGTGCCTAGCGCAGCGCGCCGAACACCTTCTTCGCCAGGCTGCCGGCGGCGCCGACCGGGTTCTTGCGGATCGCCTTCTCCTCCTCGGCCACCATCGTGAACAGGCCGTCCAGCGCCTTCTCCGTCACGTAGTTGTCGAGGTCGGCGTCCTCCTTGCTGATCACGCCGTACTTCGCGCCCTTGGACGCGAACTTCTCGTAGGTCTTGGCCAGCCCCACCTTGTCCATCGCTTTCTGCACGATGGGCTTGAAGCGTTCCCTGAGCTGGGCCGAGGTCTTGCCCTTGAAATACTCGGTACCCGAGGTATCGCCGCCGGTCAGTATCTTCTTCGCGTCGTCGACGCTCATGTCCTTGACCGCGCCGACCAGCAGTTCCTTCGCTTCCGGTACCGCCGCCTCGGCCGCGCGGTTCATCGCGGTGATCAGCTCATCGGCCTGCTTCTTCATGCCGAAGGTGCGCATCAGCTTCTCCGCCTGGCGCAGGCCGTCGGGCATCGGAATCTTCACCTTGGCGTTCTTCAGGAAACCGTCCTGCTTGCCGAGCAGATCGACCGCCTTTGACGCGCCCTGGGTCAGCGCCTCCTTCAGGCCACCTCCGGCGTCCTTGTCCGACAGGTCGGATAGTGACAATGCCCACACCTGGGTGCACATGACAAGACACGCCACAAAACCGACAATCGCACGCATGGTCGAAGCCCTCTGTGTTTGAACGAATGAAGATTATGGATCGCAAATGGGTATCACCGTTAGTGTTGCTGGCGCTGATTGCAGTGGTGTGGCTGCTGCGCGGCACCGGTCATCCGGAGCAGGTGCCGGCACTGCAGGTCGCGCTGCTGGATGGCGGCCGCATCGATCTCGGTCACGCCGACGGGAAGGTGCGCCTGGTGAACTTCTGGTCCACCTCCTGCGGCCCCTGCATCAAGGGCATGCCGGGGCTGGCCGACACCCACCGGCGGCATGCCGCGCGCGGCTTCGAGGTGGTGGCGGTCGCCATGTCCTACGACGCGCCGAGCCATGTGCAGGACTTCGCGCAGCGCGAAAAGCTGCCGTTTCGCGTAGGCTTCGACCCGGTCGGCGAGCTGGACCGCGGTTTCGGCGGCATCCGCGCGACGCCGACCAGCTTCCTGGTCGATCGCGACGGCCGCATCGTCAAACGCATCATCGGTAACCCGGATCACAGACAGCTCGACGCGCTGATCGACACACTGCTCCCGCCCGCTTCCTGACCCCATCAATGAAAACCCGTCACCTGATCGCACTGCTGCTTGCCGCAGCGATGCTCGTCGCATGGCTGTTCTGGCCGCGCGGCATCGCCGTCGATGTCGTCAAGGTCGAGCGCTCGCCGCTCACTCAGAGCGTGGTCGCCACCGGCCGCATCGCCACGCCGTCGCGCATCGAACTGGGCACGCAGCTCACCGCCATCATCGACGCGGTCACCGTGCGCGAGGGCGCGGTGGTGAAGGCGGGCGATCTGCTGGTGCAGCTGCGCGCGACCGACGCCGACGCGGCGGTCGAACAGGCGCGTTCGCAGATCGCGGAGGCGCAGGCGCGCTTCACCCAGCTCGACGCAGTCGGCCTGCCGGTGGCCGAACAGGCGGTGAAGCAGGCCGAGGCCAATCTGCGCGTTGCCGAAGCCGAGTATCAGCGCGCACAGGCGCTGGTGGCGCAGCAGTTCTTCTCGCCGTCGAAACTCGACGAGGCGTCGCGCCAGCTCGATACCGCGCGCGCCCAGCTGCGCACCGCGCAGGCACAGCGCGACGCCAACACGCCGCGCGGTGCCGAACGCATCAGCGCTCAGGCCCGGCTGGCGCAGGCGCGCGCCGCGCTCGAATCGGCACAGGCGCGGCGCGACCTGCTGACGCTGCGTGCGCCGGTCGATGCGCTGGTGATCGCGCGCGACGCGGAGCCGGGCGACGTCGCCCAGGCCGGCCGTGCGCTGCTGACGCTGGCCGAGAACGGCGAAACGCGCATCTACGCGACGCTGGACGAGAAGAACCTGCGCTACCTGCGGCTCGATGCGCGCGCGCAGGCGGTGGCCGACGCCTTCCCCGGCCAGCCTTTCGACGCCGTCGTCTATTACCTGTCGCCCGCCATCGACGCCCAGCGCGGCACGGTGGAGGTGCGGCTGCGCGTGCCGGAGCCGCCGGCCTTCCTGCGGCCGGACATGACGGTGTCGGTCGAGGTGGTGATCGGCCGCAAGGAACAGGCGCTGTCTCTGCCGCTGGAGGCGGTGCGCGAGGTCGACAGCCCGGCGCCCTGGGTGCTGGTCGCGCGCGACGGCATGGCGGCGAGGGTGCCGGTGAAGGTTGGCCTGCGCGGGGTCGGCCGGGTCGAGGTCACGGACGGGCTGGGCGAAGGTGACGTGGTCATCATGCCGGCCGGCGGCGCGCTCGACGGCGACCGCATCCGCATCAAGCCGCCGCGCGGCGTACCGGGCCCGACGCCCAATCTCGGCCGCTGACGATGGCGCGGCCCAAGCTTCCGTTCGAGTTTCTGGTCGCGCTGCGCTTCCTGCGCGAGGGCCGCATGCAGACCGCGCTCATCCTGCTCGGCGTGACCGGCGGCGTTGCCGTCATCGTGTTCCTGTCGCAGCTGATATCGCAGCTTCAGGCCACCATCATCGACCGCGTGCTGGGCAGCCAGGCGCACGTCGTGATGCGCCCGCTGGAGGAGGTGAATCTGCGCGCCTCGACCGACCCCGCCAGCTCCGTGCTGATCGAGCCGCGCGCGCAGCGACTGCGCTCGATCGACCAGTGGGAGGCGATGGTGAAGCTGGCCGAGGCACAGCCGCGGGTGGTCGCCGTCTCGCCGGTGGTCAGCGGCCCGGCTTTCGCGTTGCGCGGTCGCGCCAGCAAGTCGGTCGCGCTGGTCGGCGTCGAGCCGGACCGCTACCGCCGTATCGTCAAGATGGACACCTACATGACACGCGGGCAGTTCCAGGTGGACGGCACGAACGCCATCATCGGCATCGAGCTGGCCAAGGACCTCGGCGTCACGGTGGGCGACAAGATGTTCCTGCGCGCGGCCGGCGGGCGCGACGAACTGCTGCAGATCACCGGCCTGTTCGACATCGGCAACAAGGACCTGAACCGGCGCTGGGTGTTCACCACGATGAAGCTGGCGCAGTCACTGCTCGACCTGCCGGGCGGTGTGTCGAACATCGACATCACGGTGGCCGACATCTTCGACGCGCAGGAGGTGAGCGAAAGGCTGCAGGCCGGCAGCGGGCTGACGGTCGACAGCTGGATGACGACCAACTCGCAGCTGCTGGCCGCGCTGCGCAACCAGACCGTATCGAACAACCTGATCCGCGGTTTCGTCGTCGTCATCGTTGCGCTCGGCATATCGAGCGTGCTGGTGGTGAGCGTGGTGCAGAAGCAGAAGGAGATCGGCATCCTGCGCGCGATGGGCACCAGTTCGAACCGCGTGATGGGCATCTTCCTGCTGCAAGGCGGGCTGGTCGGTTTCGTCGGTGCGCTGTCCGGCGTCGGCCTCGCCTGGGGCCTGCTGCAGTTCTTCTCCAGCGTCTATCGCACCGGCGACGGCGCGCCGTTGTTCCAGCCGCAGCTCGATACCGGCATCGCGCTGTCGGCCGCGTTGATCGCGCTGGTGGTCGGCGTGCTGGCGGCGCTGATTCCGGCGCGTCGTGCGGCCAAGATGGACCCGGTGCAGGCGATTCGGGCATGAGGTGCAGCGCATGAACGCCATCGTGTCGCTTCGCGGTCTGCGCAAGTCCTATGGCGTCGGTACGCCGGTCGAGACCGAAGTGCTGCACGGGCTCGACTTCGAACTGGGTGAGGGTGAGTTCTGTGCGCTGATCGGCCCCAGCGGCTCCGGCAAGAGCACGCTGCTCAACCTGATCGGGCTGCTGGAGCGTCCGACCGCGGGTGAGCTTGCGATCGCCGGCACCGAGACGCGCGGCCTGAGCGAGCAGGCGCTGACGGTGCTGCGCGGGCGCAATATCGGCTTCGTATTCCAGTTCCATCATCTGCTGCCGGCCTTCAGCGCGCTGGAAAATGTCATGATGCCGTCCATCATCGAGTGCGGTATCGCCACTGCGCAGGCCGAGGCAGTGGCTGTTGACCTGCTGAACCGTGTCGGCCTGAAGGGGCATGAGCACAAGAAGGCCAATCAGATGTCGGGCGGCCAGCAGCAGCGGGTGGCGATTGCGCGTGCGCTGTCGCTGTCGCCGCGGCTGATTCTGGCCGATGAACCGACCGGGAATCTGGACACTCACACGGCGGATGATATTTTCGCGCTGCTGCGCGAATTCAATCGCGAACGCGGCAGCGCCTGCCTCATCGTGACGCACGACCCGCGTCTGGCAGCGCGTTGCGACCGCCGCATCGAACTGGTCGATGGCTGCATCGCCCGCGGCAACTGAACGCGGCGCGGGCGATGCGCCAACCTCGATCAACACTCCTCTTCTCCGCTTCGATCATGACGACACACAGCACTGCATACGTCGCCGAACTGACCGCGCTGCTCGAAGAGGTGGCGCGCAACAGCACCGATACCTCCGGTGAGCGGCTCGCCCGTCTGGTCGTGCTGATGCGCCCGGGACGGCGCGATGGCGTCGAGGTGGCCGAGTCGCGCTTCCGCGCGCTGCTGCGTCTGCTCGACACCCGCGCGGAACTGGCGGGCGCGCTGTCCGCGCACCTGAACGCGGTGCTTGCCGCGCGCATGCACCGCACGCTGTATGCGGAATCCGGCGTGCTCGCCAATCAGGGTTTCTTCAGCGGCCTGAGCAGCCGCCTGCTCGGTCGCATGCTGCCACCGGCGGTCGACGACGACTTCCTGCGCGATCTGTTCAGCGAGGTGTTCGACGATGCCGATGACGGCGCCTGGATGAACGCCATCCCGCGCGAGGACTGGCAGGCGTTGCTCGATCTGCTGAAGGTGGCGGGCGATGCCTTCGCGCCGGCGCGCCGCCAGATCAGGCACGAACTGTTCGAAGCGATGCGCATGGCCTCGCACCGGCTGGCGGCACTCGGCATGGAGCCGGCACTGCTGCGCTATCTGCCGGCGCTGGCGCGGCACGAATCGCCCTTCCTCGCGCAGAGCGACGAGGTGCGCGAGTTCATCGCGCGCCACACCGACAGCGACGAAGTGCTGCCGCACGACGGCCATCTCGAAGTGCTGCTCGAACAGTGCGTGAGCTATGTCGATACCCTGCGGCGCCGCTCGCGCGAGGCGGGTGTCGGTGTGAACCTGGTGTTCGTGCTGGCGCGCATCGAACAGATCGTCGCCCGGCTGCGCCTGTTGCGCACGCTGGTGCTGCCCGATCCCGCCGACGACGTGTCGACGCTGCGCCAACGGGCGATCGATTTCTTCCTCTGTCTGGTGCGCCAGGAAACCCGCCGCAACAGCGTGCGCGACCTCTTCTCCGGCACGACCGAACTGCTGGCGCGGCGCGTGACCGAGCAGGCGAGCAAGTCGGGCGAGCACTATGTGACGGAAAGTCGCAGCGAGTTTTTCGGCATGTTCCGCGCCGCGGCCGGCGCCGGTCTGATCATCGGCTGCATGGCGCTGATCAAGATCGTGACCGGCAAGATGGGGCTGCCGCCGGTATGGGAGGCGGTCGTGCACAGTCTCGACTACGGCCTGGGCTTCGTGTTGATCCACATCCTGCACCTGACCGTCGCCACCAAGCAGCCGGCGATGACGGCCGCCACGCTGGCTGCCGCGCTCGACGGCAAGCAGAACCGCGACGCCCGTCTCGGCGTGCTGGCCGATCTGGCGGCCCAGGTCAGCCGCACGCAGTGGATATCGATTGCCGGCAACGTGTTGATCGGCTTCCTCACCGCAATGTCGATCGCGATGGTCGGCGGTACCTTCCTCGACTGGCACCCGGTCGATCCGGTCAAAGGCGCGCACCTGCTGCACGATCTGCATCCGTTGCTCAGCATGGCGATTCCGCACGCGGCGATCGCCGGCGTTTTCCTGTTCCTGAGCGGCCTGATTTCCGGCTATTACGACAACCAGTCGCTGTATCACCGGGTGCCGGAACGCCTGCGTCGCGTGAAATGGCTGCGCGCGCTGCTGGGCGACGCGCGACTTAACCGGCTGGCCAACTACATCGAACACAACCTCGGTGCGCTGATGGGGAATTTCCTGTTCGGCTGCATGCTGGGCAGCACGCCCATCATCGGTCAGCTGCTGGGTCTGCCGCTCGACATCCGCCATGTTGCCTTCGCCTCGGCCAACCTCGCCTATGGCACGCACGCCCTCGGCTTCGATCTCGACTGGCACGCCATCGCTGTCGGCGCGCTCGGCGTGATGCTGATCGGCCTGACCAACCTCATCGTCAGTTTCAGTCTGGCGATGAAGGTGGCACTGCGCTCGCGCGGCATCGAACCGGAGGACACGCGCGGCCTGTCGGTCAAACTGGCCCGTCGTTTCCTGACCCGGCCGCGCGACTTCTTCTGGCCGCCGCAGCAGGAATCCAGCGTCAGCGACGAGGCGCGCGGCTGAGGCCGGCGCTCAGGACTGCGGCGCTTCGCCTTCCGGCTTGCGGGCACGGCTGCGGCGCGGGGTACGCGGCTTGGCCGGCTTGGTGTCAGCGGGGCCGGCCTCAGCCGGCGTCATCGCCGGTGCAACAGCGGCGGGGATGTCGACCGGCGTCGGCGCCCCGGCATCGGTGACTGGCTTGGGCTTGCGTTGCGAGCGGCTGCGTCGCGACTTGGCGGGCACTTCAGCCGCTGTGTCCGGTGCGTTATCCGTTGCCGGCTCGGGCAGCAGTTCCAGCTGCTTCTCGGCCGCACGCTCGATCAACTGCACCTGCGCCTGACCGTTGTCGCCCTTGCGCAGGCGGAACAGTTCGGGATGGCTCTCCAGCAGGCCGGACAGGCTGGCATGGCCGTAATCCTTGTGGCTGAAACCGGGTTCGTACTGGCGCACGATCTGACCGACGCGGCCGATGCCGGCCCAGCCGCTGTCCTCGTCGGTGGCGGAGCGGATGCCCTGCGACAGCAGTTCGAGAATCTGCGCATCGGGCTGCGCGTTGCGCGGCCGGCGCGGCGTCTGTTCCGGACGCGAGGCGCCGCTGCCGGACGCAGCCGCTTTCTTCTTCGGCGCCGATGCCGGCGGCGATGCGCGCATGTCGTCGGTGAACACGAATTCCTCGCAGGCGCGCTGGAAGGCGACCGGCGTCGTGCGGCGGCCGACGCCCATCACGAACAGCCCGCTCTCCTGGATGCGGCGCGCCAGCGAGGTGAAGTCGGAATCGCTGGATACGATGCAGAAGCCATCGACCAGACCCGAGTGCAGCAGGTCCATCGCATCGATGATCATCGCGCTGTCGGTCGCGTTCTTGCCACCGACGATGCGGAACTGCTGGATGGGCCGGATCGAGTGATCGAGCAGGTGGGCCTTCCAGCTGGTCATGTTGGGCGAGGTCCAGTCTCCGTAGATGCGGCGCACGGTGACGCGGCCACGCGAGGCGGCGGCGAGCAGGACGGGCTGGATCAGTGAGGGCTGCGCGTTGTCGGCGTCGATGACGAGCGCGAGGCGGCGCGGCTGGGAGGAGGAGTCGTTCATGCGGAATGCGATGCTGGACGTGAAAGCGGCATGCTACGCCAATCGGCACCCGGCCGTCGTGCCCGGGTCTGCGGGAGCGAGCCTGTTCGCGCTTTCGGCCCGCGCCGGCGCACAGGCGGCCTCCGCCGCATCGCGACCAGAGGTCGCTCCCACAGAAACACTTCCGGTCCGTCTCCGGAGCCTGGTCTTGTGGGAGCTAGCTTGCCCGCGATTCCGGACTGCATCAGCCCTCGATGGTCAGATACACCAGCGTCTGGTTCAGCAGCTGGTAAGCCACCTCACCAAAGGTCATCGGGCCGAGCATGGCCGGCACGCGCTTGCCTTCGAGCTCGCTGTACAGATAGTTCAGCACGCAGTTGCAGCTGAAGCCGATCGGACCGGTCTGCCCCGGCAGCGCGGTGTGGAAGGCGCTGACGTAGTCCGGCACCGGCGCGGCGAAGCGGTACTCGATGTCGTCGAACACCGGCGCGTAGAAATCGACCGTGCCCTTGCCGGCATCGACCGACTTGATGCTCACATTGATCATCGCGCCGCTGTAGTCGGCCACCAGCGGCAGCTTGGTGTCGATCGCGCGCGAACTGACGTACTGCGCGAAGTTGCCGGGCTGGCCGTTGATCAGGCATTCGGTCGCGCTGAAACCTTTGGCCGGGAAGCGGATGCGGTCGCCTTCGCCCTGGGTGAACAGATTGATGATGTCGATCTGCGCGTACTTGTTCTCCGGCAGCGGCACGTGCATCACCAGCGCGCGCTCGCCGTCGAATTCCAGCGTTTCGCCGTTGACCACCAGCGGGCTGGCGCGCCCGAGATCCGCCAGGTGAATGCCGGAAATCCAGCCCACCAGCGGCTTCAGGTACATGTCCTCGTAGCCCGGCGCGTTGCGCGCGAACAGCGAATGCACCGCCGAGAACGCCGGCATCACGATGATGGAAAAGCCGTTTTCCGGCGCGTCGGCGCAGACGCGTTCGAGGCTGATCTGATCATAGAAGCGGATCATCGGCAGGCCGTCGATCACTGGCACCTGCGCGACATAGAGCTGGTCGCGCGTGGTGACGCCGCCATCCTGCCCCATGAAGTAGGGAATGGTGCCGCCTATCCAGTGGCCGCGCGGCAGCTGGCGCAGCAACGCCTCGTCGCCGGCGACGCTGAAATGACCGCCGCCGCGGATCAGGGCCGTCGCCTCGGACAGCCCCATCATGCGTCCGCTTACGGAGGACGTGTTCTGAGTGGTCATTTAGGTCCGTCCGGGAATCAGTGCGTGCGCAGTTGCGCCAGTTCGTGGCCGAGCATGCGGGCGTTCTTGACGAAGTAGCGGTGCAGCTCGCGCAGCTTGAGCATGCGCACTTCGTCGTCGGTGATCACTTCCATCTGGCTGCGCAGGCGGGTCATCAGCAGCTTCAGGCTGAGCGCGCGGATGTCGATGTCGCGCTGGCCCTCGATCAGCTGCAGCCAGACCGGGTCGGCCACATCGGGAATGTCGTCATCGGACGCCACAGCCGGCGGTGCGCCGGGATCGGCCGCTGCCTGCGTCGTTGCCGCGGCGGACGCCTTCGACGGTTCGGCGATCGCCGTCTTGCCCTGGTCGAGCGCGAACTTGAACTTCCACAGTTCCTGCAGCGGAATGCCGGTGATGGCGCAGATGCCGTTCAGCGAGACGCCTTCGTTGAACAGTGCGAATACCTGCTTGGACAGCGCCTGCGAGAAGGGCATGTCGGCCGGACCGGCCCAGGGCAGCGAGCTGAGATCGGCGTTGGGCGGCGCCAGCACGCGCAGATGGCAGCGCCAGCCGGCGAGATCGATGTGACGCCAGACGCGCTCCGCCGCTTCCGGCTCCTGCTTGCGCGCCAGGCCGAACCAGCCGCGCTGAACCTCGAGACCTATCCATGCGTCGATGCGGCGGGCACCCGGATCGAAACGGAAATCGCGTACCGTCCACGGTTCGTTCAACTGCAGCAAGCGTCCCAGCAGGACCTTGTCCAACGCCATCGCTGTCTCCTTCTCCGACCTCGTCCGCCCCCCGCTCGTGGTCGGGAAGTCTTGATTTGGGTTGATTGGCTCGGAATTGCGACGCGCATGGTAACAAAGCGCGCAGGCAGGCAGCAGCGCACTGCAGCACGGTAAGCTGCGGCTGCTTCGATGACATGGGATTTCCCGATCCGGACGGTTCGGGACGAGTACCGGAAGGTACTGAAGGTGTGGTGCGCGGAGAGAGACTCGAACTCAAAGGTCCGCAAGCCGCTCTCTAGGCCCAGCCTGGGTTTCCGGGAAGTCGCCTTCCCAGCCGATCCGCGAAAACTTCCCAGCGGATTGGCCTTGTGAAACTGTAGCAGACATTCGACAAAACACTAGAGCGCTTCTCTACCAAGCCTCATATCAGAGTGCTCCTTTGGCGATGCGCGCTTCGGCCTCTGCCCGAGTGACCACTTCGTACGGCCACTGCCAGGACGTGTAGAGAAACGGTTGTCCGCCCTCCCTGTCAGTTATCTGCGCCTGGACGATGAAGACCGTGCCGACTGGATAGTGGGTACGCATCTTCCGCGAGCACTCGACTTTCATGCTCAGAGATAAGCCCTGGCCTCCTAGCGGGCGCGCACGAACTGAAGCTGACGATGCCTCGCCCGGGTTCCTGTACGTCTCGATGGCGACATTTCGATAGTGGCCCATGAGGTGCTCTCCGACAATGCAGAACTGTGAACGGGTCGTAGCGGCCTAGCGTTTTGTCATCAACTTCAAGGGGGCACCTGAGGAGCCAACCGCGCATCGGCTAATTTGCTCGTCCTGGGGGACAACTGCCATGGCCTCTATCAATCCTAGGCATCGTTACCTTCGGCTCGGGCGGCGTGAATCGTCAGGCGCACTCTGTGACTAGCTCCACGTGTTGCCGTGTATAAGACGAAGAACACGTATCCCTCTCTCGCCTGCTCCTCAACATTCGCGGTTTGCTCCGCGAGCCCCATCCATTGATCGCCAACCTCGAAACGGTAGGGCAACCTTTGAACTTCTGATGGTGACGTAACAATGTAGGCCTTATCGGGGCGGCGCTTACGGAAGTAGGCTTTCCACCACGAGTCGAAGTACACGACACCAAGGTTCGTAATGGTTGTCGCCCGGTCCCCCACGTTGTAGGCCGTAACTGATATGTACGTGCGGTCGTCCGCTTGTGCCCCACCGATAAGCACCATGTTAGGGCTCGCCTCGACCTGAATGCGCGCGCCTGATGCCAACCACTTGTACGCATCCCAACCCAATACGAACGTCGAGATGACCGCTGCGTATGCCGCAATCCCAAGCGTCCAAACATCAGTGGCTGTTAGCTCTGAAAGCATGCCAAGCGCAGCGTAGTTTCGGGTATCGAAAGCCTATCTGCTCAGGAGCATCTCCGCCAAGCCCTGTAAAGACTTCGCTACTCAACTGCAAGTGTGAGCGGCCCGGCAACATGGGACGAGTTCGACCAGCGACCGTTGTATCACCTTGCACTCGCGAGGTCTTCTCGTAGACGTCGTCGGATAAGTTCTGCCCGGGTAGATGCAGGCCGGAATCAGGCAGCGCAATTGGCATTGGATTGTTATGGCGATTGCCTTCTCGACGCCATCGCCACGCAACAAACCTGAGGCCTAGTCGAACCCAAACTCAGCAGCACTTGGCCCTCTGGTGACTTCAAGTTTCCGCATCTTTTCGGCTTCCGCATTGGCAAGAGCATCCGCCCGCGTGTTCTCCTGATCGCCGCTGTGACCGCGAACCCATCGCCACTCCACTTGATGCCGCTGACGTGCCATGTCGAGACGCTGCCAAAGGTCCGCGTTCTTCATGAGTTTGCGGTCGGAGCCCTTCCAGCCTGTCACCTTCCATCGGTCGATCCACATGGTGATTCCGTTGATGACGTATTGAGAGTCGGTGACGAGAGTTACTGGAAGAGGGCGCGTGAAGGACTCAAGGGCGACGATTGCGCCCATCAGTTCCATCCGGTTGTTGGTCGTCTTTGGATCTCCTCCAGCGAGTTCCTTGCGCGTGCCGCCCCTCTTGAGAATCGCCGCGTAACCCCCGGGGCCGGGGTTGCCGATGCATGACCCGTCGGTGTAGACCGTTACTCGGTCCTCCTCGTTGAAGACCACGTTTTGTGTCTCGTCTGCTGCTGTGTTCATCTGGGATGTTTCCATGAGGTGCGAAGACAGTCAGTCCCTGCCGGGACCGCTGACCTGCGAAGTGGGAAGATGGATGAGACCTCCGGAGAAGCTGCCCCAGTGCGCGTTTCCAGGTTTCCGACCATATAGAAAGGGAAAAATGGAAAAGACCTACTGGAGACGGAAGAGGCTGACGCCCTTCCTGCCGCTTCCGGAGTCCTGCTGTTGAAAGGTGCTGTTGGATTGACTGGTCAGAAGTCCGACTCAGGAAAACCAGTACGACTTCTGCCGGAGCCCTCCGAGCCGATCCAGTTGGACCAGTCCTTCTCGGTCATCAGGCCCATGTGCAGAGCCTGCCGCTTCCTCTTGGAGAGTTCGCCGGCAGAGATGCCGAGGGCCTTGGCAAGCGATCCCTGGGTCGTATGGTTGAAGGTCTTCGCTTCAGTCATCATCTCCCGAAGACAGCGGGGGATGGCTTCGCCGGACGACCACACCAGTTGTCCATCCTCGTCCTGCTGGGCGGTCACCGTCAGGGCTTCACCTGCGCTCTTCCTGTTGCCCCGGTACTTGTCCCAGTTCAGGCGGAAGGACAGGACACCTCCTTCTCTGGTCTCCTCATCCGGTGCAAGACCGATGATGACCTCGAAGGTCGTGGCGAGTCTGGACGAGCCCCGGTAGGTCTCTGCTTTGGCCCCCTTGCCTGAGTGGTGCACAAGGAGCACACCGATCCCTGCCTGCTTCATGCGCTTGAGGAAGCGGATGATCCCGTTGAAGGACGCTGAGCTGTTCTCGTCGGAGCACTCTGCGAGGGTCGAGAAGTTGTCCAGGATGACCAGTTCCGCCTTGTGCCTCACCGCCTCCTTGAGTATCCACTCCTGACCCTCCGGGTCGCTCAGATTGGGAAACACGCACTCGATGGGCTGGGCCTGCTGGCTGATGATGCGCAGGTTCTGCCCTGCGGCTTCACGGTCCAGTTCCTCTATGCCGCCCATCAGGCATCTGGCGCGGTCAGTCGTATCGTCTTCCGGCATCTCTCCATCCACGATGAGCACCTTGCGCGGCTTGGGTGCCTTCCATCCAAGGACGCTGCCACCGCCCGCTATCGCTATCGCGAGCGACAGGACCAGCATCGACTTTCCGCATCCGGTCGGTGCATAGACCATCAGGCTCTCTCCTTCCCGGAGCCAGGGGCTCAAGAGGTGTCCACGCGAGGTGCGCTCAGCGGCCAGCAGTTCGCCCAGCGTGGGGGCCAGGAGCACGCCTGCATCGCTGACCACCTTACTCATGGCTCGCTCCTTTCTGTGCAGTCTGCACGGCCCGGCGTGCTCGGCGTTCAGTGCCCTTCAGATACAGGTTCTCCCGCAGCAGATTGGTCCGGTCGCCATCGTGGTATCCGATCTGCCGGCCCCGCTGAGCATCCAGCAGCAGGCGAGCGATGGTCACGAGGTGCTGCGCTGCATCGCCAGTAGATGCCCGGACGTAGCTGTGACCTGGCTTCGCTTCATTCAACGTCCATTGGTCGCTGACGCCTCGCGCCTTCAAAGCCTCGAAGTCGTCCAGCAGGAGCCGTGCGGGTGTCGGGTGGTTGGCAAGCGGGACGAGGGCAAGGGCTCGGCCGCGCTGGTCGTGGGTGGTGATCGGGGTTCTTCGTTGGTTCATGTGTGAGTGCTCCAAACTGAGGACGAGCAGAGGCGCCGCCCGGACGTGCGCAAAGGCACGGGGCGGTCCCGCTTCGGTTCTCGTGGGGTTGGTGGGGATGTGCTGCGGATGCAGCGGGGATAGTTACAACTCGCCTAACGACAGGTGATCAGAGGCACGCCCCGAAACTTCTTAGGGCTAGAGTGGGGGTTACGGGCCATCCAGACCGCAGACTTCTCAGGGCTATAGTGAGGGTTGCCCGGATCTCGGCCTACGGACTGGGTTTCAGGTCGTCGAACTCCACCTGAAGAGGGACGGCATATGTGCGCTGCGAAGAGGCGCCGTTTGACCGTCCACCGGACCTCGGGAGGGGGCGGAGAGTCGGGCCGGGGTGAGCACGGCGCTGAAGCCATCGCGTGGATGCCCTGCGCCTCTCGCCCGGTATCCGACGCAGCACGCTTGAACGGTCCCCGTGTCGATAGCCGGTCTCTCCCGAAGGTCGGAATCGCGAGCGTGCGATGCTGCTATCCTTTTCGCTGGCCGGCGTGGCATCCGTAATGTCATCTGGCTTGGCCTGGGAGCCACCTCGCCCACTGACGAGGTTGGAACACAACAAGACACATGAACCAACAAGCCCTCTCATCCCTGATCTGGTCAGTCGCCGACCTTCTGCGTGGCGACTTCAAGCAAAGCGAGTACGGCCGCGTCATCCTCCCCTTCACGGTGCTCCGGCGCCTGGATTGCGTCCTCGCCCCCACCAAGGCGGCTGCTCTGAAGGAGCACGCCGACAAGCAGGCGGCAGGCATTGCCTTCGAGCCTTTCGTCAAACGCAAGACGGGGTTGGACTTCTACAACGTGTCGTCGCTGGACATGGGCAAGCTCATGGGCGACCAGGACAACATTCGCGCCAACCTGGACAGCTATATCCAGGGCTTCGCACCAGATGTGCGGTCCATCTTCGAGCACTTCGACTTCGCGGCTACCGTGGAGCGCCTGCAAAAGGCCAAACTGCTCTACTTGGTGACCGAGAAGTTCTCGGCCATTAACCTGCACCCTGACAACGTGGATAACGTGCAGATGGGCCTGGTTTTCGAGGAGCTGATCCGCAAGTTCGCCGAACTGTCGAACGAGACGGCTGGTGAGCACTTCACGCCGCGTGAGGTGATCCGCCTCATGGTGAACCTGCTGTTCATCGAGGATGGCGAAGCCCTGACCAAGCCGGGTGTCGTGCGTACCCTGTATGACCCGACAGCAGGCACCGGCGGCATGCTCAGCGTGGGGGCCGAGTACCTCTCAGAGCTCAACCCGAAGGCGCGTTTGACGCTGTTCGGTCAGGAGCTCAATCCGGAGTCGCATGCGATCTGCAAGGCCGACATGCTGATCCGGGGTCAGGACATCAGCAACATCGTGCTGGGCAACACCCTCAGCGATGACGGCCTGTTCGGGAAGCACTTCGACTACATGCTTTCCAATCCGCCCTTCGGCGTGGAGTGGAAGAAGATCGAGAAAGTCATCCGCGAGGAGCACGAGAAGCACGCCTACAACGGTCGCTTCGGGCCTGGCCTGCCTCGCGTGTCCGATGGCTCGCTGCTGTTCCTGCTGCACCTGCTGAGCAAGATGAGACCCGAGAAGCAGGGCGGAAGCCGCATAGGCATCGTGCTGAATGGCTCGCCGCTGTTCACCGGCGGTGCCGGCTCGGGCGAATCGGAGATCCGGCGTTACGTGCTGGCGAACGATCTGGTGGAGGCCATCGTCGCGCTGCCCACCGACATGTTCTACAACACCGGGATCAGCACCTACGTCTGGATACTCAGCAACCGCAAGCCCAACGACCGCAAGGGCAGCGTGCAGCTGATCGACGCCTCCAGCTTCTGGCAGAAGATGCGCAAGAGCCTGGGCTCCAAGCGCAAGGAGATGAGCGACGAGCACATCGCAACGGTCACCCGTCTGTTCGGCGACTTCGTCGAAGCCAGCCTCATCACCGTGCTGGACGCCGACGGCAAGGAGACCAGCCGCCAGGTCCTCGCGGACGGCGAGTCGATGCCCGTGGCGCCCAAAGGAGGCAAGGTCAAGAAGGTGCCGATCTCGCGCATCTTCCGTAATCACGACTTCGGTTACCGCACTATCACCGTGGAGCGCCCGCTGCGGGACGAGAAAGGACAGCCGGTGATGTTCGAGAAGGGCAAGGCCAAGGGCAAGCCGCAGCCCGACAGCAGCCTGCGCGACACCGAGAACGTGCCTCTTACAGAGGATGTCGAGAGCTACTTCAAACGCGAAGTGCTACCGCACGCGCCCGAAGCCTGGATCGACCACGAGAAGACCAAGGTCGGTTACGAGATCCCGTTCAACCGGCACTTCTACGTCTTTGAGCCGCCTCGCGAGCTGGCCGAGATCGATGCGGATCTGAAGAAGGTCACCGACCGTATAAAGGCAATGATCGAAGGGCTGTCGGCATGAGCTTTCCGAAGTACGCGGCGTACAAGGACTCGGGGATCGAGTGGCTAGGGGAAGTACCGGCTCACTGGAGAATCGATCGCCTCAAAGCCTCCATCGAAACCTGCCGAAACGGGATATGGGGCGAGGAAGCGCAGGAGGACGGCAACGATATTCCGTGCGTGCGCGTGGCCGACTTTGATCGGCGCAAGCTGCGTGTCGAGCTATCAGAGCCGACGATTCGCAATGTGACCGAGAAGGAGCGCAACGGCAGAGTGCTGCGTAGAGGCGACCTCCTATTAGAGAAGTCAGGTGGGGGCGAGAAGCAACCAGTGGGGTGCGTCGTCTTGTATGACGACATGCGCCCGGCTGTCTGCTCCAACTTCGTCGCGCGTATGGTCTTGGCGCCAGGACAAGACCCTTCCTACTGGCGGTATGTGCACGCAGCGGCCTACGCAGTCAGGCTGCCGATTGGCTCGATCAATCAGACATCCGGCATTCAGAACCTGGATCAAGCTAGGTACTTCAACGAACCCGTTGCTTTTCCTCCCAAGCCTGAGCAAGCGGCCATCGCTACTTTTCTCGACCGCGAAACCGCCAAGATCGATGCCTTGGTCGAAGAGCAGCGGCGCCTGATCGAGTTGCTGAAAGAGAAGCGCCAGGCGGTGATCTCGCAGGCCGTCACGAAGGGACTGGACCCGAACGTGCCTATGAAGGACTCCGGGGTGGAGTGGCTGGGGAAGGTGCCGGCGCATTGGCTCGTATGTACGCTGCGTCGAGTCATTTCCAGTATCGAGCAGGGGTGGAGCCCCGAGTGCGATGCTTACCCAGCTGACGACCAAAGCTGGGGGGTACTCAAGGCCGGTTGCGTCAATCATGGTGTGTTCAATCCTGCGGAAAATAAGTCGCTTCCGCAGACGCTCACACCGGTTCCAGAGTACGAAGTGCACTCTGGTGACATTCTGGTGTCACGGGCTAGCGGCTCGCCAGAACTGGTTGGTTCGGCAGCATTGGTCGGCGAAACACGAAGCAAACTGATGCTATCGGACAAGATATTTCGCGTACACCTGACGCTCCACATGGTAAATGCATTTTTCGTCTGGGCAATGAACGGGAAGGCGCTCCGTGATCAGATCGAGCGCGCATTGAGTGGCGGAAACGGTTTGGCCAATAATCTCCCTCAGTCCGCCATGCTGGCTTTTCTCGTTGCAGTTCCGCCCATTGACGAACAACAGCTAATCGCTTCTGCGGTAGAGCATTCAGTTCGTAAATGTGATGCCTTGATAGCGCAGGCCGCTTGCGCGGTCGACCTTCTACTTGAGCGCCGCTCCGCTCTTATTTCCGCTGCGGTCACCGGTAAGATCGACGTACGCGGACTGGTGCCAGAACCGGAGTCTGTCGCCGCATGAGCATTCACAAGGAGATCCACTTCGAGGACGAGATCTGCGCCGACCTGGCTGCGGCTGGCTGGCTGCATGGCCCGGACGACGCAGCGAGCTACGACCGCGCACAAGCGCTCTTCGTCGACGACGTGGAAGCCTGGATCAAAGCCAGCCAGCCCAACACCTGGGACAGCATCGAGAAGAGCCATGGTGCGTCTGCGCCTAAGGTCGTAGCGGACCGCCTGCGCAAGGCCCTGGACAGCCAAGGAACGCTGTCGGTGTTGCGCCAGGGCTTCGACATGATCGGTCTGAAGCAGCCGGTCGCGATGTGCCAGTTCAAGCCGGCGCTGGGCATGAACGCCGATCTGCAGGCGAAGTACGCCGCCAACCGGCTGCGCGTGGTGCGCCAGGTGCGCTACTCGGTCCATCACGAGAACAGCATCGACCTCGTGCTGTTCCTCAACGGCATCCCGGTGGCCACTTGCGAGCTCAAGAGCCACTACACGCAGAGCGTGCAGGACGCGATCTACCAGTACAAGACTGACCGCGAGCCCCTCTACAAGCCGAAGAACGCGCCCGAGCCGCTGCTGGCCTTCCCGGGTGGTGCGCTGGTGCACTTCGCGGTGAGCAACACCGAGGCGGCGATGACCACGCGGCTGGCCGGCCTGGACACGACCTTCCTGCCGTTCAACCTGGGCAACGATGGCGGCGCAGGCAACCCTCCGAAGGCCGGCATCGCCACCGACTACCTGTGGAAAGAGGTCTGGCAGCGCGACAGTTTTCTGCAGATCTTCGGGCGCTACCTGGTGCCGGTGAAGAACACCAAGAAGCAACTGGTGGGCTGGATCTTCCCGCGTTACCACCAGCTCGCCGTGACGCGGAAGCTGGTCGCGGCAGTCACCCAGGAAGGCCCGGGTGGCAAGTACCTGGTGCAGCACTCGGCCGGCTCGGGCAAGACCAACTCGATTGCCTGGACTGCGCACTTCCTGGCCGATCTGCACGACGCCAAGGACCAGAAGGTTTTCGACACGGTGATCGTGATCTCCGACCGCACGGTGCTGGACGACCAGCTGCGCGAGGCGATCATGTCCTTCGAGCGCACGTTGGGCGTGGTCGCAGTGGTTACTGGCGAGGGGAGCAGCAAGAGCAAGGAACTGGCTGACGCGCTGTCGGCCGGCAAGAAGATCGTGGTGTGCACGATCCAGACCTTCCCCTTCGCACTTGAAGAGGTGCGCAAGCTCGCAGCGACCAGGGGCAAGCGTTTTGCCGTGATCGCGGACGAAGCTCACTCGTCACAGACGAACGAGACCGCAGCCAAGCTCAAGCTGGTGCTCAGTGCCGCCGAACTTGCCGAGATGCAGGATGGTGGCGATGTGTCGGCCGAGGACATCCTGGCTGCGCAGATGGCGGCCAAGGCCGGTGGCGAAGACGCAGGCATCACCTACGTGGCCTTCACCGCAACGCCCAAGGACAAGACGCTGCACCTGTTCGGTACGCGGCCCGATCCGACCCGGCCGCCTGCGCCCGACAACATCCCTGCTCCCTTCCACGTCTACTCGATGCGCCAGGCCATCGAGGAAGGCTTCATCCTGGATGTGCTGAAGACCTACACCTCTTACAAGGTGGCGTTCTCGCTGGCTCACCAAGGAAAGGACGGCGTAAAGACCATCGACTCGAAGGAGGTCGACAAGTCCGAGGCCATGAAGGGAATCATGGGCTGGGTGAAGCTGCATGAGTACAACATCGCACAGCGGGTGCAGGTGGTGGTGGAGCATTTCCGGAAGCATGTGGCGGGCCTGCTGGGCGGCCAAGCCAAGGCCATGGTGGTGACCGGCAGTCGCAAGGAAGCCGTGCGCTGGCAGAAGGCCACGCGCAAGTACATCGCCGACCACGGCTACAAGATCGAGACGCTGGTGGCCTTCTCTGGCGAGGTGATCGATCTGGAAAGCGGACCCGACCCGTTCACCGAGCACAGCAAGGAGCTGAACCCCAAGCTCGCTGGCCAAGGCATCCGTGAAGCGTTCAAGGGCGGTGACTACCAGTTGCTGCTGGTGGCCAACAAGTTCCAGACCGGCTTCGACGAGCCGCTGCTGTGCGCGATGTACGTGGACAAGCGGCTGGGCGGCATCCAGGCAGTGCAGACGCTCTCACGCCTGAACCGGTGCCACCCGGGCAAGGATCAGACCTACGTGGTCGACTTCGTGAATGATCCTGCGGACATCCTCGCCGCCTTCAAGCCCTACTACGAGACAGCGGAACTGTCGGGTGTGACCGACCCCTACATCGTGCACGATCTCAAGGCCAAGCTCGATGCGCAGGCGCTGTACGACACCTTCGAGGTGGACAGCGTCGTGAATGTGGCCATCAAGGGCAAGGCGGCCAAGACCTCGGAGATGGATGCGGCGATCCTGCCGGTGGCCAGCAGGCTGCTGACGGCGTTTGCACAGGCCAAGAAGGAATGGCAGGCGGCGGGCGACGACGCAAAGAAGGCCCAGACAGCGAAGGACACGATGGACTCGCTGATCCTCTTCAAGAGCGACATCGCGGCCTATGTGAGGGTGTATGGCTTCCTGTCTCAGATCTTCGACTACGGCAACACGGACATCGAGAAACGCTCGATCTTCTTCCGGCTGCTGCACCCGCTGCTGACCTACGGGCGCGAGCGCGAGGGCGTTGACCTGTCAGCCTTGAAACTGACAGCCTACACGATCAAGAGCATGGGTGACCCGGCCCTGAGCCTGGCAGCAGGCGAGCCGGTGAAGCTCTACGTGGTCGACGAAGTGGGCTCTGGCCAGGTGCAGGACAAGACCAAGATCGCCCTGTCGGAACTGATCGCCAAAGTGAATGACCTTTTCGAGGGCGACCTGACGCCGGGCGACAAGCTGGTCTATGTGAACGACGTGATCAAGGGCAAGCTCATGGAGTCGGAGACGCTTGTTGAGCAGGCGCTGAACAACACCAAGGAGCAGTTCGACAACTCGCCTGACATCGACAAGGAGCTTGAAGGCGCCATCATGGATGCGTTCTCTGCGCACAGCACCATGAGCAAGCAGGCGCTGGAGTCCGCGGCCCTGCGTGCAGAGCTCAAGGCCGTGCTGCTCGGTGCCGGCAAGTTGTGGGAAGGGCTTCGCGCCAAGGCCTCGGGTGCTGGCCCTGCGCCGTGATCCTGGGGCGGGGTTCCGCGGACTCGTGCCGCCCCGAAGGTAATCCCACACTCCTGCGTCCCCATGTGAACGACGCAGGAGGACAGCTGAGTCCACCAGAAGCCATAAGCCGGCCGACCCCTTGGAGGGGGCTGCGGTGGCCTTGATTGGCTTCTGGTGAACCGCTGAGCATATCGGCCGCTGGGGCACGCTCAATGACAATCCGGGAGAATGCGGTCCAGGCATTGGGCGATGACGTTCTTTACAATCCTCGGGCTATCCGCCTCTCCAGGTACCAGCCACTCGATGGTTGCGCTGATGGCGTCAGCGGCTTGGTCCGGGGTGAAGGTGCCCTTGAGGACGCTGTCGATCTCGAACGACCACCACGCTTCAGCCCTCGGCCCGAGCCACGCGGTGAAGAAACGCGAGAACTGGGGATCTGCCCACATCTGGCCATCCATCATGAACCAGCAGCGCTCTCCTATCGCGTCCTCCACTGCCTCCATCGCGGTCCAGGTGGAAGGCTTCCCCATAAAGTGCGCCAGTCGTTTGCCGAACGCCGATGCAGCGGCCGAGATATTGAGCCAGCCTTCCGGGCTGAAAACGAAGGTACGGCCTTCAAAGGTGCGGGGGATGATCATGTCCATGGTGATTCTCCGGGTGAAATAGAAAAAGCCCACCGAGCCGATGGGGCCGGGCGAGCGTTGTTAGATCTATAGTGGGGGTTACTGCCGAGGCTTGCGGATGAAGCCCGATGTAGCGACCACGGACGAGGCACATCGCGTCGCCTTCGCGGTGCGCGACGGGTGGCCAGGTTCTTCTGGTCAATAGTGAGGGTTACTGCCGGCCGGGCGGGATGTTGCCGATCTGCACGTCACGCTGCCACGCGAACCGCACGTACAGTCAGCGGGCGAAGAACACGGCCAGCTTCGGGGGCGCCCAGGTTCCCCAGTGGGCGATGTAGCGGTTGCCCGGGATGGTGACGACAAGTTCTAGGCCCGTAGTTTTCACGGACCTAGACGCCGCAGCGAGGTATGCCTTCGTCTCCGGGGACTTCCAGACGTTGGGCAGGGCCTTATCGAAGTGCTTGGCCGCCATGGTCATGTTGAAGTAGCCGTCTTCGCGGAAGGTGCCTTCGACCTGTGCACCGCTGGCGCTGAAAGCTGCGCCGTGACCCTCGCGGGTGGCCGGCTGGCGACCTCTGGGGGCATCGGCATTCAAATCGTCGTGATTCCGACTATTTGAGTAGAGGCCATTGACCCCAGCAGGCCGGGGCTTCGCTCCTTCCTGACCACCGAAGCGCGGGGCCGTCCCGCATCCACGGCTTTGCAGGCCGCTGAATAACCACCCGCCACCCGACCACAGCAGGAGCGCGGCCGGCCTCCTGCAATGCATGGCGAAGCCCAGCAGGGACCACGCCTCAGGCTGCAGCCGCCTCTCTGATGCTGATGACCGTTGCACGGGAGATGCCGAAGTCCCGGGCCACTTGAGACACCGACTCACCAGCCCCCAGCCGTGCCCGTATGGTGTCCCTGTCGGTGTCGGTGGTTTTCGATGGGCGGCCTAACTGCTTCCCTTCCGCCTTGGCCCGTGCCAGTCCGGCCTGCGTGCGCTCGACCAGCATGTCCCGTTCCATCTCCGCCACCACGGCAAGGATGCCGACCACGGCCTTCCCTGCTGTGCTGGTGAGGTCGGTATCGCCCAAGGCCAGCACCTTCACCCGGATGCCCCGGTCTTCCAGTCCCCGGAGGGTCTGCATGACGTCGATCATGTCCCGCCCCAGCCGGTCCAGCTTGGCGACCACCAGCACATCGCCGGCCTCCATCCGCTCCAGCATCTTGGAGAACTGGGGGCGCTCGCTGGCCGGCACCTTTCCGCTGATGGTGTCGGAGAACCACCGCTGGGGCTCGATGGTGTGGCCCTGTGCTGCCAGCTCTTGGCGTTGGTTGTCCGTGGTCTGATCTGCTGTGCTGACTCGCCCGTATCCGAAGACTCGCATGGTGTCGCCTGAGGTGTTGGAAAACGGTGTCAGTATATACAGGGTGTCGGAAAATGTCAATGCCTATGTATCCAACAGGCTGTGAGCCCCCTTCTGCAGGGTGGCGGAAACCATCGTTTCCTAACATGCATGGCGCGCTCGCGCAGTGGGGCACATTGAGCAGCCTATGCATAGCCTGAACCAATCGATTACATTCCGTTGCACTGCCTTCGCTATGACGGGGGGGAACCGCATGGCTAGCTTAAAAGGCGTCACTGCCTGCGGCCTCGGACGTAGGTAAGGCCACACAGGAGACGCGGAAGATGAGATGTTGGCAGCTTGTCGCGATTTTGATGTCTTTCGCATTTGTCACCTCTGCTCACGCTCA
>JAVEVQ010000115.1:4842-6488 GCA_034004945.1 Methyloversatilis sp. | reverse complement strand
AAGTCGCCCGCCGGCGCACCTTTGCCATCATTTCCCACCCGGACGCGGGCAAGACCACGCTGACCGAAAAGCTGCTGCTGTTCGCAGGCGCGATCCAGATCGCCGGCAGCGTGAAGGCGCGCAAGGCGGCCCGCCACGCCACCTCCGACTGGATGGAAATCGAGAAGCAGCGCGGCATTTCGGTCGCCAGCTCGGTGATGCAGATGGAGTACCGCGACTGCGTCGTGAACCTGCTCGACACGCCGGGCCACAAGGACTTCTCGGAAGACACCTACCGCGTGCTGACCGCCGTCGACGCCGCGCTGATGGTGATCGACGCCGCCAACGGCGTCGAGGCGCAGACGCTGCGCCTGCTCGAGGTCTGCCGCGCGCGCAACACGCCCATCATCACCTTCATCAACAAGATGGACCGCGAGGTGCGCGCGCCGCTCGACCTGATCGACGAGCTGGAGCGCACGCTGGGCATGGACGTCGCGCCCTTCACCTGGCCGCTGGGCATGGGCAAGGACTTCGCCGGCGTGTATGAACTGCGCGAAGACCGCATGCGCGTGTTCCGTGCCGGCGAGGACCGCGTTTCCGGCGACGAGGAAGTGCTGCTCGGCCTGGACAACCCGGAAATCGCCGGCCGCTATCCGATGCAGTTCGAAACCGCGCACGCCGAAATCGATCTGGTGCGCGACGCCGCCCCGCCCTTCGACGAAGCCGAATTCCTGGCCGGCCGGCAGACGCCGGTGTTCTTCGGCTCGGCCATCAACAACTTCGGCGTCAAGGAAGTGCTGGACGCGCTGGTCGACCTCGCGCCGCCGCCGGGCGGCCGCCCCGCGATACAGCGCCGGGTCGAGCCGACCGAAGAGAAGTTCACCGGCGTCGTGTTCAAGATCCAGGCGAACATGGACCCGTCGCACCGCGACCGCGTCGCCTTCCTGCGCGTCTGCTCGGGTCACTTCGAGCGCGGCATGCGCATGAAGGTGAGCCGCAACGGCAAGGACATCCGGCCCAACAACGTGGTCACCTTCCTGTCGCAGCGACGCGAACTGCTGGAAGAGGCCTACGCCGGCGACATCATCGGCATCCCCAACCACGGCACGCTGCAGCTGGGCGATACGCTGACCGAAGGCGAAACGCTGCAATTCACCGGCCTGCCCTTCTTCGCACCGGAACTGTTCCAGGGCGTAGAAGTGAAGGATCCTTTGAAAACCAAGCAGTTGCGCGCAGGTCTTGAGCAACTGGGTGAAGAAGGCGCCATCCAGGTGTTCCGCCCGCTGGCCGGTGGCACGCTGCTGCTGGGCGCGGTCGGCCAGCTGCAGTTCGAGGTGGTGATCCACCGGCTGAAGACCGAATACGGCTGCGACGCCCGGCTCGAAGGCACCCGTTACACGATGGCGCGCTGGGTCACCTGCGAAGACGAGCGCGAGCTTAAGCGCTTCATCGACGCCAACGCCCACCGCATCGCCTACGACGCGGTGAACGCGCCGGCCTTCCTCGCCACCATGCGCGCCGAGCTCAAGGTGGCCGAGGAAAAGTGGGAGAAGATCAAGTTCCACGCCATGCGCGAACACGCGGGGCTGATGTTCGCCAGCCACTGAGATTCCGCTTGAGCGGCTGACCGGGAGCGCTTTTCGTGGGAGCGGCCTTGGCCGCGATGC
>JAVEVQ010000115.1:0-4819 GCA_034004945.1 Methyloversatilis sp. | reverse complement strand
GATTCAGGCCGCCATCGCGAGCAAGCTCGCTCCCACCACACCCCCGCCATAGCCGCGATCAGGGCATCGCTTCTCGTGGGAGCGGCCTTGGCCGCGATGCAGCTGATGTGGGCCGCGAGCTCAGATTCAGGCCGCGATCGCGAGCAAGCTCGCTCCCACGAAACCAGGCTACAGCGGCGAACAGGGAGCGATCCTCGTGGGAGCGGCCTTGGCCGCGATGCAGCGATTGCGGGCCGCAAGCTCAGATTCAGGCCGCAATCGCGAGCAAGCTCGCTCCCACCACACCCCCGCCATAGCCGCGATCAGGGCATCGCTTCTTGTGGGAGCGGCCTTGGCCGCGATGCGGCGATTGCGGGCCGCCGGCTTCGATTCAGGCCGCGATCGCGAGCAAGCTCGCTCCCGCGAAACCCTTGCGCCGGCCGCGCTCAGTCTTTCTTCTGCGGATGCCCCGCCTTCGACGGCAGCTTCAGGTGCAGCGCCGCCTTCGCCATCAGGTTGGCCGACACCGGCGCGGTGACGAACAGGAACAGCGTGATCAGCAGTTCGTGGATGCCGAAGCGGCCGCTGGCGGCGCCATAGATCATGCTGGCGATCAGCACGCCGCCGACGCCCAGCGTGGTCGCCTTGGTCGGCGCGTGCAGGCGCTGGAAGAAGTCCTTGAAACGCAGCATGCCGATGGCGCCGACCAGCGCGAAGAAGGCGCCGATCAGCAGCATGACGACAACGATGATTTCGACCACCGGATTCAGAGTGTCCATGCGTCCTCCTTACTCGATCACGTCGCCGCGCGTCAGATAGCGCGACAGGCCGACGGTGCCGACGAAGCCCAGCATGGCGACGATGAGGGCCGCCTCGAACAGCAGTTCGGTCTGCTGGCGCATGCCCAGCACGATGACCAGCGCGACCACGTTTACATAGAGGGTGTCGATGGCGAGGATGCGGTCGACGATCTCCGGACCGCGCAGCACCCGCCAGCCACAGATCAGCATGGCGATCACGATGGCGCCGACGGTGATGTCCAGGGCCAGGGCTATCATTCGAAAATCTCCCGCAGCGGTACTTCGTAGCGCGCCTTCATGTCGCGCGCGGCGGCGACCGGATCGTCGCAATCGAGCGCGTGGACGAGGATTTCGCGCCGGTGCTCGTCGACGACGCAGGACACCGTGCCCGGCGTCATCGTGATGATGGAAGCGAACAGCGCCACGCCGTTCGGGTGCTCGATGTCCAGCGGCACCGGCACCCAGGCCGGCTGCGGCACCCGCGTCGGGCTCAGCGCGATCTTCGCCACGGTGATGTTGGACATGACGATGTCCCACAGCACGATGGCGGTCAGCCGCAGCACCGTGGCGGTCGACTTCAGCGTGACACCGGGCCCGATGAAGCCGCTGACCAGCCGCGGAATCACCAGCCCGAGCACCACCGCGGTCAGCACGTTGCCCGGATCGACCGCCTGCTGCAGCATGAGCCAGCCCGCGGCCACCATGGCCGACATGATCGGGTGGCCGAGCCAGCGCTTGCCGTGCGCGGCTTCAGTGGTCGCCATCATTGAGCTCCTTCGCTTGCCGGACGCGGGAATACATAGGGTTGCGTGGTCTGCGCGCCGACCGCACCGAGTACCGCCTCCTGATAGGCGCGGCGATCGACCAGTTGCACCGCCGCCGCATCGGTATAGCGCTTCAGCGGGCCGGCCAGCACGCTCATCAGCACGCCGGCGCCGATCAGCGACACGGTGGCGAGCACCAGCCGCGGGCTGGCGCCGGCCGTGGTGCCGCTGCCGCCCGGTTCCGGACGCACGCTCCAGAACAGTACGCTGCCGGCCCGCGCCAGACCGAGCAGCGTCAGGAAGCCGACCAGCAGCACGACCGTCCACACCCAGGTCTGCGCCTCGTGACCGCTCGATGCCTGCAGCACCATCAGCTTGCCGATGAAGCCGGGCAGCGGCGGCAGGCCGGCGGCCGAGGCGGCGGCGAGCAGCATCAGCAGGCCGAGCAGCGCCGGCTGCGCCACCGCGGGCCCTGCTTCGAGACGGTCAGCGGCGTCGCCGCGCTGCGCCGACACCAGTTCGACCAGCAGGAAGAGCGCCGCGATGATGAGCGTGCTGTGCGCCATGTAGTACAGCGCGGCCGACCAGGCGGCCTCGCTGAACAGACCCAGCGCGGCCAGTATCGTGCCGACCGAGGCGACCGTCATGTAGGCCACCATGCGCGGCAGCGTGTGCGCGGCCAGCATGCCGAACACCGCCAGCGCACTGGTGCCCAGCGCCAGCGGCAGCAGCCAGGGTTCGACCGTCAGCGCCGAAGCGCCGGCGTCGGCGCCGAAGATGACGCCATGCACGCGCAGGATGCTGTAGACGCCAACCTTGGTCATGATGGCGAACAGCGCCGCCACCGGCGCGCTGGCCGCGGCATAGGTCGACGGCAGCCACAGGTGCAGCGGCAGGATGGCCGCCTTGACGCCGAACACGACGAGCAGGATGAGCGCCGCCGCCTTCAGCACCACTGCGTCGTCGCCGCTCACCAGCGGCACGCGCTGCGCGAGATCGGTCATGTTCAGCGTGCCGACGGTGGCGTAGATCAGCGCGATGCCGATCAGGAACAGCGCCGAGGCCGCCAGATTGATCGCCACGTACTGCACGCCGACGCGGAAACGCTCGCGGCCCTGACCGTGCAGCAACAGCACGTAGGAGGCGATCAGCAGCACCTCGAAGAACACGAACAGGTTGAACAGGTCGCCGGTCACGAAGGCGCCGTTCAGGCCCATCAGCTGGAACTGGAACAGCGCGTGGAAATGCCTGCCGTGGCTGTCCCAGCCGCCGCTGGCGTAGAACAGCACCGGCAGCGCCACCGCCTGCGTGAGCACCAGCATCAGCGCCGACAGCCGGTCGATCACCAGCACGATGCCGAAGGGCGCGGGCCAGTCGCCAACGCGGTACACGCGCAGCGTGTCGTCGTCGGCTTCCATCGCCAGCTTGAGCGCGAACATCAGCCCGAGCGCGACCGACACCAGCGCGATGCGGCGCAGCCGCGGCAATGAATCGCGGTCGCCGATCAGCAGCATCAGCATGGCGGTGAAACTGGGCAGCAGCACCGGCAGCACGGCGAGGTGCTGACGGAACAGCTGCATCATCACGTCGGCGAAACTCATGTTCATGCGCGGGGCTCCCGGCCGTCGACATGGTCGGTGCCCGATTCGGCGCGGCTGCGCAGCGCCAGTTCGATCACGAAGCCGGTGGTGGCGAAGCCGATCACGATGGCGGTCAGCACCAGCGCCTGCGGCAGCGGGTCGGCCTGCACCGCGCCCTGCCCCAGGATCGGCGGCGCCGCGCTCCACAGACGGCCCATCACGAAGATGAAGATGTTCACCGCGTAGCCGAGCAGCGTCAGGCCGAGCACGACCGGGAAGCTGCGCCCGCGCAGCATCAGGTACACACCGCAGGCGGTGACCCAGCCGATGCCCGTGGCCACCAGGAATTCCATGCTGATGTTCGCGAAAAGACTCATCCGTGCTGCTCCTTGCTCGCCGCACCCAGTACCGACAGCGTCAGCATGGTGGCGCCGACGACGGTGATGTAGACCCCGAGATCGAAGGCCGCCGCGCTGGCCAGCGGCAGTTCGCCCAGCAGCGGCAGTTCGGGGTGGCCGTGCGCGCTGGTCAGGAAGGGCCGGCCGAACCAGAAGGCGCCGACGCCGGTCAGCCCGGCGATCGCCAGGCCGCTGCCGATCCAGCGCGAGAATCGACGGCCGGCCGCGCCGTGCAGCAGCGCCTCGGCGCGTGCCTGACCCAGCGCCATGTACTGCATCACCAGCGCGACCGCGGTCACCAGACCGGCGATGAAACCGCCGCCCGGAACGTTGTGGCCGCGCCAGAAGATGTAGGCCGACACCAGCAGCGCCAGCGGCAGCACCACCCGGGCGGCGACGCGCAGCAGCAGCGGCTGTTCTTCGAACGCCCAGCGACGGCCGTCCGGGTCGGCATCGGGCCGGCGCGTACGGAAGCCGTCGAGCAGCGCCAGCACGCCGATGCCGGCGATGCCGAGCACGGTGATTTCGCCGAAGGTGTCGTAGCCGCGGAAGTCGACCAGGATGACGTTCACCACATTGGTGCCGCCGCCCTCGGTCAGCGACTTGTCGAGGAAGAACCACGAGATCGAGTCGTGCGTGCGCGTCAGCATCAGCCAGGTCAGGCCGGCCACGCCGCCGCCGGCGAACACGGCGAGCAGCGCGTCGCGACCGCGGCGCAGCGTGCCCGATTCGAAAGGCGTGCGCTGCGGCAGCAGGGCCAGACCCATCAGCAGCAGCACCGTCGACACCACCTCGACCGACAGCTGCGTCAGCGCGAGGTCGGGCGCCGACAGGCCGACGAAGGTGAAGGCGGTGACCAGACCGACGACGCCGGTCAGTACCAGCGCCTGGAAGCGGTTGTGGTGGGTCAGCACCAGCGCGGTCGCGGCCGCCAGCAGCAGCAGCCACACGGCGAGCGCCAGCGGCGTGGCCGGCATCAGCTCGCGCGGTCCGGTGCCGGGCAGCGTGTCGGCCGCCCAGAACGGCGCAGCCGCCAGCACGATGGCGAAGGCCACCATCAGCGCCAGCGAACGCTGCAGCGAGCCGTTTTCGAAGCGCGCGGTGAGACGGCCGGCAAAACCGAACAGGCCATCGATCAGACAGGTGAAGGTGGCCTTGCCGGAGAAGGCCTGCGGCGTGTAGCCGTGCAGCCGGAACAGGCGCTGCAGCGCGAAGTACAGCGCGGCACCGACGACCACCGCGATGCCGCTCATCAGCAGCGGCAGGTTGAAGCCGTGCCAGATCGCGAGGTGATAGTC
>JAVEVQ010000004.1:10373-115780 GCA_034004945.1 Methyloversatilis sp. | reverse complement strand
CGAGAGTGAAACGTGGCGTGACGGCACGTGCCCGTCATAAGAAAGTTCTTGACCAGGCCAAGGGTTACCGCGGCCGTCGCAACAGTGTCTACCGGATCGCCAAAGAAGCGGTGATGAAGGCGGGGCAATATGCCTACCGCGACCGTCGTCAACGCAAGCGTCAGTTCCGTTCGCTGTGGATCGTGCGTATCAACGCAGCCGCACGTGAGCTGGGCATGACCTACTCCACGCTGATCAACGGCCTGAACAAGGCGTCGATCCAGGTGGACCGCAAGGTGCTGGCTGACCTCGCCGTGTTCGACAAGGCTGCCTTTGCCGCCATTGCGAACCAGGCCAAGGCCAAGCTCGCCGCCTGAGCGTCCCGTACGCAAAAAAAGGAGGCCAGGCCTCCTTTTTTTGTCCCTGAAATACCTGGGTAGAAGTCGATGAGTGATCTGGAAGCCCTTGTTTCGCAAGCTGAATCCGATTTTTCTGCCGCGGCCGACGCGGTCGTGCTTGAGCAGGTCAAGGCGCGCTACCTCGGCAAATCGGGCAGCCTGACCGAACTGCTCAAGGGGCTGGGCAAGCTCGATCCCGAAGCGCGCAAGGAAGCGGGTGCGGCGATCAACGTCGCCAAGCAGAAGGTCGAGGCAGCGCTGGAAGCCCGCCGCGAAGCACTGCGCCGTGCGGCGCTGGAAGCACGGCTCGCGGAAGAGGCGCTGGACGTCACGCTGCCCGGCCGCGGCCGCGGCCGTGGCGGTCTGCATCCGGTATCGCGCACGCTGGAGCGCATCGAGACCTTGTTCCGCGGCATCGGCTTCGACGTTGCCGACGGTCCCGAGATCGAAACCGACTTCCATAACTTCACCGCGTTGAACACGCCGGAAAACCACCCCGCGCGTTCGATGCATGACACCTTCTATCTGGAGGGTGCCAGCGACGTCATGCTGCGCACTCATACCAGCCCGATCCAGGTTCGCTACATGCAGGCGCATGTGGCGCGCCACGCCGGTGCCGACGTGATGCCGGAAATCCGCATCATTGCACCTGGGCGCGTCTACCGGGTCGACTCCGATGCGACGCATTCGCCGATGTTCCATCAGGTCGAAGGCCTGTGGGTCGGTGAATCGGTCAGCTTCGCCGATCTGAAGGGTGTGGTGAGCGACTTCCTGCATCGCTTCTTCGAAACCGATCAGCTGGACGTGCGCTTCCGTCCCTCCTTCTTCCCCTTCACCGAGCCGTCGGCGGAAATCGATGTCGCCTTCATGAGCGGGCCGCTGGCCGGGCGCTGGCTGGAGATCGCCGGCTGCGGCATGGTGCATCCGAACGTGCTGGGTCACTGCGGCATCGACGCCGAGCGTTACACCGGCTTCGCCTTCGGCTTCGGCCCGGATCGCCTGACCATGCTGCGATACGGCATCAATGACCTGCGCCTGTTCTATGACGGCGACGTGCGCTTCCTGAGCCAGTTCCGCTGAGGTTTCACTGACATGCAATTCTCCGAAAAGTGGTTGCGCAGCTTTGTCGATCCGGAGATCGACACCGCCGCGCTGTCTCACCTGCTGACGATGGCCGGTCTCGAAGTCGAGGAACTGGATCCGGCGGCGGCGCCTTTCACCGGCGTCGTGGTTGCGGAAGTGCTGTCGGTGGCACCGCACCCGGACGCCGATCGCCTGCGCGTCTGCCAGGTCAATGCGGGCGGCGAGCCGCTGCAGATCGTCTGTGGCGCACCGAACGTCGCCGCAGGGATGAAGGTGCCCTGCGCTACCGTGGGTGCGAAATTGCCGGGCATCGACATCAAGCGCGCCAAGCTGCGCGGTGTCGAAAGCAGCGGCATGCTGTGTTCGGCACGCGAACTGGGCATCTCGGAAGAGGCCTCCGGTCTGCTCGCACTGCCGGCTGATGCGCCGGTGGGCGCCAGCATCCGTGAATACCTCGATCTTGATGACAACGTGTTCGTCATCAAGCTCACGCCGAATCGCGCCGACTGCTTCGGCATGACCGGCATCGCGCGCGAGGTCGCCGCGCTGACCGGAGCGCCGCTGAGCCTGCCGACGGTTGCTGCTGCGCCGGTGAGCATCGCCGACGTGCTGCCGGTGAAGGTCGAGCACGCAGATCTGTGCGGTCGCTTTTCAGGCCGCGTCATCCGTGGCGTCAACGCACGTGCGACGACACCGGACTGGATGAAGCGGCGTCTCGAGCGCGCGGGCATGCGCTCGATTTCGGTGCTGGTCGACATTTCCAACTACGTCATGCTGGAAATGAACCGCCCGAACCACGTGTTCGATCTCGATCGCGTGCAGGGCGGCCTGCATGTGCGCTGGGCGAAGCCGGGCGAGAAGCTGGTGCTGCTGAACGAGCAGACGATCGAGTTCGCCGCTGACTGTGGCGTGATTGCCGACGACGCCGGTGTCGAGAGCTTCGCCGGCATCATGGGCGGCGCGTCGACCTCGTGCACCGACGACACGCGCAATGTCTATGTCGAGGCCGCCTTCTGGTTGCCCGATGCGATCCAGGGCCGCGCCCGTCGTTACGCCATCTCCAGCGAAGCGGCTCATCGTTTCGAGCGCGGTGTCGACTTCGCCGACACGGTGGCCGGCGTCGAGCGCGTCAGTCAGCTCATCCTTGAGTTGTGTGGCGGCCAGGCCGGTCCGGTCGATGACCAGATCACTGCACTGCCGTCTCGCGATCCGGTGCGCCTGCGCCCGGGCCGTGCTGCACGCGTGCTCGGCATCCGCTTCAGCGACGACGAGATCGCTGCGCTGCTCGGCCGCCTCGGCCTCGCTTTCACCCGTGACGGCAATGATTTCGTCGTGCAGCCGCCGAGTTGGCGCTTCGACCTGCGCATCGAAGAGGACCTGATCGAGGAACTGGCCCGTCTGCACGGTTACGACAACATCCCGACCGTGCCGCCGGTGGGGCGCCTGGCGATGCCGGTGCTGCCGGAAGCGCGTCGTGGTGCCTTCGCACTGCGTCACCTGCTGGCTGACCGCGACTATCAGGAGGTGATCAATTTCGCCTTCGTTGAACGTCGCTGGGAGAGCGATTTCGCCGGCAACGATGCGCCGGTCGTCCTCGCCAACCCGATCGCCAGCCAGATGTCCGTCATGCGCTCGACGCTGATCGGCGGTCTGGTCGACAACGTCGCCACCAACCGCCGTCGCCAGACCGAGCGCGTGCGTGTGTTCGAGATCGGCCGCTGTTTCGCCAAGGATGCGGGGGCACAACCGGTTCCCGGCTATGCGCAGACCTTGCGCATCGCGGCCCTCGCCTGGGGCGGTGACAGTGCCGAACAGTGGGGCGTCACGACGCGAGCGGTCGATTTCTTCGACGTGAAGGCCGATGTCGAGGCGCTGCTGTGGCCGCGGCAGGCGACCTTCGCGGTCGCGCGCCATCCGGCGCTGCACCCGGGGCGATCCGCGTCGGTCAGCCTCGACGGACAGGTCATCGGCTGTATCGGAGAACTGCATCCGGAACTGGTCCAGCGCTACGAACTGGGGTCGGCGCCGGTGCTGTTCGAACTCGATCTCGAAGCGCTGCTCGAAGTGCCGATGCCCTCACACCGCACGCTGTCGCGCCAGCCTTCGGTGCGACGCGACATTGCGTTGCTGCTGCCGCGAAGCGCCGCCGCAGCGGCTGTGCTGGACGGTCTGCGCAGCGTGGCGCCGGCCATCGTGCAGGACATTGCGCTGTTCGACCTGTATCAGGGCAAAGGCATTGCAGATACGGAAAAAAGCTTTGCTTTCCGTATACTTATGCAAGATACTGAACGTACTTTGGCGGACGCGGAAGTCGATGCGGCCGTGCAGGAACTGGTGAGCTATGCACAGCGTGAGTTCGGGGCAAGGCTGCGCGCCTGAGGCGGCAGGGCGACAGGAGTTGAAGGGAGCCGCATGACCACACTGACCAAGGCCGAACTGGCTGAGATGCTGTTCGAACAGGTAGGGCTGAACAAGCGCGAAGCCAAAGATATGGTCGAAGCATTTTTTGACGAGATTCGCGACGCGCTCGAAAGCGGCGACGGCGTGAAGCTGTCGGGCTTCGGTAATTTCCAGCTGCGCGACAAGCCGCAGCGGCCCGGCCGCAACCCCAAAACCGGCGAAGAGATTCCGATCACGGCGCGGCGCGTCGTCACCTTTCATGCCAGTCAGAAACTGAAGTCGGCAGTCGAGGGCATCGCCTACGATGGAAACGACGAATAAGGAATCGCAGGCGTTGCCTGCAATTCCTGCCAAGCGCTATTTCACGATCGGCGAAGTCAGCGAACTGTGCGGCGTGAAGCCGCACGTGCTGCGCTACTGGGAACAGGAATTCACCCAGCTCAAGCCGGTGAAGCGGCGCGGCAACCGGCGCTACTACCAGCACCACGAAGTGCTGCTGGTGCGCCGTATCCGCCAGTTGCTGTACGAGGAAGGCTTCACCATCAGCGGTGCCCGCAACCGGCTCGACGATTCCGATCCGCGTGCGGCGGCAGCCGACGCTGCATCGACCGGCGGCATCGACGTCGCCGCGCTGCGCAGCGAACTCGAAGCGCTGCGCGATCTTCTGAGCTGAACGCGGTCATTTTTCGTGCATCCCGGCCCCTCAAGCGGCAGTCCGCTGTTATACTTGCAGGCTGAGTCGGGGCGTAGCGCAGCCTGGTAGCGCACTTGCATGGGGTGCAAGGGGTCGCGAGTTCGAATCCCGCCGCCCCGACCATTATCGATTTCCGAAGATCGACGAAAAGACCGCTTTCACAGCGGTCTTTTTTTTCGCCCCTCTCGACTCGCACCTGTTCCGTCCCCGCTGTTCTTGCCGATCCTCCGCAGAACGCAAGTCAATAGAACATCGCCACCGACACGGGCACTGCTCCGCTGTTATTGTCGGCGTGAGCCACTGCGCATACCACGCGACAGAAAACATCTACTTGATCATCAACATATAAATACGTATGGTTCTCGTTACGGAAGCCAGTCGAGGTATGCCCGCCACCGTTCTCCCCTCTCTTTCGCTTTTCTTTCGGAGCGTTTCCTCATGACTTTCAAGAAACTCGCCATTGCCTGCGCGATCGCCGGCATGTCGGCTGCCGCACAGGCCGATACCCTCGTTTTCAACTACTCCGGTGCCGTGAATAGCATCACCATTCCCGACGCTTACGCTGACCTGTACAGCATCTGGTACGAAAGTGCCGATTTCGACGATTTCTTCGGCACCATCATTGTCGAGAACTACGAGAACTACACCTCCGGCACTCATGTGCTGAACATCGCGGCCGCCGACAGCCCGCTCAAGCTGAGCCTGGTGAGCGGTCTGCTTACCGGCATCGAAGGCACGCGCAACCGCACCAGCGGCACGTTCAGCCCGGACGACAGCCAGGTAGGCACCTCTGGCTCACTCACCATTGTCGATGGGGTGGTGAGCAGCTTCGTGTGGAACGCCACCGGTGTGGACAGCGCGGCGCTGACCGCCTTCAACACGCGTACGCTCGGTTCCTTCCCGGTCAAGATCTACTCGATCGACGTGGCCGTTACCGGTTCCAGTCCCAATGTCGTGTTCGACGGCGGCGTGTTCGCGCAGAACGTGCGCGGCACCGCTTCGGTCGTGATGGTTCCGGAACCCGAAACCTATGCCATGCTGCTGAGCGGTCTCGGTCTCATCGGTCTGGCTGCCCGTCGGCGCATGAAGTCGGCGAGCTGATCGCCGCGCTCCTCGCAGCCGCAGGAAGACGCGCCCATTGCGGGCGCGTTTTTTTTTCGTCTGCAGCCAGGTAACAAGTTCCGGTGGCGAATGTAAGAATTAGTCTTGCAAATCGTTAGCAAATGAGTATGATTCGCAACAAGGCAGCAAGTCGTTTTCAGCCAGCTACCCGATAAAACCCACTCAAACCGGAGCTTCAACCCATGAACCTGAAAAAGATTGCCATCGCCGCCGCTCTGGCCTCGACCGCCTTCGGTGCCAACGCCAGCACCCTGCTGATGGAGTTCAGCGGTGCCACCGTGTACAACTTTGACGCGACCCATTCCGCCTCGTACGCCGCCGACCTGACCGCCATCACGCAGGAAGACGCGAAGTATTCGACCTTCGAAGGCTGGCTGGTCATCAACAACTACGAGAACTATCTCACCGGCACCCACACCATCGCCTTCGGTGGCAACGTGGCCAGCGATACCGTGTCGTTCTCCCTGTTCAGCGGCCTGGTCAATGGCGTTGAAGGTACCAACGCCACCCCGACGATGCCCAACCCGAGCTACGTCGAAGGCGTTGCGAACTGCACGACGCGTGGCGGTTGCGACTTCGACGGTGACGGCGTGATCGAAACCCCCCGCAACAACAATCCGGCCACCGTGAGCGGCGGCTACAGCACGCTGCCCAACAACACGACCTGGGGCACCGGTTCCGTGACCCTGGTCAACGGCAAGGTGTTCAGCCTCGAGTACGAAACCGTGGCCTCTGCCGGCACGCTGCAAGCTTATGACAGCCCTGCCTACGCGCGTGAAGCCGGAAACGCTGCCGATGCCATCAACAATGCCGTGCTGGCCAGCAAGGGCTGGGATACCCGCATCGAGAGCATCGATGTGCTCGTGAACAGCACCACCTCCGCCCGCCTGGTGTCGGGCGATGCGACGCTCGCGGATGCCGTGTATGTTGCCAACGGTCTCAATGGTGTCGCCAACGTCAACATGACGATGGCCGTGCCCGAGCCGGAAACCTATGCCATGCTGCTGTCCGGCCTCGGCCTGATCGGGATGGCTGCCCGCCGTCGCATGAAGTCCGCTGCGTAAGCGCAGCCGGAAGTTCAGCGAAAAAGGGGAGAGGGGCGGCCTGGGGTCGCCCCTTTTTGCATCGTTTCGACAGGCAGGAGAGCGTTTGCATGCGGATGCTTGAAGTCGCCGGACTGGACAAGCGCTACGCCAATGGCGTGAAGGCGCTCGACGCGGTCAGTTTCGATCTTGACGCAGGCGTGTTCGGACTGCTCGGCCCGAATGGCGCCGGCAAATCCTCCTTGATGCGCACGCTGGCCACGCTGCAGAGGCCGGACCGTGGATCGATACGACTGAAGGGCGTCGACCTGCTCGCCGAACCGGATGCCGCCCGCCGCCTGATCGGCTACCTGCCGCAGGATTTCGGCCTCTATCCGAATGTCGCTGCGCAGACACTGCTGGAGCAGTTCGCGCTGTACAAGGGCGTTGAAAGCACCGCGCAACGGCGCGATCTGGTGGCTCATCTGCTCGATCTGGTGAATCTTTACGACGTGCGCGACCGCCAGCTCGGCGGCTTTTCGGGCGGCATGCGGCAGCGCTTCGGCATTGCGCAGGCGCTGATCGGCGATCCGCCCCTGCTCATCGTGGACGAACCGACGGCGGGGCTCGATCCGGCCGAGCGCGTTCGCCTGCAGAACCTGCTGGCTTCGCTCGCAAGCGACCGCGTGGTGCTGCTGTCGACGCACATCGTCGAAGACGTCATGGCACTGAGCCGCGACGTGGGCATCCTGTGCGCCGGCCGTCTGGTACGTCGCGGTGCGCCGGAGGCGCTGATCGACGATCTGCGCGGTCGCATCTGGTCGCGCCGCATCGCAGCGGACGAAGCGGTCGATCCGCACTGGCCGGTCATCAGCCGGCGCGTGGCCGGCGGGGCCATCCATCTGCGCGTACTGGCGGACGCTTCGCCGGGCGACGCATTCGCCGCAGCGACGCCCGATCTCGACGACGTGTTCTTCGCTGCCCTGCACGCATCGCGCGTGCCGACCGCTGCGCTGCACTGACACCATGGCCGACCGAGGTATTGCCGCGGCACGCATGCTCGCGCTGCTCCGTTTCGAATTTTCCTACACCCTTCGTCGCCCGGCTTTCTGGCTGGTGGTGGCGCTGTTCGGCGGCTTCGGTTTCGCCGACATGGTGTCCAAGGCCGGCGCCGGCAATGCTTTCTTCTTCGTCAATGGTCCGGCCGAACTGCTGCAGACCACCGTCTGGTACACGCTGTTCGCCGGTATCGCGGTGGTTGCCTTCGTCGGCGACGCCTTCGTGCGCGATGCCCGCTGCGGCATCGAGCCGCTGGTGCTGGCGACGCCGGCGCGACGCTTCGACCTGCTGGGCGCGCGCTTCGTCGCCGCCTTCCTGATCGCGCTGCTGGCGTTCTCGGCCTATCTGCCCGGTATGCTGCTGGGCGAGTCGATGTCCGGCCTCAATCCCTATGCCATCGGCCCGCTGCGGCTGGACGCCTACCTGACCGGCTGGCTGCTGGTGGCGGTACCCAATCTGTTCCTGCTGTCGGTGCTCACCTTCGTCGTCGCCACCCGCACGCGCAGCCTGATCGCCTGCTATGTGGCGGTACTGCTGCTGCTCATGGTGTATGTGACGGCCATGCTCACGGTCGGCCTCGAACAGGTCGATTACCGCCTGCTCGAACTGTGGTCGCTGTTCGATCCCTATGGCTATTTCGCGATCGAATCGGCAACGCTGGGCTGGACCGTGCACCAGCACAACACGCGGCTGCCCGACACCGCCACCCTGCTGGCGAACCGTGCGCTGTGGCTCGCGCTGTCCGGCCTGGTGGGGCTGGCGGCGCTGCGCTTCGTCGATCCGCGACGCGAGCGCCCTCTGGCGGGCGGCCGCAAGGCCGATGCAAAAGTGGCCGGACGTGCGCGCCCCGCAGTCGTGCGCGGCAAGGCCCGTACGCCGGGCCTTGCCGCCCTGCTGGCGCTGATCGCGCTGGAAACGCGTGCCATCCTGCGCAGCCGCGCTTTCCAGTTGCTTGCCGTGTGCGGTGTCGTCAGTCTGTTTTTCGCGGCGGCCGGCGCGCGCTCTTTCGAGCACTCCAATCCAAGTACCGACATCCTCGTATTCACCGCCAGCACGTACTTCCGCTACGTGCTGTTTGCCATCGTCGTCTTCTATGCGGCGGAATCGATGTGGCGCGACCGCGATGCCGGCATGCAGGCAGTGATCGACGCCACGCCGGTGCCGACGAGCTTTCTCGTGCTGTCGCGCGCCGGCGCGCTGTTCGCCGTGATCGCGCTCAATCTGCTGGGCTGCATGGCGGTGCTGGCGCTGTATCAGGCGCTGCACGGCTATGACCGCTTCGAATTCGGCCTGTCGGCCACCTTGCTGTTCGCGGTGCACGGGCCGTACTTCTTCTTCCTCGCCGTGCTGGGCCTGTTCATGCAGGCGCTCACGCGCCATCGCTACGGCGGCATGGCGGCCACCATCGCGGTGGCGCTGTCGATCATTCCGCTCGATGCCTTCGGCTTTTTCCACAATCTGTACCGCTTCGGCGCCACCAACGACATCGGCTACTCACCGATGAATGGCTTCGGCGGCCTGTTCGAAGGCCATATGTGGTACGTCGCGTACTGGTCGGCGGTGAGCGCGCTGCTGCTGGCGCTGACCTGCGTGTTCTGGCCGCGCGGCAGCGGCGAACTGCACGGCGGGCGCGCCTGGCGGCTGGCCACGCCCGGACTGCGCCGCGGCGCCTGGGTGGCCGCCGGTGCGGCCGGCGTGCTGGCGACCTGGATCGTCTACAACACCGTGCTGCTCAACCCCTATCAGCCGCCGGGCAAGGAGTTGCTCGCGGTCAATCACGAACGGCGTTTCAAGCAGTACGAAAACCTGCCCATGCCGGTGGTGGTCGCCACCCGCGTCGCGGTCGATCTCTATCCGTCGCAGCGCCATTTCCTGGCGCACGGCCGCTATACGCTGGAAAACCGCAGCGGCGAACCGATACGCGAAATCCATCTGAGCACCTTCATCAACCTGCGGCTGGTCGATGTCCGCATGCCCGGCGCCCGTCTGCGCGAAGCGCATCCGGAGTGGGGCTACTACATTTACGCCCTCGACGTACCGCTGCAGCCGGGCGCACGCGCAGAACTCGACTTCGTGACCCGCACCGACGCGCCCAAAGGCTTCCTGAACCAGGTCGACAGCGACGACGTGTACATGATTGCGCCGAACGACGTGGTGCACAACGGCAGCGTGCTGTATTCACCCTTCATCCTGCCCTTCGTCGGCTACACCAAGATGGTCGAGCACAAGGAAGCGTGGTTGCGTGCCAAGCACGATCTGCCGACGCTCGACCAGCGCATGCGCGCGCACGATGACCCGGTCGGACTCGCCCGCGCACTGTCGGTGAGCCATCTTGCCTGGGGCGATACCGATGTGAAGGTGAGCACCGACGGCGACCAGATGGCGGTGAGCAGCGGCCGCGAACTGCGGCGCTGGAGCGAAGACGGGCGCAACTACGCACATTTCGCCGGCGAGCAGCCCGACCGCGGCAAGTTCACGCTGTATTCGGCGCGCTATGCCCGTTACCGCAACGACGATGCGCGCGTACCCATCGACGTGTTCCACCATCCGGCGCATGCGGACAACGTGCCGACCATGGCAAAGCATCTGGCGCAGTCCTTCGCGCTGTACGAAGAACTGTTCGGCCACTATCCCTACGGTCAGGTACGGCTGGCCGAATTCGTCTATTACCCCGGCTCGGTGTATTCGGAAGGCGGCACGATAGGTTTGCCCGAAGTTCTGGCGTGGAAGTCGGAACGCAGTCGTGAAGGCGAGGACGCCATGGTGGGCTGGCTGGCCTATCTGCTGGCTCACGCGTGGTGGGAGGACCAGATGATCGCGGCCGACGTGGCGGGCGGCATGGTCATACGCGAGGCGCTCAGTGGTTACGCGACCAATCTGTACCGGCGCAGTCAGTACCCGGCGGAGGACTTCCGCCGCGTCAAGCAGAAGCAGATGCGCGATTACTTCCGCGCGCTGGGCAAGGTGGATTTCGAAGAGCCGCCGCTGAACGACGTGTTCAACGAAGTCCTCGTTGCCCGCTTCAAGGGCACCATGGTGCTCGAACTGATCGAGTCGCACATCGGTCGCCCGGCGCTGCTGGCTGCCCTGCGCGATTTTGTCGACCGGTACCGCGGCGCGCCACCGCCTTACGCCACCGTGCTCGATCTGCGCGACGCCATCGCCGCGCGGGCGCCTCCGGAATTGCGTGGCTGGATCGCCGATCAGTTCGCGTCTGTCGTCACCTACCAGTTCGGCCTGATCGATGCGCGCAGCGGCCCTGTCCATGGCGACCGGCAGACCGTCACGCTCACGCTGGAAGCGCGCAAGCTGGTTACCCATGGTCTGGGGGACCAGCGCGCTGCGCCGCTCGATCTGCCGCTGACGGTGGATTTTCTCGACCAGGCCGGGCAGCCGGTACACCGTGCAGTGCTCACTCCGGCTGCACAGCAGGCCACGCTTGAACTGGTCGTGCCGCGCACTGCGGTGAGTGTGAAGCTCGATCCCGAACTGTGGCTGCCGTCGGCTTCGACGATCGGTCGGGAAAGGCGTCTGGCCGCGCCTGAACATGCATCGGCGCGTCTGTGAACGAATGTAAAAACGCTCAGGAAACACGCTGTTGCAGGCGTCGGTCCTGCTGGCATTGCAAGAAATAATGCGTATTATTCGCAACTGGAACCTGGTTGAAAGGAAGGGAAAGCTTCCTTCCGGATCGACGTAACGATTACTTTTCCAAAATGGGGGTCACATGAAATTCGCTTCTTCGATCGCTGCATTCGCGTTAGGCGCGCTTGCCATGCAGGGTGCCCAGGCCGGCACCTTCACGCTCAACCTGACCGCCGACGACGGCAGCCGCTTCTACGATCACATTTCCGGCGTTTATGGCGAACTCGGAACGGCGTGGGGCGAAGAAATCACGAATGAAGACCATCCGGACTTCGGCTATGTTCCTGACGGTTCCTTCCTGATCGGCAGCGGTACGCCGGTCGGTGGCGGCACGGTCTATTTTCCGAATCTGGGCAACTTCTTCGGCATTGGCTCCATCGCCTTCGACGACCTGACCGGCGTCATCACCGGCGTGACCATGCCGCTCAACGCGTTCTCGCGCTTCGTTGCCGACGACGACGGCAATGCGGCCGACAGCTACGGCTCCTACCTGACTTACGTCACCTCCTTTTCCGGCACGGTTGATCTGAACGGCGGCGTGCCGTCAGCCATCGATCTGGATGTTGGCATCCGGTTCAGTTACGGCAACGCCCTGGATTACGAAGGCAGTTTCTCGATCGATGGCGGCAGCTTCGCTCTGGCGGTCGACGACTTCAATATGGTGACTACCCCCTTCGGTACTTTGCCTCTGCGTTACCAGTGGGACGTCACCGGCTCGGTGAATGGTCTGGCGCCGGCCGTGCCCGAACCGGAAACCTATGCGCTGATGCTGGCCGGTCTCGGTTTGATTGCCGGTGCGGCCCGCCGTAGCGCAGCGCGCGGCTGATCGTCCGCCTGCACGCATCGCGGCGCACCGGGAAAACCGGTGCGCCGTTTTTCATTCATGCCCCCGCAATCTGCAACGCCGCTTGAGCGCGACCGTGTGCTGCTGTGTCTGGCCGCGCCGCGCGAACCCTCGCCCGCTGGCCTCGCGTTGCTGTCCGGCGATGAAGCCGCCCGCGCGGCGCGCTTTCATTTCACTGCGGACCGCCATCGCTTCCAGTCCACGCGCATCCTCTTGCGCCGTCTTCTGAGCGCGCATTGTGGCAGCCATGCGCCGGCTGACTGGCGCTTCGTCCTGCAGGCCGGCGGGCGGCCCGAACTGGCGCCCGGTCAGACCGCATCGCCGGTCCATTTCAATGTATCGCACGCGCGTTCGACCATTGCCTGCATCCTGTCCGGCAATCCGCTGTGCGGTGTCGATGTCGAAGATCGTGTCCCGGACGATTTCCGCATGCTGGTCGACCGCTTCTTCGCACAGGACGAACGCGCGTGGATAGCGCAGGCGGTAACGGCGTCCGAAGCCCGACAGCGATTCCTTACCGTATGGACACTCAAGGAAGCCTGGCTCAAGGCGCGTGGCACCGGCCTGGCGACCGATCTGCGCGATTTTTCCATCCTGCCGTCGGGCGTCGGGCGCTACGAACTCTCAACCGGCCCCGCGCTCGAAGCCGAACCATCGGCTTGGCACTTCCATCACGCCACCTTGCCTGACGGCGCCCACCTCGCCATCGCGATGCGGCAACGCGACGGCTTGTGGCTTAAAGCTGTCACCCCACCGGTTGGCTGAAGTGCACCGACTTTTCAGCCGGCAAGGGGTGCTGTCCTGAGGCGCACATTCCTGCAAAGCGCCTTTTCCTGGCGCGACCCCCGGGTGGGAAACTATAGGACGTACGATACGGTGGGGTGAAGCTTGGGGGTATCAGGGATAGGGATCAACGAGGGATAAACGATAAACGGGGACGCAGCAACATTTCCGCTCCATTGCCCCTTTGCAACCTGAGCTGATAAGCCGCTCAGGGCCTTCGCACTCTTTTGGCATTCCTTAAAAAATGATGTCGAATAAATAGCAAGGAACCCAAAAATCGGGGAAATAGTCGTCCGCTTCACCTGCCCCGACTTCTCGGACCGTTCGAAGCTTGAAAGGATGGCTTCCGGATAGAGGCAAGTCGGACGCAGGAATCAGTTCCCGCATGAAGCGCCGCGGTCAAGGTGAGGGGAGCCCGCTTTGCGGGCTGCCCGTCCGAGCTGGCGCATTGGGGGCTCAGGCAGCTCAGGTACGCGCGCCCGACGCCCCGGCCCTCCCTCTCAGCCGAACAACCCGCGCGGCCAGCGTGCCGCCACCGTGCTCAGCACCTGCATGAAGGCGGGACGGCGCAGCATGTGCGGTTCGTCGATCACCTGCAGGTCGAAGCGCGCCGAGGTGCAGTCGCGCCAGGCGCTCACTTCCGATTCGCCGAGCAGCGCATCCTGCCTGCCGTGGAACGCGAGCAGCGGACAGCTCATGCGCCAGCCTGCGGCGCCGGCATAGATTTCACTGATGCGCAGGTCGTTGCGCAGTATCGGTTCGAACAGCGCCATCGCGTCTTCGTTGGCCAGCAGTTCGGGCGGCGTGCCGCCGAGGTCGGCCAGCGCGGCGCGGAAGGCGTCGCGATCCAGCGTGTGCAGCGGCGCCTCGCGCGAGAACGGTACGCCGGGCGCGCGCGCGGCGAGCGCGACGAACAGGTCGGGCTGGCGCAGGCCGCGTGCGTCCCAGCGCCGCAGCAATTCATAGCCCAGCAGCGCGCCCATGCTGTAGCCGAGCACGACATAGGGTAGATCCAGCGCGGGCGCGAGCGCGTCGGCGAGTTCATCGGCGAGCGCGGGGATGGATGCGGCCAGCGGTTCGCGCAAGCGGTCTTCGCGGCCGGGCAGCGACACCGGACACACTTCGATGTCGCCCGGGGCGGCATCCAGCCAAGGGAAGAACAGGCTGGCGCCGGCGCCGGCCGGCGGCAGACAGAACAGCCGGAAGGGCTGGCCGCGCGGCGGTCGGCCGGCGCGGCGTATCGGTGAGGGCGACGACGGAGTACCGTTCAATTCAGGTGTCCTGGTTGAAGATGAAGGCGAAACGACGGCGCAGGAAGGTGCGTGCGGTCGGTTCGCTCATGCGCCACAGCCGGGCGTCGAGCGCGAAATGCACCCAGGTGAGCAGGATGCCGCAGATGAACAGCGCATGCGTGCCGGCGAAACGGTTCAGCGCCCAGCCGCCGGCGATGGCGGCCAGCACGAAGGCGGGCAGGGCGAGCCAGCGCCTGCGCGCCTGCGCCGACACGATGCCCACCATGAGCAGGTACTGCAGGCCGTGCGCGATGGCATAGCTCCAGAAGGCGTAGTCGATGTTGCCGATGAGCAGGGCCGGCAGGTAGAAGCCGAGCGCGGTGAGCGCGAACACGCGCACCAGCGGCTGCGCGAACACGTCGCGGTGGCGCAGCGCCAGCCGCGCCATGCCGAACGCGGCGGCGGCATACACCGCCCAGGCCAGCGCATCGAGCAGCGGCAGCCAGTGCGCGATCGGCAGTTCGCGCTCCAGGCCGTCGGCCAGCAGTTGCGGATAGCTCGCCAGGCCGCCGGCCAGCGGCGGCAGCATGAGCAGCGTCAGCGTGCCTTCCGGCGTGCGCTTGCCGGATGCCGCGGCGGCGAAGGCGAGCAGGCCGTAGTTCTGCTTCTGGTAATGGAAATACAGCCACACCAGATGGGCGAAGAAGATGGTCAGCACCAGATCGTCGGCGATGGCGAGCTGCCGGCTCACCGTGAGCGCCAGCAGCGACAGCGCGAGCGCGGCCAGCGGCAACGCGTAGAAGCGGGCGCGGTAGCGCTGCATGACGGGGCGGGCGTCGGCGTCGGTGTAGAAATACAGCGTGCTCGCCACATGGCACACGCCGCCGACGAACACGCCCAGCCCGAGCACGAAGGACGTGCGGAAGGGCTGGCCCAGCGCGGCCAGCAGCGGCAGGCCGAGCAGAGGCAGCAAGGTCACCGCGAGTACCGCGGCGAACCATTGCCGGCGCTTGGTGCGGGGCACGGCCGCGGCCGGCAGCATGTGCGCGTCGATCACAGTTCCACCTCCCTGCGCTTGCCGCCGGACGGCGCGCGCAGCGCGTCGATGCGCGCGGCCAGCGCTTCCAGCGTCGGGTGTTCGAACACGTCGCGCAGCGGCAGCTCGAGCCCGAAGGCCGGGCCGGTGCGCGCAACGACGCGCGTCGCGATCAGCGAATGGCCGCCCAGCGCGAAGAAGTTGTCGTGCACGCCCGGCGGTGCATCGAGCTTCAGCACGGTCTGCCAGATGCCGGCCAGCGTCTGCTCGGTCGCGCTGCGCGCCTCGACATGCTGCGCGCTGCGCGTCTGCGGTCGCGGCAGCGCGTTGCGGTCCGGCTTGCCATTCGCGGTGAGCGGCAGCGCGTCGAGCATGACCCAGTGCGCCGGCTGCATCGCGTCCGGCAGCCGGCCGCGCAGGGCGCTGGCCGATTTGTTCGAATTGTCCGAAGTGGCCGAGGTGACTGAATCGCCCGGCGCCGTGGCGCTCTCGTCCGTCACCAGATAGGCGGCCAGCGCGGCGCCACCGGGCAGGTCGGGCCACAGTTTCACCAGCGCCTGCCGCACGCCGGGCAGCGCGCACAGCGCCGCTTCGATCTCGCCCGCTTCCATGCGCACGCCGCGCAATTTGAACTGCTGGTCGGCCCGGCCCAGATATTCGATGCGACCGTCCGCCAGGCGGCGCGCACGGTCGCCGCTGTCGTACAGCACACCGCCCCGGCCGGAGAGGTGATCCGGCAGGAAACGCTCGGCAGTGAGGTCGGCGCGCTTCAGATAGCCGCGCGCCAGACCGACGCCGCCGATGCAGAGCCGGCCCTGACCACCCGCCGGTACCTCCATTCCGTCGGCATCGACGACGTGCAGCCGGATGTTGTCGATCGGCCGGCCGATCGGAATCGTCGGCAGATCGCCCTCCGGCTGCGCCAGTTCGAAACTCACGTCGATGGCAGCTTCGGTCGGTCCGTACAGATTGTGCAGACGTGCGTGCGGCAGCGCTTCGGCGAAGCGGCGCGCGAGCGGGCGGGTCAGCGCTTCGCCGCTGCACACCACGTCGCGCACTGTGCTGCAGCGCGCGGCCAGCGCTGGCTGGTCCAGAAAGTCGGCCAGCATGGACGGCACGAAATGCAGCACGCTCACCGCCTCGCGCTCGATCAGGCCGGCCACCGCCGAGCGGTCGGTGTGCGCAGCGGGCGGCGCGATCACCAGCGTCGCGCCTTCGATCAGCGGCCAGAACAGTTCCCATACCGATACGTCGAAGCCGAGCGGCGTCTTCTGCAGCACGCGGTCGCCTGCGGTGAGTTGCAGATGACGCTGCATCCAGTGCAGGCGATTCACGATGCCGGCCTGTGTGTTGAGCACGCCCTTGGGGCGGCCGGTCGAGCCGGAGGTGTAGAGCAGGTAGGCGGCCGACGCCGGCAGGCTGCGGCGTGCCGGGTTGGCGTCGCCGCCATCGTGCATCAGCGACGCCAGCGATTGCGTCGGGTGTCCGCCGGGCAGCCAGTCGGGTGTGTCCAGCGCGCACAGCACCGTGGACGGTCGCGCATCGTCCAGCATGTCGGCCAGACGTGCCGGCGGATTGCCGCTGTCCAGCGGCAGCCAGGCGGCGCCTGTCTTGGCGACGGCGATCAGCGCCACCATCAGTTCGAACGACCGCTCGATGGCCAGCGCCACCACCTGTTCGGGGCCGACGCCCCGCGCGATCAGCGTGTGCGCGACACGGTTGGCGCGGGCATTCAGTTCGCGGTAGCTCATTCCGGCCGCATCACCGACCCCCGCGCAGCGCAGCGCGATGCGTTCCGGATGCGCGGCCGCGGTCCGTTCGAACAGATCGGCCAGCGAGCAGTGCGCCGGGAAGTCGGCGGCAGTGTCGTTCCAGCGCGTCTGCAGCGCGCGCAGGGCCGGGTCGGCGAGCGCGATGTCGCCGAGCGCGGCCTGCGGCTGCGCGCACATCGCCTGCAGCAGATCGCCCCAGTGGGCCAGCAGTGTCGCCAGTTCCGTGGCGTCGCTGCGGCGCGCATCGGCGCGCGCGGCCAGCGTGATGGTGTCGCCCTCGGCCACCTGCAGCGTGAGCGGGAAGTGGGTGGATTCGTCGATGGCCAGACCTTCGAGCGCAAGCCCGGTGGCGCTGCCTGCGCCGCCCTGCGCACTCTCCTGTGCGCTCCCTTGTGCGTTCCCCTGTGCGCTCCCTTGTGCGCTGCCGGTGGGATAGCTTTCGATCACCAGCAGGCAGTCGAACAGCGTACGGCCGTCGCTGCACGCCGCCTGGATGTCGCGCAGCGACAGGTGCTCGTGTTCGGCCGCGCGGGCGCGCGTCGCCTGCAGGTCGTGCAGCCCCTCGAGCACCGTCTGGCGCGGCCGCATGCGCAGCCGCACCGGCACCGTATTGATGAACAGACCGATCATGTGCAGCGCCTGCGGCAAATCGGCCGGCCGGCCGGACACCGTGGTGCCGATCAGCGCGTCGCCGTCGTGGCCGTAGCGGCGCAGCAGCAGGCCCAGCGCGCCCTGCATCAGCGTGGCCAGCGTGAGGCCGTGACTGCGCGCGAACTGCTGCACCGTACGCGCGGCTTCGGGCGACAGGCGGTGTTCGACATGCAGCGGCCGCGATACGCCCGGGGGCAGAGCGCCTTGCCGCACGCAGGGCAGTTCCACGGCCGGCGGCAGCGGCGTCAGTTCGTCGCGCCAGAATGCGAGCGCCGCATCGCGGTCGCGCTGCTGCAGCCATTCGACGTAGCGCGCATAGCTCGGGGGCGTCGGCGCCAGCGCCTGGCCACTGCAGTCGCGCATCACCTCGTTCAGCAGCAGCGCGGCGGACCAGCCATCCAGCAGCAGATGGTGATAGCACCACAGCAGTTGCCAGCGGTCGTCGGCGATGCGTATCCAGTGCAGCCGCATCAGCGGCGGGCGCGCGAGATCGAAAGGCTCGCCGCGGTTGGCCGCTTTCACTGCCTCCAGCCGCGCCGACTGCGTGTGTGCATCGAGCGCTCGCCAGTCCAGTTCTGTCCATGGCAGATCGAGCTTGCGCTGCACGAGCTGGAACGGTTCGTCGCGCTGTTTCCAGTAGAAACCGCCGCGCAATGCGCCGTGACGGTCCAGCGCACGCTGCCAGGCGGCGCGCATCGCCGCACTGTCGATGTCGCCGCGCAAGCCGAGCGCGAGCTGCGGCACATAGGCGCCGGAAGCCGGTGCGAGAAGGCTGTGAAACAGCAGACCCTGCTGCATCGGCGACAGCGGCAGCAGGGTTTCGATATTGGCGCGGTCGATGCCGGCGCTTGGGGTGGCGTGGTTCATGTCTGTAATCCGCTTGCGCCGCCCGAAGGGCCGCCCCGAGGGGTGTAGCGGGGGTTTCGGCGAGCATCGCTCGCCGCCCGCGCAACCGGTCGGCTGTACAAAGCCGACCGTGGGAAAGCGCCGCCGCCTTGGGGGGGTGAGGCAGGGGTTTCGCGGCGCATTGCGCCGCGCCTGCCGAACGGGTCGGCTGTGCAAAGCCGGCCCTGTGCGAACGGAGTGAGCGTGGGGGGCGTCATCGCGCCGCCCGAAGGGCCGCCCCGAGGGCGAGCGCCGCCCCCTTGGGGGGCAGCGAACGGAGTGAGCGTGGGGGGCGTCATTTCAAAGCGTGTCGAGCAGTGCATCCAGTTCGGCGGCGTCGAGCTGCATCAGCGGCACGTCCTGCGGCAGCAGGCCGCCGTCGCTGCGACCGGACAGGCAGTGCGCCAGCAGATCGCGCAGGCGGGCCAGCATGGCGTCGGCCAGGCGCTGCACCGTGTCTTCGTCGTGGATACGACGGCCATAGCTCCAGTGCATGTGCAACTGGCCGCGCGCGACCAGTGCATTGACGTCGAACAGCACGTCGCGCGCGTCCTCCGGATGGCGCGCCCGGCCGGTGCTTTCCGGTGCCGGCGAGAAGGGCGCATCGTCGGTGAACAGCGCATCGGTCTGGCCGAGGTAGTTCAGCCGCACTTCCGGTCGCGCCTGCAGCGTCGCATCGTCGCCGGGGGCGCGCAGCACGCCGTGGCCGATGCCGCCATCCGGCACGGCGGCCAGTGCTGCGCGCACCGAGCGGATCGCCGCGTTGTCGTCGCCATCGACGCGCGCCAGGCGCAGCGGATGGAAGGCGGTGAACCAGCCCAGCGTGCGGGTGAGGTCCGGTGCATCGTCCGCACCGGCATCGGCCATGGTGCGGCCGTGGCCTTCCAGCATGCACTGCAGCGCGTCGTGACCGCTCCACGCGCACATCGTGTCGCGCAGCGCGGTCAGCAGCAGTTCGTCGATGCGCGCACGGTGCGCGCGTGGCAGATCGTGCAGCAGGCGCTGCGTGGCATCGGCATCGAGCGCCACGCTGACGGTGGCGGCGCTGCGCATCGTGTTGTCGCCCGCTGCGTGGTCGCGCGGCAGCGGCGGTGTGGGCAGCGACTGCGCCTGCCAGTAGGCGCGCTGCTGTTCGAAGCGCGGCATGCGTGCCGCCAGCCAGCCGGTCCAGTCGGCCAGCGAAGCGGTGCGCGGTGGCGGTGCGGGCGGCTGGCCGCGCTTGAGCGCGATGTACAGCGCCTGCAGGTCCTGCAGCAGGATGCGCCAGGACACGCCGTCGATCAGCAGATGGTGGCAGGCGATGAACAGGCGATGCACCGGGCCGTGCGGCGTGTCGAGATCGAACAGCACGACCGCGCACAGCGGTGCGCGCGCAAGGTCGAAGCTCGCGTGCGCGGCTTCGGCGTGGCGCGCGATGCAGGCCGCTGCGTCGTCGCAGCGCTGCCGTATCACGGTGAGCGGAATCGCCGCCACGTCCGCAGTAGCGTTCGCCGCCACGTAGCCGAACACCTGCCGCCAGCGGCCGTCGCCGGCGCGCTCGAAACGCGCGCGCAGCACGTCGTGCGCGTCCTGCAGATGCGCGAGCGCCTGCGCGAGCAGGCCTTCGTCCAGCGCCCCGCGCGAGGCCAGCAGCAGGCTCTGGTTCCAGTGCGCAGGGTGATCCAGCGCAAGATCGAAAAAGTACTGTTGCGCCGGCGTGAGCGCGGCTGCGCCGTGCAGCGGCGCCCGCACCGGCTGTGCGGCCTGCGCGCTGCGTCGGCAATGCGCCGCCAGCGCGGCCACGCTGCCGTGCAGGAACACGTCGCGCGGCGCCATCGCGAAACCGGCCTCGCGCGCCCGCGCCACCGCCTGTATCGCGAGGATGGAATCGCCGCCGGCTTCGAAGAAGTTGTCGTCGGCGCGCAGATCCGGCCGTCCCAGCACGCCGCGCCAGATGCCGAGCAGCACGGCGCGGTCGTCGTCCGCGTCCGGCGCGTCGTCGCTCGCTGCCGGCTCGAACACCGGCAGCGGCAGCGCCGCGCGATCGATCTTGCCATTGGGCAGACGCGGCAGCGCCGGCAGCGTGACGAAGGCCGACGGCAGCATGAAGTCGGGCAGACGGCTGCGCAGATGGCTGCGCAGCGCCGCACTGGCCGCCTGCTCGTCGTCGCGCTCCACCCAGGCGATCAGGCGACGGTGGCCGGCGTCGTCGCCGCGCACCGCCACCACCGCCTGCCGCACGCCGGGAGCGGTGAGCAGTGCCGCCTCGACGTCGCCGGTTTCGATGCGGAAGCCGCGCACCTTCACCTGGTGATCCAGCCGGCCGAGGAAGTCCAGCGTGCCGTCGGCGCGCAGCCGCACCCGGTCGCCGCTGCGATAGAGCAGCGTGTCGCGGTCATCCACGCCATCGGCCAGCGGATTGGGCAGGAAGCGTTCGGCCGTGAGGTTGGGCCGCGCCCAGTAGCCGCGCGCCACGCCTTCGCCCGCCAGATACAGTTCGCCGCACATGCCGGGCGCGACCGGACGCAGGTGTTCGTCCAGCACATGAGCGCGGCTGTTGGCGATCGGCCGGCCTATCGGTACCTGCGGCATGCCGGGTGCGAGGTCGGCGAAGGTGGAGTAGGTCGTGTCTTCCGACGGGCCGTAGCCATTCACCATGCGACGCACCGGCGTTTGCGCGAATACCGCGTCCACCAGGGCGGGCGGCACCGGCTCGCCGGCCACCACCAGCGTGTTCACCGAGGCGGGCAGCGGCCCCAGGCGCAGCAGTTCGGCGGCGGCCGTGGGCACGGTATTGATCAGCGTCACCCGGTCGCGGGCGTCCAGTTCCGGCAGTTGCAGCACATCGCGCGCCAGCACCACGGCGCCGCCGCAGGCCAGCGGCACGAAGATTTCGAACACCGACAGATCGAAGCAGATCGACGTTGAGGCCAGCACGCCGCGCAGGCTGTCGGCATCGAAATGCTGCCGCGCCCAGGCGATCAGCGCCACCGCCTGCCGGTGTTCGATGGTGACCCCCTTGGGCTGGCCGGTGGAACCCGAGGTGTAGATGATGTAGGCCACGTCCTCTGGCCGGCACATCGCCTGCGGCGCGTCCGCTCGCAGCGCGGCCGGCAATCCGCTCTCGATGCGCAGGCAGTTCGCCGGCAGCGGCGGCAGTTCGACCCCGGCGTTGCACAGCACGGCGGCCGGTTGCGCATTGTCGACGATGGCGGCGAGACGGGCGGCCGGATAGGCCGGGTCGAGCGGCACATAGGCGGCGCCGGTCTTCAGCACCGCCAGCAGGGCCACCACCAGCGCGGCATCGCGCTGCATGCACAGGCCGACGCGGTCGCCCGGACGGATGCCGGCGGCGATCAACTCGTGCGCCAGCGCATTGGCCCGGCCGTGCAGCGCGGCATGGTCGAGTGCGACGTCGCCGGCCCACAGCGCCGGCGCGTGCGGCGTGTCACCGGCCTGCTGCTCAAGGCACCGGTGCAGGCACAGGCCGCGATCATGGTCGAGCGCGGTGGCGTGCCAGCCGCGGGCGAGCGCCTGCGTCGCCGGCGACTGCAGGGACAGACCGGACAGCGAACGCTGCGGGGCCGCGGCGATCTGTTGCGCCAGCCAGCCGAACAGCGCCGCCATCTGTTCCACCGTGTCGCGGCGGAACAGGTCGCCGCGGAAGTCGATGCGCGCGTCGAGGCCGTGCCCGGCATCGGCCAGCGTGAGCTGCAGGTCGAACTTGCTGTGTCCGCCGTCCAGCGGCAGCGGCGCCATCGCCAGACCGTCCGGTGCCGTGGGCAGGGGTGTGGCCGGCTGCCACTGGAACATGACCTGGAACAGCGGCGCGTGCGCGAAGCTGCGCGGCAGTGCCAGCGCGTCGATCACCGCGTCCAGTTCCGCCTCCGCGTGCGCGAAGGCGTCGAGTGCCACGCCGCGTACGCGCGCCAGCAGCGACGGGAAGTCGTCGATGCCGGACAGGTCGGTGCGCAGCGCGACCGTATTGGCGAACAGGCCCGGTATCGCGTCCAGGTCGGGATGCGGTCGATGACCGACCGGCGTGCCGACGACGATGTCGCGCGCGCCGCTGTACAGCGCCAGCAGGTGGTCGAACAGCGCCAGCCAGGCCATGAAGGGCGTGGCCTGCGCGTCGCGTGCCAGCGCGGCGAAGGCATCGCGTACCGCAGCCGGCAGCGCGAAGCGCACCGATGCGCCAGTGCTCGACTGCACGGCCGGGCGCGGGAAATCGGTCGGCAGTTCGAGCAGGCGCGGCGCGCCGGCGAGCTGACGGCGCCACCACTCGACCTGGGGGGCGGTGTCGCGCGCGCGCTGCCAGGCGGCGTAGTCGGCGTACTGCAAGGGCGGTGGCGTCAGCGCATCGCCGCCGTACAGCGCGATCAGTTCGCGCAGCAGCAGGCCCATGGACCAGGCATCGGCCAGGATGTGATGTACTACCAGCATGAGCACGTGCTCGCTTTCGCCGGTGCTCACCAGCAGCGCACGCCACAGCGGTGGCTGCGCGAGATCGAAGGGTTGGCGCGCGCAACGTTCCAGTTCGGCCCGCGCAGCCGCCTCGCGCTCGCCGGCAGGCAGCGGGGCGAGGTCGCAGTGCTCGAGGCGTGGCGACAGTCCGTCGGCAACGGTCACCGTGGGCTGGCCGTCGTGCGCCGGGTAGGCGCTGCGCAGCAAGGCGTGTCGCGCGCACAGCGCATCCAGCGCCTGCTGCAGGCGCTGCGCGCTGACCATGCCGCGCACGCGCAGCGCGGCGGGTATGTTGTAGAAGGGACTGTCCGGTTCCAGTTGCGCCAGCACCCACTGGCGTTGCTGGGCCGAGGACAGCGGCAGCGGCCGGCTGCGGTCGGCCGGCGCGATGCCGACCCGGTCCGGCCCCGTGCCGGCGGCGGGCGTGGGCGCACTCAGCAGCGCGGCGAAACCGGCCAGCGTCGGACGCTCGAACAGCGCGCGCAGCGACACCCGCGCGTTGCTGTCCGGAAAGTCCTTGTGCACGCGGGCAATCATGCGCGCGGCGAGCAGCGAGTGACCGCCCAGTTCGAAGAAGTCGTCGGTCGCACTGTGCACCGGCTGCGGCAGCAGCGCACTCCACAAGGCGGCCAGCCGGCATTCGATATCGCCCTGCGGCGGTCGGCCGGCCGCGCGGTGCGGCTGCGCATCGGGCGGTGGCAGCGCCTTGCGGTCGATCTTGCCGTTGGCATTGAGCGGGAAAGCGTCGAGCACGACCAGCGCCGACGGCAGCATGTACGCAGGCAGTCGCTGCGACAGGTGTGCGCGCAGCGCCACCGTCAGCGTTTCGTGGTCGGCAGCGGGCGCGTGCAGTCGCAGCCACAGCACCAGCCGCGGCTCTTGTCCGTGCGCAGCGTGCAGGCCGGCCAGCGCCTGAGCCACACCGTCGTGCGCGAGCGCGGCCGCTTCGATGTCGCCCGGTTCGATGCGGAAGCCGCGCAGCTTGATCTGGTGGTCGAGCCGGCCGAGGAATTCGATACTGTCGTCGGCGCGCCGGCGCACCCGGTCGCCGGTGCGGCAGGCGCGCTGCGTGTGGCCCGCCGGGTCGGTCCACGCGATATAGCGTTGCGCATCGAGGTCGGGTCGTCCGGCATAGCCCGGGCTCAGGCCCAGGCCGCCGATCAGCAGTTCGCCGGCAACGCCCGGCGGCACGGGCCGGCCGGCCTCATCGACCACCGCCAGCCAGGTATTGTCCAGCGGCCCGCCCACCGGCACGGTCGCGCCAGTGCCCGCGATGCGCGCGCGCGTCACCGGCAGCGCGGCCGACCAGATGGTGGTTTCGGTCGGACCGTACATATTCCACAGCGCGGCGCCGCCCGCGATCAGGCGTGCGGCCAGCGCGACCGGCAGGGCTTCGCCGCCGCACAGCAGCGTGAGGCCGTCGTGCGCCTGCCAGCCGGTGTCGAGCAGCAGCTGCCAGCCGGCGGGTGTGGCCTGCACATGGGTGATCGCGCGTTCGCGTATGAGCATGGCGATGCGCGCGCCATCGCCCACCGCGTCGTCGTCGGCGACGAGCAGCCGCGCGCCCAGCGTGAGCGGCAGCAGCAGTTCCAGCAGCGCGATGTCGAAGCTCACCGTGGTGAGCGCGAGCAATGTGTCGCTCGCCGTCATGCCGGGCGTGTGCGCCACCGATTGCAGCAGATTGGCCAGCGCCGCGCGCGTGATCGCCACGCCCTTGGGCGTGCCGGTGCTGCCGCTGGTGTAGATCTGGTAGGCGACGGCGTCGTCCGCTGGCGCGGCCTCGTGCCACGCTGCGTCGGCCACCGCATCCGCGTGCAGCAGCGGGCAGGCCAGATCCGGCGCCGGCCGCCGGCCGTCGGTCAGGGCGAGCACGCAGTCGGCGTCCTGCACCACGGCTTGCAGCCGGGCGAGTGGCTGGCGCGGGTCCAGCGGCACCCATACCGCACCGCTCTTGATGCAGGCGAGCAGCGCCACCGGCAGCAGAACGCCGCGCGGCAGACACAGCGCGACGCGCATGCCCGGCCTGACACCGTGTGCGCGCAGCGCGGCGGCCAGCGCGTCGGCGCGGCGATGCAGCGTGCGGTAATCCAGTCGTTCGCCGTCGCATTCGACCGCCGTGCGGTCCGGCTGCGCAGCGCGCGCGCGCTCGAACAGTGCGGCCAGTCCGCCGGCCGGCAGCGCGCGCACCGGGCCCTGTAGCGGGCGCGCGTCGCGCGTGTCGGGCGCGCACAGCGGGATGTCCTTCACCTGCAGCGAGGGCTGCGCCAGCACCGCGCGCAGCAGCGTCTGCAACTGTTCGCCGAAGCGGCGCACGGTGCCTGGCTCGAACAGTTCGCGGCTGTATTCGATGAAGCCGTGCATCGCGCCGCGGCCGGCATCGACCAGGTCCAGCGTGAGGTCGAAGCGTGTGCTCGCGACGTCGGCGTCGACCGCGCCCAGTTTCAGACCGGGCAATTCGATGTCGCGCGGCGCACCCGCGTGCAGTACGCACATGATCTGGAACAACGGGTGGCGGTCCAGCCGGCGCTCGACGCGCAGGCTGTCCACCAGCTGTTCGAAGGGCAGCGACTGGTGCGCGAAGGCGGCCAGCACGGTGTCGCGCGTGCGGGCGATCAGCAGGTCGAAGGGCGTGTCGCCGTCGAGCCGGGCGCGCAGCACCAGATTGTTCACGAACAGGCCGATCAGTTCGCGTGTTTCCGGCCGCTCGCGATTCGACGCGGTGGTGCCGACCAGAAAGTCGTCCTGCCCGGTATGGCGGTACAGCAGCGCATCGAGCGCGGCCAGCAGCACGGCATAGACGGTGGCGTTGTGGCGGCGCGCGCACTGGCGCACGGCGTCGGCCAGCGTGTCGTCCAGCGTCCACGCGATGCGGCCGCCGGCCGATCCGATCACCGCCGGGCGCGGCCGGTCGGTGGGCAGCGCGAGCGGTGGCGGCGGGTCGGCCAGCGTGCGCAGCCAGAAATCCAGTTCGGCCTGCTGCCGCTCGGCGCGCGACTGCTGCCAGACGGCGTAATCGACATAGCGGATCGGCAGCGGCGGCAATGTGGTGTCCGGCGCGCCGTACAGCAGCGCGATGTCCTTCAGCAACAGGCGCAGCGAATCGTAGTCGGCGACGATGTGATGCAGGCATAGCAGCAGGACGTGGCGTTCGGGCGACAGGCGCAGCAGTTGCGCGCGTACCGGCGCGTCCTGCGCCAGATCGAAGGGTGGCGCCGCCAGCGCCCGCAGTGCCGGCGCGACGTCGCCCTCGCGCGCGATGTCGACCGGGGCGAGGTCGAGCTGCAGATGCGGCCGGATGTCCTGCCAGGGCTCGCCGTCCTCGTCCGGAAAGCGGGCACGCAGCGCGTCGTGGCGCGCGACGGTCGCGTTCAGCGCGCGTGCGAGCGCGGCGACATCGAGTGCGCCGTCCAGCTTCAGCGCGGCCGGAATGTGATAGGCGGTGCTGTCCGGCTGCAGGCGTGCCATGAACCACAGTCGGCGCTGCGCCGGGCTGAGCGGCCAGCGCCGCTGCGCCTGTTCGCGCTCGGCCAGCATGCGCGCCAGCAGCGTGCGTTTCTGCTCTGGCGTCAGTCCGGCCAGGGGGGTGCTCGTGCCACTCATGCCGGCCTGTCCTGTGCCGCCAGCATGTCGGCCAGCATGGCCTCGACCGCGTCGTCGCTCAGGCCGTCGACGGCAGGCAGCGTGTCGCTGCGCTCGATGCGGTCTTCGTCTGCATCGCCGGCGTGCGTGGCCGCGGCCTGCAGTTCCGCGATCAGCGCCGCCTGCGTGGCCGGGGTGAGTGCGCCCAGCATGCGCGCCAGCGTCAGGTCCACCGCATAGCGCTCGCGCAGCTTCGCCATCAGTTGCATGGCGATCAGCGAATGGCCGCCCAGCGCGAAGAAGTCGTCATCCACGCCGACGCGGTCGACCGCCAGCAGTTCCTGCCACAGCGCGACGACGCCTGCTTCGAGCGCGTTGCGTGGCGCGACGTGCTCTCGCGTGCCGCCGGTGCCGGGTTCGGGCAGGGCCTTGCGGTCCACCTTGCCATTGGCGCTCAGCGGCAGTGCCGCCATGAGCTGGATGCGCGCCGGCACCATGTAGGCGGGCAAGCGCTCGCGCAGCCAGCCGGTCAGTGCCTGGTCCAGCGTGGCACTGCCTGCGGCCGGGCGGTCGAGAGCCTGCCAGCGCGCATGCCAGTCGCTGTCCACCGCGCCACCCAGCAGGCCGTACAGCGGCAGGTGATCGTCGTCCAGACCGAGCAGTGCCGCGACATCGGGCAGACCGCGACCGGCGGCCGGCGTCAGGCCCAGATCGGCCTGCGCGGCCTCTTCCATCAGCAGTTGCGCCATGTGGCCGGCTTCGATCAGCACGAGCTCGCGCGCACGTTCGCCATACAGCGGTTCGATGGCCGAGCGGCGCGCGATCAGGAACAGGCCGAAGGCACTGCCCTCATGCACTGCGCGGTTCGGGCCGTAGTGCGCGGCATCCGACGCCGGTGCGGCCACCGGCAGCAGCCGGTGTTCGCCCGGGTGATAGACATACCAGCCGGCGGCCAGACCTTCGATGCGATCCGCTTTCACTTCCAGCCAGGCCTGCACCGGGTAGGTCGTGCCGGCCGACGGATAGCGCAGCTTGGGCAGCGGTGCACCGGCGACCGTGTGTGCGCGCAGCGCCGACAGCCAGCGGCCGAAGTCGGCGAAGGCGATGCGCCGCGCGCTGAAGCGGCGGTGGCTCTGCCGGCGTATCGCCGCCGCGGTGTCGTCGCCACCGGGCAGCGCGATGCCGGCATCGCCGGTGGACGCCGGCCAGCCGCGATGCTGCTGCTTGAAGTCGAGGCGGTCCAGCGGCGAATGCGGGTTTTCACCGTCCGCGGCACCGTCGCCGGCAGTCGGCAGTGCCGGCACGATGTAAGCGGTGAGCGATGGCGGCCGGCCATGCACCGCGACCGCGGCGGCGGCGATGGACGGGTGCTGCTGCAGCACCGATTCGATCTCGCCCAGTTCGACGCGGTAGCCGTTCAGCTTGACCTGATGGTCTTCGCGGCCGAGGAATTCCAGCGTGCCGTCGGCGCGGTACAGACCCATGTCGCCGGTGTCATAGAGCAGCGAGGCGCCGCGACGCAGCACGTCGCCGGCGTCGTCCGCCAGGCCGGCCAGCGACAGTGGCAGCGGATTCGGCACGAAGCGCTGCGCGCTCAGTGCGGGTCGGCGCCAGTAACCGCGCGCCACACCGATGCCACCTATCCACAGCCGGCCGGGCACGCCGGGCGGCCGCGGCTGCATGCGCTCGTCCAGCACATACCATTGCTGGTTGGCGAGCGGCCGGCCGTACGGAATGCTGCGCCAGTCCTCGGCGACATCGCCGATCGGATAGTCGATGGACCAGATCGATGCTTCGGTCGCGCCGCCCATCGACACCAGCCGCGCCTGCGGGAAATGGCTGCGCAGCGCCGCCGGCAGTGCCAGCGGTATCCAGTCGCCGCTCATCATGACCAGGCGCAGCGTCGCGTCGCCGATGTCGGGGTCGGCCGCATCGGCCAGCAACTGCGCCAGTGCCGGTACCGAATTCCAGAGGGTGACGCGTTCCCGGCGCAGCTGTTCGCGCCAGCGATGCGGCTGCTGCAGGCTGTCCGCCGCCGGCAGCACCAGCGCGGCGCCGGCCGCCAGCGTGCCGAAGATGTCCCACACCGACAGATCGAAATTCAGTGCCGACAGGCCGAACACGCGATCGTCCGGCCCCACGGCGTGGCGTGCGTTGATGTCGAGCACGGTGTTGACCGCGCCGCGGTGGTCGATCATGACGCCCTTGGGCATGCCGGTCGAACCCGAGGTGTAGATGACATAGGCGAGCGCGCCATCGTCACCGCTCGCGATGTCCTCGTCGGCCAGGCGCACGCCTGTCGGGTGGGTCGCGACGGCGAGGCGCGCGATGTTGCCGGTCGATGACTCGTCGCTCCATTCCAGCGCGCAGCCCTCGGCCACCAGCAGCACACGCGCCCCGGTGTCGGCCAGCAGTTCGTCGCGGCGCGCGCGCGGCAGGCCGGTGTCGATCGGCACATAGGCACCGCCCGCAGCCAGCACGGCCAGTACCGCCACCACCTGCTGCCAGCCCTTGGCGATGGATACCGCCACCAGTTCCTGCGCGCTCACGCCCTGCTCGCGCAGGCGGGCCGCCAGGGCGCGCACCTCGTCCGCCAGTTCGCCGTAGCTCAGCGTGCGCGTCGGTGTGATGACGGCCGCGCGGTTGGCGTGGCGACGGGCGGCGTCGAAGAACAGTGTGTGCAGCCGCGTGCGGCCATCCGGACGCAGCGCGCTCGGCACCGCGTTGAAAGCAGGCAGCCAGTCGCCGGCCGACAGGTCGAGCGCGCGCGCGGTCCACGCCGCGTCGTCGTCGGCCAGCGCCTGCAGCCGCGCCGCGTGACGCGTCACCAGATGGTCGAGCATGGCGGGCGGGAACAGTGCGTCGATGGCGTCCCAGTTCACCTGCAATGCGCCGTCGACTTCCGACACCTGGTGATCGAGATAGACCTGCGAGGTCTGGCTCACCGCATGCACGATGTCCGCCTGCCAGCGCGCATCGCCACTCGGGCGGGCGCTCTGGCCCAGCGTGCTGGTGAACACCACAGGCATCAGCGCCGCGCCGCCGCGGCCGAGCTTGCGCGCCAGTTCGCGCTGCACCTGCACGCCGCTCACCGAGCGGTGTTCGAGGTCGGCCCACAACTGCGCCTGCAGCGCGTGCGCGCGCGCGGCGAAATGCATGCCGGGGCGCGGCGCCACCTGCAGCAGCAGCGAGGCGGTGAAATCGCCGACCAGACGTTTCACGTCGGCGTGCAGGGCCGGCCGGTTGAACAGCGTGAGGTTGAGCGTGAACGCCGGCTGGCGTGCGATATCGGCCAGCGCGTCGGCGAATGCGGCGAGCACGGCGGTGGACGGCGTCAGACCGTGGCGGCGCGCCTGCGCCTGCAGTGCCGACCACGATGCCGCCGGCAGCCGGCTGCTGCGGCGCGCGAAGCGCGGCGTGCGCAGTTGCGAAGGCGCCATGGTGAGCGGCAGTTCGGGCGCCGGCGGCAGGGTGTCCAGCCGCGCGCGCCAGTACGCCTCGGCGCGTGCATGCGTCGCCGTCTGCCGCTGCACCTGTTCCGCCAGCACCACGTCGCGGAAGGCGATGGCAGGCGCGTCCGGGCTGTGGCCGAGCAGGCCCTGCGCCAGTTCGCGCGCGAGCAACTGGAAGCTCCAGGCGTCACCGATCAGCACATCGAAACTGAGATGGAAGCGCACCCTGTCATCCGGCAGCAGCGAGGCGTCGATCTGGAACAGCGGCCAGTGGCGCGGATCGAACATCTGGTGCGACAGGCGTTCGCGCGTGGCGGCCAGCGCTTCGCTGCGCGCCCCCGGCTCGAGTGCGCGCAGGTCGTGTCGGGCGATGGTCACCGCCGGCACTTCCGGCAGCACCCGCTGCTGCGTGTTGTCGACCACGATCATGCGCAGCATGTCGTGCCGCTCGACCAGCGCATTCAGCACGCGCTCGACCGCGGCCACGTCCACGCCGCTCGTTTCGATCTCGCGGTAGCCGTGGGTGGCGACATTGCCCAGTTCGAATGCGGCGTTGCGGCCGATCAGATAGGCCTGCTGGATGTCGGTCAGCGGGAAGGGCTCGAAGCGGCGCGCCGGATCGGGCTGCAATGCGGTGCGCGCGCCGTCTTGCAGCGTATCGGGCGCGTGTTCGTTCAGCCAGTCGGCAAGGCCGGCCACCGTGGGCGACGCGAACAGCGCGCGCAGCGGCACGTTGCGGCCCAGCGCGCGCTCGCAGCGCACCACCAGTTCCATCGCCAGCAGCGAATGGCCGCCCAGATCGAAAAAGCTGTCGGTCACGCCGACCGGCCGGCCCAGGACGTCCTGCCACAGCGCGGCCAGCGTCGCTTCCAGCGGGCTGCGCGGCGCCAGCGCAGCCGGCGCAGCCGGCGCATGATCCAGCGCGTCGACGGCCGGCAATGCGCGGCGATCCACCTTGCCATTGGGCAGTCGCGGCAGCGCGCTCATGATGACGAACTGCGTCGGCACCATCCAGTGCGGCAGGCGTTGCGCAAGATGGTCGCGCAAGGCCGTCACCGGTGCGTCGGTTTCGACGTGTGCGACGAGTTGCAGATCGCCCGCCACGCGCTGTGCGCTTACCACCACGTCGCGCACCGCGGGATGACGGCGCAGCGCGTCGTCGACTTCCCCGGTTTCTATGCGGTAGCCGCGTATCTTGACCTGGTCGTCGCGCCGGCCGAGGAATTCGAGCTGACCGTCGGCGCGCAGACGCACACGGTCGCCGGTGCGGTAGACGCGTGGCGAGGGGGCGCCCTCGGCGACGAAAGGATTGGGCACGAAGCTGGCCGCGGTCAGTTCCGCCTGGCCGAGATAGCCGCGTGCCAGACCGGTGCCGCCGAGCAGCAGTTCGCCCGGCACGCCGGGCGGCACCGGCTGGTCCAGGCCATCGACCACATAGGCCTGGGTGTTGTCTATCGGCCGGCCGATCGGCACACGCACCATGGGCGGCAACGGCCGCGTCAGGGCCACGCTGGTCCAGGTGGAATAGGTGGTGTCTTCCGACGGGCCGTACAGATTGCAGGCGCGACGCACGTGACCGAGACTGCGCAGCCGCTCCAGCAGCGCCGGAGGCAGCGGCTCGCCCGCGAGGTTCACCACGCGCACGCTGTCCGGAATGCCGCCGGTGTTGAGTACCCGGTTCAGCACGCTGGGTACGGTATTCACCAGCGTGATGCCGCAGTCGCGGTGGAGGCCGGCCAGTGCGAGCGCGTTGTCGACCAGGACGACGCGGCCGCCGCAGCACAGCGGCAGGAAAAGTTCGAATACCGACAGATCGAAACAGATCGACGTGGCGGCCAATGTGCCGGCCAGTTCGTCCGCGGTGAAGGCGGACAGCCCCCACTGCAGCATGGCGACCGCGCTGCGGTGCTCGATCGCCACACCCTTGGGCCGGCCGGTCGAGCCCGAGGTGTAGATGACGTAGGCGAGGTCGCCGGCGGCGGCGTCAGGCAGGGCCGCGGTCGTGGCGGGGGCGGGTGCGTCGTCCACCGCGATGCGGGTGACGCCGTCGACCGACAACGGCAGCGTGGTCTGGGCCTGCGCATCCACCAGCAGCAGATCGAGGCCGGCGTCGGCGGCGATCAGCGCCAGCCGCTCGGCCGGGTAGTCGGGGTCCAGCGGCACATAGCAGGCGCCGGACTTGAGCACGGCCAGCAATGCCACCAGCAGGCGCGGCGTGCGCGGCATGCACACGCCCACCGGCTGGTCGGTGCGCGCGCCCAGCGCACGCAGCCGCGCCGCCAGCGCGTCGGCGCGCGCATCCAGTTCGCGATAGCTCAGTGCGCCGCTGCCATCGGCCGCGCTCACCGCGATGGCATCCGGCGTGCGCGCGGCCTGGGCGGCAATCAGCGCATGCATCGAGGCGACCGGCGGGTGCTCGCGTGCGCTGTCGTTCAGCGCGATCAGCAGCGCGCGCCGCTCGTCGGCGTCGATCAGCGGCAGTTCGCGTATCGGCGCATCCGGCGTGGCCACGATGGCGGCCAGCAGGTTGCCGAAGTGGCGTGCCATGCGGGCGATGGTGTCGGCGTCGAACAGCGCGCGGCTGTATTCGATCTGGCCGCAGATGCCCTCCGGCGTGTCCTGCAGGTTCATGCGCAGCAGGTATTTGGTGCGCTCGTCCGGCGGCGTTTCGCGGCTCAGCGTGAGGCCGTCCAGCGTCACCGGCTTCACATTGGCGAGCTGCAGGTCGAACTTGGCCTGGAACAGCGGCATGAGCTGGTCGGCGCGGCGCTCAGGATTGAGCAGTTCGACCAGCTTTTCGAAGGGCATGGCCTGATGCGCCAGCGCGTCGAGCACGGTCTGGCGCACGCGTGCCAGCAGCTCGACGAAGCGCGGATTGCCGGACAGGTCGTTGCGCAGCACCAGGGTATTGACCAGCAGGCCGATCATGTCGGCGGTTTCCGGCCGCTCGCGGTTGGCGATGTCGCTGCCCACGACGATGTCCTCGCTGTCGGCATAGCGCGCGAGCAGGATGTTGAAGGCCGCGAGCAGCAGCGCGAACAGCGTGGTCTGCCGGCGCTGTGCGAGTGCGCGCAGCGCGTCCGACAGACCGGCCGGCAGCGCCAGCGCGTGCCAGGCGCCGGCATCGTCGGCGACGCGCGGCTGTGGCCGGTCGTACGGCAGGTCGAGCAGCGGCAGGTCCTTGCCCGACTCATTGTCTGACCCGGCGCCGAGCTGGCGCATCCAGTAGTCGCCGAGCTTCTGCATTTCGGCGCCATCCAGCGTGTTGCGCTGCCAGACCGCCCAGTCGGCGTACTGCACCGCGAGCGGCGCGAGCGGCGGCGGCTCGTTGCGGCTGGCGGCGCGGTACAGCGTGGCCAGTTCGCGCAGGAAGACGCCGACCGACCAGCGGTCGCACACGATGTGGTGCGTGGCCAGCACCAGCAGGTGGCGGGTCGCGGTCACCTTGATCAGCGCACAGCGCAGCGGCACGCGGGCAAGATCGAAGGGCGGACGGGTGAGGGCGGCCACGCGCGCGCGCGCGGCCGCTTCGGCATCGGCGGCGCCGGACAGGTCTTCCAGCGGCAGCAGGTCGGGGGGAACGGCGTCAACCACCTGTTGCGGCTGCCCCTTCGCGTCGGCGACGAAGCGGGTGCGCAGCACTTCGTGCCGCTCGACCAGCGCGTGCAGGCTGCGCTGCATCGCCGCCACGTCGAGCGCACCGTCGAGCGCCAGCACGGTGGCCACGTTGTAGGCGGTGCTGTCCGGATCCAACTGCTGCACGAACCACAGCCGGTGCTGGGCGAAGGACAGCGGGGCCGGGCTGCCCGGCGGGCGTGGCGCGATGCGGTCGGGCAGGGCGGTGGCCAGGCCCTGTTCGGCCAGACGGCGTTCCAGCAGCGCGCGCTTGTCCGGCGACAGCCGGGCCAGTTGTTCGAATATCGTGCTCATGCTTCCGGGGTGGGCGCGCTCTGCGCGGCAAGTTGTTCGATCACCTCGTCGCCGGACAGCGCGTCGATCTCGGCCAGCAGCGCGGCCATGCGGTCCAGTTCCTGCGCATCCGGCAATTGCGCCGACACCAGTGCGGCAATGCCGGCCACGGTGGGCGTGCCGTCCAGCAGTTCGCGCAGCTCGAGCTGCACCGGAAAGGCCTGGCGCAGCCGGCCGATGGCCTGGATGGCAAGCAGGGAGTGGCCGCCGAGGTCGAAGAAGCTGTCATGGATGCCAATGCGCTCCAGGCGCAGCAATTCCTGCCACAGCGCGGCGATGGTGCGTTCGACTTCGTTGCGCGGCGCCTCATACGCCGTCGTGAGCGCCGGGCGCGCATAGGCAGCGGCGCCGGCCGGCGTCTGCTGCGCGGCGCGGCCTTCGCTGTGCAGCCAGTGCAGGCGGCGCGCCTGCAGGTCGCCGCGCGATGCGGCATAGACGCCCGGCTCGGCCAAGGCCAGCAGCGCTGTGGTGAGTGTCCAGATGTCGTCGTCGTCCAGCGCGTGTTCCTGCAGGCTGGCGGCGCGTCCGCCTTCCTGCGCTGGCGCGTGCTCGTGACTGCGCGCGGCGTCCCACTGGATCGCATACCAGGCGGTGCGACCGCCGGCTGCCGCGCAACGCAGCACTTCGGCATCCAGCATGTGGTTGGCCGCCGCATAGGGCGCCAGACCGATGCCGCCGAGCACCGCCGACAGCGAGGACTGCACGCACACCCATGCCGGTGCGTGCGCCTGCGCGGCGGCGGCCACCGCGGCCAGCAATTCGAGCCGGCTGCGCCGGTTGTAGGCGAGATGGTCCGGCTGCATCAGCGCCAGCGGTGCGGCCGATTGTTCGTGCGTGGTGGGCAGGCTCACGAAGATGCCGGCCAGCGCCTGTGCCGATGCCGCGCTGTCGAAGGCGGAGGCGATGCCGGCCGGGTGGGGGATGTCCGCCTCCAGCACGGTCACGTCGGCGCCCAGCGCACGGCATTCGGCGATCAGTGCGGCGGGTACCGGAGCGGTCGGCAGGCAGGCCGACACCAGCACCACCTGCCCGCATTCGCGCGCCAGACGGCGTGCCCACACTGCACCCAGACCACGCGCGAAATCGCCGATCACGACGTGGCGTCCGCGCTTGCGCACGCCGCGATTCAGACCGGCAGGCAGAGCCGGCAGTTCGAGCGGGGTGTAATCGAGACGCCAGGTCCGATCACCGCGCAGCGCCAGCAGCGGCGGTGCGTCGGCGGTGCGCAGCAGGGCCCACAGCGCCTCGGCGGTGTGCCGCTGCGCATCGTCGATATCGATCAGCCGGGCACCGATCTGCGGGTACTCCTGCGGGATGACCTGGGTCATGGCCTGCAGCGCAGCCTGTTCGGCATCGACGTCGGCGAGCCCGGTCGGCGCGCAGCCACGACGGGTGAGCACCGACAGCCGCATCGGCGTATCCCCTTCCGCCCAGGCGATGGCCAGCGCGCGCAGCCGCGCGATGTGCGCGTCGGCCGGGCCGCCGTCGAGCGCGGTGCAATCGACGATGGCCGCCGGCGTCATGCCGCGCGCATCGAGTGCGGCGCGCAGCGCGCCGTGATCTTCCGGCTGCGCCGGCCGCAGGGCGAAGGCGCGGTAGTCGAGCTGGGAAAAGGCGTCGCCCGGCTGCGCGATGAACACATTGAAGCCGGCGGTTTCGATCTGGCGCGCCAGCGTCTCGGCAAGGCCTTCGCGATCGGCGATCAGCAGCCAGGTCTGCTGCGTGGCGACCGGCGGCAACGCGGCCAGTCGCGCGACGCGGGTCCAGGCCGGCAGCCAGGCGCGCGCCGGGCCCTGCTCGCTCGCTGCCGGTGCGGCCTGCAGCGCGGCGGCGTCCGGCGCATCGACGTGGTAGCGCTGACGTTCGAAGGGGTAGCCGGGCAGCGACACGCGCAGCCGCCGGCCGCGATGCAGCGCGCGCCAGTCCATGCTCACGCCGGCCTGCCACAGCGCGCCCTGCGCCTGCAGCAGCGCACGCCCGGCGGGTTCGCGCGGCGCCAGACTGGCGACGGCGGCGATGCCGTTCTGGCGGGCCAGCAGGGCGAGCGTGTCGCCAGGACCGATTTCCAGCGCCTGCAGCGCGGGCAGCGTGGCGGCGCGCGCGAGGCCGTCGGCAAAGCGCACGCGGCCGAGCATGTGCTGCGCCCAGTAGTCGGGGTCGGTCGCCTGTTCCGCGCTCAGCCAGTCGCCGGTCAGATTCGATATGACCGGTATCTGCGGTGGGCGCAGTGTGGTATCGCGCAGGATGCCGGCCAGTGCGTCGGCCGCGGCACGCATGCCGGGGGCGTGGAAGGCATGCGAGGTGCGCAGCCGCTGGCAGGCGATGCCGGCCGCCTGGGCGTGCAGTTCGCAGCGCGCCATCGAGGCTTCCGGGCCGGCCAGCACGCAGGTGCCCGGCACATTGACCGCGGCGACCGCGCTGTCTCCGTCCAGCCAGTCGGCCACCGCTTCGGCCCCGGCCATGACCGCCAGCATGACGCCGGGCGCCATGTCCTGCATGGCCTGGGCGCGCAGCGCGACCACGTCCAGCGCCTGTTCGGGTTCGAAGATGCCGGCGATGCAGGCGGCCACGTATTCGCCCAGGCTGTGGCCGAGCAGGGCCTGTGGCTTGACGCCGCGCGACAGCCACAATTGCGCCAGTGCGTATTCGAAGGCGAACAGCGCGGGCTGGGTGCAGCGCGTCTGGTCGAGCAGCGCGGCGGACGAAGCGTCGTCGCTGCACAGCAGATCGATCAGGCTGCAGCCGAGCCGGGCATCGAGGCGGGCGGCGCAGCGCTCGAGCGCCGCGCGGAACACCGGTTCGTCGTCGTACAGCGCGCGCGCCATGCCGGCCTTCTGGCTGCCCTGGCCAGTGAACAACCAGAGCAGGCTGCTGCGTTCCGGGGCGGCGGCAGGCTGCACCGCGCGCAGCGCGGCAATGGCCTGTTGCGCGTTGCCGGCGACCACGAAGCCGCGGCGCGCAAAGCCGCGCCGGCCCAGCTGCAGCGTCCAGGCGACGTCGGCCAGCGTCGCGCCCGGCGTGTGTTCGAGATGGCGTGCGAGCGCATCCGCCAGCGTGGCGAGCGCGGCATCGCTGCGCGCCGACAGCGGCAGCAGCTGCGGCCGCGCATCCGGCGTCGGGGCGAGAACGGGCGGCTGTTCCAGCACGACGTGCGCGTTGCTGCCGCCGATGCCGAAGGAACTGACGCCGGCGCGGCGCAGCGGCGCCGTCCATGCGTGCCGCTCGGCGGCGACGCGGAAGGGCGTGCGCGCGAAGTCGATGTGCGGATTGGGCGTGCGGAAGTGCAGCGAAGCCGGTATGACGCCGTCGCGCACCGCGCACGCGGCCTTGATCAGACCGGCCACGCCGGCCGCCGCGTCGAGATGGCCGATATTGGTCTTGACCGAGCCGATGAAGCAGGGCCCGTCGGGCCGCTGTCCCGGCCGGCCGAAGGCGCGCGTGAGTGCTGCGATCTCTATCGGGTCGCCGAGTGCGGTGCCGGTGCCATGCGCCTCGACATAGCCGACGGTGTCCGGCGACACGCCGGCAGCGCTCAGCGCCGAGGCGATCGCTTCGCTCTGCGCATCCACGCCGGGTGCGGTGAAGCTCACCTTGCCGGCGCCATCGTTGTTGATGGCCGAGCCCTTGATCGTGGCGACGATACGGTCGCCGTCGCGCAGCGCGTCATCCAGCCGCCTCAGCACGACCAGCGCGACGCCGTTGCCCGGCACCGTGCCGGCGGCGTCGGCATCGAAGGCGCGGCAGTGGCCGTCCGGCGCGTGGATGCCGCCCTGCTGCACGCGATAGCCGAGCTGGCGCGACAGCGCGACGCCGCCCGCCAGCGCCATGTCGCATTCGCCGGCGAGCAGGCTCTGGCAGGCCAGATGCACGGCGACCAGCGAGGTCGAGCAGGCCGTCTGCACCGCGACGCTGGGGCCGGTGAGACCGAGCTTGTACGACACGCGGGTGGTCAGGAAATCCTTGTCGTTGGACAGGAACAGTTCGTACGGGCTGACCGCGCCGCGCAGCCGCGCATTGCCATAGACATTGAACAGATAGCCATTCATGCCGGCGCCGCCGAACACACCGATCCGCGCCGTGCCCTGCGCCGGATCGTGGCCGGCGTCCTCCAGCGCGTGCCAGGCGCATTCGAGGAACAGGCGTTGCTGCGGGTCGAGGATTTCCGCTTCGCGCGGGCTGTAGCCGAAGAAACCGGCGTCGAACAGGTCGCTGCCGTCTATCGGGGCGCCGACGCGCTTCCACGCCGGGTCGTTCAGCGTCGCGTCATCCAGGCCCTGGGCACGCAGCGTGCCGGCATCCAGTTCGACGATGGATTCGACCCCGTCGATCAGATTGCGCCAGTACGCATCGACCGACGCGGCGCCGGGGAAACGCCCGGCCATGCCGATCAACGCGATATCGAGGCTGCCTTCGGCGTTGTCGTCGCCGGGGTGGCTTTCCAGCATGTCCTTCATCATTCATTCACCTGGGCGCCGGCCGCATGCTGCATGCGGCGGCGGTTCAATCGTTGTCGTCCGGCCTGGCGCGCGTCGTCGGCAGCGGCGTCGCCGGCATGCGGCGCGGACTGCGTGCTCAGCGCGTCGACATGGCGGGCGAGTGCGGCCACGGTGGGCAGACGGAACAGCTCCACCAGCGGCAGGTCCAGGCCCAGTTCGGCCTTCAGCCGGCCCTGCACGGTCAGTGCCAGCAGCGAATGACCGCCGGCGTCGAAGAAGTTGTCGTGCACGCCGACGTCGTCGCGCCCGAGCGCGCTGCGCCACAGCGCGAGCAAGCGGCGTTCGGTGTCGCTGGTCGGGGCCTGCAGCGGGCTATCGGCCCGCGCTTCGAATGCCGGCAGCGCGCGACGGTCGGTCTTGCCGCTGGCGGTCAGTGGCAGCGCCGCCAGCGCGTGGAACGCGGACGGCAGCATCCACGACGGCAGGCGCTCGCCGAGCGCCGCCCGCAGCGCCGCGCCGTCCGCCGGGCCGGTGTGGAAGGCGATCAGGCGCGCGCCGTCGCCTTCGCCGCGCAGCACGACGGCGGCGTCGTGCACGCCCGGCAGCGCGCGCAGCGCAGCTTCGATTTCGTCCAGTTCGATGCGGTAGCCGCGCAGCTTGATCTGCCGGTCGTCACGCCCGAGGCAATCGAGCAGGCCGTCGGCGCGCAGGCGCACGCGGTCGCCGCTGCGGTAGAGCCGGTGCGCAACGGTCAGCCCGGCGTCCTGCATCGGCGGCAGCGGGTTGGGCACGAAACGTTCGGCGGTGAGCGCCGGGCGGCGGTGATAGCCGGGGCTCACGCCGAGCCCGCCGATCAGCAGTTCGCCGCAGCCGCCCGGTGGCACCGGCCGGCCCTGCGCGTCGAGCACGTGCAGGCTGGTGTTGGCCAGCGCGTGACCGATCGGTGCCCGGCTGCCGTCGAGCATGTCCGGCGTGATGCGCAGTGCGGCCGACCAGATGGTGGTTTCGGTCGGGCCGTAGACATTCCACAGCGTGTCGGTGCGCTCGAGCAGTTCGCGCGCCAGCGCGCTGTCCAGCGCTTCGCCGCCGCACAACGCGACCAGATCGTGCCGGCCCGGCCAGCCGGCCGCGAGCAGCAGGCGCCAGCCGGCCGGCGTGGCCTGCAGGTGACTGATCCGTTCGCGACCGACCAAGGCAGCCAGCGCGTGACCGTCGCGCACGGTGTGCTCGTCGGCGACGAACACGCTGCCGCCGCAGTACAGCGGCAGCAGCAGTTCGAGCATGGCGATGTCGAAGGACGGCGAGGTCACCGCCAGCCAGTCGGGCGAGCGCTGCAGCGAAAGCCTGTCCTGCATGCCCTGCAGCAGATTGACCAGATTGCGATGGTCGATGCGCACGCCCTTGGGCTGGCCGGTGCTGCCGCTGGTGTAGATGAGGTAGGCGGCATCGTCGAGCGCGAGGTCTGTGTGCGACGCCGGCAGCGCGTCCGCGTGTGCCCCGCCGACGTCGACCGCGATGCGCGGCAGCGCGCGGGCGGGCAGGGCGGCCAGGCAGTCGTCGTGGCCGAGCAGCGCCGCGGCGCCGCTGTCGTCCAGCATGTCGCCCAGGCGTGCCGCGGGCATCGCCGGGTCGAGCGGCAGCCAGGCGGCTCCAGTCCGCATGACGGCCAGCAGCGCCAGCGGCAGTTCGCGCGTGCGCCGGCAGCAGACTGCCACCAGGTCACCGCGGCCGACGCCGTGCGCGCGCAACTGCGCCGCCAGCGCGCCGGCGCGCGCGTAGAGCGTGCCGTAGTCGATGTCGCCGTCCACGTCGCGCACCGCGACAGCCTGCGGTGCGGCGGTGGCGTGCCCGGCGATGCGCTGCAGCGCGCTGTGCGATGGCGGCGACTGCGCGCTGAGACTGAGCGCCTTCTGTGCCTGTGCCGCATCGGCGCAGGGGTCGATGCACTGCAATGCCTGCGTGGCATCGGCGCAGAAGTCGCGCAGCAGGCGCGCCAGGCGGTCGAGCAGATCGTCCGCATGCGCGTCGTCGCAGACGGCACGGTCGTGCAGCAGCTTCAGTTCCAGTCTGTCGCCGGGCACGGCGAACAGGTTCAGCGGATGGTGGGTCTGTTCCGTCACCGCCACTTCGTCCAGCACCAGTCCGTCAACTGACCGTTCGCGCTGGCCCAGCGGGTAGTTCTCGATCACGACGATGCTGTCGTACAGGCCGCGCGCCTCCGGCAGGTCGGCTTGCGCCAGGTGTTCGTGCGGCTGCTGCGCGACCTGGCGCGCCTGTACGACCTGCAGCCAGTCGCCCAGCGGCTGGCGCGGATCGATGCGCAGCCGCAGCGGCAGCGTGGTGATGAACAGGCCCACGGTTGCGTCGGCGCCCTGCTGCGACATCGGACGGCCGGAACGGGTGAGGCCGAGCACGATGTCGTCGCGTCCGGTGAGCCGTGCGCGCAGCACCGCCCATGCGCCCTGCAGCACGCTGCCGGTCGTGATGCGCAGGCTGCGCGCCAGCGCGTGCACGGCGGCGCTGTCGGTGGCGGTCATGCGCAGCGCGGCGCAGCCGGTGTCGCCGCTGGCCACGCCGTCGGCGCCGTCTTCGCCGGCGCTGCAGCCGGCCAGTTCGGCGCGCCAGAAATCGAGGGCGGCGGCGCGGTCCTGTCCGGCCAGCCAGTCGATGTGTGCGCGGTAGCGCGGCGCCGGCGGCAGGTCGGCCGGCCGGCCGGCGCAGGCGGCGGCATAGAGCGCCTGCCAGTCGCGCAGCAGCAGCGGCAGCGACCAGCCGTCGAGCAGGATGTGGTGGTGGGTGCACACGACGCGGTAGTGGTCGTCGCCCAGACGAAAGGCCTGCACACGCATCAGCGGGGCGGCGGACAGCTTGAAGCCGCGCTGCCGGTCGGCCGCCATCCAGTCGCGTAGCGCCGCTTCCGCCTCCGCGGCCGGCAGCGCATCGATGCGCACCGGCAGGCGCACGGTGGCGCCGACCACCTGCAGCGGTGCCGCCAGCTTTTCCCACGCGAAGGCGGTGCGCAACACGTCGTGACGGGCGGCCAGACCCTGCCAGGCGGCATCGAAGGCCGCTTCGTCGAGCCGGCCGCGCAGCGTGAACGCGAGCTGTACGACATAGACACCGCTGTCCGGCTGCAGCAGGCTGTGGAACAGCATGCCGCGCTGGGTGGCGGACAGCGGGTAGGCGTCGATGACCCGGTCCTGCGGCCGTGCGACCGCGCCCCCGGAGGACGTGGCCGCCCCGTGTACCGGCGAGCCGGCGGCGTCGTGCGCGGGCAGCGTCATGAAGCTGTCCGTCCCGAGAAGGGGCAGACGGCGTGGCGCTGCTGCGGATCGATCAGCTTGAGCCGGCTGCGCAGCACTTTTTCCAGTATGCCCACCGCGCAATCGCCGGAACGCAGGCTGCCGCTCTCGTCGCCGACGAAGCGACGGCACACTTCGCGGTGGTCGGTGATCATGGCGACGAAGGCCTCGACGAAGGCCTGGTGGTCGGCGTCCAGTGCGGCCGGCAGGTCGCCCAGGCGCGGGCTCAGTTCCTGCCACAGCCGCATCAGCCGGGCGTGGTCCCAGGACATGAGGCCGCTGAAATTGTCTGAGCGCACGCCGGGCGGCATCATCGACAGCCGCACCTCGTCCTGGTACTCGAGCGGCGAAAAGCTGCCGGCCAGCTTCATCGCGGCACCGGAGGCGCGCAGCAGCGTGGCGGCGCTGCGCAACTCGACGCGCGCGCCGTCCATGCAGCCGCGGGCGAGTGCGTCGCCGAAGCGCGCGAGGCTCAGCACCAGGCCCTGGACGTCGATGAAGAAGGTCCAGTGAAAGCCCTGCCAGACGGTGCGCGCGCTGCTCATGACCGTTCGCCTGCCGGCACGGCGTCGCTGCCCAGACCGAGCACGCGCGATATCACGCCGGCCTGACAGCGCAGCCCTTCCTTCTGCGCCGCGATGGCGTGCTCGTCGAGCCCTGCAGTGCCGGCGCACAGCGATACGAAGGCGCGGCTCATGACCAGCAGGCTGCGTAGCAGGCAGACGCCGGGTGCGGCACTCTCGACATGGCGCAGGCCGAAGTAGCGGTCGTAGTCCTGCACTTCGCCGGCCGACAGCGGGGTGTCCGTTTCCTGCAGTTCGAGCGGCTGCGGCGCGTCGTCCGGCAGGCCGGCCAGCGCCAGTTCGATCAGTGCCAGCGCCTCGGGCGCGGGTGCGTCAAGCGCACGCAGCAGGTCGCCGAGCGCCCGCAGCACCGGCGCCCGGTGCTCCGCTGCGAGCGGCAGTTCGGGCGCGAGCGCCCACGGCGACAGCAGGTCCAGCGTGTGGACCGGCGCGTCGTCCTCCGGCAGCGCAGGAGGCAGTGGCGTGGCCATCGTGAGCCCGCTCATGTCGGTGGTCAGCGACCTGCGGCGGTGTCGCCGGCATCCATCGCCTGGCGCAGCGACAGCGGCCGCATGTCGGTCCACACGCCGGCGATGTAGTCGAGGCAGGCCTGCCTGTCGCCGGTCTTGCCTTCGGCGCGCCAGCCCCACGGGATCTCCCGGTACTCGGGCCAGATCGAATAGCGACCTTCGTCGCTGATGACGACGCGATAGACGGTATCGTCGGGGGTGTCGGTGCTCATGAGGCGTCTCCGTTGGAGGATGTCTTGATCAGGCCGGCGTCGCGCAGCACGGCCAGGCTTTCGAGGAAGGCGACGGCGATGGCGTCGACCTCGGCATCGCCATGGGCCGTGCTGAGGAAGCCGCCGCGGTCGCCGATGCGCAGATGGATGCCGCGCAGCAGCAGCAGATAGGACAGCAGTAACTGCGCCTGCGGATCGAGCCGGCTGCGGCTGCCGGCGATCGCGAAGAAGGAGCCGAAGCGCACGAACTCGACCGGCAGGCCGGCGCTGCGGCAGCCGCTGTTGAGGCGGACGACGAGTGCTTCGGTACGCGCGTTCAGGCCGTCGTACAGGGCCGGGCCGCGGCTGCGGATTTCGCTCAGCACCGCATGCGCGGTGGCCAGTGACAGCGGGTGCTTGGCGAAGGTGCCGGCGAAGAAGGTGGTGTTGCGGTCGGGCGCGGAATCGTCGCCGTAACGCCAGGCGCCGCCGTCTATGCGGTCCATGAAGCGGGCCGAACCGGCGATCACCGACAGCGGCAGACCGCCGCCGGCGATCTTGCTGTAAGTGGCGAGGTCGCCGCGCACGCCGAACCATTCCTGCGCGCCGCCGGCGGCGACGCGGAAGCCATTCACCATTTCGTCCATCACCAGCGCGATGCCGGTGTCGGTGGTGAGCTGGCGCAGCGCCTGCAGGAATTCGCGCGGCTGCAGTTCCGGGCAGCGGCTCTGCACCGGCTCGACCAGCACGGCGGCGATGTCCTTGCTCTGCGCGCGGATCATGTCCAGCGAACGCGGGTGGCCGTATTCCAGCACCATCACTTCGCGTGCGGCGGCGGTGGACACGCCGGCGAAGGCGGGTACCGCGCCGCGCGATCCCAGGCGTTCCAGCAGCGCCACCAGCGGACCGGTCAGCGGCTTGCCGCGCAGCTTTCCGATCAGCTTGCGGCGTGCGTAGTCGCTGATCGGCGGACGCATCAGCGCGGCATCGAAATGGCCGTGATACGAATTGACGAAGGTGACCACCTTGCGCCGGCCGGTGGCGCAGCGTGCGATGCGCAGCGCGGTCATCACCGCCTCGGTGCCGGTGTTGCTGAAGGTCGCGCGTTCCATGCCGGTCAGTTCGCACACCAGCGTCGCGAGCTCGCCGACCAGCGGGCTCTGCGGGCCGATCGCGAAGCCGCGCTCCAGCGTGCGCGCGATCGCCTCGCGCATGAAGGGCGGATTGTGGCCGAACAGATGGGTGCCCAGGCCCATCAGGATGTCGGTGTAGCGGTTGCCATCGACATCCCACAGGAAGGCGCCATCGGCGCGCTCGACCGACAGCGGATAGCTGATCTCCTTCAGTTCCGGCGAGAACGCGAAGCCGATCGAGCTCTTGTCGGCGAACACCGGCCGGTACTGCGCCGCCAGCCGCTTCGATCCCGGCGTGCGCTGACCGTACTGGTCGACCAGGTGCAGTTGCAGGGTCTGCGCGCTGTCGAAGGCGGGCGCGTTCATGCGGGCTCCTTGCGGCAGATGAAGTGGGCGGAGTGGTTTTCGTCCACCGTCGCGTGACCGTCCACCGTTTCGATGCGGATGTCGCCGAAGCCGGTGGCGCGCAGCGCGGCCTCGACCTCCGGCAGGGCGTGCGCACGCACGCCGTAATCGACCGACTTGCGTTCCCAGCCCGGCGCGAAGAGGCCGATGCGCCGGATCGTCGCCAGCCGCAGACCGATGAAGCGGGGCCGCGACAGCAGCGACGCCAGCGCCGCACGCGGTCCGGCCAGCGGCTTGCCGTCGCGCGGGCGTGCCATGGCGACGCGGAAGAAGCCGGTCTGCGCCGAGGCGTCATAGAAGGGGGTGATGGACCACGCGAAATGGGGGCTCAGCTCGCCTTCCAGCGGCCGGCCGCGCCACCAGCGTTCCATCTGGGCAGGATGGTTCAGGTCGAACACGAAGCGTGCGCCGGGGGCCAGCACCGCGTGCACCCGTCCGAACACCTGGCGCAGTTCGTCCACGCTGGCGATGTGGTTCAGCGAGGCACTGGTCGAGAAAGCGCCGTCGAATACCGCGGGCACGGAGAAACTGCGCGCGTCGGCGAGCAGGTAATCGGCGCCCGGCGCATTGTGGCGCGCACATTCCAGCATGGCGGCCGAGCCGTCCAGGCCGGTGACGCGGAAACCGTCGTCGAGCAGCGGGCGGATGAGCTGACCGCTGCCGCAGCACAGGTCGAGCAGGCGTGCACCCGGCGACAGTCCGGGCAGCAGTGCGCGCTGCAGGAAGCGGTATTGCGGCAGGCAGTAGTCCGGCCCGACGGTTTGGTCGTACAGCCAGGCCCAGTCGTCGTATTCGGTGTAGCGCTCGACCTCGGCGCCGGCGGCGGCGTCGTTCGCCGCGATGTCCGGTGTGCGCGCATTCATGCCGGGGTCTCCGCGTCGGCGGCCAGCATGGCGCGCAGATAGGTGGCGAACAGCGCGCGGTCCAGTCGCGGCGGCGAAAACGGCGCGCGCGCCAGCAGGGCGTCGGCGCGCTGCGTGTCGTAGGGCAGTTCGCGGCGTGCGGCCGGCCGCTCCTGCCGTGCGGCGCGGCGCGCCGAAAACAGCGCAACCAGCGGATAGAGCGGATGCGCAGGGTCGTTCTGCGCGATGCGCTGCAGTTCCGCGTACCACTGTTCGTAAGGCACGCGCTTCAGCACATGGCCGGCGTCTTCGCAGGCCTGGAACAGCAGGTCGGACGAAGCCGGTTCGCAGTGCAGCAGATGCAGCGTGGCGCCGCGCGAGGCCGGCTGCAGCGTCAGCCAGACGATGGCGCGTGCGAGGTGATCCACCGGCAGCAGATCGAGCGGCATTTCGCCGATCGGTGCGCAGGCGGAGCGGAGATAGCCCTGCATGAGCCGGTAGAGGAAGTCGTTGCGGTTGAAGGCACCGCTCACGCTGTCGCCGGACACCGGGCCCGGCCGGTGGATGGTGACCGCCAGCCCGCGTCGGCCGGCTTCGCGCACGCACTGTTCCGCCATCCACTTGCTGCGGTTGTAGCCACCGGCCGGCACGCTGTCGGGATCGAGCGGCGCGTCCTCGGTGAAGCGGCGCTCGCCCGCCAGTTCGAGCGGCGGCAGCACGCTCAGGCTGGACACGAAATGGAACACCTTGGGCTTGCCTTCGCAGGCCAGGCGCAACACTTCGACCGTGCCGCCGACATTGGCGGCGCGCAGTTGTTCGTACGGCATCAGGTGATGCACCCAGGCGCCGTTGTGCAGCACCAGATCGATCTGGTCGGCCAGCCGTTCGCGGGCGACGGCATCGAGGCCGAGGCCCGGTGCGGCCAGATCTCCGGTCACGACAGACAGGCGCCTGGCGTATCCGTCCTGCCACAGACCATAGCCCGCCAGCGCGTTGCGCAGCCTCGCCATGCCCCGTTGCGCATCGCCGGCACGCACCAGGCAGTGGATGCGCGCGTCGGTCTGCTGCAGCAGTTCGCGCAGCAGGAAGGCGCCGACGAAACCGGTGGCACCGGTCAGCAGAACGTGATCGAGCCGGCCGGAGAGGGCGCCCTGCGGCGGCCGGACGTCGTCCGGCAGGCGCGCGTCCCCGGGCAGCACCGGCGACACCGCGGCCGGCTTCTGCGCCGCCCCGGTGAGCAGCGCGATCAGTGCCGGCTTGTGCGCTTTCACCTGTTCGGTCAGTGCCGGCGTCAGCGCGCCGCGCGGCGCATTCACCTTGAGCGTGCTGCCGTCGCTTGAAAGCTGTATGCCGGCTGCGTGCAGGGCGTCGAGCAGCGCCGACAGCGCGTCGTCGCCCGGTGTCGGGGCGACGCGTGTCGGCGCGCGCCGGGCAAGCCCGGTCGGCGCGGCGGGTGCTTCGATGTGTTCGATCCGGTCCCAGCCTTCGGGCAGCGGCAGCACGCTGTCGCGCAATGCGGCGTCACGTTGCCGCGCCTCGAAATCGAACTGGGCGCGGCCGAGCACGCGACGCGCCGGCAGATCGCGCGCGCGGCAGGCGGCCACCAGCTTGTCCGATTCGACGATGGCCAGCGATTCCGCCGTGTAATGGATGGACGTGATGTAGTTCAGCCAGGGTTCCTGGCCCATGGCATACACGCACACCTCGCGCGGCTGCAGGCAGTCGATCAGCGCCATGCCGCGCTCCGCGTCGGAACCGTTGAGCCGGCGCGCCTGCGCCTGCTGGTGCGGTACCGCCGTCGGCAGCAGCGGCCCGTAGGCCCAGGTGTAGGGCGCGCCCTCGCATTCCATGCCGATGAACAGCAGATCGAGCGGGCCTAACAGCCGCGCGATGTGCCGGTACAGCGCGTTGTCCAGGTTGTTGGAATCGGCTGCGCACAGCACGCTGCGGCCGGCCACCTCGACCCACCAGGCGGTCTTGCTGGCGATGTCCAGATCGCCGTGTTCGCCGAGGAAGGGCAGGCTCACGATGCGGCCATCCGGCAGACCGATTTCGTCCAGCCGGTCGATTTCGCGCACGTCGGTGAAACCGATGCGCTGCAGCGCCAGCCGCAGCGACGGGTCGACCAGCGCGCCGCGATGGCCGGACGGCACCACCACCTGGCCGATGCGGTGCCGCAGTTGCAGCAGCGTCTCCAGCATCACGTGGTCCTGGTGGTTGTGCGTGATGAGGGCGTAATCGATGTGCGGCGGCAGGTCGTGGTAGCTGAAGCGCGCCATGCCGTCCGGGTGTTCGTAGCTCACCAGCGGATCGATCAGCACCGTGCTGTGCGCGCTTTCCACCAGCACGCAGGCGTGACCCATGTAGCGCACGCGCACGCCGGGACCGGTGTAGCGCGCGAGCGGGCGCGGCGCCTCATCGGTGAACAGCCCATGGAAGCGGTCGCGCGTGGCGGCATCGAGACCCAGATCGCTCGCCAGTGCGTCCACATCCACCGCTTCGTGTCGCGCGCGGAACAGGCGGTCCAGCCGCGCGTCGGCAAAGGGCAGCGGCAGGCAGACGTCGATGTCGGCCGGCAGGCGCGGCGTGCTCATGACGAAGGCGCGGCGGTCGCTGTCGGCGACACGGCGCAGCGCCACGCCCTGGTTGTCCGGCCGGTACCAGGCGCTGCGATAGAGCAGGCCTTCGCTGTAGCGCACGGCCGGGCGGTTGCGGCCATCCACCACCAGCTCGACCATGCCGCGCAGCGCGTCGGGCACGCGCGCATACAGCGCATCCATCGATGCGCCCGGCGGATGTGCCGCCACCAGGGCCTCCAGTGCGTCGATGGCGCGCGACAGCGCGATCAGCGGCTGTTGCGCGCTGCGTGTGCGCGCCAGCAGTTCGCGCATTTCCGGCACCCGTTCCGGACCATACTGGATGAAGGGGCCACCGCACATGTCGGGGTCGCGCAAGGCGGCGACATGCACCTCCGGCGCATCGACGAAGGACTGCATCACCTCGATCTGCGCCTGCGTCAGATAGCGCGCCGCGGTGTGCGGCGGAATCAGGTAGCTCCAGGCATACCAGTTGTTGATCAGCGGCTCGGCGATCACGTCGTGACGCAGCCACTTCATCGCCACGCTCACAGTTCGATTTCCTCGCGTTCGCCGTCGGCCGTGACCGCATCGAGGCGGGCGAGCTTGAGCCGGTGGTCGATGCGACGCGCCAGCGCGCGCACGCTGGGCGCTTCGAACAGGTCGACCACGGTGATGTCCACCTGCGGGTAGTGCGGCAGCAACTGTGCGATGAGCCGCGTCGCCAGCAGAGAATGGCCGCCGGCGTCGAAGAAGTCGTCGTCGATGCCGAGGTCGGACCGGTTCAGCGTGGCGGCGAACGCCGCGGCGACCTGCCGCTCGGTATCGGTTTCGGGTGCGGCGGCCGCTCGCTGCTCGGGCGCCTTTTCCAGCGCGGCCAGCGCGTCGGCATCGATCTTGCCGTTGGGGGTGAGCGGCAGCGCGTCCAGCCACTGGAAGGTGGCGGGCAGCATGAAGTGCGGCAGGCGTTCGGCCAGTGCCTGGCGCATCTGCGCCGGCGACGGCGGTTCATCCACCGCGGCGACCGCCCATGCCGCCAGCCGCTTGCCGCCGGTCGGCTCATCCAGTGCCAGTACCACCGCGGCATGCACCGCCGGATGTCCGGCCAGCGCGTGCTCGACGTCGCCCGGCTCGACGCGGAAGCCGCGTATCTTCACCTGCTTGTCGATGCGGCCGAGCAGACGGATGCGGCCGTCGGGCAGCAGGCAGGCAAGGTCGCCGGTGCGGTACAGGCAGGCGGAATCGTCGGCGCTGCGGCGGAAGGGATTCGGTACGAACTGGCGTGCGGTGAGGTCGGGCCGGTTCAGGTAGCCGCGCGCCAGACCGACACCGCCGATGCACAGTTCGCCCGGCGCACCCACCGGCAGCAGTTCGAGCTGCGCGTCCAGCACATACAGTTGCTTGTTGGCGCTGGGTGCCAGCGTGGCGGCCAGCGGATGGCCGTTGCCGCAATGAACCATGCTGGCATTGACCGTGGTTTCGGTCGGGCCGTAGGCGTTGATGAATGCGCGACCGCGACTCCACTGCGTCATCAGCTCTGCCGATGGCGCTTCGCCACCGACCAGCACCATGCGCAGCGCCGGGTAGTCGCCCTGCGGCAGCCCCACCAGCGCCGACGGCGTCATCGTGACGTGGGTGACGGCGTGGCGCTGCAGCAGTTCGCCCAGCGCCGGGCCGGGCAGCAGCGTGGCTTGCGGCGCCATCAGCAGCCGTGCGCCGACCGCCAGAGGCATGATGATCTCGGGGATGCACGCGTCGAAGCTGAACGAGAAGAACTGCAGCACGCAGTCGCCGGTGCGCACGTCGCACTTGTAAAGCTTGTCCTCGGTCAGGTTCACCAGCCCGCCGTGTTCGATCAGTACGCCCTTGGGGCGCCCGGTCGAGCCCGAGGTGTAGATGACGTAAGCGAGGTGCTGCGGCGTGCTGACGCGTGGCGGATTGTGTGCCGGCTGCGCCTGCGGCCAGTCGCGGTCCACGTCCAGCCGGCGCGCTGCCGCAGGCAGCGCGATATGGCTCTGGCTCAGCAGCACCGGCACCTTCGCGTCGGCCAGCATGTAGGCCAGACGTTCCTGTGGATACTGCGCATCGAGCGGCAGCCAGGCGGCGCCGGCCTTCAGCACGGCCAGCAGCGCCACCATCATGTCCGGAGAGCGGTCCATGCAGATGCCGACCACCTGTTCCGGACCCATGCCCTGCGCGCGCAGCCAGTGCGCGAGCTGGTTGGCGCGGGCGTTCAGCGTGCGGTAATCGAGCGAGGTCGTGCGGCCGTCGGCGTGCGCGAATGCCACCGCGATGCGCTCGCCGTACGCCTCGACCGCTTCCTCGAACATGTGGTGGAAGCAGGTGTCGCTGCGCCAGGGCTTGCGCGTGTCGTTCCAGTCGTCGAGCTGCTGCGTGCGCCCGGCCGGTGCCAGTAGCGCCAGCGTGGCCACCGGTGCCTGCGGCGCATCGACGATGGCGTGCAGCAGCGTGTCGAAATGACCGGCCAGCCGTTCCATGCTGTAGGTGGAAAACAGGCTGGCGTTGTATTCGATGCCGCCGACGATGCCGTCGGCGGTTTCGTACAGATCCATGCCCAGGTCGAGCTTGGCGGAAATCACCGCCTGCGGCAGGCGGGTAAGCGTGAGGCCGGGCAGTTCCATCCTTTCGGACGGCGCGTTCTCCAGCCTGAACTTCACCTGGAACAGCGGATTGCGGCTGAGGTCGCGCTCCGGCTGCACGATCTCGATCAGCTTCTCGAACGGCAGGTCCTGGTGATCCAGCGCTTCCAGCACGGTCTGGCGCACCGTGGCCAGCACCTGTTCGAAGCTGTGCGACGGCCGGATGCCGCTGCGCAGCACCAGCGTGTTCACGAACAGGCCGATCAGCGGCTCCAGTTCGGCCGGATGACGCTTGGCGACCGGCGATCCGACGATGATGTCGTGTTCGCCGGTGACGCGTGCCAGCAGCACCTTGAACGCCGCAAGCAAGGTCATGTAGAGCGTCGCCTGACGGCTGCGACCGAGCGCGCGCAGGCGCTCGGTCAGGCCGGCCTGCAGCCGGAAATGCACGACCGTGCCGTCGTGGCTCTGCAGCCGGGCGCGCGGCCGGTCGGTCGGCAGCTCGACCGCCGGCAGCGGCAGCGCGAGCTTTTCGCGCCAGTAGGCGGCGTGACTGTCCAGCGCCGGACCGTCCATTTCGCGGCGCTGCCATGCCGCGTAGTCGGCGTACTGCAGTGGCAGGGGCGGCAGGTCGGTGGCACGGCCGAGCAGGGCGGCGCGATAGCCGGCGCCCAGTTCCTGCATCAGCACGTCCAGCGACTCGCCGTCGCAGGCGATGTGATGCAGCGTGAGACACAGCACGTGCTCGTCGTCGGCGCGCCGGAACAGTCGCGCGCGCAGCGGGTGGTCGTGTGCGATATCGAACGGACGCGCCGCCTCGGCCGCGATCGCGGCGTTCAGCGCGGCATCGTCGGCCGGCGGCGGCTCGACCGGCAGCGCCAGCGCGTCCGGCGCATCGACCACCTGCACCGCCTCGTCGTCGTGCCGGACGTAGCGTGTGCGCAGGACCTCGTGCCGGGCGACCACCGCCTGCAGCGCCAGACGCAGCGCGTCAATGTCGAGCGCACCGGCGATGCGTACGGCCAGCGGCACGTTGTAGACACCCGCTTCCTGCGGCATCTGTTCGAGGAACCACAGCCGGCGCTGGGCAAAGGACATCGGTGCAGGACCTGCCGTGTCGCGCGGCGGAATCCGGCGCGCCGGCGCGCGCAGCGCCTCGGTCAGCGCATCGCGATGCGCCTTCAGCTGCGCCAGCACCTCGTCGGTCAAGGCGTCGTCCGGTCCTTCGGCACGCAGGCGGTCGCCATCCAGCCAGAGGCGGATGCCGAGGTCATTCAGTCCGGCGAGCAGCGTCTGGATGGAAACCGGTGGCTGGGGGCGGCTCGTCGTCATGCTGCGGGTCCGGGGTGATGTTGGGTGGTGATCCGGCGTTGCCAGGACCATCCGCATTCCGGCGGATGGAGGGGGGGCAATCGCGGCTTCACTGCCTGTTGCTGCAAATGCAAAAACGGTTGCGAATGATAACGGTTCGCAATAACATGTGCAACCTGGATGCCGGCATCGGGGTGCCGGCGCGGAAGTTCATCAAGGTTTGCTGTCCGGCGGGGCGCCGGAAGCGTTCATTCACCCCCGTTCCACTGCAGGAGCAGCACATCAGCGCGCACCAGTCCATGGCGATGCAGGTCGGAGGGCGACCGCAGACGCTTGCCGGTCTACTCCGGTGGCGCGCCCATGCCCAGCCCGACCGCGAGGCGTTCGTCTTCATCGGCGACAGCCGGACGGAGCGCGTGAGCTATCGCGAGATCGCGGTGCGCGCCGAGGCCCTGGCCTGCGCGCTGGCCGGCATCGCCACGCCCGGTGCGCGGGTGGGCATCGCCTGCCCGCCGGGGCTGGACTTCGTTGCGGCGTTCTTCGGCTGCATGTTCGCCGGCTGCGTCGCGGTGCCGGTGCAGCCGCCCGGCCGTCGCGCCGATGCGGCGCGCTGGCAGGCGCTGATGAACGACGCGCGGCCGGCGGCCGTGCTGTCGGCAGCGCCCGCGCTGGCCGCGGTGCGTGCGCTGATGCCGGGTGGCGTGCCCTTGATCGACGTCGCCGCAGCGCCCGCCTCGGCGCAGGCCACGGTCGAGCCGGTCGTCGCCGGCGCCGACGTGGCGCTGCTGCAATACACCTCGGGTTCGACCCGCACACCGCGCGGCGTGCAGGTGACGCACGACAATCTCATGTACAACCTGGGCCGGATCGAAAGCCGCTTCGGCCACGGCGCGGACAGTCGCGGCGTGATCTGGCTGCCGCCCTTTCACGACATGGGGCTGATCGGCGGCATCCTGCAGCCTGTATTCGCCGGTTTTCCGGTCGTGCTCATGTCGCCCGCCAGTTTCCTGCGCCGTCCGGTGTGCTGGCTGGAGGCGATACAGGCGCACGCGGCAAGCACCAGCGGCGGGCCGAATTTCGCCTACGAATACTGCCTGCGCCGGATCGCGCCCGAAGATCGCCGCCGGCTCGACCTGTCGAGCTGGAAGGTGGCGTTCTGCGGTGCCGAAGCGGTGCGCGCATCGACGCTGGAACGCTTCGCCGAGGCCTTCGCGCCCGCCGGCTTCAGGTGCGACGCCTTCCTGCCGTGCTACGGGCTGGCCGAAGCCACGCTGCTCGCCACGTCCGCGCAGGCCGGACGGGGTGCCCATGTGCTGACACTGGATGCGGCTGCGCTGCGCGAACACCGGGTGCAGCCCGCCGAGGGCGCTGGCGCTTGCGCCCTGGTCGGCTGCGGCGAGCCGGCCGAGGGCAGCGAACTGCTCATCGTCGATCCCGATGCGAAAGCGCGGCTGCCGGCCGACCGCATCGGCGAAGTCTGGCTGCGCGGGCCGGGCGTGTGCGCGGCCTATCGCGGCGATCCGGACGCATCCGCCGACACTTTCGCGGCGCGCACTGCAGACGGCGACGGCCCCTGGCTGCGTACCGGCGACCTCGGTTTCGTCGCCGGCGGCCAACTCTACGTGACCGGCCGCCGGCGCGACCTGCTGGTGATACGCGGCGCCAACCATGCGCCGCAGGACATCGAAGCCAGCGCCGAAACGGCGCACGAAGGCGTGGTCACCGGCGGCTGCGCGGCCTTCCCGGTCGAGGCAGAGGGCGAAGAAGTGGCGGTGCTGGCGGTCGAAGTCGTGCGCGGCCTGGATGACGCCAGCCGGCTGGCCGGACTGGCGTCGGCCGTCCGCCGCGCGGTGTCGGAGAACCACGGTCTGCAACTGCATGCGCTGCTGCTGCTGCGTACCGGCACGCTGCCGCGCACGCCCAGCGGCAAGGTGCAGCGCGCACGCACCCGCGCGCTGTTCGAGGCGCAGTCGCTGCAGTCGCTGCACATGGATACCGATGCGGCCGCGGACAGCGCATCGGCGGCGCGGGCCGATGCGCTCGTCGCCTGGCTGCGCGAGTACGCGCGCGACATCGATTCCCGTCTGATGGACGAGCGGCGCAGCCTGTCGCCGCCGGTACTGCTCGATTTCGGCAACCGTGGCCTGCTCGGCCTGCAGGTGCCACCGGCGCTGGGCGGGCTGGGGCTCGGTCATCGCGACACCTTGCGCATCGTCGAACAGCTCGCCGCCATCGATTCCACGCTCGGTCTGTTCGTCGGCCTGAGCAATGTTCTCGGCATACGACCCATCCTGAAGCATGCAAGGCCGGCGCTGCGCGAACGCCTGTTGCCGCTGCTGGCCGGCGGGCGCGAACTGGCCGCCTTCGCGCTGACCGAAGCGGCCGCGGGTTCGCATCCGCACGCGATGGAAGCGGTGGCGCGTCCGCGTCCGGGCGGCGGCTGGACCTTGCACGGTCGCAAGGTGTGGAGCGGTTCCGCCGCCTGGGCCGGCACCATCAATGTGTTCGTGCGCCAGTGCGATGCCGGCGGCAATGCGCTGGGCATCACCGCCTTCGCCGTGCCGCGCGCCCGGCCGGGCCTGCGTCAGGGCCCGGAAGCGCTCACCATGGGCATGCGCGCCATGGTGCAGAACAGCGTGCTGCTCGACGGCGTGCCGGTGGACGAGCAGGACATGCTGGGTGGCGAGGGCGAGGGCATGACGGTGGCGCAGGACGCCATGATGTACGGCCGGCTGGTGATCGCCGCGGCCTGCACGGGCGGCGTCAAGCGCTGCGCCCAGCTCATGCTGCGCTATGCCGGTCGCCGTCGGGTGGCGGGCGGGCGCCTGCTCGACCAGCCGCTGGTGCGCGAACGGCTGGCCCGGCTGTGTGCGATGGCCGATGCGCTGTCGGTCTTCGTGTCCGGCATCGCCGAGCGGCTCGATGCGGGCGATACGCTGCCGGAAGAGCTTTACGCGGCGGCCAAGATCCTGGCGCCGGAACTGTACTGGCAGGCCATCGACCACCTGCTGCAATGTCTGGGTGGGCGCGGCTACATCGAATCCAATCTGGTGCCGCAGATGATGCGCGATGCACGCGTGCTGCGCGTGTTCGAAGGCCCGACCGAAACGCTGGCCGCCTGGCTCGGCGCGCGCGCACTGCGGCAGCCCGAGGCGCTGCAGCAGTGGCTGGCGCAGACCGACCGCTCCGGTGCCGCCGGGCAGGCGCTGCACGGGCTGATCGACCGCGCCGCGCTGCAACCGGCTGGTGCGAGACAGGCATCGTGCGCGGTCGGCACGGCAGTGGCCTGGCATCTTCTGGCTGCCGGCAGCGCGGATGGCTGCGACGGCGCCACGGCGGCCTGGCTCGCGTCGGAAGCCGCACTTGCGCAGTCGGCGGCGCTCGCCGCCTTCGACGCACACTGTCCCGACGTCGGCGAACTGACGCAGCGCGTGCAGGGCTTTGCCGCGTCCATCGGCGACATCGAAGCCGACGTGCCGGGCGAGGATCGCGAACACGACGCGCTGCTGCGCCGCGATCCGCCGGCGGGCGATGCCGCAGCGTCGATGCATGCGACAAGTGCGACGCAGGCGAGTGCGACGCAGGCGAGTGAGCCGCCGCCGAAGCCGGTGGCCGTCGATGACGGTGCGCGCGAGATCGCCGACTGGTTGCGCCAGTGGCTTGCGCGTCAGCTCGGCCTGCCGGCGCAGGACATCGATACGCATCGCGCCTTCGCCGATTACGGCGTCGATTCGGTCATGGCGATGGAACTGGTGCAGGACCTGGAACAGGCCTTCGCGCTGGCGGCGCCGCTCGATGCGACGCTGGCGTGGAATCATCCGACCATCGCCGCCGCGTCGGCACGCATCGCATCGCTGCGTCGCCGGCCCGAGGCCGCTCACCGGACAGAGGCAGAGGCGGAGGCGCTGGACGCGCTCGACGACGAAGCGCTGGCACGACTGCTGGAAGCCGAACTTGCGGCTTCGGGCCCGCACCGCTGAAGGTCGCTATGGAAAGCCCGCACATCGACCCGGCCCAGCGCATGCGCGATCTGCTGAAGGACGCGACGCTGGAAATCCGCCGTCTGCGGGCGCGCGTCGGCGAGCTCGAATCGGCGCCGCCGGCGGCACCGCAGGACGCCATCGCCATCGTCGGCATGGGCTGCCGTCTGCCGGGCGGTGTGCGCACGCCGGACGATTTCTGGGCGCTGCTGCGCGACGGCGTCGATGCCATGGCCGACGTGCCGCCGCGCAGCTGGGACATCGACCGCCACTACGACGCCGACCGCCATCGTGCCGGCCACATGTATGTGCGGCAGGGCGGCTTCATCGACGAGGTGGAATCCTTCGACCCGCAGTTTTTCGGCATTTCGCCGCGCGAAGCCGAGGCGATGGATCCGCAGCAGCGCCTGCTGCTGGAGGTCGGTTTCGAAGCGCTGGAACACGCCGGCATTCCGGTGGACCGGCTGCGCGGCAGCGCCACCGGCGTTCATGTCGGCCTCTGCTTCGACGACTACGCCAGCCGCGTCGTGCGCTCCGGCGACCTCGGGCGCATCGACGCGCACGGCGCGCTCGGCAACAACCGCGCGATCGCCGCCGGTCGCATCGCCTACACCTTCGGTTTCCAGGGGCCGGTGCTGCAACTCGACACCACCTGCTCGTCCTCGCTGCTGGCGCTGCATCTGGCCTGCCGCAGCCTGCGCGACCGCGAGGCCGACCTCATGCTGGCGGGTGGCGTGAACCTCATGCTGTCGCCCGAGGTGAGCGTGGGTTTCTCACGTCTGCAGGCGCTGTCGCCGGACGGCCGCTGCCGCACCTTCGATGCCGCCGCCTCCGGTTACGCGCGCGGCGAGGGCTGCGTCATGGTCGTGCTGAAGCGCCTGTCCGACGCGCTCGCCGATGGCGACACGGTGTGGGCGTTGGTGCGCGGCTCGGCGGTGAATCACGACGGGGCGAGCAACGGCCTGACCGCGCCGAACGGCGAGGCGCAGGCAGCGGTCATCCGTGCGGCGCTGGCGGCCGGCGGTCTGCGGCCCGACGACGTGCAGTATGTCGAGGCGCATGGCACCGCGACCCCGCTGGGCGATCCGATCGAGGCGCTGGCGCTGGCCGAGGCCTATGGTCCGCGCAGCGCGCCGCTCACCGTCGCCTCGGTCAAGACCAATTTCGGTCATCTGGAGTCGGCCGCCGGCGTGGCCGGCCTGATGAAGGCGGTGCTGGCCATCCACCACCGCCGCATTCCGCCGCATCTGCATTTCGCGACGCCCAGTCCGCGCATTCCATGGTCGCGCCTGCCGCTGCACGTGCCGCGCGAACTGGAGGCGTGGCCGCAGGCCGATCGCCCGCTGCGCGCCGGCATCAGTTCCTTCGGCATGAGCGGGACCAATGTGCACGTCATCGTCGAACAGCCGCCAGCGACAGCCACGACAGAAGCCGTGCTGCCGGCGCGCCGCTGGCAGGTGCTGCCGCTGTCTGCCCGCGGCGACGAAGCGCTGCGCGCGCTGTGCGACGCCCATGCCGATGCGCTGGCGACCGATGCCGACATCGCGGCGCGCTGCGCCGGTGTGGCACTGCGCCGCGCCGCGCACGCGCACCGTCGCGCGCTGGTCGCGTGCGACGCCGCCGGCTTGCGGGCGGCGCTGCTGCAGGCGGTGCGCGATCCGCTGCCGGCGCCGGTGCGCGCCGCACCGCGCATCGCCTTCCTTTTCTCCGGTCAGGGCGCCCAGTACGCCGGCATGGGTGCGGCGCTGTACCGCGACGAACCGGTGTTCCGCGCCGCCATCGACCGCTGCGCCGAAGTGCTCGATCCGCTGCTGCCGCAGCCGCTGGCCGGTCTGCTGCAGCCCGATGCCGGCATTGCCATCGACCGCACGATCAACACGCAGCCCGCGCTGTTCGCATTCCAGTACGCGCTGACCGAACTGTGGGCGAGCTGGGGCGTGCGGCCGCAGATCGTGCTGGGTCACAGCATCGGCGAGTACGCTGCTGCGGTGGCGGCCGGCACGATGAGCCTGCCGCAGGCGCTGCGCCTGATCGCGATGCGCGCACGGCTGATGGACGGCATCCCGGCCGATGGCGCGATGGTGGCCGTGCGTGCCGGGCGCGAGCGCGTGCGCGCGCTGCTGCCCGAAGGCGTGGACATCGCGGCCTGCAATGCGCCTTCGCAGACGGTGATCGCCGGACTGCGCGCGCGTGTGCTCGAAGCGGTACAGGGTCTGGAGGCCGCCGGGCTGTCGTGCGTGCATCTGCCGGTGTCGCAGGCTTTCCACAGCGCCTTGATGGATCCGCTGCTCGGCGCTTTCGCCAGCCATGCGGCGGCGGTCGACTTCGCGCTGCCGCGCTGCAGCTGGATCTCCAGCGTGACCGGCGCGGTCGAGTCGGAGGCCACCGCGCGCGCCGATTACTGGGTGGAACAGATACGCCGTCCGGTCGAGTTCTCGGCTGCGCTCGATGTCCTGGTCGAGCGCTGCGACCTGGCACTGGAAATCGGCCCGCAGCCGGTGCTGGTGGCGCTCGCCGCCCAGCGCGACGACGCCGCGCGCGTGCGCTGGCTGTCCAGCCTGCCCCGCCGCGACGGGGGCGATGGCGGTGACGACATGCAGGGCCTGATGAGGGCGCTGGCCGCACTGTTCGAAGCCGGCGTCGATCCGGACTGGCGCGGCCTGCTGGCACAGCGCCCGCAGCGCCCGTCCGTGCTGCCGCCGACGCCGATGCAGCGCCGTCGCTGCTGGATCGATGCCGCGCCGGCGCAGCCGTCGGTAGCGGCTGCCGACTGGCCGGGTCGCCTGCTGCCGATTGCCGGCGGCGATCTGCACGTGCTGGCAACGAAGATCGACGCGAACGATGCGCGCTGGGCCGACCACGCGGTGGCCGGCACGCCGCTGTGGCCGGCGGCCGCCTATCTGTGTGCGGCGCTGCATGCTGCGCAGCAGGCCGGCCTTTCGCGCGTCGCGCTGGCCGGCATGCGGATCCGCGAGGCGCTGTGGCTGGACGGCATGCGCGAGGTGCAGACGCGGCTGCTGCGTGACGCCGGCACGGGTGACGGGCGCTGGTCGGTACACTGCGGCGACCGGCTGCACGCCGAAGGCCTTTTCGCTGCGGGCGTCGACCTGCCGCCTGCACTGCACGAAGCCGCGGCCGCGGTCATGTCCGCCGACGACTTCTACGCGCGCTATGCCGCGCGCGGCATCGTGTATGGCGCGTGCTACCGGCTGCTGACCGACATCCGCATCGCGGCCGACCAGGCGTCGGCCACGCTGCGCGCGGGCGCAGTCGGCAGCTCGCTGGCCGAGCCCGCCGTCATCGACGCCGGCCTGCAACTGGCCGGTGCGCTGTTCGCCGAACGCGACGGCCGCTGGCTGCCGCGGGCGGTGGCCGGATTCCAGTGGCCAGGTGGCGCCGTGGTCGCGGTTTGCGCACGCCGGGCGCAGGCCGAGGGCGACGCACCGTGCGCCGACATCCAGTGGCTGGATGCCGACGGGCGCGTGTGCGGCCATCTGCGCGGGCTCGAACTGGCCGCGGCGGGCACCGCGACTGGCCGCAGCGAGGACGGACCGGCGCAGCCGGCCACCTCGGCCTGGCGCATCGAATGGGTCGAACAGACGGCGCCCGCCTGGGCCGCAGGTTGGCGCGACGCCGTGAACGCCTGCCTGCAGGCGCTGCCGCTGCACGCGGACGTGATCGCGCACCGTGAGGCGGAGCCCTTGCTCGACGCGCTCGCCTGCGCACTGGCCGCCGACGCGCTGCGCCGGGTCGACGCGGCTGCGCTGCCGGACGAGCGGCGCGCGCTTTACCGGCGCATGCAGCGACTCGCGGAAGCGGCGTCCGGCGTCGACGCCGCTGCGCTGCATGCCGGGCTGATCGCTGCCCACCCGGCCGTGGCCACCGAAGCGGAACTTGTCATGCGCGCCGGCCGTGGCCTGGCCGAGGTGCTGAATGGCCGCGCCGATCCGCTCGAACTGCTGTTCCCCGGTGGCGATCTGAGCCTGCTGACACGCTTGTACGAAAGTTCGCCGGGCGCCCGCGCGATGAATGGCCTGCTGCGCGATGCGCTGCACGCGCTGGTCGCGGGCTGGCCGGCGGATCGCCCGCTGCGCGTGCTGGAAATCGGTGCCGGCACCGGCGGCACCACGGCCCATCTGCTGCCCATGCTGCGCGACAGCGGCTGCGCGGTGCACTACCGCTATACCGATGTGTCCGCCCATTTCCTGAACGTGGCGCGCGCGCGCTTCGCCGGTTTCGATTTCGTCGAGTACGGACTGCTGGACATCGAACGGCCCCCCGCGCCGGACGATGCCGGCGGCTTCGATCTGGTGCTGGCGGCCAATGTATTGCATGCCACCGCCGACATGGCGCGCACGCTGTCGCATGTGCACGCCCTGCTCGCGCCCGGAGGCTGCCTGCTCGTGCTGGAGGCCACCCGTCCGCTCGCCTGGCTGGATGTGGTGTTCGGCCTGATGCCCGGGTGGTGGGCCTTCCGCGACCACGCGCTGCGACCCGATCATCCGCTGCTCGACGACGCGCGCTGGCAGGCGCTGCTGCACGCGCAGGGCTACGCGCCGGTACAGCTGCTGCAGCCGGCCACGCCCTTGTCGCAGTCGGTCATCGTCGCGCACCGCGCAGCGCGCACGCAGCGCTGGGCCGTCGCCGATCTGGGTGACGCTGCCCGGGGTGAGGCCGCCCGGGGTGAGGCCGCCCTCGCGGCGCGGCTGTCGGATGCGCTGGCCGCGGCCGGCGACCGCATCGTCGGCGAGGGCTTCAGTCACCGGTTGTGCGTGCTGCCCGTGGCGGACGGGCCGGCGGCGCTGGACGGACAGTTGCGCGCACTGCTCGCCGAAGTCCGCGCCGCCGTGGCGTGCGGCGAGCCGCCGCGACTGGTGCTGGCGATGCTGGACAGCGCCGACGGCGCGCTCGTCGCATCCGCCTGCTGGGGTCTGCTGCAGACAGTGGCGCTGGAACATCCCGAACTGCGACCGCGCCTGGTGCGCGCGGACACGCTGGATGCGCTGGTGCGTGCGCTGCGCGAGGACGACGCCGAGCCGCACGTGTGGATGGAAGCGGGGCGGCGAAAGGTCGCGCGCCTGGTCGAGCAGGCCGCCGCGCCGCGCCGGCTGCGTATCGACGAGGCGCGCACCCTGGACGGTCTGCACTGGGCGGTGCAACCCACGCCTGCGCCGGCAGCCGGCGAAGTGCTGCTGCGCGTCGATGCCAGCGCGCTCAATTTCCGCGACGTGCTGGTGGCCATGGGCGAATACCCCGGCGCCGCCGACATCGGCGCCGAATGCGCCGGCACCGTGCTGGCGGTCGGCGACGGCGTCACGCAGTGTCGGCCCGGCCAGCGCGTGATGGCGCTGGGCGAGGGCCTGCACGCCGAGCGCGCCTGCGTCGATGCGCGGCTGGTGCGTCCGCTGCCCGCGGGCCTGACGGCCGTGCAGGCGGCTACATTGCCGGTTGCCTATGTCACCGCCTGGGCCGGTCTGGTCGAGCTGGCGTCGCTGCGTGCCGGCGAGCGCGTGCTGGTGCTGGCCGCCAGCGGCGGTGTCGGCATGGCGGCCATCGCCGTCGCCCGGCAGATCGGCGCCGAAGTGTGGGCTTGCGCCAGCCGCGACAAGCATGCGCTGCTGCGTGACATGGGCATTGCCCGCGTATTCGATTCGCGCGATCCGGATTTCGGCCGCGCCGTGCTGGACGCCAGCGGCGGCGAAGGCGTGGATGTGGTGTTCGGCGCCGCGCGGGGCGACGGTCTGCACGCCGCCATCGCTGCGCTGGATGGCGGCGGCCGCTTCGTCGACATCGGCAAGGCGGGCCGCCCGGGCGGTGACGCGCTGGACCGCCTGCCGCCCGGCATCGCGCTGTTCCGTTTCGATCTGTCGGACCGCGCGCGGCGTGAACCGCAGCGCGTCGGCGACTGGCTGCAGCGCGTGCATGACTCGGTGGTGGCGGGCCACTGGCCCACGCTGCCGCATCAGGTGTTCGCGCCTGGCGACGCACCGTCGGCCTTCCAGCGCATGCAGCAGTCGCGTCATACCGGCAAGCTGGTGCTGACAGGCGCAGACCGCCCGCGCTTCGACGCCGACGCCGCCTATCTGCTTACCGGCGGTTTTGGTGCGCTTGGCCTGCTCACGGCCGAATGGATGGCCGAGCGCGGCGCGCGCCATCTGCATCTGCTTGGCCGGCACGTCGACGCGGACCTGCCGGCGCTGGCGCGGCTGCGCGAGGCGGGCGTCACGCTGGACCTGCATGCCGCCGACGTGGCCGACTTCGACGCGCTGGCCGCGGTATTCGCCCGCATCGATGCGTCGGGTCGCACGCTGCGCGGCGTCGTGCACGCGGCCGGTGTGCTGGACGACGCACTGATCGCCCGCATGGACGACGCGGCACTGTCGCGCGCGCTCGCGCCCAAGGTGGCAGGCGGCTGGCATCTGCATCGCCTTTCGGCCGGCCGGCCGCTGGATTTCTTCGTGCTGTACGCCTCGGCCGCCGGCGTCATCGGCGCGCCCGGCCAGGTCAATCACGCGGCTGCCAACGCCTTCCTCGACGGGCTGGCGCGCAGCCGGCGCGCGCACGGGCTGCCGGCGCTGTCGGTCGCCTGGGGTGCCTGGTCCGATGTCGGGTCGGCGCTGAAATACCAGGAAGGGACGCGCACCCACGCGACCGTGTCGGGCTTGCCGGGTGTGGGCGTCATGGCGCCGGGCGAAGGCCTGGACTGGCTGGACCGGTTGTGGTCGAGCGCTGACGCCGACGTGGCGGTGCTCTCGATGGACTGGCCGCGCTTCACCGCGCAGCCACGACTGGCCGGCATGCGCCTGTTTCCGCGCGCGCTGCGTGCGGCGCGCAGCGATGCGCGCGACAGCGCACCGGGCGCGCCCTTGCACGAAAGCTTCGCCGCACTGGATGCCGAGGCGCGCACGCGCGCCATCGACGATTTCGTCACCGCCGCGGTGGCCGGTACGCTGGGCCTGCAGGCGGCCGAACTGGACCGCCAGACCGGCTTCTTCGATCTGGGCATGGATTCGCTGACCGCGCTGGAACTGAAGAACCGGCTGCAGCGCGAACTGGGCATCGCGCTGTCCAACACCCTCATATTCGATCATCCGACCACGGCGGCGCTGGTGGCGCACCTGCAGCAGGCGCTGGCGCCGGCGGACGTGGCGAGGATTGCCGAGGCCGATCTTGGCGATGCGCTCGACGCCCGCCTCGATGCGCTGGATGCACTGCTCGGCGACGACGGAGATGCGCGATGAGCGCCAGCGATCCGAACGCCCAGCGCATGGCGCGCGCGCTGCAGGCGATCGACCGTCTGCAGGGCAGGCTGGCCGAAGCGGAAGCGGCCACCGTACGCCAGCGCGAAGCGATCGCGGTGATCGGCGTCGGTTGCCGCTTTCCGGGCGCGGACGATGTCGATGCGTTCTGGACGCTGCTTGACGAAGGCGTCGATGCGATTTCCGAAGTGCCGGCCGACCGCTGGGACGCCGAGGCCTATCACGACGCCGATCCGGATGCGCCCGGGACCATCGTCACCCGCAACGGCGGCTTCATCGCTGCGCCCGATGCCTTCGACGCCGCCTTCTTCGGCATATCGCCGCGCGAAGCGGCCAGCCTCGATCCGCAGCAGCGCCTGCTGCTGGAGGTGGCGTGGGAAACCATGGAGCACGCCGGTCTGCCGCCGCCGTCGCTGGCCGGTCAGCCGGTCGGCGTATTCGTCGGCGCCAGCAGCCACGACTATTCGCAGATGCTGCTGTCACGGCCGGAACAGCTGATCGACGCCTATCTGGCGACCGGCAATTCGCACAGCGTGGCGGCCGGCCGGCTGTCCTACCAGTTCGGTTTCACCGGCCCCAGCCTGGCGGTCGATACCGCCTGCTCGTCCTCGCTGGTGGCGGTGCATCTGGCCTGCCAGGCCTTGCGCGCCGGCGAATGCGACATGGCCCTGGCGGGCGGCGTGAACCGCATCCTGACGCCGGATGGCAGCATCGTGTTCTCGCGTGCGCACATGCTGGCGCCGGATGGCCGCTGCAAGACTTTCGACGCGGCCGCCGACGGGTTCACGCGCGCCGAAGGCTGCGGACTGGTCATGCTGAAGCGGCTATCCGACGCGCAGCGCGACGGCGACCGCATCCTCGCGCTGGTGCGCGGTTCGGCGGTGAACCAGGACGGACGCAGCGGCGGCCTCACGGTACCGAACGGCCCGTCGCAGCAGGCCGTCATCCGCCGCGCACTGGAACAGGCGGGGCTGGCGCCGCGCGACATCGACTATGTCGAGGCGCACGGCACCGGCACCGCGCTTGGCGACCCGATAGAGATCGGCGCGCTGGCGGCGGTGTTCGCCGCGACGCGCGAGCGGCCGCTGGCGGTGGGGTCGGTCAAGACCAATGTCGGTCACCTGGAAGCCGCGGCCGGCATCTGCGGACTGATCAAGCTGGTGCTGTCGCTGCAGCACGAACGCCTGCCGCGACAACTGCATTTCACCACGCCCAATCCGCTGATCGACTGGGCGCACAGCGGCGTCGAGGTGCTGGCGCGGCCACGGCCGTGGACCGGCGGCGAGGCGCGCCATGCCGGTGTCAGCTCCTTCGGCTTCGGCGGCACCAATGCGCATGTCGTGCTGTCCGCCGCGCCGGCGGTCGAGCCTCCCGCCGATGAAGACGGCGCCGACGTGCTGCTGCTGTCGGCGCGCGACGAGGCGGCGCTGCGCGCACTGGCCGGGCGCTGGGCCAACCATCTGGCGTCGTCCCGGCACGGACTGCGCACGCTGGCGCGCGCCGCGCTCGCCCAGCGCGCAGCGTTCGCACACCGGCTCGCGCTGCCGGCGAAGGACAGGGCCGATGCGCGCCAGGCGCTGCAGCACTGGCTGGCCGGCGGTGAGGGCCATCACTCGCCAGTGCGCGTCGGCGAAGCCCGGCAGGCACCGCGCATCGCTTTCCTTTACACCGGACAGGGCGCGCAGTACGCCGGCATGGCACGCGCGCTGTACGCGGCCGAGCCGGCCTTCCGCGACACGATGGATCGCTGCGACGCACTGTTCCGCGCCGACGGCGGGCGTTCGCTGATCGACCTGGCGTGCCGCGACGACGTCGCCGCCGAACTCGACATGACCGCATCCGCGCAGCCGGCGCTGTACGCGGTCGAATGCGCGCTCGCCGCACTGTGGCGCGCCTGGGGCGTGCAGCCGGTGGCGGTGCTGGGGCACAGCATCGGCGAGTTCGCCGCGGCGGTGACGGCCGGCGTGTTCGATCTTGAAACCGGCATGCGCCTGGTGATTGAACGCGGACGCCTGATGCAGGCCCTGCCCGAAGGCGGTGCGATGGCCGCGCTGGCGCTGCCGGCCGACGCCGTCCTGCCGCACCTGCAGGCCGGGCTGACCATTGCCGCGCTCAACGGACCGGAGGCCTGCGTGGTGTCCGGTCCGGCCCATGCGGTCGATGCGCTGTGCGCGACATTGCAGGCGGACGGCGTGCAGGTGCGCCGGCTGGCGGTGTCGCACGCCTTCCACTCGCCGGCGATGGTGCCCGCCGCCGACGGCTTCGCACGCTTTGCCGCCGGGCTGCCGGGCGCCGCGCCGCGTCTGCCGATGTATTCCACCTTGAGCGGTCGTCGCGTCGAGACTGCGGCGGGGGACTGGAGCGCGTTCTGGGCCGATTACTGGGCGCGCCAGATGGTGCAGCCGGTGCGCTTCGACGCCGCGCTGGGCGCGCTGCTGGAACAGGGCGTGGACCTGCTGATCGAGATCGGGCCGCAGCCGCATCTGTGTGCGCTGGCGCAGCCGCGGCTGGCCGGTCGTCCGGCCCTGCCCAGCCTGCGGCGCGGGCAGGACGGCTGCCTCACGATGGCGGAGTCGGTGGCCGCACTGCATTGCGCAGGGGCACGACTGACACCACCGACCACCGTGCCGCGCATCGACCTGCCGCGCCAGCCCTTCCAGCGCCGGCGCCACTGGTTCGAGGCGTCTTCGGCGCCGCGCCTGCCGCGCGCCGCCGCGCAACATCCGCTGCTTGGCGCGCCGCTCGATCTGGCCGATGCCGACAGGCGGCATTTCCAGGCGGAATTCGATGCCTCGCTCAGCGACTGGGCCGGCGAACACCTTGTGTATGGCGGCGTCGTGCTGCCGGCTGCCGGTTTCGTCGACTGCGCCCTGGCGCTGGCCCAGGCCACCGGGCGGGCGCTGCATCTGCGCGACATCGAATTCAGTCAGGCATTGCGGCTGGACCGTCCGCGCACGCTGCAGGTGTCCGCCAGCCATGACGGGCAGGGCGGGCAACGCTTCCGCATCCACGCGCGCGGCGCCGACGCGGCCGGCGAAGGCTGGATGCTGCACGCCGAAGGGCGCCTGGCCGAGCCGTCTTCGTCGGCACCTGCGCCGACGCTGGACGAGGCGCGCGCGCAGTGCGTGCAGCCGGTGGAGGTCGAGGCGGTGTACCGGCGGCTGGCGGCGCAGCAGATCGAGTACGGCCCGTCCTTCCACGCGCTGCGCGCACTGCAGGTGGATGCGGCGGGCGACGCGGCCGGGCGTGCGCTGCTGGCGCGCATCGAACTGCCCGCCGCGGTGCGCAGCGGCGCGCACCTGCTGCACCCGGTGCTGCTCGATGCCTGCCTGCAGGGCATCGCCGCCTTCTTCGTCGACGAACTGGATCACCCGACCTATCTGCCGGCAGCGATGGGTGAGGTGAGGCTGTCGGCCGCGTGCCCGCGCGCGCTGTGGTGTCATCTGCGCGCCCGCCGTCAGGGTGGCCAGCTCAACGCCGACATCGATCTGTTCGACGACGCCGGTCGGCCGTTCGCGCAGGTGCGGGCGCTTCAGTTGCGTCCGGCCAGCGCGCCGCGCGTGCTCGACGGCGTGCAGGAAGATGCCGGTCCGTGGGTGGTCGACTGGATCGAGGCGCCGCTCCTGCCCGCGCCGGCGCTGCCTGCGCCCGCAGCGCTGACGCCTGCGCTGCGCGCGCAGGCGGCGGCCGAACTGGCGAGCGACGATTGCCGGCGCCAGATCGCGCTGCTGCCCGAACTGGATGCACTGGCCGCGCGCTGGGCACGGCGCGTGCTGGCCGACGTCGGCGAAGATGCGGCGGCGCGCGGCGGCATCGTCGAGGCGCTGCGGCCGCTGCATGCACGGCTGCAGGTGCTGGCCGCAGACCTCGCCGTTGCGGACGACAGCGCGGCGCTGGAGGCCGATCGTGCCCGGCTCGCCGCGGCTCATCCGCAGGCGGCGGCCGAACTGGCGCTGTTCGGTCGCTGCGCGCGCGGCATGGCCGACGCGCTGCGCGGACGGGTCGATGCGCTGTCGCTGCTGTTCCCCGGCGGTGACGCGTCGGATCTGGCGCGGCTTTACGGCGAATCGCCCGGCGCGCGCCTGATGAACCTGCTCGTGCGCGACGCGCTGGCGCGCGCGCTGCAGCACGCAAAGCGTCCTTTGCGCATCGTCGAGATCGGTGCCGGCACCGGTGGCACGACCCGGCATCTGCTGCCCGTGCTGGCGCCCGACGCCGGTCACGACTATCTGTACACCGATATCGCGCCCAGCCTGCTCGCCCAGGCGCGCAGCCAGTTCGACCATCCGGCGCTGCGCTTCGAACGGCTGGACATCGAACAGCCGCCGCCGGCCGCGCTGCGCGGCCAGGCCGACATCGTGGTCGCCGCCAATGTGCTGCACGCCACGCGCGACATCGGCGCGACGCTGGCGCATGTCGCGCAACTGCTGGCGCCGGGCGGCTGGCTGCTGCTGCCCGAGGTGACGCAGCCGCTGGGCTGGCTGGACATGATTTTCGGGTTGACCGAAGGCTGGTGGCGTTTCAGCGACCGCGCCCTGCGCGGCGAACATGCGCTGCTGCCGGCCACCCGCTGGTGCGACGCGCTGCGTGCACAGGGTTTCGATGACGCCTGCTTCCTGCTCGACGAAGCGGCCGGCCTGCCCAACAACATCATGCTGGCGCGCCGCGGCGCCGACCTGCCATCGCCACATGTCATCGCCGTCGGCGCGCCCTTGCCGGCGGCCGATGGACGACCCTGGCTGCTCGATCTGCGCGGCGCGCCGCAGCAGGCGCACGAGGATCCGGACCAGGACCGGGACCAGGGCCCGGACCAGGCCCCGGAGGGCATCGCCGCGGCGGTCGACGCGCTGCGTGACGCGATCGCCGCGCTGGCGCCGGCGCCTGCATCGTCCTTGACCGTGCTCACCCGCGCCGCCTGCGCCGTCGAGGGCGAGGGCTCCTTGCCACGTCCCGCCCAGGCGGCGCTGTGGGGCGTGCTGCGCGTGGCCCAGCTCGAACATCCGGACCTGCTGCTGCGGCGTGTGGACCTCGATGTCGATCTGCCGGTCAATGCGCTGCCGGCCGAAGCGATGGCCGATGTCCTGCATGGCGTCGACCGCTCGGTCGCCTGGCGGCGCGGGCGCCGGCTCAAGCCGCGACTGGGCCGTCTGCCGGCGGCGCAGGGCGGGCCGGTCGAACTGCATCTGGCACGGCGCGGGTCGCCGGACGATCTCGCGCTGCGGCCGCTGGCGCGCCGCGCACCCGCCGCGCACGAGGTCGAGATACGGGTGAGCGCCGCCGGCCTCAACCTGATCGACGTGCTCGACACCCTGGGTCTGCTGCCTTTCGAACGCGGCTGGCTGGGCGTCGAATGTGCGGGCGAAGTGGTGGCCTGCGGCGAAGCGGTGCGCGATGTCGCGCCTGGCGACGCGGTGTATGGCCTGGCGCCCGGTGCCTTCCGCAGCTTCGTGACGGTGGATGCGCGCTGGGTCGCGCGTCGGCCGCGCCATCTGTCGGCGGCAGGCGCGGCGGCGCTGCCGGCGGCTTTCCTCACCGCCTGGCACGCGCTGGTGGAGACCGCCAGGCTGCAGCCGGGCGAAACCGTGCTCATCCATTCCGCCGCCGGCGGCACCGGACTGGCGGCGGTAACGGTCGCCCGCATGCTGGGCGCGCATGTGCTCGCCACCGCCAGTCCGGGCAAGTGGCCGCTGCTCCGGGCGCGCGGCGTGGACGCGACGATGCACTCGCGCACGCTGGATTTCGCCGACGCGGTGAAGCGGCGCGGTGGTGTCGACGTGGTGCTCAACGCGCTGTCCGGCGACTTCATCACCGCCAGCCTGGACTGCCTGAAGCCGGGCGGCCGCTTCGTCGAAATCGGCAAGCGCGACATCCTCAGTCCGGACCAGGCGCGTGCGCTGCGTCCCGACGTCGGCTACAGCGTGGTTGACGTGCTCGCGCTGGCGCGCGACGAACCGGCACGCATGCGCGCACTGCTCGACACGCTCACCGCCGCCTTCGACGAGGGCCGGTTGCAGCCGCTGCCGTTCCGGGTCCATGCGCTGGCGCGCGCGGCCGACGCCTTCCGCTGCATGCAGCGCGCGCAGCACGTCGGCAAATTGGTGCTGGACATCGATGCCGAAACGGCACAGGTGCGCGCCGACGCGAGCTATCTGGTGACCGGTGGTTGCGGTGGTCTCGGCCTGCGCACCGCGCAATGGCTGGTGGCGCAAGGCGCCCGTCATCTGGTGCTGCTCGGCCGCAGCGCGCCATCGGCCGAGGCCGCACAGGCGCTGGAAGGGTTGCGCGCGGAGGGATGCGAGCTCCGCGTGCGGCAGATCGACGTGTCCGATGGTGCCGCGCTGCAGGCGCTGTTCGCCGGCGAACTGGCGACACTGCCGCCGCTGCGCGGCATCTTCCACGCCGCCGGCGTGCTGGCGGACGCGCTGCTGGCCGATCTCGACGCCGCGCGCCTGCACGCGGTACTGGCGCCCAAGGCGCTCGGTGCCTGGCATCTGCACCGCTTGAGCCGCGATCTGCCGCTGGATCATTTCGCGCTGTACTCCTCCGCCGCCGCGCTGTTCGGTTCGCCCGGTCAGGCCGCCCACGTCGCCGCCAACAGCTATCTGGATGCGCTGGCGCATCGCCGGCGCGCGCTCGGCCTGGCGGCACAGGCGATCAACTGGGGGCCGTGGTCGGACATCGGATCGGCCGCGTCCGTGCGCACCCAGGCCAGCATGCAGGCGCGCGGCATCGCCAGCCTGACGCCGGAGCAGGGCATGCGGGCCTTTGCCGCACTGAGCGCGCGCCGCCAGCTCGCGCAGGCCGGTGTGGTGGCGCTGCGCTGGGCGGATTTCGCGAACGACGCGGTGCGGGGCGACGACTTCTTCGCCGCCTTCCGCACGCGCATGGAGCGCGCCGAAGAGGCCGCTCCGGCTGGTGCCGAACGCGCTGCCTGGGACCGTATCGCCGCGCTGTCGCCGGCGCTGCGCCGGGCCGAACTCGTCCGCCTGCTGCAGGACGAAGTGGCCGCCGTGCTCGGCCTGCCTTCCGGACAGCGGCCGGACCCGGCCACCGGCTTCTTCGACATGGGCATGGATTCATTGATGGCGGTGGAACTGCGCAACCGCCTGTCGCGCCGCTGCGGCGTCGCACTGTCGCCGGCCGGCATTTTCGAATTCCCGACCATCCAGGCACTGGCCGGTCATCTGCTCGAAGCCCTTCTGCCCGAGCCGGTCGCCGCGACGCCGCCGGCCGCAGCCACGCCGGACAGCATCGATCCGGCGATGAACGCAGTGCCGGACAGCATCGACCCGGCACGTGAGCCCTCGCCGGACAGCATCGATCCGGCCATTGCCGCCGAACTGGCCGCGCTCGACGCGCTGCTGAACAAGACATGAATGCATTGATGAAGGCCCTGCCATGAACGACATGACCGGCAACGAACGGATACTGGCCGCGCTGCGCGATGCGCGGCAGAAGCTGGAGGAGGTCGAGCGCGCGCGCGACGAGCGCATCGCGGTGATCGGCCTGGCCGGGCGCTTCCCCGGTGCGGACGACATCGACGCCTTCTGGTCGCTGCTGGCGGAAGGGCGGCGTGGCGTGCGCGAAGTGAGCGAGGACGAGCTGCGCGCTGCCGGCGTGCCGGAATCGCTGTGGACGCGCGACGACTACGTGCGCGCATGGGCCGGCTTCGACAGCCCGGACGCCTTCGATGCCGGCTTCTTCGGCTATTCGCCGCGCGAAGCCGAACTGATGGATCCGCAGCAGCGCGTGTTCCTGGAATGCGCCTGGCACGCGCTGGAGGACGCCGGCATCGACAGCAGCCGCGAGCGCCGTGCCATCGGCGTCCATGCCGGCGCGGCGCTGAACGGCTATGTGATCAATCTGCATTCCGATCCGCAGTTGCGCGACAGCGTCGATGCGGTACAGGCGGTGGTGAGCAATGTGCTCGGCCTGATGGTGACGCGCGCCTCCTATCACCTGGATCTGAGCGGTCCGAGCATCGGCGTGCAGACCGGATGTTCGTCCTCGCTGGTCGCGGTGCACGCGGCCTGCCGCAGCCTGCTGTCGCGCGAATGCGATATCGCGCTGGCCGGCGGCGTCACGGTGGCGAGCGCGCAGCCCCAGGGCTATCTGTACCAGCCCGGCGGTATCGCGTCGCCGGATGGCCGCTGCCGCGCCTTCGATGCAAAGGGGCAGGGCACGGTATTCGGCAATGGCGTCGGCCTCGTGGTGCTGAAGAGGTTGACCGACGCGATCGCCGACGGCGACTGCATCCGCGCGGTCATCCTCGGCTCGGCCATCAACAACGACGGCGCCGACAAGGTAGGTCTGATCGCACCCAGCGTGAGCGGACAGGCGGCGGTCATCCGCGCCGCGCTCGACGCCGCCGGCATCGACCCGGCCACGCTGGATTACATCGAGGCACACGGTACCGGCACCGATCTGGGTGATCCGATCGAAGTGGCGGCGCTGAACCGCGTGCTCAAACCGGCTTTCGCGCAGCGCGCAGGCGAGATCGCGCTCGGTTCGGTGAAATCGAATATCGGGCATCTCGATGCCGCAGCCGGCATCGCCGGCCTGATCAAGACCGTGCTGGCGCTGCAGCATGGCGTGCTGCCGGCCAGCCTCGATCACGACACGCCGAACCCGGCCATCGATTTCGCATCCGGTCCGCTGCGCGTGAACAGCGCGCGGCGCGACTGGCCGGCGCGCACCGGCCTCAAGGCGGATGTGCCGCGCCGTGCAGCGGTCAGTTCTTTCGGCATGGGCGGCACCAATGCCCACGCCGTGCTGCAGCAGGCGCCGGAGGCGCCGCAGCCGTCGGCCCTGCCGGCGCGCACCTGGCAGATACTGCCCTGGTCGGCGCGCACACCGGGTGCGCTCGACGCGCTGGGACAGCGTCTGGCGCACCGCCTGCACGCCGGTACCGATCCGGTCGCCGCGGCCGGCACGCTGCAGCGTGGCCGGCGCGCGCTGCCGCTGCGCCGGGCCGCGGTATGCGCCGACGCACACGAGGCGGTCGAGGCGATGTCGGCCGGCGACGGGCTGCGACGTTTCAGCGGCGAAGCGCCGTCCGGCGGGCGGCCGGTCGCTTTCCTCTTCTCCGGCCAGGGCAGCCAGCGCGTCGGCATGGCGGTGGCGCTGTACCGCGAAGAACCGGTGTTCCGCGACGCCATCGATGCCTGCGCGGCGGCGCTTGCCCCGGACATCGATCTGCGCGCGCTGTTGTGGCCGGAAGACGGCGGCGACGACGCCGAGGCGCGTCTGCGCGAGACCGCGCACGCGCAGCCCGCGCTGTTCGCGGTCGAGTATGCGCTGGCGCGGCTGTGGATGTCCTGGGGCGTGCAGCCGCAGGCGATGGCCGGCCACAGCGTCGGCGAATTTGTTGCCGCCTGCCTGGCCGGCGTGCTGTCGCTGGCCGATGCGCTCGCGCTGGTGAGGCGGCGCGGCGAACTGATGCAGCGCTGCGCACCGGGCAGCATGCTGGCGGTGATGCAGGACGAAGCGACGCTGCGCGCCGCGCTGCCGTCTGGCCTGGACATCGCGCTGGTGAATGGTCCGCGCCAGTGCGTCGTGGGCGGTGCGCACGATGCGGTCGCTGCCTTCGCCGCCGACTGCGCCGCGCGCGGCGTGCCGACCCAGGCGCTGGCCACTTCGCACGCCTTCCACACCGCGACGATGGAGCCGGCGCTGGACGATTTTCGCGCCGCGCTGGCAGACGTCACCCTTGCCGCGCCGCAGATCGACATCGTATCGACGCTGACCGGTCGCGCGCTGTCCGCGGCCGAAGCGACCTCGCCTGACTACTGGCTGCGCCAGCTCAGACAGGCGGTGCGCTTCGGCGACGCGCTGGCGACGCTGGCTGCGCGGCGCGATCTGCTGCTGGTCGAAGTGGGCCCGGGCGAGGTGCTGGCGCGGCTGGCGCAGCAGCAGGGCGCGCGCGACGCGATCGCCTCGCTGCCCGGCCGCGATGCTGCGCTCGATATGGCGTGCGCGCTGGCGCGTGCCTGGGTGGCGGGCGCCGACATCGACTGGACCGCCTATGCCCGGGGACGGCCGCAGCAGCGCTGCGCCTTGCCCGGCTATCCGTTCGAGCGGCAGCGTTACTGGGTGGCGCTGCGCGACGGTGCGCCGGCCGAACCGCCTGCGTCGGCCACCGACGATGCGGCGCTGGCCGACATGAAGGACTGGTTCCATCTGCCTGGCTGGCGCGCGGCGCCTCCGCCGGTGCCGGACGACGCAGCGCTCGATCTGGCGACCGGCGGCGACCGCCTGCTGTGCGACGCGCTGCTGGCGCTGCCGGGCGTGCAGGCGCGCGCGCTCGCCGATGCCGCGGGCGACAGCCAGTTGCTGTGGTGCTGCCCGCAGCTCGACGCGCCGACCGCTTTCGATGCCTTGCTCGGCGTGCTGCGCGGGCTGCCGCGCGACGGTGCGCCCCGCCTGCTCAGTGTGGTCACCCGCGGCGTCTGGTCGCTCGGCGGCCACGACGCAGTGAGGCCTGAACAATCCGTGCTGACCGGCCTGCTGCAGGTGGCGGCGCAGGAAGTGCCCGGTCTGCGCACGCGGCAGATCGACATCGATGTCGATGACGCCCTTGTGCCCGCGACGCTGGCCGATCTGGCCGACGCTCTGCGCCAGCCCTGGGCACCGGAGGAACGTCTGGTCATGCTGCGCGGCGGCACGCGCTGGTTGCGCGACTGGCAGCCGTTGAAACTGCCGCAGATCGATGGCACGGCGCTGCGGCGCGAAGGCTGCTACCTGGTGATCGGCGATCTGCTCGAAGGCCTGGCCATGGTGATCGCGCGTGGCCTGCACCGGGCGGCGCAGGCGCGCATCCTGCTGGTCGGGCAGTCGGGACTGCCGATGCCCGAAGCCTGGGAACAGTGGCTGGCGACGCACGGCCCGCGCCATCCGGCCAGCGTATTCATCCGCACGCTGCAAGGTCTGAAGCAGGAAGGCGCGCAGTTTGCGCTGTTCAGCGGCGAACTGGGCGCGGCGCCGTCGCAGATCGCCTGGCTCGACGACGTGCTGGCCAGCGCGCAGGCGCGATTCGGTCCACTGCGCGGCGTGTTCCATGTCGACGCCATGGGCGACCAGGCCGGCTGCAAGCTGGACGACACCGACGAGGCCGAGCGCCGCCGGACGCTGGACGCGCGCATCGCGGCGCTCGATCTGCTGGCCGCCTGCCCGCGTCTGCGCGACGTCGATTTCGTGCTGCTGCAGTCCTCGCTGTCGTCGGTGGTCGGTGGCGCCGGCTTCGCTGCCTATGCCGCTGCCAGCAGTTATGCCGATGCCTTCGCCGCGCGCCTGGGCACCGGTGCGCCATGGATCGCACTGAACTGGGACGCGGTCGAGCGCGATGTACTGGCGCACGAACGGGGTGCTGCGCCGTCGGCGCTGCTGGCCGGCGCCATCGGTGTGGACCCGGCCTGGCAGGCGGTAGAGCGCGTGCTGGCCTACGCCCGTGCGCGCCGCCGCAGCGCGCAGATCGCGCTTACGCCGCGTCGGCTCGCGGCGCGCCTGCGACAAGCGTTCGAGGACGCGCCGCGTGCCCTGGCGCCCGCGTCCGGCGGCAGCCATCTGCGACCCGACATCGCCACCCCCTATGTCGAACCGCGCACCGATACCGAACGCATGGTGGCGACCGCCATGGGCGAGCTGCTGGGCATCGCGCGCGTCGGCGCCGACGACGACTTCTTCGAACTGGGCGGGCATTCCTTGCTCGCCATCCAGGCGGTCACCCGGCTGCGCAAGGAATTCGGCGTCGAACTGCCGATGCGTGCGCTGCTGTTCGAGGCGCGCACGGTGGCGGGCATCGCGGCGGTGATAGACCGCAGTCGCGCCGCCGTGGCCGCAGCGGAGACAGCGACGGGCACCGGCGATGCCGAGGTCGACGCGCTGCTCGGTGACATCGATGCGCTGCACGCCGCGGGCGGCACGCACTCACACAAGGAATGACCATGCAATTCAGCCTGTTCTACTTCGACGGCGACGGCTCCACGGTCGCCCCCGGCCACTACCGGCTGCTGATCGACAGCGCGCGCTTTGCCGACGACAACGGCTTCGTCGCGGTGTGGACGCCGGAACGACATTTCCATGCCTTCGGTGGCCTCTACCCGAATCCGGCCCTCACCAGCGCCGCGCTGGCCATGGTGACGAAGAACGTTCAGTTGCGCGCCGGCAGCGTGGTGCTGCCGCTGCATCACGTGGTGCGCGTGGCCGAGGACTGGGCCGTGGTGGACAATCTGTCGGGCGGACGGGTCGGCATGGGCGTGGCGTCGGGCTGGACCATGGACGAATTCATCCTGTCGCGCGAACCGCACGGCGCGCGCCGTGGCGTCATGTGGCGCAGCTGCGATGCGCTGCAGAAGCTGTGGCGCGGCGACACGCTGGAATTCGAGGACGCCGCCGGCCGTCCGGTCGAGGCGCGCACCCTGCCGCGCCCGCTGCAGCCCGAACTGCCGGTATGGGTGGCGTGCACCTCGATCGAAACCTTCATCGAGGCCGGCCGCCGCGGCGCCCATGTGCTCACCTCGCTGCTCGGCGAAACGCTGGACCAGGTCGCCGCCAAGATCGCGCGTTACCGCGAAACGCTGGTGCAGAACGGACACGATCCGGCCACCAGGTCGGTGTCGATGATGGTGCACACCTTCGTCGGCGCCGACCAGGCCAAGGTGATGGACGACGTGCGCCAGCCCTTCTGCGCCTATCTGAAGACGCATTACGGCCTGCTGGAAAACCTGGCCAAGGGCATGGGCCTGAACGTGAGCCTGAAGGATTTCTCCGAGGACGACATCGACAGCCTGCTGCAGTTCGGCGTCGAAGGTTTCATGCAGGGGCGTTCGCTGATCGGTACGCCGGAAACCTGCCTGCCCTTCGTCGAAGCCGTGTCGCGTGCCGGTGTGACCGAAATGTGCTGCCTGATCGATTTCCTGCAGGACTACGACGCGGTCATGGGTGCGCTGCCGCATCTGGCGCGGCTCAAATCCATGGCCGAGGGCGTCTGAATCCATGAGCAGCGGATCGCGTCCGGACCTCGCCACGCTGCGCGCGCGCATGGCGGCACTGTCGCCGGCGCAGCAGGCGCTGCTGCGCGAACAGCTCGCCGCACGCGGCATTGCGCTGGACGAAGCGCCGGCACCCGCTGCGCTGGACGACCTGCCGCTGTCGCCGGCACAAGGTCATCTGTGGGTGGTGCATCGGCTGCAGCCGGATGGTTCGGCCTATCACATCGCACCGGCGTGGACCCTGCACGGCGAACTGGACAGCGACGCGCTGGCAGCGGCCTTGCAGGTGATCGCCGACCGTCATCAGGCCCTGCGCAGCGAGTTCTTCGAGCGCGACGGCGCGCCGCGTCAGCGCGTGCGCGGCAGCGTGCGCTGGCCGCTGACGATGGAGCCGTGCGACGAGCAGGCGCTCGATGCGCGGCTGCGCACGCTCGCCGCCGCACCTTTCGATCTGGCGCAGGCGCCGCTGGCGCGCGCGCACCTGATCCGTCTGTCGGCGACCCGCCACGTGCTGCTGCTGGTGCTGCACCACCTGATTGCCGACGGCTGGTCGCGCGGCGTGCTGCTGCGCGAACTCGGCGTGTGCTATGGCGCACTGCGCGCCGGTCGCGCAGCCGGTCTGCCGGCGCTGGCGGGCGACCTGGCCGGCCATCTGCGGGCGCAGCGGCGCTGGCTGGACAGTGCGGAGTGCGCGCGCCAGGTCGACTACTGGCGCGCGCAACTGGCGGGTGTCGTGCCGCTCGATCTGCCCACCGATTCCGCACGCAGCCCGGCCTCCGGCTATGCCAGCCGTACCGTGAGCTGCACCGTGCCGGCCGGTCTGCGCGATGCGCTGCAGCGGGCAGCGCGCCAGGCGGGTGCCACCCCCTTCATGCTGCTGCTGGCGCTGTACATGGCACTGCTGCACCGCTACAGCGGGCGCGACGACATCGCGGTCGGCATTCCGGTGGCCGGCCGCCGGCCGCTGCCCGGCGGCCCCGATCCGTCCGGGCTGATCGGTTTCTTCGTGAACACCCTGGTCATCCGCGCCCGGCCACGGCGGGCGGCCTGGCTGGGCGACTGGCTGGATGCGGTGCGACAGTCGGTGGCCGAGGCTTTCGACCATGCCGATGTGCCGTTCGCACGCGTGGTGGAACAGTGCGGCGTGGCGCGCGACGCCAGCCGCACGCCGCTGTTCGAAACCATGTTCCAGTACCAGGGCGAGGGTTATCGCGCGCAGAACGCCGAGCTGATCAGCGCCGGCGACAGCAGCGCCCATGACGGGGGCGGCTTCGGTGGCCTGCGGGTGGAGCAGGGCTGGGTCGAACTGGCGCACACCAAGTTCGACCTGAGCTGGCATGTGCTGGAGCGCGAATCCGGGCTGCTGCTGGCCATCGAATATCGCAGCGCTCTGTTCGAACACGCGCGCATCGAAGCCATGCTGGGTCATTTCCGCCGCCTGCTGGAGGCCGCGCTGCCGGCGCTGGCCGCCCGCCGCCCGCTGCACCTGGGTGGCGTGGACCTGCTGTCGGCCGACGAAGCGGCCTGGCTCGCGCGCACCCGGCAGTGCCCGCGGCCCCCGCGGCCGATCCCGCTCGCCACACCGTGGCGCAGCGTGGTGCAGCGCTTCGACGAACAGGTAGCGCGGACGCCGGATGCGGTCGCAGTCGACGCGCCGGCGTGCGAGGCGCTGAGCTATCGCGCGCTGCAGCGCCGGTCGGCGCAGTTCGCGCGGCGCCTGATCGCGCTCGGCGTACGGCCGGAAGCGCGTGTCGGCCTGTGCCTGCCGCGCCGGCCAGAACTGATGGTGGCGCTGCTGGGCACCCTGCGTGCCGGTGCCGCCTATGTGCCGCTCGATCCGGTGCTGCCGGACGAGCGCCTGCGCTATATGTGCGAGGACGCCGGCATCGCGGTGCTGGTCACCACGCGTGCGCAGCGGGCGCGGCTGCATGACGGTACGCCGCCGTGCCCGGTGCTGTGCCTGGACGACCCCGCGCACCTGGCTGCGCTGGATGCGGAATCCGATGCGCCGCTGGCGCGTGCGCTGCATCCGCAGCAACTCGCCTACTGCATCTACACCAGCGGCAGCACCGGCCGGCCCAAGGGCACCTTGCTCAGCCATGGCGGACTGATGCACTACCTGGACTGGTGCCTGGCCGCCTATCCGGTGGGCGAAGGGCGCGGCGCGCCGGTCAATTCGTCCATCGGGTTCGATGCCACCATCACCGGCCTGTACGCGCCGCTGCTGGTCGGCGGCAGCGTCATGCTGCTGCCGGAAAGCGATCCGCTGGCCACGCTGGTCGATGCCCTGTCCGCCGGCTACAGCCTGGTCAAGCTCACGCCGGCGCATCTGTCCGCCTTGCAGCCGCTGGTGGAGGCCGCCGGCCTCGCGCCGGACGCGCAACTGCCCGGCGCCTTCATCATCGGTGGCGAAGCGCTGACCGAAGCGCATATCGCGTTCTGGCGCAGCCGCTTTCCGCAGATACAGCTCATCAACGAATACGGGCCGACCGAAACCGTGGTCGGTTGCTGCTACTACCGTGCGAGCGAGGCCGATCACGGCCCGGTGCCCATCGGTTACCCGATATCCGGCGCCACCATCCATCTGCTCGATGCCTACATGAACCCGGTGCCCCAGGGCATGGCGGGCGAGATATTCATCGGCGGCACCGGCATGGCGCGCGGCTATCTGAACCGCGCCGCGCTGAGCGCCGACCGCTTCCTGCCCGACCCGTTCTCGTCGCAGCCGGGTGCGGTCATGTATCGCACCGGCGATCTCGCGGTACAGCGTGCCGACGGCATGGTGACCTATCTGGGCCGCGCCGATCAGCAGCTGCAGTTGCGCGGCTTCCGCATCGAGCCGGGCGAGATCGAATCGGCGCTGTGCCGGCTGCCGGAAGTGGCCGAAGCGGTGGCGGGCGTGCGCGATCTGGCCGGCGGACCGGCGCTGATCGCCCATGTGCGGCTGCATGGCCCCGGCACCGATGTCGCTTTGCTGCGTACCCGCATCGCGCAATGGCTGCCGTCCTACATGCTGCCCACCCACATCATCGCCGTGGACGCCTTCCCGCTCACGCCGAACGGCAAGGTGGACCGCGGCGCGCTGCCGCTGCCCGAGGTGGCCGCGGTCGGTGGCGCGGCGGCGGCAAGCGACGCCGAACGGCGGCTGCTCGACATCTGGCGTGCGGTGCTCGGCCGCGACGACATCGGCGTGCAGGACAATTTTTTCGAAGCGGGCGGCGATTCGGTGTCGGCGATGCAGATCGTCGCGCGCGCCCGCAGCGCCGGCCTGGTGCTGGCGCCGGCCGACCTGTTCGAACACCAGACGGTGGCGGCGCAGGCGATGCGCGCGCAGCCGGTCGCGCACGAAGAGGTGGCCGATGCGGTGGGCGAGGTGGCGCTGTCGCCGCTGCAGCGCGCCTTTTTCGACGCGGTGGACAGCGGCGCACAGCCGCAGCCTTCGCACTACAACCAGAGCGTGCTGCTCGACGTCGATCCGGCAGTCGATGCCGCCTTGCTGGCGCAGGTGTTCGCCGCGCTGACCGGGCGTCATCCGTCGCTGCGCCTGCGCTACCGGCGCGGCGAGGGCGGCTGGGTACAGACCTTCGCGGCGCTCGATGCGCAGCCCGGCGTACCGTTCGAAACCCGGGTCTTCGGCGACGACGGTGCGCTGCAGGCGGCGATCGGCGCCTTGCAGCGCACGCTGGACATCGAGCGCGGACCGCTGATGCGCGCTGCCCTGTGCCGCAGCGACGACGGGCGCGCCCGTCTGTTCATCGCCGCCCACCATCTGGTGGTCGACGGCCTGTCCTGGCGGCTCTTGCTGAGCGACATCGCCGAATGCCACGCCGCGCTTGCGGCGGGCAGCGAACTGCCGCCGGCGCCGGTGGCGCCGCATTTCGGACAATGGACCGCGGCGCTGCAGGCCCTGCGTCCGCAGTTCGAAGCCGATGCCGCCTACTGGCGCAGCGTGCGCGCGGCGGCGCTGCCGCTGCCGGGCGAGGGGGGCGCGGGGTACGAGCGCGATGCGATCACCACAGTGTGCGAACTGGACGAGGCGGCCAGCGAAGCGCTGCTGGGCGAGGTCGCAACCCGGCTCGAAGCTGGCGTCGATGCGCTGCTGCTGACGGCGGTGGCACAGGCCGTCGCCCAGTGGCTGCGCCGCGACACGCTGACGGTCGACATCGAAAGCCACGGCCGGCAGCGCATTGCGCCCACGCTGCCCGACATGTCGCGCACCGTGGGCTGGTTCACCGCGCTGTCGCCGGTGCGCATCGAACTGCCGCATGCGGCGCCGCGCGTGCAACTGGCGGCGGTGCGCAGCGCGCTGGCGGCCGCGCCGCTGCAGGGGCCCGGCCACGGCGTGCTCGATGCCGCAGGCGCATTCGGCGGTCTGCCGCGCAGCGACATGAGCGTCAACTACCTTGGCCGCATCGCAACGGCGGGCGGCTTCATCCGGGCGCTGGCGCCGGAAACCGTGCCCGACCAGAGACATCCCGATGCGCTGCGCAGCCATGCGCTGGAACTGATCGCGCTGGTGCGCGATGGCCGTCTGCAGATGCTGTGGCGCCATGTGCCGCAGCGGCTGCCGGTGACGCAGGTGGAATCGCTGGCGCGGCGCGTACAGGGCAATCTGCTGGGGCTGATCGCCGATGCGCAAGGTCGCGCCCGGCCCGTTGCAGCGTCCGCACCGGCGCCCGCCCGCGCCGCACAAGCGGATGCCGCGCAGGCCCTGCTGGCGAAGCTGAAGGCGGGGCGTTCATGACGCGATGCTCTGTGCCCCTGCCGGCAATCCACGGGAGTGCGTGCCCTTGAGCCTGCCGCACGACAGTACGCCGCTCGACGCCTACGCGCTGGCGCCGGCGCAGGAAGGCATGCTGTTCCACACCCGGCTGGCGCCGGGCGAGGGGCTGTATGTCGAACAGCGCTGGTGCACGCTGAGTGGCGGCCTCGACCGGGCCGCGTTCGGCGCGGCGTGGCGCGCGCTGGTGGCGCGGCACGACGTGTTGCGCACCGGCTTCCACTGGCAGGATCTGGACAGCCCGCTGCAGGTCGTCTACGACCGGGCCGAACCGGACTGGCACGAAGAGGACTGGCGCGGCCTGCCGCCCGCCGGCGTCGAGCCGGCCTTTGCCGCCTGGCTGGCCGCCGACCGCGCACGCTGTTTCGATCTGCAGGCGCCGCCATTGATGCGCTGTGCGCTGTTCGCACTGCCGGGTGGCGCGCACCGTTTCGTGTGGACCTATCACCACATCCTGATGGATGGCTGGTGCAACGGGCTGCTTATCGTCGAATTGATGCAGTTCTACCGCGCGGCCTGCGCGGGGCGCGCGGCGAACCTGCCGCCGGCGCCGTCCTATCGCGCCTTCATCGACTGGCTGCAGGCGCAGGACGCGGCGGCGAGCGAGCGCTGGTGGCGCGACGCGCTGGCCGGTGTCGACGCGGCGACCGAACTGGCGATCTCGCGCACACCGCGCAGCGACGAACCGTCATCGCAGCCGCTGGAAATCCGGTACCGGCTCGATGGTGCGCTGGGCGAGCGGATGGACGCTTTCGCGAAACAGGCGCGGCTCACCCCGAATACGCTGATGCATGCGGCCTGGGCGCTGTGGCTGGCGCGCACCGCCGGCCGCGACGATGTGGTGTTCGGCGCGGTGCTGGCGAACCGGCCGCCGGCGCTGGCCGATGTCGAACGGCTGGTCGGCCTGTGCATCAACACGGTGCCGGCGCGCCTGCGCGTCGATGACGCTGCGGCGCCCGCCGACTGGCTGCAGGCGGTGCAGCAGGCGCAGCGCGAGCGGGAGATGCACGGTCATGTGTCGCTTGCCGCGCTGCAGGCCATGCTTGCACTGCCGGGCCGGCAGGCGCTGTTCGAAACCGTGCTGGTGTTCGAGAACTATCCGCTGTCGGCGGCGATGGCGCTGGCCGGTGGCGATACCGGCCTCGCGCTGTCCGAGCCCGGCGGCCACGAGCGCACGCATTATCCGCTGGCGCTGATGGTGCTGCCGGAACAGGATGAAGCGGGGCGGTCCACCTTCACGCTGTGCCTGCGCATCGACGCCGCGCGCATCGACGTCGCCGCCGCGCGACGCCTGCCGCGGCAGATCGAACATCTGCTGCGCGGGCTGTGCGATCCGGCAACTGTGCGTGTCGGCGACCTGCATCCGGTGGACGCGGACGATCTCGCCGCGCAACAGGCAAGCGGCCGCGGTCCGCAGCGACGCGCGCCGCTGCTGCTCGACGCGCTGGCAGCACGCACCGTCCGGACCCCCGATGCGATCGCCGTGTGTGCCGACCGACGCACGCTGGATTACCGCGCGCTGTCCGCCGCCGTCGACGCGCTGGCGCGCCGGCTGGTGCAGGCGGGCGTGCGGCCCGGGCAGCGGGTCGGCCTGAGCCTGCGCCGCAGCGAATGGCTGCCGCCGGCCATGCTGGCCGTGCTGCGCGCGGGCGCGGCCTATGTGCCGCTGGACCCGGACTATCCGCGCGAGCGGCTGGACTGGATCGCGCAGGACGCCGGCCTCGCGCTGCGCCTGACCGACGCCGACGATGCGCTGGCCGGCTTTCGCCCTGGACTGCCCGCGCTGGCGGTGCAGGGCGGACCGGCCGCGACCGATGTCGCCCTGCCGTCGCTGCCGGCCGCCGACGACATCGCCTATGTGCTGTACACCAGCGGCAGCACCGGACGGCCCAAGGGGGTGCAGATCGCGCACGGCGCGCTGGCCAGCTTCATCGCGTCGGTCGGCGTCGAACCGGGCATGGACGACCGCACGCACGTGCTCGCGCTCACCACGCTGTCCTTCGACATCGCCGGCCTCGAACTGCTGGCGCCGCTGGCCCATGGCGGCCGGGTGACCATCGCGTCCGCCGACCAGGCGCGCGAAGGGCAGGCGCTGCTGCGCCTGATCGACGACGCGGACATCACGCTGATGCAGGCCACACCGGCCACCTGGCGCCTGCTGCAGGCGGCGCAGTGGGGCGGTCGCGCAGGCCTGGTCGCGCTGTGCGGCGGCGAGGCGCTGCCGGTCGATCTGGCGCGCTGGCTGGTCGAGCGCTGCGGCGCGCTGTGGAATATGTACGGCCCGACCGAGAGCACCATCTGGTCGGCCGCGCTGCGCATCGACGCAGCGCGGGTCCGCGCCGCCGGGCGCGACGGCAGCCTGCCGGTGGGCGGACCGCTCGCCAACACCCATCTGCAGGTGCGCGACGCGCATGGACGCCCGTTGCCGACCGGCGTCGCCGGCGAGCTGTGCATTGCCGGCGCCGGTCTGGCGCGCGGCTACCTGAACCGGCCCGATCTCGACGCGACGGCCTTCGTCACCGGCGAGGCCGGCGTGCGCCACTACCGCAGCGGCGACCGCGTACGCCGGCGCGAGGACGGACTGTTCGATTTCCTCGGTCGCATCGACCGCCAGATCAAGCTGCGCGGCTTCCGCATCGAACCCGGCGAGATCGAGGCGGTGATCGCCGAACACCCTGCGGTGCGCCAGGTCGCGGTGCAGGTCGCGGGCGACACGCTCACCGCGTGGTGGGTGCCGGCGGACGGGCAGGGCGATACGGACGCCGTGCGCACCCATGCGCGGGCGCAGTTGCCGCCCCACATGGTGCCGGCCGCCTGGGTGCGGCTCGACGCAATGCCGCTGACGCCCAATGGCAAGGTGGACCGGCGCGCCTTGCCGGCGCCCGGTCGGTTCTCCGGCGCCGCGCCGTCGCTGGCCGTGCGTCCGCTGGACGGCCTGCAGCAGCAGGTGGCCGCGGTGTGGGCGCAGGTGCTCGATCTGCCGCGCGAGCCGCGGCTGGACGACGACTTCTTCGCGCTCGGCGGGCATTCGCTGCCGGCCACGCGGGTGATGGCGAAAGTGCACGCCGTGCTGGGCGTGGAGCTGCCGCTGCGCACCCTGTTCGACCATCCCCGACTGGAGGATTTCTGCGCCGCGGCGGCCGCGGCACGCGGCGATGCCACGCCGGCCGACATTCCGCGACTGCCGCGCGAAGGCCCGCTGCCGCTGTCGTCGGCGCAGCGCCGGCTGTGGCTGCTCGACCGGTTGTACCCGGACAGCCGTGCCTACACCATCGCCTTCGCGCTGCGACTGCGCGGGCCGGTGCGGCGCGATGCGCTGGCGCGCGGCCTGCAGGCGCTCGCCGCACGGCACGAGGTGCTGCGCATCGGCTTCACCCCCGCCGCTGCCGATGGCGACGCGCAGGCCTTCGACGGCGCTGCGCTGCCGGAACTCGAATGGGTCGACCTGTCGTCCGGGCCGCTGGCGGGACGCGAACAGGCGGTGCGGCGGATGCTGGACGCGCTGGCGCGCCAGCGCTTCGATCTGGCGCAGCCGCCGCTGTGCCGCGCCCGGCTCATCCGCTGCGCCGACGACGAGCATGTACTGGCAATCGCCGTGCACCACATCGTCGCCGACGATGCGTCGCTTGCGTTGATGGTGCGCGAACTGGGGCTGTCCTACCGCGACGGCGGCGAAGCGCGCCAGGCGCCGCCGGCCCTGCAGTACGCCGACATGGCGGCCTGGATGAACGGCCGCGATCTGTCGGCCGAGCTCGCATGGTGGCGACGGACGCTGGTCGATCCGCCGCCGCCGCTGGCGCTGCCGCGCCGCGCTGGCGCCGATGCCGCCGCTGCGCACGGGCCGGCGGCGCGACACGATCTGCATGTCGATGCCGCTCTGGCCGGGCAGTTGCAGGCGCTGGCTCGCCAGTGCGGCGCGACGCTGTACGGTGCGATGCTGGCCGCCTTCGCCGTCGTTCTGGCGCGCTACGCCGGTACGCGCGATCTGCTGATCGCCACGCCGGTGGCCAATCGCCGGCATCCGGCCAGCCAGGACCTGATAGGGCTTTTCGTCAACACGGTGCCGCTGCGCATCGCGCTGCGTGCCGACGACACGGCGGAAACCTTGCTCTCGCGGCTGCGCGACATGCTGCTCGACACCTGGGCACACGAGGCGCTGCCACTGGACCGCCTGCTCGAACTGTTGCCGCGCGACGCCCAGGGTGCGGCGCTGCAGACGCTGTTTTCGCTGCAGGGCGCCGAACTGGATACGCTCGAGCTGGCAGGCCTGCACTGGTCGGCCATCGACATGCCGCCGCTCGATGCCAAGGTCGAACTGTCGCTGGCGGTGCGGCCGCAGATCGACGGCCGGCTGCTGTGCCGCTTCGAATATCGCGCCGACCTGTTCGATGCCGCGCGCATCGCTGCCCTGTCGGCGCATTACCGCGCGCTGCTGCTGCAGATGAGTGCACGGCCGCAGACGCCGCTGGCCGCTCTGCCGATGCTGGGCGACGACGACCGTGCCCGCATCGCGGCAGCGTGCCGCGGGGCTGCGCGCGTGCCGCAGGTCGATGTCGGGGCCGCCTTCCTGCGCCAGGTGGCGCGCGCGCCGCAGGCCATCGCGCTGGTCGACGGTGAGCGCCACATCGATTACGCAACGCTGGAGCGTCTGTCGCGCGGGCTCGCGCACCGGTTGCGCGCGCGCGGCGTGCGCCGTGGCGACGCGGTGGCGCTGCATGCAGGCCGGTCGGTCGACGCCGTCGTCGCCATGCTGGCCATCGCGCGCTGCGCCGCCTGCTTCGTGCCGCTGGATATGCAGGCCCCGGCGGCACGGCTGCAGCAGATCGCCGATTCAGTGGGTGCGGTGACGGTGCTTGCGCGCGATCCGCAGCAGTGCCCGCTGCCGGGTGCGCAGGCCATCGAGGCAGACGACCCGGCAGCGGACGCCCCTTTCCAGTCACCGCCGGTCGGGCCGGACGACCTCCTCTACGTCATGCATACCTCGGGCTCGACCGGCCGGCCCAAGGGCGTGGCCGCCACCCACCGCGGCGTGCTGAGGCTGGTGCTGGACGCCGACTATGTCGAACTGGGCGCCGACACGGTGATGCTGCATGCCGCACCGCTGGCGTTCGATGCGTCCACACTGGAACTGTGGGGTGCGCTGCTCAATGGCGGGCGCATCGTCATCGCCACCGATGTCCGGCCGTCGCCAGCCGATCTGGCCGATCTGATCGTGCGCGAGGGCGTCGATACGCTGTGGCTCACCGCCGGCCTGTTCGCGCTGATGGCGGACCAGCACGCCGACGCGTTCGCCGGCGTGCGCCAGGTGCTTGCCGGCGGCGACGTGCTGCCGGTGGCGCAGGTGCAGGCCCTGCGCCGGCAGTGGCCGCACCTGCGCGTCATCAATGGCTACGGGCCCACCGAAACCACCACCTTCGCCTGCTGCCACACGGTGAGCGGCGATGCTGCCGACCGGCGGCCGCTACCGATAGGGCGGGCCATTGCCGGCACCGAGGTGCATCTGCTCGATGCCGACCTGCAGCCGGTGCCGCCCGGCGTCGAAGGCGATCTCTACATCGGCGGCGACGGTGTGGCGCGCGGCTATGTCGGTCAGCCGGCGGCCACCGCCGAGGCCTTCGTGCCCAACCCCTTCTTCGATCCCGCCGGTCCGGCCAGCGATGCGGCCATGACGCTGTATCGCACCGGCGACCGCGCGCGGCTGCGCGAGGACGGTGCCATCGAATTCCTCGGCCGTGCCGACCGCCAGATCAAGCTGCGCGGCTTCCGCATCGAGCCGGCCGAGATCGAGGGTGCGTTGTGCGCCTGGCCGGACGTGCGCGATGCCGTGGTCGACCTGAAGCGGGACGGCGGCCCGGCACGACTGATCGCCTGGGTGCGCGGGCCGGCGGCGCTCGACCTGCCGGCCTTGCGCAGCTTCCTCGCCGCCCGCTTGCCGGACTACATGCTGCCGTCTGCCTTCGTGCCGGTCGAGCGCTGGCCGCTGAACGCCAATGGCAAGATCGACCGCGCCGCGCTGCCCTTGCCGGAAGCGGCTGCGACCGCAGTGGGCGACGCGGCGGCGGACGCCTCGGTGGCGGACAGTCTCGAAGCCGATCTGCTGGCGCTGTGGCGCTGCGTGCTGCCGGGCGACATCGATCGCGACAGCAACTTCTTCGATGCCGGGGGCGATTCCATCGTCGCCATGCAGTTGGCCGGCCGCGCCGCGCGCGCCGGCATGACACTGGCGCCGGCCCAGGTATTCGAGGCGCAGACGGTCGGCGCGCTGGCCGCGCTGATGCGCAGCGCGCCGACGTCGCCGCGCCTGCCGGCCGTCGCCTGCCCCGAAGGCGAGGTGCCGCTGACGCCGGTGCAGCACTGGTTCTTCGACACCGCGCCGGCCGTGCCCGCGCATTTCAATCAGGCGGTCATGCTGTCGCTGCCCGCGGACATCGACCGTACGCAACTGGCGGATCTTTTGTCGCGCGTGGTCGAGCGGCACGATGCTTTCCGCCTGCGCTTCCACCGGCACGAGGGCGGCTGGCGTCAGGTCTATGACGCGGCCGCGCAAGCGCCGGCCCTGTCGCAGCACGACCTGCGCGACGTCGATGAAGGCGAACTGCCGGCCTGGATCGAAACCCTGGCCGACCGCCTGCACGCTTCGCTCGATCTCGCGCACGGCCCGCTGCTGCAGGCGGCGCTGATCGACTGCGGTCGTGGTCGCGGGCTGAAGCTGTTCATGGTCGCCCATCATCTGGTGATCGACGGTGTGTCGTGGCGCGTGCTGCTCGGTGATCTGCAACAGGGCTGGCTGCAGTTGCGGCGCGGACGCACGCCTGCATTCGGCCCGAAGCCGCACGCCTTCGGCCAGTGGGCCGATGCACTGCATGTCTGGTCGCCGCCCGACGCATCGCGCCGTTTCTGGCAGACGCTGCTGCGCGATGCGCAGTCGGCCGATCTGCGCAGCCTGCCGCTCGACGGTGCAGGCGGCGTGCCATTCTGGCGCGATGCGCGCGAGCACTGTGCGACCCTGTCGCAGGAGGACAGCGCCACCCTGCTGCAGCATCTGCCGCGGCACTGGCAGTGCGCGCTGCCCGATGCGCTGCTGGCTGCCGTGACCGAAGCCTGGTGCGACGCCACCGGCGCCGGTGCGCTGTGGCTGGAAGTGGAAAGTCATGGCCGCGATGCCAGCGCGCTGCCGGGGCTGCACCTGGAACAGACGGTGGGCTGGTTTACCGCGCTTCATCCGCTGCTGTTGCCGCGACCCGCCGCGGGCGAGCCCGGCGACGCGGTGCGCGCGGTGGCGGCACGCCGCGCGGCGCTGCCCGAAGGCGGCCTGTCGTGGGGCGTGCTCACGCGCCTCGAGCGCAGCCTGCACGACCTGCCTGCCGCCGGACTGGTGGTGAATTATTTGGGTCGGCTCGATGCGGAGGCTGTGCTCGACGGTTTTGCGCGCGAGCAGGCACCGGGCCGGGACCGGCACCCGGACAATGCGCGCGCGCATGCGCTCGAACTGAATGCCTGGATGGACAAGGGCTGCCTGACTCTGCGGTGGACGCATTCCGCGTGTCATCATTCGGCGCCGCGCATCGCCGCACTGTCCGACGCCGTGTGTGCGGCGCTGGCGCGTTGCGCCCGCGCCCTGCGTGCGCCGGCAGCCGGCGACCACGCCCGTCTTGCCCAGGCCGCCGGCATCGACGACGAGGCGCTGCAGTCGGCGCTGGCGCAAATCTCTTTCGAAGGTATGGAGTGAATGCAATCCGAGCATGAAGCAGTGAACACGCCCTCCGCGCTGCCCGTGCGCGACGGTGCCGCCCGTGCCCGGCGCGAGCGGGCCGACCGCGTGTCCGCCATCTACCGTTCGGTCTGGCTGTGGCACTTCTGGTCCGGCCTGGTGATCACGCCGGTGCTCATCGTCGTGTCGGTGACCGGCGCGCTGTACGTGTTCAAGGCCGAGATCGAGGCGTGGATGAAGCCCGAGGTCTACACCGTGCAGCCGGCCGGCGAGCGCGTGGGCTTCGAGGCCTTCCGCGAGGCTTTCGACAGTCGTCATCCCGATTTCGAACTGCGTTTCGTCAACGTGCCGGACGATGCGGAACGCGCATGGGAAGGCATCGCGCTGCGCCGGCCGGGGCAGGGCGATCCGCTGACGATGATGGCCTACTTCGACCCCTGGCGCGGCGAACTGACCGGCGTGCATCCGCGTAACGAGGGCTTCTTCGCGGTGGTGCTGGCGCTTCATCGCAACCTGATGGGCGGCCTGCCCGGACGCATTCTGGTCGAGGCAGCCACCTGCTGGTGCATCGTGTCGGTGCTGGCCGGCCTCTATCTGTGGTGGCCGCGCAAGAAGGAGAAGTTCTGGGGCGTGTGGTTGCCGCGCTTCAGCGGCAGCCTGACCCGCCTGCTGCGCGACTGGCACACCGTGCCCGGCATGTACCTGTCCATCGTGACGCTGTTCGTGCTGCTGAGCGGGCTGCTGTTTACCCAGATATGGGGCCTGGCCTATCAGGGCATCAATCTGGCGACCGGTGGCCTGCCGTCCTTCCTGCTCGATCCGCCGAAGTCGGAACGGCCGGCCGGCGCGGCGCAGGCCATCGACGCCGACCGCGCCCTGGCGCTGGCGCGCGAGCAGTTCGATTTCACGCAGGCCGCCTACAGCGTGGACCTGCCGTCGCGCGGCGGCGATGGCGCCTACCAGTTCATCTCCGACACCGAAACGGCGCTCATCGATCACGCGGTGATGTTCATCGACCAGTACAGCGGTCGCACGCTGCTGTTCCAGACCGAAGCCGACATGCCCTGGCGCACCCGCTTCACCCAGCTGTTCTACCCGGTGCACGTCGGCAGCATTTTCGGCCGCACCACCCAGGTGCTGGCCGTGCTGTCCTGTGTGCTGCTGGTGGCGATGGCGCTGACCGGCGTGTGGATGTGGCTGCGCCGTCGCAAGCCGGGCAGCTTCGGCGCGCCGCCGTCGCCGCCGGCCGGATCGGCGCCGCGCTGGCTGGTCCGGCTCACCATAGGACTGGCGGTGTTCCTGCCCACGGTGGGCATCAGCCTTCTGCTCATTCATTTCGGCGACCGGCTGTGGCAACGCCGGCGTCCTGCCCGGATATCCCGATGAAAGTCCTTCTGTTGCCGCTGGCGCTCGTGATCGCCGACGCTCCGCCTCGTTCCGCAGGAGCAGGCCCCGCCCGCGAATGGGCGGTGGTTCCGTGCGCAAGCCGACATCGCCTGCAGGGCAGGCTCCTACGGGCGGTTCTGCGGATTGCGGAAGGCTCAGGCGCGGGCACGGCGCTCGGTTCCGTAGGAGCGGGCCCTGCCCGCGAATGGGGAGTGGTTCCGTGCGCAAGCCGACATCGCCTGCAGGGCAGGCTCCTACGGGGGGGGGCTACGGATTGCGGGAGGCTCAGGCGCGGGCACGGCGCTCGGTTCCGCAGGAGCGGGCCCTGCCCGCGAATGGGCGGTGGTTCCGTGCGCAAGCCGACATCGCCTGCAGGGCAGGCTCCTGCGGCCAGCCCGCCGCGGTGCGGGTCGAGCCTCTGGCGGCGGTTTCGCACCTCGTCATACCCCCTGCAGTGCGCAGCCAGCAGGCATTCCACCCGACTTCGATCCATCAAGGTTTTCACAATGAAGCTATCCCTGTTGCCGCTGGCCTTGATGTTCGCCGGCGTACTGACCGCGTGCGGTGGTGACACTGCGGGCGATGCGCCGGCCGCGCAGAACGTCGGCGCGGAGCGCCCGCCGCTGGAACTGAGCGCACTGGATGTGGCGCGCGTCGAACGCGGTCGCATCGAACGTTCGCTGCCGCTGTCCGGCACGCTGCACCCGTTCGAACAGACGGTGGTGAAGGCGCGCATACCGGGCGAACTGCTGGCACTCACCGTGCGTGAAGGTGAAGCGGTGCGGCGCGGCCAGGTGATCGGCCGCATCGACGATCGCGAGGTGAAGGCGCGGCTGGCCGAACGCGTGGCCATGCTGGAAGCCGCGCGCGCGCAGATGGACCAGGCGCGGCGCAATCGCGAAATGAACGAGGCGCTGCTGGCGAAGAATTTCATTTCGCGCAATGCGGCCGATCAGGTGGCGAGCACGGCCGAGGTGAACGAAGCCAATCTGCGCGCCGCTGAAGCGCAGGTCGATCTGGCGCGCAAGGCGCTGTCCGACGCGGTGCTGCTGTCGCCGATCGCCGGTGTGGTGGCCGAGCGCCATGCGCAGCCGGGCGAAAAGCTGCCGGTCGATGGCCGTGTGCTCACCGTCGTCGATCTGGCGCGCATGGAACTGGAGGCGGAAGTGCCGTCCGGCCGCATTGCCCGCGTGAAGATCGGCGCGCGGATCGATTTCACCGTGGAAGGATTGTCCGAGCGCAGCTTCAAGGGCCGGGTCGAACGCATCAACCCGACTGCCGACGAAGGCTCTCGCATGGTGAAGGTGTATGTAGTGCTGGACAACCCGGACCGCGTGCTGCGCGGCGGCATGTTCGCCAAGGGACGCCTGTCGACCGGCGCCGAGGAGGACGTGGCGGTGATCCCGGCGTCGGCCTTGCGCGAGGACGGCGAGGGCAGCATGGTGCTGGCGCTGCAGGATGGCGCGGTGCGGCGCATGCCGGTGCGGGTCGGCGCGCTGGACGCGGTGAACGGGCATTACGAACTGATCGAAGGCCCGCCCGAAGGCACCGAAGTGCTGGCGGCCGAACTGCCTGACGTGCGCGTCGGCGACCGCGTGCGCGTGGTTGCCGCCGCGGCGGCGAAGTAGGGGCGCGCCATGTGGTTTACGCGCGTCAGTGTCGACAATCCGGTGTTCGCCACCATGGTGATGGCGGCGCTGCTGGTGCTCGGGCTGTTTTCCTACCAGAGGCTGTCGGTCGAACAGTTCCCCAACATCGAATTTCCGGTGGTCGTGGTGACCACCGTCTATCCGGGTGCTTCGCCCGAAGTGGTGGAAACCGAGGTGTCACGCCGCATCGAACAGGCGGTGAATGCGGTGAGCGGGCTGAAGACGCTGACCTCGCGTTCCTACGAGTCGCAGTCGCTGGTGATTGCCGAGTTCGACCTGTTCACCGACCCCGCGGTGGCCGCCGCCGACGTGCGCGAGAAGGTGGCGGCCATCCGCGCGCAGTTGCGGCGCGAGGTGGAAGAACCGGTGATCGCGCGCTTCAATCCGGACGACTACCCGGTGGTGACGGTGGCGATGGAATCGGACCAGCGTTCGGTGCGCGATCTGACGACGCTGGCCAACCGCATCGCGGTGAAACGGCTGGAAACCGTGCGCGGTGTCGGCCGCGTCACGCTCACCGGTGCGCGTTACCGCGAAGTGCTCATCCATCTGCGACCGGACGACATGGAAGCGCTCGGCGTCGGCGTGGACCAGTTGCTGCAGGCGGTGCGGCTGGAGAACCAGGACCTGCCGGCCGGCGCACTGACCTCGCCGGGCAATGAAACCACCGTGAAGGTGAGCGGAAAGATCCGCGCGGTGAGGGGCTTCCGCGACATCATCGTGGCGCGCCGTGGCGGCAGTCCGGTCTATCTGTGGCAGGTGGCCGACGTCGAGGACGGCGATGCGGAGGAGGAGAACGCGGCGCTGCTCGACGGCCGTCGCGGGCTGGCCATCGACATCGTGAAGTCGCAGGGCGCCAATACGCTGGCTGTGGTGGACGACGTGCGCTACGAGGTGGCAAGGCTGCGCGAGGTGCTGCCGGCCGACGTGACGCTCACCGTGGTGCGCGATACCTCGGAGTCGATACGCAATTCGGTGAAGAACGTGCGCCAGACCATCATCGAGGGCGGCGTGCTCACTGTGCTCATCGTGTTCTTCTTCCTGCGCTCCTGGCGCAGCACCGTCATCACCGGCCTGGCGCTGCCAATATCGCTGATCGGCACCTTCAGCGTCATGCTGTTCGCCGGCTTCAGCCTGAACACCATGACGCTGATGGCGATGTCGCTGTGCGTGGGTCTGCTGATCGACGATGCCATCGTGGTGCGCGAGAACATCGTGCGCCATCTCGCGATGGGCAAGTCGCACCGCGAGGCCGCGCTCGAAGGTACGCGCGAGATCGGGCTGGCGGTGCTGGCCACCACCTTCACGCTGTGCGCGGTCTTCCTGCCGGTGGCTTTCATGGGAGGCATCATCGGCCGCTTCTTCCATTCCTTCGGCGTGGTTGTGGTGGCGGCAGTGCTGCTGTCCATGCTGGTGAGCTTCACGCTCGACCCCATGCTGTCCAGCATCTGGCACGACCCTGACGTGAGCGCTTCGGGCCGGCGCGGCCCGGTGCGCCGGGTGCTCGACCTGTTCGAAGCCGGCTTCCAGAAATTGAGCGGCGGCTACCAGCGCATGGTGGCCTGGTCGCTGGACTGGCCGAAAACCGTCATGCTGATCGCGGTGGCCAGCCTGGTGGGTGCGCTGGCGCTGGTGCCCAGGGTGGGGACCGAATTCGTGCCGCAGGCCGATCTGTCGGAACTGCTCATCCACGTGCATACCGCGCCGGGGTCGTCGCTGCAGTACACGGAAGCCAAGGTGCTGCAGGCCGAGGCGGCGCTGCGTGAGGACTTCCCGGAAGTCGAGTTCACCTACGCCACCATCAACACCGGCTTTGCCGTCGGCAAGAACGAGGGCGTGCTGTTCGTCAGGCTCAAGCCGAAGTCGATGCGCGAACGGTCGATGAAGGCCTTGATGCATCCGATGCGCGAGCGCGTGTCGCGCATCGGCGGTCTGGTGGTGACGCACGTCGCGCCATACTCGTCGGTGTCCAGCGGCAAGGTGCTGCAGGTGAGCATACAGGGGCCGGACGTGGCCGAACTGTCGCGGCTGGCCGACCTCATCACCGGCGTGCTGCAGGCGATTCCGGGCACGGTGGATATCGACAGCTCGCTCAAGGCCGGCAAACCGCAACTCGAACTGAAGCTGGACCGCGAGGCGGCGAGCGAACTGGGCGTCGGCGTGAGTCAGGTGGCGCAGGCGCTGCGGCCGCTCATCGCCGGCGAAGAGGCGGGCAGCTGGGAAGCGCCCGACGGCGAGCACTACGATGTGCGCCTCAGGCTGCCCGGCCGCGAGCGGCAGGTCGAATCCGACCTGGAGAAGCTCTACCTCGCCAGTTCCTTGCGCAATGCCGACGGTTCGGCGCGCATGGTGGCGCTGCGCCAGGTGGCCGAAATCCGGCCATCGCTTGGCGCCACCCAGATCGACCGTCGCGAACAGAGCCGGGAAGTGCTCATCAGCGCCAACGTGCACGGCCGGCCGGCGGGCGATGCCGGCCGCGAACTGGACGAGGCGATCAAGCGGATCGAACTGCCGCCCGGCTATCGGTTCTCGATGGGCGGCTCCAGCAAGGACATCGCCGAAACCATGGGCTATGCCGTGCAGGCGCTGATGCTGTCGGTGCTGTTCATCTACTTCATCCTGGCGTCGCAGTTCCGCAGCTTCACCCAGCCGCTGGCCATCATGCTGTCGCTGCCGCTGTCGCTGATCGGCGTGGTGCTGGCGCTCATGCTGGCCGGCAGTACGCTGAACATCTTTTCCGTCATCGGTTTCATCATGCTGATGGGGCTGGTGACCAAGAACGCCATCCTGCTGGTCGATTTCGTCAACCAGGCGATGGCACGCGGCGCGCCCCGGCGCGATGCCATCCTGCAGGCGGCCCGGGTGAGGCTGCGACCCATCCTGATGACCACCGCAGCCATGGTGTTCGGCATGATTCCGCTGGCCCTGGGCATCGGCGACGGCGCCGAACAGCGGGCGCCGATGGCCCACGCGGTGATCGGCGGCGTGCTGGCATCCACCCTGCTCACGCTGCTGGTGGTGCCGGTGGCCTATTGTCTGATCGAGGACGCCGGCCGCTGGCTGCGCCGGCGGCGCGGCCGGCGCGCGGCCGAAGCGATTTCTTCATCCTGATCATGAAAGCGGTCGCTTTTCTCGGTCAAAATGGCGCCGGTCCGTTTCCCTCCCTGCATTCCACCTGCCTGAATACGCCCGCATGAAGTTACCGATGACACGTCTGGCCCTGGCGCTGCTCGCTGCCACGGCCAGCTTCCCGGCGGCGTCCGCCGATCTGGTCAATGCGCTGCGCGATGCGCTGGCCCACGACGCCCAGTATCTGGCCGCCCGCGCCCAGCGCGAGGCCTCGGCCGAGCGCAAGCCGCAGGCCTTGGCCGGGCTGTTGCCGACGCTGACCTTGAGCGGCAACACCGTCTACAACGACACCACCGTCACCAAGCCGTTTTCCGGGGCGGCGCAGTACAACTCGCACGCCTGGACGCTGCAGCTCACACAGCCGCTGTTCCGCTGGCAGAACTGGCTGCAGTACGAACAGGGGGAACTGCAGGTGGTGGCCGCAGACGCGCAACTGGCGCAGGCGCGACAGGATCTGATGCTGCGCGTCGCGCAGGCGTATTTCGACCTGCTGTATGCGCAGGACGTGCTGGCATCCATACAGTCGCAGAAGACGGCGGCGAAGGAACAGCTCGAACTGGCCGAACGCAGTTTCGAAGTGGGTACCGTCACCATCACCGACGTACACGAGGCGCAATCCCGCTACGACCTGGCCAGCGCGCAGGAAATCGCCGCCTTGAACGACATCGAGGTGAAGCGCTATGCGCTGTCGGTGATCACCGGCAAGCTGACTCCGGGTGTGCGCGGTCTGCGGCCCGACGCGGTGCCGCCGCGGCCGCAGCCGGACGACATGCAAAGCTGGGTGGGCAGTGCCGAAGCCAACAATCTGGCGGTCGCCAGCCAGGGCGCGGCGCTGGAAATCGCCCGTCGCGAGGTGAAGCGGCAGCAGGCCGGACACCTGCCTACGGTGGATGTCGTGGCCACGCACGGGGAGAACAATACGCTGTCGGTGCTGGGCGGACGCCCGGCCGACATCGAACAGAAGAATTCGACCATAGGGCTGCAGTTCTCGGTGCCCATCTTCCAGGGCCTGGGTCAGCAGTCGCGGGTGCGCGAGTCGGCGTATCTGCTGGACAAGGCGCAGTCCGACCTCGATGCGGCGCGTCGCAATGCCGCGCAGTCGGCCCGTCAGGCCTGGCTGGGCGTGGTCAGCGGCATGTCGCAGACCAGCGCGCTGCAGGCGGCGCTGCGTTCGTCGACCTCGGCGCTGGAATCGAACAAGCTCGGTTACGAAGTGGGCGTGCGCATCAATATCGATGTGCTCAACGCGCAACAGCAACTGTTCGCGACCCGTCGCGATCTGGCGAAGGCGCGCTACGACACGCTGCTCGCCCAGCTGCGGCTCAAGGCCGCCGCCGGACAGCTGGTCGACGACGACTTCGTGGCACTGGATTCGATGCTGGCGATGGACGGCACCCTGCCCTGAGCGCCGTCCGGCCCGGACGTCAGAAGCGCGCGCTCAGCGTCATGCCGACGATGCGCGGGTCGCCGACATAGACCGAGCCCTGTCGGTCGCGTCCGAGCAGATAGTTGCGGTCGAACAGGTTGTTGCAGAACAGCACTGCAGACCATTTCTCGGTTTCGTAGCCGGCACGCAGGTTCACCAGCGCATAGCCCGGGACCTTCAGACTTTCGTCGTTGAACAGGTTGCTGGTGGCATAGAAGCCGCTCTTGTAGGTGGCGTCGGCCGAGATGAAGATGCCGTTGTTATGGCGCCAGCTGCCGAACAGTGACGCGGTGCGCTGCGGCGCTTCGGGGAACTGTTTGCCGCTGTAGTCCGTACCGGTTGCCGGCACGAAGAAGTCCTTGAAGGTGGTACTGAGCAGACCGACGGTCACGCCCACCTGGGCTGCGGGCACGGGTCGCACCGCGATCTGCAGCTCGGCACCCTTCAGTTCCGACTTGTCGGCGTTGAAGGTGCGCGTGATCTGTGTCGCGGTGTCGAACAGAGACACCTGCTGGTCGCGCCAGTCGTACCGGAACACATTTGCGTTCGTGATGAGCTTGCCATCCAGCCACTTGCCACGCCATGCCAGTTCGTAGTGCATCAGGCTTTCCGCCTTGACCGGCGACCCGTCGATGTCGGTGAAGCCTGAACGGAAGCCTTCGGACACGGTGAGCGCGAGCGTCTGGTCGGGCACGAATTCGTAGGCCAGCCCCAGTTTCGGCAGGAAGGGCTTGGCGCGCTGGCGCGGGGCCACGACCAGACCGTCCGCGCCGTGCGTCAGCGTGACGCTGCGATAGTCGGTCTGTATCCAGGTCTTTTCCAGTTCCTGGCGACCGCCGACGATGAAGGTGAGCTTGTCGGTCGCCTTGAAGCGGGCTTCGGTGTATGCCGCAAGGACGTTGATGCGTGTGTTGCGCAGCAGATCCTGTACGCCGAACAGGCCGAAAGCGGTCACCCTGGAGTCCTGCGAGTTACGGAAGCGGCCGTAGAAAAGACCGCCGAACACGGATGCCCTTTCGCCCTCCCACGACAGGCGGAAGTCCTGCGTGAAGTCGCCATCGACACGTGTTTCGTCGCGCTGGATGTCCTGCACCGGCGTGGCTGCGCCGATGAGGTTGCGTGTGTCGACCGACGATGACACTGCATTGAATTTCCAGCCCTTGGCGAAGGCGTACTCGAGATCGAGGATCTGGTTGCGCACTTGATTGCGGCGCCGTTCGAGGTTCGCGGTGATCACATCGGCCGCGACGCGTTCAAAGTAGGGCGAGCGCACTGCCGGCACGGCCGGATCGTCGTAGGCGTCGCTGTAAGTGTATTTGACGCTCAGCCCCGGCACTACGGAGGGGGTGAACAGCAGCTTGAAGCGGGTGTTGTGATAGGTACCGCTGCCCAGACCCGCCAGCCGCCGGTCCGGATAGCGTATGCCGTGGCTGTCCTCGATCGATTCGTGCGTGATCCTGAAGGCGAGCGTTTCGTTCAGAATCGGCCCGGACAGCATGACGGCCTCACTGCGCTGGCCCAGATGGGCAAAACTGGTGCGGGCAGCGCCTTCCCAGTAGAAGGTCGGATCGTTGGTCTTGACCACCACGGCGCCGGCGATCGCATTGCGCCCCTGCAGCGTGGCCTGCGGTCCGCGATGCACTTCGACCTGTTGCACGTCCCACAGGCCGCGCGCGCCACGGCGCACACCTTCGAAGCTCTGCGTCGCTCCGTCGATGACGAGCGAGGACATCGGGCGCGCGTTCTGGCCGGGTTCGCCCACACCCTCGGAATTGATGCCGCGTATGGTGATGCCGTTGTTGCCGCGGTTGGACGGCGAAGAATTCACATTGGGCAGCAGCTGGAAGGTCGAACGCACGTCACGGATCTGCAGATCCTCGATCTGCTGGCTGTTGATGACGCTTACGCCACTGTATGTACGCTGCAGATCCTGGCCGGCCTTTTCGCCGGTAACGACGATTTGCTCCAGCAGTATCGGCTCGGCAGCATCATCGGCCAGCAGCAAGGGAGAATGAAGGAGCACGCCGGTACCGGCCAGAAGCAGGGCGGTACGCTTGTGCGCTGGCGGCAGCTTGCGCTTCGTGCGCGACGACATGGATGAGAACTCCGGGTAATGCGTTTTGCCTGGGACCCGCAGATCCCGTGGCCTTCAAATAAAGAAGCCCGCGGGCGCGTGAGCGCCGCGGGCAGAGCTTCACTTCATCAGGTGGTGCCGCGACCGCTTCAGGTGCGACGGCTGAGTCGGGCGATGCCGCCCACCAGCGCGAGGCCAGCAGCCATCAGTGCGTAGGTCGAGGGTTCGGGCACCGCGGTCACGGCGGCGATGCTGCCGGCGCGATTGAACACCATGCGCGTGTCACTGACGGCACCGACGAAGGCGGGCTCGACGTTGTCCTGCGTCACGTCGAGATCGAAGGCGTACTGGTTGCCGGCAATCGTCAGTTGTCCGTCATAGGTGCTCGTGAAAGGAAGCATGCCCGCGAACAGCACGGTGACGCTGATATCCGCCGTCAGGTCGATGGAACTGAGCACCCCGTCGGTGAAGCTCAGGCCGCTACCGCTCACATTGCTGGCGGCGATGGTGTAGCTCCAGCCGGCATTGCCAAAGCCGCTGCCGGAGTTGTAGGCGGAGCCCAGCGGGGAGAAGCCGGCGTTGTTGAAGGAGAAGGCCAGCGCGCCCGCAGCGATCGTTTCCGTGCCGCTTCCGGTCAGCGCCGAGTCGTCGTAGTCGATGGCGCCGGCACTGAAGGTGGCGTAGTCGGCTGCGGTGACCGTCTTGTTGTACACGGTCGCCGTCGCCTCTTCGGCATAGACCGCATCCGCCGAAAGGGGCAGTGCGACGATGCTGGTCCAGATGCCGGTGCTCTCGTTCTGGAAATAGGCGAAGCTGGGCAGGCCCGCGAGCGCCGCTTCGGCGCTGGCCCAGCCTTTCACATTGCTCAACGACAGCGTACCGCTGCCATCGGGGCCGGCGAGGTCGATGCTGGCCGCCTGCGCGAAACCTGCGGAAACCGAAAGCAGCGATGCGCAGACGATGCGCGAGAGGGTGTGTGCGTGCATGATGCGATGTCCTCAGATCTTGTTCGAACGACGGCGCGCGATCACGCCGGTCAGGCCCAGACCGGCGAGCAGCAGGGCATAGGTGGACGGCTCCGGTACTGCCGGCGCGATGGCCAGACCCTGTACCGAACCGGTCACATCCCAGGCGTAGCGGAAGGTGCGCGGCCCCAACGGCGTGGCGAAGGTGTTCGAATCGTCGACGGCCAGCGCGAAAGAACCGTCGGACATGGAGAAGCTGCCGTCGTAGTGCCCGGTGCCGAAACCTGTCACGTAGGTGAAACGGATGTCCGACGCGAGTTCGATGCCGGTTACCGCCCCGTTGTAGAGGTTGACCGTGCCGCTCACCGCACTGAACGAAGTGGTGTAGCCGCAGTTGCACAACGCATCGTTGTCGGCGACGAACTTGGAGAAGTTCATCGTCAGACCGGTGATGGCAGCAGTTTCGATGCCAACGCCGCTGACGTCCGCATAGCTCAGCGTGCCGATGTTGTTGAAGGCCGCTTCAAACGGAAAAACGTCCGCGCCGCCCGCGAAGGGCAGACCGTCGGTGATGCTGAAAAAGCCATCGGTTACCTGGCTTCCGTTCCAGGGCTTTCCGAGTTCGGCGTAGGCGTTCGAGAAATACTCGTACCAGCGCGAATCCGCGTCGGCCGTAAGGCTGAGGGAAAAACTGGCCGCGGACGCGACCGACGATGCGGCCATTCCGGCCAGCAGGATGAGGGTGTGGGTGCTGCGCATGAAACCTCCGAAGTACGTGCGACAACAATGCGCCGGACGAACCGGCGGAATCGTCAGCGCTCGCGCCTGGGGGTCACCTGGGTTACGAGACGTTGCGTCTGCTTTCAGCTACTGTGCGTTAGTATCACAGTAATGAGAGTTATTCGCAAGAATCGCAGCGCTATATTGCGCTGCACCACGCGATGGTGTTGCACCATTGTTGCAGCCGGTCGAGGGGTGGCAGTCCCGGCCGCCGGTGTCCGGCCATGACGGCGATCACGCATACCTCGCTGCACCGGCTGGCGCTGCCGCTGCTGCTCAATTCGCTGCTCGGCCTGGTCACCACCCTGATCGACACCCTCATCATCAGCGCGCACGGCAAGGCGTCGGCGGCGGCGGTCAGTCTGGCCAACCAGATCCTGGTGGCCGCCTACGACCTGTCGGTACTGCTGGGGGTCGGGGCGACCATACTGGTGAGCCACGCGCTCGGTCGCGGCGATCGCGATGAGGCACGCAGTCTGGTGCAGGTGGCGGTTCTGTCGAACGCGCTGCTCGGCGTGCTCATCGGCGTGCTGCTCGTGCTGTCCGCACCAGCGCTTGTGCGCTTTCTCAATGTGCCGCCGGAACTGGTCGCCGATACGCTGACCTATGTGCATGTGATCGCCATCGCGATGCCCTTCAACGGTTTCCTGATGGCCGGGGTGTCCTGCCTGCGCGGCTTCGCGCTCACCCGCACGATACTGATGCTGGGTCTGTTCGCCTTTCCGTCCTATCTGTTGCTCGACTACGTGCTGGTGCTTGGCGCCGGGCCCGTTCCGTCGTTCGGCGTGCTCGGCTCGGCCCTGGCCACGCTCACCGTGCGCGTATGTTCGGTGCTGGTGCTGGTGTACGTGATGACGCGCGTGCTGGGCGTCGACTGGTGGCGTCTGCCGTCCTTCGCCTGGTGGCGCGACCGGCTCCGTCGTCTGGTCGGACTGTCGTCGCCCAGCGTGCTCGACAACGTCGCTTACGGCTTCTATCAGCTCACCCTGGTGAGCTTCATCGCCGGGCTGGGTGTCGCGGCCGTGGTGAGCCGCTTCTACGTGATCGCGATCACCGCCTTCCTGCCGGTGTTAATCATGGCAGTGAGTCAGGCGAACGAGGTGCTGGTCGGCTATCGTCACGGCGCCGGGGCGAACGACGGACTGCGCCGTCGCGCGCTCGAATCGGGTGCGATTTCGGCGGCGCTGGCAACGCTCGCCGGCCTGCTCATCTGGGCCTGCGCCGGACCGCTGGTCGGCCTGTTCAGCGACGACCCGGACGTGCTGGCGCAGGCGCGTGAACTGCTCTGGCTCACGGTGTTCATCCAGCCGCTCAGTGGCCTGAACACCGTGCTCTTCCATTCGTTGCGGGTGCTCGGCGACGTGCACGCGCCGGTGGTGTTCAGCCAGATCGTCATGTGGTGCGGTGCGGTGCCGCTGGCCTGGTTGCTGTGCGTGCATCTCGATCAGGGTGTGGCCGGGCTGTGGTACGCGATGATCGCCGAGGAGGCGGCCAAGACGGCCTACATGGTCTGGCGGTGGTGCCGCCGGCCTCTTCCTGCCGCTGCGCCGGACGGTCGCTTGGGGCATGCGGCGGGGCCGGGCGCCTGAACGTATCGTGCTAGACTCCGCTGGTTCCGGCGACGGCTGGATGAGCGCGCGGCGTCCGCGATTCGTGCGCTGCGCGACACCGTCCCGGACGCACCGCCCGCTCACCGCTCTGAACTTTCCTCATGCGCATCCTGTTGTCCAACGACGACGGCTACTTTGCCCCCGGCCTTGAGGCGCTCGCCCGCGCGCTCGGCGAGGTCGGCGAAGTGACCGTCGTGGCCCCCGAGGCCGACCGCAGCGGCGCCAGCAATTCGCTTACGCTGGACCGCCCCCTCATCCTGCGCCGTGCGCGCAATGGTTTCTACTATGTCAATGGCACGCCGTCGGATTGCGTGCATCTGGCGGTGACCGGCATGCTCGATCACCTGCCCGACATCGTCGTGTCCGGCATCAACGACGGCGCGAACATGGGCGACGACACGATCTACTCGGGCACGGTCGCCGCCGCCACCGAGGGCTACCTGCTCGGCGTGCCGGCCATCGCGATGTCGATGACGCGCAAGGGCAGCGCGCACTACGACACCGCGGCGCGCATTGCCTGCGATCTGGTGCGCCGTCTGACCGAGCGACCCTTCGCTGCACCGGTGCTGCTCAATGTGAACGTGCCCGATCTGTCGACCGAGGAACTGAAGGGCATACAGATCACCCGCCTGGGTCGGCGCCACAAGGCGGAGCCGGTGGTGCGCACGATCAACCCGCGCAACGAGACCGTTTATTGGGTCGGTGCCGCCGGTGCCGCGCAGGACGCTGGCGACGGCACCGACTTTCACGCAACGGCCAATGGCTTCGCGTCGATCACGCCGCTGCAGATCGACCTCACGCACGTGGCCCAGATGGGGCAGGTCCGGGACTGGCTGGGCGCATGACGTCGAAGGACGAGAGCCTTGCGCTGACGCGTGCACGGGCGCGCATGGTCGATCGGTTGCGTGCCTCAGGCATCCGTGACGAGGGCGTGCTGGCGGCAATGCAGGCCATTCCGCGCCATCAGTTCGTCGAGGAGGCGCTGCGCAGCCGTGCCTACGAGGACACCGCGCTGCCGCTCGGTTACCAGCAGACCATTTCTCAGCCCTTCATCGTCGCGCGCATGATTGAACTTCTGCGCGTCGGAGGGCGTCCTCTCGGCAAGACGCTCGAAGTCGGTGCCGGTTGCGGCTACCAGGCGGCCGTGTTGTCGAAGCTGGCAAAGGACGTCTACGCCGTCGAGCGCATCGCGCCGCTGCTCGAACTGGCCAAGCGCAATCTGCGTCCGCTGCGTCTGCCGAATGTGCGGCTGAAACATGCGGATGGCACCGTCGGTCTGGCCGCCGAGGCGCCCTTCGATACAATCATCGTCGCCGCCGCGGCGACCACCGTGCCGATGCCGCTGCTCGAACAGCTGGCCGAAGGCGGCCGCCTCATCCTGCCGGTGGGCGCGGGCGACCAGACGCTGCGCATGATCGAGCATCAGCCGCAGCACCGCTTTGTCGAATCAAAACTGGATGCGGTGCGCTTCGTGCCGCTCCTGCCGGGGGTTGAATGAATAGAAGGCTGTGTGCGCTGTCCGTCGTGAGCCTGCTGCTGGCGGCCTGCGCCGGCACGCGTCCGGCCCCGGTGGAAGACCGCTCGTCGGCGCCGCCGGCCGCAACGGCTGCACCTGCCGCGACGACGGCGGCGCCCGCTGCGCGCGCCGGCTTCCACGTCGTGTCGAAGGGCGAAACGCTGTACAGCATCGCGCTCGAGCACGGGCAGGACTGGCGCGATCTGGTCATCTGGAACCGCGTCGAGAACCCCAATCTGATCCGCGTCGGTCAGGAGCTGCGCGTTGCGCCGCCCGAAGCTACGGTCGAGGTACGGCCCATCGTGACGCCGGGGGCGGTCGAGTCCCGGCCGCTCGAGCCGGCGCAACAAGCGCCTGCCGCCGCCGCCGCAGCGACGCCGGAAACGGCCGGCAGCGCGCTGCTCAAGCGCGAGCCGCGTGGTGGCGTCGAGGCCTATTCGGAAGAGGCGCTGGCGCGCATGAAGGGCGCAACCGTGGCGGCCGCGACCCCGGCGCCGACAGCGGGCACGCCTGCCGCCGCTGCCGGTACGACGCCGTCGACACCGGTCGCCGCACCGGAGTCGACCCGCTCGGAAGATGGCATCGAATGGAGCTGGCCGGCACAGGGCCGCATCATCGGCCGCTTCGGTGAAGGATCGAACAAAGGACTGGACGTCAGCGGCAAGCTCGGTGATCCGGTCCTCGCTGCGGCCGGCGGGCGTGTCGTGTATGCGGGCGAGGCGATGCGCGGATATGGCAAACTGGTCATCATCAAGCATGACAACACCTATCTGTCCGCGTACGCGCACAACAGCAAAATCCTGGTTCAGGAACGCGATACGGTGAAACGCGGACAAAGGATAGCCGAGCTCGGTGACACCGACACCGAAGCCGGCAAGCCCCGGCTGCACTTCGAAATACGGCGCCAGGGCAAGCCCGTCGATCCGCTGAAGTATCTGCCGCCGAGATAGCCGCCATGTCCGATCTGTCGCTGCCTGATGATGCCGAACCCGTCGAGCCCATCGAGGACGACGCGGCGATCAGCGACATCGACACGCCGGAAGCGGTGGTCGAGGCGGTCGAGCCGGCAGAGGCGGAATTCTTCGGTGACGCGACCCAGCTCTACCTGAACGAGATCGGCGCCAACCCGCTGCTAACGCCTGAGGAAGAGCTGGCGCTGTCGCGCCGCGTGCGCCTCGGCGATTTCGAGGCGCGGCAGATCATGATCGAGCGCAACCTGCGCCTGGTCGTCAATATCGCCAAGCACTACCTGAACCGCGGCATGCCGCTGCTCGATCTGGTCGAGGAGGGCAATCTCGGCCTGATCCACGCGCTGGAAAAATTCGATCCCGAGCGCGGCTTCCGCTTCTCGACTTATGCCACCTGGTGGATCCGGCAGAACATCGAGCGCGCGATCATGAACCAGTCGCGCACGATACGGTTGCCGGTGCATGTGGTGAAGGAACTGAATCAGGTGCTGCGCGCGATGCGCAGCCTGGAGTCGCGCAGCGGCGGCGACTGCTGTGCCGAGGACATCGCGCAACTTCTGGCCAAGCCGGTCGAGGACGTGCGGCACATCCTGTCCCTGAACGAACACACCGCCTCGCTTGATGCGCCGCTGGACATCGACCCCTCGCTGTCCATCGGCGAATCGCTGGCCGACGACGAGCAGGACGGACCCGAGGTACAGATCCAGAACGCCGAGATCGGCTCGCTGGTGCACACCTGGATTTCCCAGCTCGGTGAAAAGCAGCGCACGGTGATCGAGTACCGCTACGGCATCAATGGCTGCGAGATCGCCACGCTGGAGGAGCTGGCCGAGCGACTGGGCCTGACCCGCGAGCGCGTTCGTCAGATCCAGCTCGAAGCGCTGGCGCAACTGCGCAAGATTCTGCGGCGGGCGGGGGTGTCGAGGGACGTGCTGTTGTAGCGTCCGGCGGCGGGGTCGCGCCGCGCGATACGAATCTACTGTCTGACCAGGGCCGCGCGATCGGCCACCCGGTGCGCGGACTTTGCTGAGCCAGCACGTTCGGCGGGCGCGGCGCTTCGCGAAACCCCATCGGAAGGAGTACCGGCCCTGCATGGCCGGCCCGTTCGGCAGGCGCGATTACGGGCAGGCCTTCTGCGTATGCCCGCGCTGATCGACGATCCCAGGGCTGGCTTTGCACAGCCAGCCCGTTCGTCAGGCGCGGCGCAGTGCGCCGCGAAACCCCCATCGGAAGGAGTGCCGGCCCTGC
>JAVEVQ010000004.1:0-10273 GCA_034004945.1 Methyloversatilis sp. | reverse complement strand
TGCTTCGCGAAACCCCATCGGAAGGAGTGCCGGCCCTGCATGGCCGGCCCGTTCGTCAGGCGCGAAGCAGTGCTTCGCGAAACCCCATCGGAAGGAGTGCCGGCCCTGCATGGCCGGCCCGTTCGTCAGGCGCGAAGCAGTGCTTCGCGAAACCCCTGACTCACCCCATCGCCAATTGCGCTACGGTGCGGAGGCCGTAGTCGAACAGTTGCTGCAGCGCCGGGGCGAAGAAGGGCATCGACAGCAGCAGCATGACGAAGCCGGCGATCAGCGTGACCGGGAAGCCGATCGCGAACAGGTTCAGCGTCGGTGCGGCGCGGGTCAGTATGGCCAGCGCGATGTTCACCACCAGCAGCGCCGCGATCACCGGCAGCGCGAGCATCACGCCGGCCGAGAAGATGGTGCTGCCCCAGCGTGCGATCGCCATCCAGCCGTTGGCTGGGAACAGGTCGGCGCCGACCGGCCACCACTCGAAGCTGTTGCCGATGACCGCCAGCAACATCAGGTGACCGTTGATCGACAGGAACACGAGCATCGCGAGCAGGCCGAGAAACTCGGAAACCACCGGCGACTGCGCGGCGTTGTCCGGGTCGTAGAACATGGCGAAGCCGAGGCCCATCTGCAGGCCGATCAGTTCGCCGGCCAGATCGATCGCGGTAAACACGACGCGCATCGAGAAGCCGAGCGCGATGCCGATCAGCATCTGCTGCAGCAAGGCGAGCAGGCCGGGCCACGAGCCGACGATCAGCCCCGAGGGCGGCAGCGCCGGGATCAGCGCCAGCGTCATCGCCGCGCCAAAGCCCATGCGGATGCGCGCCGGAATCGCGCGGTTGCTGAGGATGGGTGCGGTCGCGATCAGCCCCATGATGCGGGCCAGCGGAAACAGGAAGCCCGCCATCCACAGGTCGAGCTGGGCGGCGGACAGATTGATCACGTCAGCCGATCAGCGACGGAATGGACGTGTAGAGCCGGCGGATGTAGTCGGTCATCAGCGTGATCATCCACGGCCCGGCCAGCACGATGACCAGGAACACCGCGATCAGCTTCGGGATGAAGGAAAGCGTCATTTCGTTCACCTGGGTCGCCGCCTGGAAGATGCTGACGACCAGGCCGGTCACCAGCGCGGCACCCAGCATCGGCGCCGAAATGATGAGCAGGATTTCGACCGCGTGTCGACCGATGTCAACGACGGTGGTGGGGGTCATGAGGCGGGCTCCTTCAGATCTGGCCGAAACTGGACACCAGGGTGCCGAGTATCAGGTTCCAGCCATCGACCAGCACGAACAGCATCAGCTTGAACGGCAGCGACACGATGACCGGCGACATCATCATCATGCCCATCGACATCAGTACCGATGCGACCACCATGTCGATGATGATGAACGGGATGAACACGATGAAGCCGATCTGGAACGCCGTCTTCAGTTCGGAGGTGACATAGGCGGGCACCACCACGCGCATCGGCAGTTCTTCCTGACTGGCCACCTTGGGCGTGTTCGACAGCCGCATGAACAGCTCGACGTCAGGCTCACGCACCTGCTTCAGCATGAAGGTCTTCAGCGGCTTCGAGCCGATGTCCAGCGCCTGCTCGAAGGTGATGCGGTTCTCCGACAGCGGCTGGTAGGCGTTGGCGTAGATCTGCTCGCCGACCGGCGCCATGATGAAAAAGGTGAGGAACATCGCCAGCCCGATCAGCACCTGGTTGGGCGGACTGCTCTGCGTGCCGATGGCCTGGCGCAGCAGCGACAGCACGATGATGATGCGGGTGAAGCTGGTCATCATCAGCAGCACTGCCGGCAGGAAGGACAGGCTGGTCAGCAGCAGCAGGGTCTGTATCGACAGCGACCAGTTGGTGCCGCCGCCGGGCGCCGGTGTGCTGGTCAGTGCCGGCATCGACTGCGCCAGCGCCTCCGGGGTGAGTGCGGCGGCGACCACGCCGGCGCCGAACAGCGGGAGCAGGTGGCGCTTCATGAACGGGGTGCCTTCAATCGGGCGAGCAGTGCGCCGAAATCGGGCGCGGCCGGCTGCGCGCTGTCCTGCTGCAGTTCGCCGCGCGGCAGCGTGGCGATGCCGGTGACCGAACCGGGCGCGACGCCGACCACCAGCCAGTGCTCGCCGATCTCCAGCAGCAGCACGCGCTCGCGCGAGCCGACGGCGATGCCGCCGACGGTGCGGATCGGCGCCGGGCCGGCCAGCTTGCCACCGGAAATGCGGCGCAGCAGCCACAGCACCGCGAACAGCGCCGCCAGCACGACACCGAGCGCGCCCAGCATCTGGATCACCGCGCCGGCGCCACTGGGCGGTGCCGCGGGGGCAGCCGCGTCGGCGGCGTGCAGCGCAGCGCTCGATGCGAGCAACAGGAGGGTCATGCATATCTTCATGGCCGCAGGTTAGCGCGCGGGCCGCCGTGGCTAGACCGGGAATAGACCCGGTTTCAGGCGGCAATTTCTGCCGCCGTCGCGTGGCCGTCCGCCGTGCTCAGCCCTCGGCGGCCAGCGCCGTGAGCGCGTCGCGCTCGCGTACCTCGATGCGTCCGCGCGTCATCGCGATCCAGTTGCGCCGCTCCCACTGCTTCAGGATGCGGCCTACCGGTTCGCGCGTGCTGCCGAGGTCGGTGGCGATGCGGCTCTGCGTGTCTTCGAGCGCTGCACCGTCGGCCGTGCGCGCGAGCAGCAGGTCGGCCAGGCGGGCGTCGAGGCGGCGGAATTTCAGTTCGTCGAGCAGAGCGATCATGTCCGACAGCAGTCGGCCGTAGTGTTCGAACACGAACTGGCGGAACACGTCCGAGCTGTTCAGCAGCTTGCGGAAGGTGGCGCCGGCGATCGCCACCTCGCGCAGGTCGGTTTCCGCCGTGCTGGCCGCCGGGTAACGCGCCACGCCGAGCAGGCAGGAGGTGGTGAGCACGCAGGAGTCACCCGGACCTACCCGGTACAGCAGCACTTCTCGGCCGTTGGCCGACAGCCGCTGGATGCGCGACCAGCCTTCGATGCGCAGGATGAAGTTGTTGCAGGCGTCGCCTTCGCGGTAGCCGGTCTCGCCCGCCGTCAGCCGCACCTCGAAGCTGTTGGCGAGCAGTTCCTCGCGTGCCGCCGGTTCGAGGTCGGCGAGCCGCGGGAAGTGCGTGATCCAGTCGCGCCACTGGCCGGGCGCGCCGACGTATCGGCTCATGACTTCTCCTCCATCCATCTGCGTTGTTGTCGCGGGATGCTATCCCGCCGGTGCGCAGCGAATGTGACTAAGTCGCAGATCGCCGGCACGGCGGCGCGTTCAATCGCAGCAAACCACAACGGAGGAGACCGCCATGTCCCTGAATTCCTTGCGCGCGCTGCTGTGCGCCTGCGCTGCGCTATGGCTGCTGCCGGCTGCCGCAGCCGACGAGCCCTCGTCCGACACCGAAGTCTGGCAAGGCGTGCGCGCCACGGTGTTTGCCGGCCGCGAGATCGTCGAGTCGAACGAGGTGATCGAGATCGAAGCGCCCTTCCGCGCCGAAGACGCCGCCGTGGTGCCGGTGGCGCTGCGTGCTCGGATCGACCAGACGCCCGAGCGACACATCCGCAAGCTGTGGCTCATCATCGATGGCAACCCGACCCCGGTGGCCGCTGCGATCACGCTGAGCCCGGAGGCGGGGCGCGCCGACATCGAAACCCGCGTCCGCGTCGAGCAATACACCTGGATGCGCGCGGTGGCCGAAACCAGCGACGGCAAGCTGTACGCCTCAAGCAAGTTCGTGCGCGCCTCCGGCGGCTGTTCGGCGCCGGCCGGCAAGGACTTCGAAGAGGCGATGGCGCGGCTGGGCAAGATGAAGCTCAAGGTCGAGAACGACGCCGGAAGCGCCGCGGCCGCGACACTGATGGTCAGTCACCCGAATATGAACGGCATGCAGATGGATCAGGTCACCCGCCACTTCACGCCGGCCCACTTCGTGCGCCGCATCGAGGTGAGCTACGCCGGCCGTACGCTGCTGACGGCCGACGTCGACTTCGCGCTGAGCGAAAACCCGCAGCTGCGCTTCCAGTTCAAGCCGCAGGAAGGTGGCGAACTGCAGGCGAAGGTGATCGATTCGAAGGAGCTCACCTTCACCCAGACCGTCGCGGTGAAGGGCGGCGCGCTCGCCAGTTCGAAATGAGTCGGTCGCTCAGCGCCGGCTGAGCGCTTCCTCGATCTTCTTTTCGGTCTTGTACTGGCTCAGCGCATAGACCGCCCACAGCGCAGCCGGAATCCAGCCCAGCAGCGTGAGCTGCAGGATGAGACAGATGATGCCGGCCACCGGGCGGCCGATGGTGAAGAACACCATGAAGGGCAGGAAGATTGCGAGCAGCAGTCGCATGCGGAACTCCGGGCTGGGCGTGTTGAGCGCAACGGTACAAGATTCGCGGCCCGAGTTGAAGCCCGCGTAAGCGCCCGGAACCGGCGATGCTGCTCCGCCGCAAGCGGCCTGTCAGCTAATCCGGGATAATCGCGGCATGGTATCCGTCGTTCATTCCCTCTCCAGCGCCGACGCGGCGCGCACCACACTCGAATTGCTGACCGACGGTCTGGGCGACGCCGACGCGGACACGCTGCGCCGCGCCCACGACATGGTGACGCCGCTGTACGCCGAGCGCTGGCTCGGCACCGGCGAGCCGATGCACGAGCACGTGGTCGGCCAGGCGCTGATCTGCGCCTCGCTGCGGCTCGATCTCGAAACCCGGCTGGCGGCCTTGCTGTTTCCGCTGCACGAGGTGCAGGACGATGCCGGAGAACACATCGCCGCCCATTACGGCCCGGCGGTCGCCGAACTGGTGGCCGGCCTGCAGCGTCTCGACAACCTGCGTCTGATCACCCGCGCCCATGCCTCGCAGAGCGCCACCGGCACTGATGCCGGCGGCAACCAGGCCGAGGTGCTGCGCAAGATGGTGCTGGCCATGGTGGCCGACGTGCGCGTGGTCATGCTGCGCCTGGCTTCGCGCGTGCAGAGCTTGCGCTGGCTCACCGCCCACCCGAACGACGAGCGTCTCGACATGGCGCGCGAGTCGCTCGACATCTACGCGCCGCTGGCCAACCGGCTGGGCGTCTGGCAGCTCAAGTGGGAGCTGGAAGACCTGTCCTTCCGCTTCCTCCAGCCCGACACCTACAAGCGCATCGCCAAGCAGCTCGACGAGAAGCGGGTCGAGCGCGAGGCCTTCATCGCCGACGCCATGGTGAAGCTGAAGGCCGAGCTGGAGGCGGCCGGCATCAAGGCGGAGATCCAGGGCCGGCCCAAGCACATCTACAGCATCTGGAACAAGATGCGGGCGAAGAAGCTGGAGTTCTCCGAGGTGTACGACGTGCGCGCGCTGCGCGTGCTGGTCGACTCGGTGCGCGACTGCTACGGCGCGCTCGGCATCGTGCACCAGCTCTGGCACCCGCTGCCGCGTGAGTTCGACGACTACATCGCGCAGCCCAAGGGCAACAACTACCAGTCGCTGCACACCGCGGTGATCGCGCCCGACGGCCGCTCGCTCGAAGTGCAGATCCGCACCTGGGACATGCACCGCCACGCCGAAATGGGGGTGGCCGCACACTGGCGCTACAAGGAAGGGTCGGGCCAGGACAAGGACTACGACGACAAGATCGCCTGGCTGCGCCAGCTGCTGTCCTGGCGCGACGAAATCGCCGACCACTCGGAGTGGGTGGAACAGTTCAAGCGTGCCGCGCTCGACGACACCATCTATGTGCTGACGCCGCAGGGCAAGGTGATCGACCTGCCGCAGGGCGCGACGCCGGTCGACTTCGCCTACCGCCTGCACACGGACCTCGGCCACCGCTGCCGTGGTGCCCGCGTGAACGGCCAGCTGGTGCCACTGAACACGCCGCTCGACAACGGTCAGCGGGTCGAAATCATCGCCGCCAAGCAGGGCGGGCCGTCGCGCGACTGGCTGGTGCCGCAGCAGGGCTACATCACCACGCACAACGCGCGGGTGAAGGTGCGCCGCTGGTTCGCCCAGATCGAGGAAGGCGAAACGCTGGCCCAGGGCCGTGCCTGGCTGGCGCGCGAACTGGCGCGCGAGGGCGCGTCGCAGACCAGCCTCGAAGAGCTGGCGAACAAGCTGGGCTACAACAGCGTGGACGCGATGCACATCGCCTGCGCGCACGGCGAGGTCGGGCCGCGCGCCATCCACGTCGCGCTGAAGGGTGAGGAGCCGCCGCCGGAAGAACCGGAAATCAAGCCGCGCGCACCGCGCGCCACCGGCGAGCGCGGCGTGCTGGTCGAAGGCGTCGGCAAGCTGCTGACCCAGCTCGGCCGCTGCTGCAAGCCGGCGCCGCCGGACCCGATCTCCGGCTTCGTCACCCGCGGCCGCGGCGTGGCCATTCACCGCAGCGACTGCCCGAACTACATCAATATGGTGGCGCGCAACCCGGAGCGGGTGATCGACGCGCAATGGGGCGAAGTGGCCGGCCGCGATCCGGACGCGCGCTTCGCTGCCGACATCCACGTCGAGGCGCACGACCGCCAGGGTCTGCTGCGCGACATATCCGAAGTGCTGTCGCGCGAGAAGATCAACGTCACTGCGGTCAGCACGCAGTCCAAGGCGGGCATGGCGCGCATGAGCTTCACCGTCGAGATCGCTGGCGTCGGGCAGATCCAGAAGGTGCTCGGACTGATCCGCGACGTCGACGGCGTGGTCGAGACGCGGCGCGGCTGAACGCCGGCGCCGCAGCGGTTCGGGCGACGGATTCAGGCGCGGGTTTCAGGCACGGGTCTCAGGCACGGGTTTCAGGCATATTCGTCGGTCAGCGGCGCAGCCGGCGGCGATTCGCCGTAGATCCGCAACAGGGCGCGGCTGCGCGCGTCACCGCCGGTATCCGCGTCGCCGGTCGCGGCAGCCAGTTCCGCTTCGGCCTGCCGCGCCATCTGCGCCGCACGCGCGGCGACCGCGAGGTCCTGCCCGGATGGCTCGGCCGGCGCCAGCGCAGCGGCGCTGATCTGCTGCGCGCGGCGCAGCGTCTCTTCCGGCGTGCGACCGGGCGACACGTCCAGGCTCACTTCGCCGCCGACGGCGTAATTCACGCCATCCGGACCTCTCTGGAAACTGTAGCGGGCGCCCGACGTGGCCAGACCGCCGGCAGCGGCCTGATGCGCCTGCTCGTGCTGCCGCACCTCGCGGTCGCGCGCCTGCAGCGCACGCAGCTGTTCGGTTTCTTCCGGGCTGAGGTCGCCCGCGGCCCGGGCGGGCCGCGAGGCGGCGGCCGGCAGGCTGAAGGCGCTGAAGCCCGGAGCGGAAACATTCATCGGCGCGTGCTCCCGGATGTCGTCGACACCGGTCGCCGCAGCGGGCGGCCGGCGCATGAATATCCACTATAGACAGCGCAGCGGACCCAACAGGAATCTGCTGCGCCCTGGTGCGGTGCAGTCGGGCCTGCCGGGATGGTCCTGCGTTGCGCCTGTTCGCCGGTGGTGGTGCGCATGCTGGTTGCGCGATGCGTCGCTCCAGGGGCGCCGCAGTGCGGGAGATGACCCCGCGAGGAAGGGGGTATGGCGCGCGCGATCCGCACTCACCGGGCCAGCCGACAGGATTTCGGCTGGCTGCAGATTATCGGGTCGCGAACTCCAGGATGGCAGGCTCGTCGTTTGCCGCGATGACGGTCACCTGCTGTTCCTGCAGTTCCTCGCGTATCTCGGCAAACGCCGCCCAGGCGCGCGCGTAGGGTGCCGGGGCGCGCACCGGCATCAGCACGTCGTCGGGCAGGGCGCCGCGCTTGCGCAGTCGGCGGATCCTGTCGGTCCACTGGCCGCCGTGGGTCAGCAGCCTGGTGGTGTCTTCCTGGGCCAGATAAAGCGGCTTGATGATGCGTTCCGGCCTGCCGTCATGCATGCGTACGAAGGGGAAGGTGACCGCGAACTCCTCGTTGCCGACCTTCTCGTTGCGCCAGGTTGCGGTCAGTCTGGCCGTGGCGAGCACGTGGTGAACGACTCTTTCGAGCAGGCGCTCCTGATACTCGCGGGTCACGAAGTTGCGTTCGACGTAGTGATCGAACAGTTCGTCGAGCTTGGCGTGCCGTTCGTCAGCAAGCACCACGCGGGGTGCATCGAACAGCACCATGGTTTCGCGTGGCCGGGTCAGTTCCGCGAACAGGGCGCCTGCGGCTCTTGCGTTCACCACGGTGTGGGCGTCACCGAAGGCCACGCGGCGCAGGTCGGCTGCGAGCCGGTCGAGCTCCAGCTTGATCAGTTCGCGGCCGCGAAAATAGACCTTGCGGTCGAGCTGGTGGAAGAACTGCGTGATCCGGCCATACTTGGTCAGCAGCCGATACGCGAAGAAGCGCGCCTCGGGCGCCATCAATACGACACCCACGTTCGCGAATTCGCCCGTTTCGACGAACGGGCGAAAGCGCAGCAAGGCGTAGTGGCAGACCTGCGTGTGTCGAACGTGCGGCTTGATGGCGGGCAAGATGAGGTCTCGGTACGGCTTGATCGATTCACTCGATAGAGTGTATTGTCCATCGCAAATGGGTTGGGACTACCCGACCGGCGCTGGGCCACGCGGACTTCCGGGTGGCCCTTCTGCTTTTCAGGGGAACACCTTCAGACCGTTGCCCGTAATGCACTGGTGGCGCCCCGCATACAGCTTGTTCTTCATCACATCCCAGGCCCGGTTGGGCTGATCCGGCCGAAGTACGGCAAGCCCTGCCGGGCGCGCGGTCAGGTCGGCAAGCTGCAGTCCTTCGGAATTCGTTTTCTTGTCGGCGACCAGCAACTGGAACGGAAGCTTGCGCTGCGGCCGGTTGGCGCCGTCGCATACCCGCCTGAACTCCAGTTCAAGCGCCGCGTCCTCCTTCGGGCCACGTGCCTCGCAGATGATCCAGGTATCGCGTTCACTCTCCCCCTGCTGGTCGAGGAAGGCGCTCACCCGTTCCAGCCCGAACTGCATCGCGAGGTGGTAGGGTGGATCGGCCGGCTGTAGCGCGCGGCATGCCTTTGCTTGTCGATCACGACGGCGATCAGTGTCATGTCGGTGCCGGCGATGAGTCCGGTCAGCCGGTCAAGGAACGCTTCGCGTGCCTCCTTGTTCAGCCGAGCGAAATGGCCTTTCTTCTTGCGGATGTCGTGCTCGTGCAGCACCACCAGATCGTGGCCGAAGAAATCGAACTTCAGCTGCCGGATCGCGGGTGTGACCTCGCGTACATATACCTCGACCGGAAAGATGCAGAAGGACAGCACGAACAGCGGCCATTCCGGGTTGATCGATTCCAGGCTGTGATCGCCGCTCTCATCGACGAACACCACATGACCCGGCCGGCCGCCATCGCTCATGTTTCAGGCGGCCTCCAGCGCCGCGGCGACCAGCGTGTCGGCCAGCGTGGCCTGACGCTGGCGGGCGGTGGCGAGGTCGGCTTTGAGGCGGTCGCACAGGGCCATCAATTCATCAACTTTGGCAACGATGCGGTGTTGTTCGGCGGCTGGTGGAATCGGAATGTTTAGGGCCGAAGACTGAGTGAGGTACAAACATGGCTGGGCGCTTTGTTTCACGCTTCCCCAAATTGATTTCTGAACATACGGGGATCGGAGTGCAAGCGCCAAGTAAGCAACATCGACGAGACATGGGCGGATTAGTGTAACGCTCCGAACAATCACCATCTCCCGATGGTGATTGAGAATTGCTAGTCTGCCCAAAGTGGCACCGACGGAGACGATCAGAATGTCATTCAATTCTGGCTTACAGCGCCTCCAGCATTTCTCCGCCACGTTACGAGGTACAAAATCCGTGTTGGTGTAATCCAGGAAGCCGTCGCGGACATTTTTCGCCGTGACCAGTGGTACGGCACTTTGATCGATGGTCCGTTGGGGCGTTGCGTGCTCCCCATCGGTAACGAATTCAGTGAGGTCCGCGAGTTTCGACCATGCCCAGCCACAAGGCGGTCCCCAGATAGGTTGCAACTGGTTCGGCAAATAACCTTGGCTCTTCTTTCGAGGGATCTTGTCTCCGGCCAACATACGTTTTCTGGACTCAATTTTGCGGAGCAGTTCGCTCGCCGGTTCGTCGTTGGGGTCTTGAGGCACCAGCTTGCCCATGACCGCGAGCTGCAGGATGGTCTGTTTCAGGGCGTCGATGGCGGCTTCTGTGGTGAAGAGGGTGTCGAAGTGGGCGGCGAGGCGTTGCCAGTTGGCGGCGAAGTCGGCCGCGTCGGTGCTTCGGGTCAGCGCGGCGAGCAGGGCGTCGACGAGGCGGGCGTGTGCGGCTTCGGCGTCCGTCTGTTCCGCTTCCAGCCGGTCGCACAGCGCCATCAGTTCATCGACCTTGGCGACGATGCG
>JAVEVQ010000114.1:0-6585 GCA_034004945.1 Methyloversatilis sp. | reverse complement strand
GCCGCGCTGGCGATGCGGGCGGACAGCCGGTAAGGGCGCCCGCATCGCGGCCGGTGGTTGCGCCCGCAGCAGCGCCGGTGCAACCCGGCGGGCGGCAGTCGGGCAGACGCCTGTACAGGCCACCGCTCGCGATCACCCCGTCGACCGCGCGCTGGCCTGTCGATTCAGCGGATCAGCGGCGGCATTCCGGTCCGCACGTGCACGCGCCGTCGATGGGCAGCGACGGCCCGGTGCAGCCTCGGTAAAGCTTCAGTAAGGAGCCTCGGTAGAGCCTCAGTACAGCAATTGCACGCCCAGGATGAAGCGATCCAGGGAAGACGCACCCTCGGTCCGCATGCTGGAGTACAGCGCGCTCACGCGTGCATTGTGGCCGGCAATGATGTAGTTCACGCCGAGGTCCCACTGGTCGTTGCGGACGCCCCTGTCCGGCCGGAATTCCTGATAGCGGACGTGCGGCTCGAAGCGGCCGATGCCGACCTTCTTCGGGAACAGATAGGCGCTGGTCACCAGCCAGCCATCGCCCTGGGTGGCGCCGCCGCAGTTGGTGACGCGGCTGCAGCCCGGGTCGGCCGGCGAAATGTCGGCGACGCCATCGGTGTCGTAGTCGTACCAGGCCCCTTCCAGCGTCATGGTGCCGCCGGTGGGCAGGCGGGTCTGCATCAGCGCGTCGACACTCCAGGCGGTGAAATCACCCTTTGCGGCGGCGGTGCCGACGCCATCGTTCTGTCTCTGGTAAGCCGCACCGACCGTCAGTACTTCCTTTTCGCCGAAGTAGTCGTTGTTGCCGAAGTAGCCGGGCTCCGTGTCCCAGAAACTCCAGGCGACGCGGCTGGCGTACAGCAACTGATGTGACTCGTTCGACATGCCGCGCCCGCGGTTCTTGCCCTGGAAGGCACCGATCATGTAGAGCAGGCGCTTGTCGAACACATTGCCCCACAGCGTGGCGCCGTCGTCCCGGCCGGTGTAGGCGCTCGGGTTGCGCGACACCATCGGGTATTCCCACACGTTCGCGAAGTAGGGGCCGGCCATCTGCTGGCGGTCGCCCGGCACCAGCAGGCGTCCGACCCACAGGTTCAGGCCGTCGGCCAGTTCGAACTGGCCGACCAGATCGAGCAGACGCATCGATTCGCCCGACAGACGGGCGAAATTGGTCATCAGACCGATCCGCTGGGTGAATTTCGCCCCGGTAATGATGCGGAAGGAATCGAGCCGCAGATCGCTGGTGTGCGATCCATCCGCCTGTTCCGCATTGGTGTAGGCGGTGCTCGACCAGACGCCCAGTGTCAGCGAGCTGTCGCCGGGGCCGTTCAGCGTAAGTTCGGCCCGGGCGGTGCCGGCGGTGAGCAGGGCGGCGGCGAAGGCGAGGGCAGGGCGAAGCGAGCACGCCCGTCGCAGGCGCGTGAAGCGGCGGATTGTCATGATTGTTGGCGCTCCTGGTTTCGTACACGGGAGGCGGACGCGGGTGTCCGCCGTCCGGTATCCGGAAGACGGTGTCCGGAATCCGGTCGTGTCGCCGTGCGCGGGGAACGGAGGAGTGGCTGGCGCAACCCAGGGTGGCGGCCATGCTTTTTCCCGTTCGCGCGCCATTTCCGCACCGAAATGGTGCGTGAGCCGTGCGCGCATCCGTCGGCCAGCACTGCCGGCGACCGGGCAGCAAGTGCAAGAGCGATGCCAACTGCGTCGGCGGGCATGCCGCAGACATCGGTGGCGGGGCGGGATGACGCAGGAATGCGGTGCCCGGGGGCAGGCCGGCATCCGGGTCGGCAGCAGCAGGCCGCGGGCAGGCCGGGGCCGTGATGGCGGGTCCGCCGGGTTCGCATGCCGCAGTCACCGATGCACGGCGTGAGCAGCGCGCGGCTGGCACAGCGGACGTGCCCTCCTGCGGATGCAGGCGCGGTGGGGAGCGGGCGCGCACAGCGCAGCTGCCGAACCAAGTAACATCTCGCCTTCGCGTTTCCCGCCCCCAGACAAGGCATGCCTGTTTCATCCACCGCCGCCATCTACTTCGTAGCCTCCCCGCTGCAGTACCTCGCGGCACGGCGGATCGCCCGCGATTGCGAGCCGGGCGCGCGGCAGGTGCTGGTCTGGTACAAGCCGGGCATGAAGTCGGCCGTCGATCCGGCCGAATGGGATGCCTGTACCTACATGCCGTGGCCGCGCTGGGAGCCGCTGCCCGGCGCCTTCGGCCGGCATCGCAGGCTGCGCGCCAATATCGGTCTGGTGAGCGGGCTGGTCGGGCAGTGCGAGCGGCTGATCATCCACAGTGCGGTGTTCGACACCGAGGCGATCAACTACTTCCTGCATGCGTTGCCACGCGCGGTCGGCGCCCGCGAGATGCGCGCGCGCATCCTGCCCGACGGTCTGATCTCGATCCGTCGCTATCCGCTGAGTTTCACGAAGCGTCTGGCGCAGCGGGCGCGATTGCTGCGCCGCCTGTTCGCACCGGAACTGCGCTACACCTGCTTTTCCGGCGACCGCATCGGTTCGGACGCAGCCTTCTGCGACCGCATCTACGTGCTGCCGGGGCTGCCGCACGAGTACCCGGCCGACAAGGTGGTGGTACTGCCGCCGCTGGTCGATGCGCTGGCGCCGGCCGTCGACGACACGGTGCGGCGGGCGCTGGTGGTCGGGCAGCCGCTGACCGGTTTCGGCCTGATGAGCGCCGCCGATCTGGCCGCGACCACGGTACGCATCCGCGACTGGCTGGCCGCGCAGGGCATCGGCGACATCGATTACAAGGCGCACCCGAAGGACGCGGCGCACGAGTTGCGCCATCCCGATTACCGGCTGATCGAGCCGGATTGCGCCCTCGAGACCCATATGGCGCACACGCCATACGCTGCGGTGGTCGGTGTGCGCTCGACCGCGCTGCTGATCGCCCGTCAGATTTATCCGCCTGCAGTGCGCGTGCGCGCTTTCGGCTGGTCGGCGGTGAATTTCAAGACCCCGGATGAACGGAAGGACATGAGGACAACCTTTGAGCAGTGCGGCGTGGAGATCGAATGACTTTCGCCGATTTCCGCACGCGGATACCCGCGATCAATTCATGGCTGCTGGCAGGTGTGTTCTTCTCGATACCGCTCACGGTGGCACCGGCCTACTGGTTCAGCGCGCTCATCCTCATCCTGTGGCTGATCGAGGGCCGCTACGGCGCAAAGCTGCGCGCGCTGGCGACCGAGCCACTGGTATGGATATTCGCCGCCTACTACGGGGTGTTCCTGCTGTCCCTGCTGTGGACGACGGATCTGGAGTGGGGGCGACGCATGAGCGGACGCCAGGGCTTCTTTCTGCTGTTCGCGCTTTATTTCAGCGTGGCGAGGCGCGAGCATTTCGGCCGCTATGTGTCGGCCTTCCTGCTGTCCATCCTGATGTGCGAACTGCTGGCCTTCTACAACTGGGCGCAGCTGCATGTGTGGCCGGATCTGCCGGAGGGCATCCGGGTCGACAAGGGCGCGGACGACACGGCGCCTTTCGTCGATCGCATGATGTATACGCCGGCGCTCGCGCTGGCCGGTTATCTGGCCGGGCATCGCCTGCTGTTCGATGCGCGCGGTATCCGCCAGCACCTGCTGTATGCGGGGCTGCTGATGGCCACCTCGCTCAATCTGCTGATCGCCGGCGGACGGGCCGGGCTGCTTGGCTTCCTCGTGCTGCTGGCCCTGCTGACCTTTCAGCGCTTTGTACGCCGGCCGCTGCTGGCCGGTGCGCTGGCGATGCTGCTGGCGGGCGGCGTGGTGGTGGGCGGCTATTTCGGCAACGACTACTTCCGCTCGCGGGTGGACGCCGGTGTCGATGAAGTACTGAACTACGAGCAACGCGTTAATACATCGATGGGCCTGCGCGTCGTGTATGCGCTCAATTCGGCACGCATGATTGCAGAGTCGCCCTTGCTGGGCGTGGGCATCGGCGATTTCGAGGCCGAGTACGCGCGTATCAACGCGCAGCACACACCGGACTGGACGCCGATCTACAACCCGCACAATCAGTATCTCTATGCGCAGGCGAACGCCGGTATTGCCGCCAGCCTCCTGTTGCTCGCAGTGCTGTGCTTTCCGCTGCTGCGCCGCGGGCCGGCCGACGGCAGACAGCGCATCCGCCTTGCCCTGCCGGTGCTGTTCATCCCGATCTGCCTGTTCGAGTCCTACCTGATGCGCTCCAACCTGAGCCTCATGTACGTGCTCTTCCTTGCCGCGCTGTGGTGCGGCATCCGGGAGAACAGGACTTGAAGCGCATCCTCATCGTCCGCACCTCGGCCATCGGCGACGTCGTGTTCGCGTCGCCGCTGGCGGCGGCGATCAAGCGTACATATCCGCATGCCTACCTTGCCTGGCTGGTGGAACCCGGCATCGCACCGCTGATCGCCGAAGACCGCTGTCTGGACGCGGTCATCACCTGGCCCAAGGCGGAGTGGAAGCAGCTGTGGCGCGAGGGCCGTCGGCTGGAACTGTGGCGTCGTGCCCGCGATTACCGCGCACAGCTGCGATCGCACCGCTTCGATACCGTGCTCGATCTGCAGGGCCTGCTCAAGAGCGGACTGCTGGCATGGCTGACCGGCGCGCCGCGCCGTGTCGGGCTCGGATCGAAAGAGGGCAGCCGCCTGTTCATGACCGAGGTGGTCGAGCGCGGCGGCGACCCGGCGCGCATCAGTTCCGAATACCTGCACCTGGCGCGGCATCTGGATCTCGATTGCGGAGAGTTCCTGCCGCGTCTGGTCGTGTCGGACGCCGTGCAGCGGCGAGCCCGGGAAATGATGGCGCGCCATGGTCTTGCGCCGCGTGCCTACGTGGCATGCGCGCCATTCACCACGCGGCCGCAGAAGCACTGGTTCGAGGACGCCTGGAGTATGCTCTGCGCGCGCCTGATCGAGCGCGGGCTGACGCCGGTGCTGCTGGGCGGACCGGCCGACGTCGAGGCGGCCGCGCGAATCGCGGCGACCCATGCGGGTATCGTCAATCTGGCAGGCATCACGCGACTGCCCGAAGCAGCGGCACTGATCGGTGACGCGGCGCTTCTGGTCGGCGTCGACACCGGCCTGACGCACATGGGTACGGCAATGAATACGCCGACCGTGGCGCTTTTCGGATCCACCTGCCCCTACACGGTAACCGGGCGCGACAATGCCCGCGTCATCTGGCTGGGGCTGGATTGTTCGCCCTGTCGCCGGCACCCCACCTGCGGCGGTGCCTATCACTGCCTGCGCGACATCACGCCCGAGCGCGTTCTCGATGTCGCCGGTACGCTCTTGCCCGCGCTTGCATGAAAACATTGCATATTGAAATGGGACGGCATCGGCTGGGCGGCACGATGCAGGTCTACTACCTGATGCGCGGCCTGCGCCGGCGCGGTCAGCCCGCCGTGCTCGTGTGCGCGCGCGGGGGAGACCTGCACCGGCTGGCCGAGGCCGATGGCCTGGAATTGCATGCGGTCGACTTCGCCGGCGACGTGGACCTGCGATTCATCTGGCGCCTGGCCGCCATCCTGCGTGCCGAGCGTCCGGACGTGATCCACATCCACAGCCGCCGGGGCGCAGACACGCTGGGGCTGATCGCGGCGAAGATGACGGGAATCGGCAAGGTCATCCTGTCGCGGCGGGTGGATGATCCCGTGAAGCCAGGATGCCTCACGCAACTGCGTTACGTGAAACTGCCGGACCGTGTGGTCACGGTGTCCAAGGGCATTGCCCGTGTGCTGATCGAGGCTGGCGTGCCGGCGCAGCACATCCGGCAGGTCTACAGCGCCATTGATTTTCCGGCCTATCAGAGCGCACTCGACGTTGCGCAGGCGCGGGCCCGGCTGGATCTGCCGGAAGGCGTTCCGGTGCTCGTCGTGGTGGCCCAGCTCATTCCGCGCAAGGGCCACCGCTTCCTGCTGCAGGCGATGCCGCGCATCCTGGCCGAACATCCGGGCACGCAGGTCCTGTTCGTCGGCAAGGGCGAGGCGGAGGCGACGCTGCGCAACGAAGTCGCGCGTTCGGGTCTGCAGGACTGTGTCCGTTTTCTTGGCTACCGGCAGGATATCGGCGACATCCTGCGCGCGAGCGACGTGCTGGTGCACCCGGCCACGATGGAAGGGTTTGCGAACGTGGCGATGCAGGCCATGGCTGCCGGCATACCGGTCGTGTCCTCGGCAGTCGGAGGCATGCCGGAATCCGTGCGCGACGGGGTGAGCGGGCTGCTGGTGCCGCCGGGCGAGCCGGATGCGCTGGCTGAGGCCCTGCTGCAACTGCTGGCCGACCCGGCGTGGCGGGCGCAGCTCGGACGACAGGGCAAAGACATCGTCGAGCGTGAATTTACCGTCGACGCGATGGTCGAGGGCAATCTTGCCGTTTATCGGGAACTTGTCAGATAGCGCACCAATGCCGCGGACCGATCGAAATCTGCTCTGGCTGCTGATCGCCTACTCGCTGCTGCTTGCTTTGCTGCCGATTGCGCTGAACGAGCAGGCTTTTCACTGGACCTTCTCCGAAGTGGGGCCATTCGAGCGGCTGTCGATCGCCGGCTGGCTGGGTACGGCCGTCATCGTGCTGTTGCGCATCCGCCCGCTGCGCGCGCGCGCCTGGGCCTTCGCCTTGCTGTGCCTGGCGTT
>JAVEVQ010000113.1:0-6721 GCA_034004945.1 Methyloversatilis sp. | reverse complement strand
AGATCGGCGGCGAAGAGCCGCTGCGCCGGCTGGTCAATGCCTTCTACGACATCGTCGAAACCCACCCGGACGGTGAGCCGGTACACAAGCTGCACCAGGAAGGTTTCGGCGTCGCCCACCTGCGCGAAGCGCAGTTCGAGTTCCTGTGCGGCTTCCTCGGCGGCCCGCGCTACTACGCCGAACGCATGGGCCACTCCAACCTGCGGCAGATGCACGCGCACGTCGCCATCGGCGAGGCGGAAGTCGTGTCCTGGCTGCGCTGCATGGTGCATGCGATCGAAGCGACCGACATCCCGACCGACGTCGGCGTGCGGCTGATGCAGCACTTCACCCGCGCCGCCGAGGCGCTGAAGAATCGCGACCACTGAGGTCGGCGGCGCGACGTGCCGACCGGGTCGGAAGACCCCTTCGACATCTCTGCGCCGCGCCCGTCACAGGCATTCCACAGGAGAGCGGTCGTCTGACCCTCCGCAACGCTGCGATCCGTGCGTGAACGAAAAAGGGGCTGCCGCAGCAGCCCCCTGAAGCGAGCGCCGGAGCGCTCAGGTATTGCGACGGCGCGCGAACGCCAGCCCCGCCAGGCCGAGACCCAGCAGGCCGAGCACGCCCGGTTCCGGGACGGCCGTCGCTTCTTGGAAGGTGGTCGTCAGACGCAGGTTGTCGATCAGGATGCGATCGCCGCTGTCCAGATTGGCCAGACGGATGCCCACGCGATCGATCGCCGAAATGCCGGCGTCGCCGGCAAAGCTGGCGTCCGGCGACAGGAAGTCATCGACTGTCGGGTTCAGCCACAGATCGAAGTTCGTGTAGTTGCCGGCGGCATTGCGGTACAGGTGGCCGACCACGAGATAGGTGTCGAGCACGTCGAGATTGCTGCCCGGCGCATAGCTGCCATTGGTACCGGTGGTGCGGGCAAAGAGGTCGTTGGTCGAACTGGTGCTGTCCTGATTGCCCTTGATGCCGATGTTCGGACGATTGGTGCCGCCGTTGTTGGCGCCCAGATCCAGCCACAGGCCCATGAAGTCGTTGCGGTCGATCGAGCTGCCGCGGTCAGCCTGTATCAGGAAACTGACGAACAGGCTGTCGCCGCTGAAGGACGACGCCAGCGTACGCACGGCAGCATTGCTTGCGTTGCCGGTCAGCGCCAGCGCACGGTTGCCGGACAGGTTGGCCGCCGGATCGACGACGTTGGCGTTGCCGGTCGCGCTCCATGCGCCACCCCAGCCGGAGCCGCCGTTGGCGCCGCTCAGGGCACCGGTCGAATAGGACTGGAAGCCGTCCTGGGCAATCACCGCGGCGCCGGCGTGTGCGGTCACCAGGGCCAGCGAGCATGCGGCGACGGAGCGGGTGATCAGGTTCAGGAAATGCGTCGGAAGGGTCATGGCGTATCTCGTTCGATGTTGTCGTGTCGGCAGGCCGATGCGCTCGCACGTTTCCGGCCTGCGTGTGCGCCACCCGGCGCGTGACGGCCCCTCCAGCAATGGCTGTGCCAGAAACCCGGAAACGCTTTCACTTCAACGCCTTGTGATTGTCACGATGTGTGCGCGAACGATTCGCGCTCATGCTGTAAAGCGCACCGACAGCCGCGCCAACCGATAAACTGCTCGCCGTTTCCGGCCTCTCAATGCACTGCACACAGGCAGACGCCGACCGCCGGAGTGCCTTCCTCACGATGAACCACACCGCCCCGACTCCGCCCTCCTCCGCGCGCACCACCCCGCCCGTGCTCAGCGTCTTGGTCCCCGCCTATAACGAGGCCGGCGCACTCGCCAGCACGCTGGACATGATTGCGCACCATCTGGCCGCACTGGTGCCGCACTTCGAGATCGTCGTCGTCGACGACGGCAGCCGCGACGCGACGGCGCAGATCGCTGCCGACTGCGCGCAGCGCCTTCCGGTGACGCTGGTGCGCTTCTCGCGCAACTTCGGCAAGGAGGCGGCGATCTCGGCCGGCCTGCAGCACGCGCGTGGCGACGTGGTGGTGTGCATGGACGCCGACGGCCAGCACTCGGCCGAGCTGCTGGGCACCATGATGGCGCACTGGCGCGAGGGCTGGGACATGGTCTATGCGGTACGCGCCGACCGCGCCGCGCAGGGACTGTTCAACCGCCTCGGCTCGAAGTTGTTCTATCGCCTGATGAATGCGAGCGGCCGGCTGGACATTCCGCCCAATGCCGGCGATTTCCGGCTGATGGACCGACGCGTCGTCGACGCCCTGCTCGCGCTGCCGGAACGCCAGCGCTTCATGAAAGGCATGTACGCCTGGGTGGGCTTCCGCTCGATCGGCCTCCCCTACACGCCGCTGCCGCGCACCGCCGGCATGACCACCTTCAATCGCCTCAACCTGATACGTCTGGCGTGGACCGGACTCACCAGCTTTTCCGTGCTGCCGCTGCGCCTGGCCAGCCTGATCGGCCTGCTGCTGTCGACGGTGGCCTTCGCCTACGGTCTTTACGAAGTGATCCAGAAGCTGCTGTTCGGCGTCGACGTGCCGGGCTGGCCGACCGTGGTGGTCAGCATCATGTTCTTCTCCGGCGTGCAGCTGCTGTTCATCGGCATCCTCGGCGAATACCTCGCGCGGGTGTACGAGGAGGTGAAGGGCCGGCCACCCTACATCGTCGCCGAAGTGGTGCGCGGCCGCAGGCAGGCCGACTGATGCGCGCCTCCGTACTGCTGTTCCTGATCGTTGGTGGCTGCGCGGCGGCGACGCATTATCTGGTCACGCTGGGCGTGGACTGGGCGACCGGCATCGATCCCGCGTGGTCCAATCTGGTCGGCTTCCTGTGCGCCTTCCCGATCAGCTATCTCGGCCACCGCAATCTGTCCTTCGCCGGCACGCAGGCACCGCACCGGCAGGCGCTGCCGCGGTTGCTGGCGGTGTCCTGTACCGCCTTCGTCGGCAACCAGCTGATGCTCGCCGCGTTGCTGCGCTTCACGCCGCTACCGCTGTGGGTCGCGCTGGCCATCGTGCTGTTCTTCGTCGCACTCAGTACCTGGCTGCTCGGCCGCTACTGGGCGTTCGCGCACACCCCGGCGTGAAGACGGTGTATCTCACCGCCGACGACTACGGCTACAACGCCGCGGTCGACGACGCCATCCTGGCGCTGATGGCCGACGGCCGGCTGTCCGGCGCCGGCTGCATGACGCGCGCGCCGGGCTGGCCGGCGGCGGCGTCGCGCATCGCTGCCGCGGGCCGCTTCGGCCTGCATCTCGACTTCACCGAATTCAGCCCTCCGCGTCGCGGCCTTTGGCCGCTGATCGGCGCCAGCCTCGCACACCGGCTCGACGCGACCGCACTGCGCGACGAGATCGCCACCCAGTGCGCACTGTTCGAGGAGGCGACCGGTCGCGCGCCGGCCTATGTGGACGGCCACCAGCACGTGCACCAGCTGCCGCAGATCCGCGAAGCGCTGGTCGAAGTGCTGGTCGCCCGCTACGCCGGCCGCCTGCCCTGGCTGCGCATCAGCGGCGCACGCATCGGCGACGGCGCCAAGCCTCTGTTCATCGCCGCGCTCGGCGCCGCCGCCCTGGAACGCCTGGCCTTCGCCGCACGCATCCGCACGACACCGCGACTGCTCGGCGCCTATGGTTTCGACGGCGACGCAAACGGCTACCGTCAGCGACTTTCCGGCTGGCTCGGCAACGCCGCCGACGGCGACGCGGTGATGGTGCACCCGGCCACGCAAGCGCTGCCCGGCGATCCGATCGGCGCCGCGCGGGTGCGCGAGTACGGCGTGCTGGCATCCGAAACCTTGCCGGCTCTGCTTGCCGCCAATGCCGTGGAGCTGGGCGCGCTGGGCGGCTGAACCACGGGGCGGCGCTCCACGCGTCGACAACTGACAGCAAACGCCCTGCGCGCTGATGCCCCTTGGGAAGGACTCTTGTCACCCAGACAGCGCCTGCATCGAAGCCGGCGGACTGCGGCGGCCCCGTCGCGGCCAAGGCCGCTCCCACAAGGAGTGCGCCCGATCCTCTGCTGGAGCCGGAGTCCTGTGGGAGGGGTCTTCTGACCCCGACGACAGCCTGCATCGAAGCCGGCATACCGCGACCGCCCTGTCGCGGCCAAGGCCGCTCCCACAGGGAGTGCGCCCGATCCTCTGCTGGAGCCGGAGTTCTGTGGAAGAGATCTTCTGACCCCGACGGCAGCCTGTATCGAAGCCGGCAGACGGTAACGGCCCTGTCGCGGCCAAGGCCGCTCCCACAAGGGCGTGCGTCCGATCCGCGGCCGGAGCCGGGGTTCTGTGGGAGCTTGCTCGCGATTGCGGTCTTGAACGAAACCGATGCCCCGCAAACGCTGGGCGTCTTCTTTTGCGCGCGCTGTCAGCGCGGCAGGCGGTCGCGCGTTATCCGGCCGCCGCCCACAGCCTGCACCAGTCGTGACCTCAACCGCCCTCCGCCGCAACGCCCCTGCCCTCCTGCTGTTCGCCCTGATCATCGTCTACGTGCTGCTGTGCTTCGACCGACACGGCCTCAGCAATGACGAAGAGGTACAGCAAGTCTATGGCCGGCTGCTGCTCGATTACTACGACTCCGGCCTGACCGACCTGGCGGCCTTCCAGTACAAGAACCTCTACCTCTACGGCGGTCTGTTCGACCTGCTCGCCGCGTCGGCGGAACGGCTGCTGCCGGCGATGAATGTGTGGGATCTGCGGCATCTGCTGACCACGCTGTTCGGTCTGGGCGGGCTGTTCGCGGTATATCGCACGGCGCGACTGCTGGCCGGTGAGGCGGCGGCGCTGAGCGCGGTCGGGCTGCTGATGCTGACTGGCGCCTGGAGCGGCGCACTGTTCACGCATACCAAGGACATTCCCTTCGCCGCCTGCATGGCCTGGGCGACGCTGTGCGTCGTGCGGCTGGTGCCGCTGATGCCGCGCCCGCCGCTGGCGCTCGTGCTGCAACTGGGTGCGGCTATCGGCTGTGCGTTCGGGTTGCGCGTCGGCGCGGTGTTCGCGGTGATGGCGCTGGGACTGACCGTGTTCGCAGTCAGCGCGCTCTCGGCCGGTGATCTGCGCGCGCGTGCAGCCCACCTGTTGCGCTCGATCGCCGGCCTGCTGCCGGCCGTCCCGGTCGCGCTGGCACTGATGGCGCTGTTCTGGCCCTGGTCGATGCAGGCGCCCGGCAATCTGTTCAAGGCGCTCACCACCTTCTCGCACTTCACCTTCGACCTGTACACGGTGCTCGACGGCGAGGTGATGAAGATAGGCGACGTGCCGCGCCACTATCTGCCGCTCTACCTCGCCGCCCGGCTGCCCGAACTGGCGCTGGCCGGTCTGCTGTTCGCCGCCGTCGGCGCGCTGACGGCGCCGCGGCGCGTCGACGGGCTGCGCTGGCTGCCGGTGCTGCTGGCCGCACTGCTGCCGCTGGCGCTCGCACTGGCCACCCGGCCGACGCTGTACAACGGCATCCGCCACTTCACCTTCCTGCTGCCGCCGCTGGCGGTGATCGCGGCCTCCGGCCTGTGCGCCGCCGGGCGCTGGTCGCGCGCGCGGCCGGTCACGGCCATCGCTTTCGCGTTGCTGTGCGCGGCCGGCGTCGCCGTGCCGCTGTACGACATGGCGCGGCTCGCCCCGTATCACTACGTGAACTACAACAGGCTGGCCGGCGGCTTCGCCGGCGCGCCGGACCGCTGGGAAACCGACTACTGGTCGGATGGCGTGCGCGAGGCGACGGCTCTGCTGCGCGCGCGCATCGACGCCGAGCCGGCGCCGGCCGAACCGTGGCAGGTGGCGGTGTGCGCCGAATCGCTGCAGGCGCAGGCCTGGCTGCCGACCGACCGCTACCTCGTCACCCGCGACTGGGTGCGCGCCGACTTTTTCATTTCGACCACCCACATGCGCTGCAACGAAGTACTGCGCGGTGACGAAATCGCGCGCGTCGAACGCGCCGGGCTGACGCTGACCGTGGTGAAGGACCGTCGCGCGCTGCCGCCTGAACTGCGCCGCCCGCTGCGCTGAGCACGGCGCTACACTCGGCCACCCGCAACCGGCGCCATCGTCATGAGTGCATCCACCCCACCCGTTGCCCGTCATTTCCGCCAGATCCTGATGTGGCCGTTGCGGCTGATGCCGATGCGCGCCGGCGACCAGGTGCAGCGGCATTCCGAAGCGCTGGCAGCGATCACCGAGAACAACCCCTGGCGCGAACAGCGCGACGAATTCACCGGCGCGCCGACCGACTTCCACGAGCGCCATTACCGCGAGTTCGTCACCTTCCTGCCGCACGTGCAGCGCTTCCTCTACGGCCAGGGGCGTTCCAGCGCGACCTTGCGCGGCTACGGCGAATCACCGATCCGCGTGTTCCGCCGGCACGACATCGCCGCCGTCCGCCTCGGTTGCGAGGACGGCAGCACGCTGGACCTGACGGTGCAGCACATCGACCTCTATTTCTTCTATGACGTCGATGTGGTGCTGCTGGTGCTGGAGGTGTATGCCGACGACCTGCCGCTGCCGCGCGTGCAGGAACTGCTGTTCCGCTTCGGTCGCGCCTTTCCGGCAAAGTGGTCGAGCGGCGGGAGCGAGGACGGGCGCGCCGCGCAGTGCATGCGCAGCGTGCAGTGGCTGGGCCGCGACGGCCAGGTGCTGGCCGAATCCGACTACGGCGATCGCGAACGCTATCTGCGCCATGTGTGGGAACACCGCGCGTCGGCCATCGGCAAGCACTGGGAATACCTGCTCAGCCCGATGGTGCTGCACCACTCGGAAGCCGACGGCGACATCCGCTA
>JAVEVQ010000035.1:0-32799 GCA_034004945.1 Methyloversatilis sp. | reverse complement strand
TGCTGGCCCGCGCCACACTCGGAATGCGTCCGGCTGCGAAGTGCAGGCCGTAATGGAGGCCCGGCCGATCGCATCCCGTGAGGCGGATGAGATCGGCCGGGCAAGGACACACGCTTGGACGTCAGCGTGATCGGCCGCCTCGACGCTGACACGACTGGACGTCAGTCAGCGTCGGTTCTCGCGGCCCTGTTCACTGCCAGCCGCAAGCGTGGCGAAGGCCTCTTACGCCGCCGCCTCAGGGTGCGGCAACGCTCGTGCGCAGCGGCTTGCAGTCCTGCATGCACCGGACGGCGCTCGTGTCCGGCCGGTCGTCGACGATGAAGCCATCCCGGTTCGGCATGCGGATCGCCGCCAGACTGGTCGAGTTCATCTGGGCGTCCTCATCCACCAATCCGTTGAGGTGCAGCAGATACGCCGTCACCGCATAGGTATCGTCGTTGCTGAGCGACTGCGGGGCGGTCAACGGCATTGCGCGGCGGATGTAGTCGAACAGTGCCGGCGCGTACGGATACATGCTGCCCGGCGTGAGCAGACGCTTGTCGGTCTTGAACGAGCCGATACCGCCGACCATGGTGCCGAACATCGGGCCGCCAGCAGCCGCGGCGCCGTGGCAGGAGGCGCATTGGGCGTCGAACACCGCCTTCCCTGCCCGCGCGGTGCCGGATCCCGGAGGCAGGCCCTGCCCGTCCGGACCGCGGACATCGATATTCCAGGCGACGAGATCCGCTTCGACGATGGGGGTGCCGAGCGCGGTCGATCGGGCATGGGGCGACGCCGTCGCCGAATTCATGGCATTCCCGGCGCAACCCGCCAGCAGCAGGGTGGTGGCCAGGGCCATCGTCACAGTCTCAAGCGATCGCATTCTTCACCTCCCCTGCTTCGTTGATGGACCACGGGAACACACCGTTGTGGTGCTGCACGAAGCCGGTGATCGCGCGCACCTTCTGGATGTCCTCGACCGTCGGCTGGACGTAGCCGGTCGAGTCGACACAGCGGCTGGCGATCGTCGTCGGACCACCGGTCCAGTTCCACTGCAGCCGGAATCGCGTCAGGCACTTGTCCATCACCGGCCCTTCCAGCTGCGCCTGGCGCCAGGTGCGACCGCCGTCGAGCGTGACATCCACCGCGCGTATGCTCCCCTTGCCGGACCACGCGAAGCCGACGATCTCGATCGGGCCCGGACGGATCTTCATGCTGCCCGACGGCGAGGTGATCACCGACTTCGCCTCCATCTCGAAACTGAACTGACGCCACTTCCCGTCCGGCATCGGATCGGTGTAGCGCGCGGTCTCGCTGCGCAGATGCCAGGGCTGGTCGCCCAGCTTGAGCCGGCGCAACCACTTGATGCTGACGTTACCCTCCCAGCCCGGAATGAACAGACGCAGCGGGTAGCCGTTCTCCGGTCTGAGCATTTCGCCATTCGACGCGTAGACGATGAGCGCATCCTCCAGCAGCTTCTTCATCGGAATGCTGCGTGCGTGCGCCGCACCGTCGGCGCCCTCGGCCAGTGCCCACGTGGCGGAGGGCGACACGCCGGCCTCGTCGAGCAGCGTCGACACCGGAATGCCGGTCCACTGAGCGCACGACAGCAGTCCATGCGTCTGCTGCACGGTGCGGGCGGCCGGCTTCAGCCAGTCGGTGAGCCCATTGCCCGAGCACTCCATGAAGTGGAAGCGTGACACCGACGGATACTTCATCAGGTCGGACATCGAAAAGACCAGCGGCTGGCGGACCATGCCGTGTATGACGAAGCGGTGCTGATCGGGGTTGATGTCCGGCACCCCGTTGTGGTGCCTTTCGTAGATCAGTCCGTTCGGCGTGACGGTGCCCAGCTGCTGATGCAGCGGCGTGAAGCTCCAGTCCGAGTAGTTCTGCTTATTGACGAGGACATCGGTTCGCCGTCGTTTGACGTGCGACTCGTACTTCGATGGCATCCCGTACTCTTCCGGCGGCAAGGGGCGGCCGAGCGCCCTGTTCGATTCCGGAACCGCGAGCGGATCCGCGCGCGCGACACCGACGCCAGCCAACCCGGTCACCGCGGCGGCTGCCGTCTTCGCGAGCATCGCCCGTCGCGACGGATTGTGCGTAATCGAACTGTGCGCTTCGAGTTCGGCTCGAGCGGCCTTGACCAAACGTACTCCGTCAATCTTCTGATCCACGATGACCTCCAGGTGGTTGGGAACATCCGATGACCGTAACTGTACCGATCGGTCGGTATACTACGTCGGCGCATCGCCCGGAGCAATCGATTCGGGCAAACGCGCCCGGTGAAAGTGCCACCGTGCATAGGCCCTCAACCGCGCCGCTCGGGACACGATGCTTTGCACGCAAGGCGCAGCGGGTCATTTATGATTTGGCGACCACCGAACTCTGGCCCGGCAGGGGCCGCTCTCATGAGCACAGACACGAAGGACGACCGTTCGCAGCGGGCACGCATCGTCAAGACGGCTGCCCGCCTCTTCGCCGAGCGGGGATACCATGCCGTCGGAATGACCGAACTGCAGAACGCCGTACAGCTTGGCCGCGGGGCGCTCTACCATCACATCCGCAGCAAGGACGACCTTCTTTACGACATCGCCCGCGAGTACATCGCAGACCTGAATGACCTTGCGGTAACGGCCGAACGGGAGGCCGACCCGCGCAAGCGCATCTGCATACTGGGCCATCATCTGATCTCGATGATCGCCTCGCATCAGGCGGAGCTGACGGTGTGCTTTCGGGAGGTGCAGTCACTGACCGATACCCGTCGTGCGGAAGTGCTGGCGCTGCATACCCGCTACGAGCGGGTCTGGAAGGAGGCCTTCATCGCCGGCGCCGAACAGGGCCTCTTCAGGCCCTATGACCCGGTGGTGCTGAAGGGCGTACTTGGCATGTATTTCTACAGCTACCTCTGGATGCGCCCGGACGGTTCGCTCGGCGCCGAAACGATCTCCGAGCGCTTCAACGAAATGGCGCTGCGCATGCTGGCGCTCGCCTGAGCCGTCCATCACCCGCCCGCCGTCACGACCGGCGGCGCCTGTCCGTACGCCCGCGAGCCGCGATGAGCGCTGGGGCGGACGTCCGACATCCCGGTCGACGCCCCCTCAGAACCCGACCAGGAAGCTGTAGCCGTGGCGCTCGAACCCGAGCATTTCGTAGAACTGGTGCGCCTTGTCGCGTTTCAGGTGACTCGACAGCGCAAGCTTGTAACAGCCCGCCTCGGCGCAGCAGTCCATGGCGAAACGCATCATCGCCTGGCCGACGCCACGCTGGCGGTGTCCGGGCGCGACCACCACATCCTCGACGATCGCGTGCGGACGCCCGCCATGCGCCAGCCCGCCGATGATGATGAGGGCGAAGGTTCCCACCCGTTCCCCTTCGCTTTCGGCGACATACACGCGGTAATCGGGATATGCCTCGATCTGCCGCAAGCGTGCCCGCGCATCGGCCAGCGGCATCGATGGCTCGGGCGAGAAGTCGAGCGATGTATACATGTCGAGCAGCCAGTCGATGTCGTCATCGCCTGCCCGCCGTATCGATATAGGCTGCCCCATCGTGTTCATCGTCGCCTCCCCGCCCGTCGACTCAAAGCCCCAGAACCTGCTTCGCGTTGCCGCCCATCACCTTGTCGATGACCGACTCCTTGAAGCCGAGGGTGCGGTAGTCCTCGACGGACTGACCCATCGCACGGAAGGGATAGGAACTGCCGAACAGCAGCTGGTCCTGCATGAAGCCGTTTGCCGCTTCGACATACAGCGAACCGCCGGGCAGGAAGATGTACATGTCCGCCACGACGAACACGTTGTCCCAGCGGAAGGCGATGCCGATCATCTCGTTCACGTACGGCCAGAAGCCGTGGTAGCAAACGATCTTGAGCTTCGGGAAGTTCTTCGCCACCCGCCCGATGGAGGCCGGATCCGTCAGTTCGAACCGCGGTGTGGTCGGACCCGACATGATGGTCACCGGCACGCCGAGCGCCTGGCAGGCCTCATAGACCGGATAGAGCTGTGCATCGTCCGCCGCCACCTGCGGATTGCAGAAGCCAGGTTCGATGTTGATGCCCTTCAGGCCGAGCTTCTTGACCGCGCGTTCGATCTCGTCGGTCGCGGCCTTGATGCCGCTGGCGTGCGGATCGACCGAGCCGATGCCCACGAGCTCCTTGTGCTCCGCCACCATCTTCCTGATTTCGTCGTTCGAGTGCTTGATCCCCGGCGTGTCGCGGCCGACCACCACCGCCTGCGAGATGCCCGCCTCGCGGATCTCCTTGACGAAGGAACTGGCGTTCTTCGAGCGGGTGAAATGCAGTTCGTCCTTCGATCCGGTGCGGCGGTTCAGCCACTTCACCACCTCGAACGAGGGGGTGTCGGGCGTCGCGCCATAGAAATCATGCAGGTAGGAAGGTCTGCTGCGCATGTCGATCACGGTCTGGGTCATGGTGTCCGCCTGTCTTGAGTAGTTAAGAGTGGGGCTTTCTGTGCCCCGTCCGGCTGTTGCGTGGAGGCGTGGTGAAGCGACTCCACGTTTTTCTGGCGCGAGCGCTCCCTGCGGGCGCACCGTCAGGCACGCCCGTCAAGGTGTCGTGGCGCGCGCCGTGCGGCGCGACGCGTCACGCCCTCTGTGATCTCCTTGCGTAGGATTCGACGAAGTCAGCCGCCGCCTTGCTGCCGCCGGAGAAGGATTTCATCGCCTCCTCGTGCAGCAGTGACAGTGCGGTCATCTTCACTTCGTTGGCGCGGTCGCCGAGGAAGAAATCGGCCAGCTTGCGCGGCCGCGGAATGTCCACCTCGATGGTGGCTCTGACCCGGGTCGGGATATTGCTCATGATGATCAAGCGGTCGGCCAGGAACAGCGCCTCGTCGATATCGGTGGTGACGAAGAAGGTGGTGCGGCGGGACTCCTCGTACAGCGCCGAGTAGTACTCCCACATCAGTTCCTTCGACATCGCGTCCAGCCCGCGGAACGGCTCGTCGAGGATCATCACTTCCGGGTTGTTGATCATCGCGCGCGCCAGCTCCGCCCTGCGCTGCATACCGCCCGACAGCTGCATCGGATACTTGCTGCGGAAGTCGCGCAGGCCCACCTTGTCGAGCAGGAACTCGGCAAGGTCGCGCGCCTTCTTGTCGTCCTCACCGCGCGCGATCGGCCCGTACATGATGTTGTCGTAGGACGTCATCCACGGAAAGAGCGCCGACTCCTGGAACACCACCAGTCGATCCCGCCCCGGTCCGGTCACCGGCTTGCCGTTGAGCAGGATGTTGCCGCTCGTGGGTTTCTCGAAACCTGCGAGCAGCTTGATCAGGGTGCTCTTGCCACAGCCGGAGGGGCCGATCATCACGGTGAGCTTGCCGCGCTCGACGGTGAATGAACAGTCCTTCACCACCTTCTTCTCGAACAGCCCGGTGCCGTATGACTTGCACACATTGCTGACGATCATTTCCCCGGCGTTGATCGAGACCTTGCTGGTGATCGGCGCCATCGTGCTCTGAGTTGCACTTGCCATGATTCGACTCCTTACCGTGTTCTGAGCCAGGGCGTGAAGAAGCCGCCAATGCCGCGCAGAAGCTCGCTGCACGCATAGCCGGCGATGCCGATGCTGATCATTCCGATGACGATCTGCTCATAGGAGCCACCGACATAGGAGTTCCAGATGAAGAAGCCGAGCCCGCCACCCGAGCCACCGCCACCGCCACCACCGGAGATCATCTCGGCGGCCACCACCACGTTCCAGGTGATGCCCATGCCCACCGACGAACCCACCACGATGGACGGCACGGTCGCCGGCAGCACGACGCGCTTGAAGATGTCCCACTGGGACGAACCCATGGCCTGCGCGGACTGGTAGAAGCGCATGTCGATCGACCGAGCACCACCGAGCACGTTGATCACCACCGTGAAGAACGCACCGAGGAAGGTGACGAACGCGATCGACAGCTCTTCGGTCGGCCAGAAAATGATGGCAACCGGAACCCAGGCGAGCGGCGGAATCGGCCGCAGGATCTCGAACGACGGGAAGGTGATCGAATTGAACGTTCGACTGACCGCCATCAGCAGACCCAGCGGTATGCCGATCACCATCGCCGCGACGAAGCCGCTCAGCACGCGCATCAGGCTCAGATACCAGCTCTGCCAGTAGCCGCTGTCACCCAGCAGGTCCCACCACACCGACAGAACGCTGGTGGGCGCCGGTATCAGCCCGATCCAGGGCATGGTGAAGCCGGCCCATTCCTTCGACCGTGACCCCGCTTCCCACAGCAGCAGGAAGACGGTGATCGACACGATGGCGCGCAAAGTCGTCCGGCTGAACAGCGAGCGCCGCATCTTTTTCATGTTCATCGCTCAGCCCTCCTTCTCGCCGGAGGCGAAGGATTTGCGCGCCTCTTCATGCACGACCGACGACGTTTCCTCGAGCAGTTCGCGGAAACGCGGACTGGTGAGCACGCTGTAATCGCGCGGGTGCGGTATGTCGACCTCGAGCACCTTCTTCGGGCGACATGGCCGCGTCGTCATGATCACCAGCTTGTGGCCGAGGAAGATCGCCTCTTCCAGGTCGTGGGTGATGAAGAAGATCGTGACCTTGTTCTTGTAGTAGATCTCGAGCAGCGACTCGTGCATCACCGAGCGGGTCAGCGAATCGAGGGCCCGGTAGGGCTCGTCGAAAAGCAGCACCTTGGGGTCGTTCATCAGCGCGCGCACGATCTCGACCCGCCGCCGCAGCCCTGACGACACCTCCCCCGGGTAGTTGTGCTCGGTGCCGCTGAGGCCGGCATCGGCCATCATGCTGCGCGCCTTCTCGAGGATCTCCTTCTTGCTCATCTTGCCCTGCATCATCGGGCCGAAGGCAACGTTCTCGAGATTCGTCTTCCACGGGAACAAGGCGCCGTTCTGGAACACCACGATGCGGTCGGCACCCGGGTCCGCCTTCGGCTTGCCGGGACCGCAGAGCATCTCGCCATCCATGTAGATGGCGCCCGACGTGATGTCGTGGAAGCCCGCGATCGCGTTCAGCAGCGACGTCTTCCCGCAGCCCGACGGCCCGACGATCATGCAGATCTCGCCCGCCTTGATGTCCAGCGTGCAGTGATCGACGGCCATGACCGCGGCCCCTTCGGGGTCGTAGATCTTGACCACGTCGTCGATCCGGATCGCTCCGTGGCGCGCCTCGTTGCCCTGCGTACGTACCTTCTCAAGCACAGCACTCATCACCGACCTCCCAGAGCCATTTCACGCAGACGCCACTGCATCATGTAGTTGCCGGCAATCCGGACCATCGCACTCGTCGTGTAACCGACGATGCCGAGAGTCACCATGCCGATGATGATGGTGGGGTATCTGACCATCGTGTAGGACGTGTTGATCACGTAGCCCAGACCGTACTGCCCGGACACCATTTCCCCGGCCACCAGCGAGAACCAGGCAACCCCCACCGAGATCTGCAGGCCGGTGAACACGTAGGGCATGGATCCCGGCACGATCACTTCCTTGAACACCTGCCAGCGGTTCGCGCCGAGACAGGCGGCGGCACGCGTGTAGGACTCGTCGATCGACTCCACACCCAGCATCGTGTTGAGTGCGGTCGCGAAGAAGGACGCGAGGAAGGTGAGGAAGATGACCGGTGTCTCGCTGCCGGTGAACATGATGATCGCCAGCGGCACCCACGCGAGGATCGGGATCGGGCGCAGCAGCTCGAACACCGGGAACACGTACTCGCGGAAGCTGCGGGACCATCCGAGGAACAGACCCAGCGGTACGCCGAGCGCGGTTGCCAGCAGGAAGGCGATGGCCACGCGTCGTATGCTCACCCATATGTGCTGGTAGTACTCAGCCGTATAGATGGACATGCCGTACACCGGATCCTCGGCGAACCACTCCTTCACCACCGTGGTCAGGCCTGGCAGATCCTCGAAGCGCGGCAGCTTGAGCACCTCCACCGTCAGGTACCAGAAGCCCAGCATCAGCGCGAAGCCCACCATCATCAGGTAGGGGTCGGGGCTCCTCAGCCACTCGCCCGCCCGGTACATGGTCAGCGTCCATGCCGACGCCGTCTGCGGCTCCGCCTGGTTCGAGGCGGGAGTACGCGTGTCTCCCACCTTGGACAGCGTGGTGGGCACGCGCTCGGACACCGACGGCGGCAGGTAGTACTGCTGACTGATGAGCTGGGAAAAGCTCTTCAGCGCCGCCTCGCCGAAATTGACGTCCTTGCGCAGAAGGTCCAGCAGGCGCGCGCCGTCGATCTTCAGGACCTCGGCCGCCTCGATGCAGGCGACGTCGGCAAGCCGCACCTTCTCGCCCTCGAGAATCGCCGCCCAGCCGAAGACATCGCCGACCTGCAGTTCCTTCTCATGCACACGCGCCTTGATCTCCGGATCGATCCGATGCTTCACCCGGCCCGACACGAGTACGTAGACCTCTTCTGCCGGCTGACCGGCCTCGTAGATGACCTCACCCGCCTTGAAGACCTCATTCCTCGAGATCTCGGCAATGCCGTCCAGCGTTTCCGGCGACACGACCTGGAAGGGCAAGGTCCGCTTAAGCAAGCGTTCGACTTGTTCCATGTTCCCTCGCATTCAACGTGTGACGCGTCCGCCCCGTGCGGACGCGCTCCTCAGCTCACTTACCCTTGTAGGCGGATTCCGGCAGCGCCTTGACCGCACCGATCGGCGAGGTCAGTCCGCGCTCCTTGAGGACGGCCTGGGTGAACTCGGGCATCACGGCTTCCGGGCGAAGCTTGTCGACGTTGATGCTCTTGATGGAGAACAGGAAGGCGGTGGCATCGGTGATGAGTGCCTGCACTTCGGGCGTGATCGTGAAGGGAAGCAGCAGGCGCTGATCGACGCCGCCGGCACTGTCCGGATAGCGCAGGAACATCGAGGACCAGAGCGCGCGCTCGGTGAAGCCGGTGGTCTGCTCCATCGCCATGCGGGCGATTTCCTGCGCATTGGCGGGGTCGGCGAGGAAGAGCTGGGCATCGAGCTCGGCGTTCAGCCAGGCCTTCACGACGTCCGGACGGGTGCGGATCAGGTCCTCGCGCATGGTGAGAAAGCCGCCGTCACTCTCCCCTACCGTCGCACCGGACGCAACGCGCTTCGCCAGACCCTCCTGCACCAGGCGGGACGCGGTCGGTTCCCACACCACTGCGGCGTCGAGCTTGCCAGCGCGGAAGCCGCTGGTGATGACCTCGATGTTCTGGTTGAGATAGGCACCCGGAGTGATGTTCTCCTTCTTGAAGGTCTCCTGCGCGAAGCGGTCGGTGCAACTGCCCTTGGGCACCGCCACGTTCTTGCCGTTGAGCCACTTCAGCGCTTCCTTGGGCGACGCGAAGTTCGGTGCGTCCTTGCGTGCGAGGAAGATGTTGCACTGATCCTTGCCGAGGCCGAGCGCCGCGACGATGCGGATGTCGGCAACCTGCTGCTTGGTCGTCGACACGATGCCCGGCATGTCGCCGACGTAGCCGATGTGCTGCTTGCCCGCCAGCATCGCATTGACGACGACCGCGCCCTGCAGGCCGACCGCGAAGTCCACCGTCGAGCCCTTGGGCAGATACTTCTCGTAGAACTTCTTGCCGCGCATGACGACGCCGGACCACGCCTCCGTGTAGTAGGGCTGGTAGCCCACCACCAGCTTCACCGGTTCGCCGACCTTGCCGAAGTTGATGTCGCCGGCCTGCGCAACGCCCGCAGCCAGCGTACACGCCGCCGCTGCAAGCAGCGTCGACACCATCCTGCATACCCGATTCCTGAGATTACCCATGGCAACTCTCCTCCTGATTGTTGGTATGGACACCGAAGTCTCCGCACTGCCGCATCACTGCATCTGCCTGCCCTCGCCTCCGTTCCTTCCGCATGCATCACGACCGCCGGAACGGTCCTTCGCTCAACTGTTCTGAGGTCCTGTCGTATGGCGCGCGACCAGCGTGGCCAGCCGTCGCATCACCATCAGTCCAGAGATCGGATCGGCCTCCAGCGCGTCGAGCATGGCTTCGCCGTTGAGCCGCAACAGCACTGAATCCTCATGACATACGGCACGGGCGATTCTTCGCGGATGCTGCTCCAGAAGCGCCGCCCAGCCGAACACCTCACCCTTGCGCAACATGAAACCCGCCAGACGTGTCCGGTCGTCGCGCCCTATCGTGAATTCCACGCGCCCCGACTCGAGCACGTAGAGGTCATCAGCCGGATCATCGACCTCGTAGATCACCGTGCCCGCGGACAGCTGCTCCCGTCGGGCCAGCGCCTCCAGTCGCTCGAGCGACGCCGCAGAGACGTCCTTGAGCATGTCCACCGCCTTCAGTGCGCTCGATTGAAGTACGAAGATCTCGCCCTCGCTGACCTCCACCTCGTACTTCTCGAGCGGCGCTTCGGCCAGGCCGACTGCATCGCCGGTCCGGATGTCCCACTGCCACAGATGCTGGTGACAGGTGAGCAACTGGCCGTCGAAGTAGCCCTCGTCGAGGCATACGTCCTGGTGCGGACACAGCCCCTGATATGCATGGAAGCACTCGCCGGCATTGACCACGAGGATCTTCTTGCCCTCGATGTCGTAGCTCTTCATCCCGTTGTCCGGGACGTCCGACGCGCTGCAGATTCGCTGTTTTTGCATGCCCGCGGTCCTAGCTGAATTTGTCGTACCGGATGTTGTCTGCAGTGACGCGCGACAGCAGCAGCATCCGGATCGAGGCATCGACCGCCGGTGGCGGTCCTGCAAGATAGGCAATGACGTTGCCCAGACGTCCCGCCATGTGTCGCTTGGCCACTTCGTGCACGAAGCCGCGATCGAAGCGGATCAGCGGGTAGTCGCTGACCAGGGAGGACGGCGGATCCTCGTCACTGAGCGCGACGGTGACCGTGAGTCCCTCCCCGCAGACACGACGCAGGCGCGTGAACTCCTCGAGGAAGTACACATCGCGAGCGGTGCGGACGCCGAAGAACACATCACCCGAGTGCCGGTTGAAGTACTCGTCCTGTTCGGCGCGGGAGAGGATGGACATGACGCCGGCGATGCCGCTGCCGCCCGCGATGCACAGAAGGTCGCGTCCGAGGCTGGGGTAGAAGGTTGCGTGCCCCAGCGGTCCGAACAGCGAAACACGTGTCCCGACGCGCGACGTGCCGTCGAACAGCCAGTTGGAGAGCAGGCCGTCCGGCTTGCGCCGCACGACGAAGCGCAGGGTGCGTGCATGGCGATCGAAGTTCACCATCGACCACCCACGCATGCCCTCGACCTCATCGACACCGAGCAGTACGAACTGACCGGCGTCGAACTCCATCGGCGCATCCGTTTCCACATCGATCAGCATCACGTCGTGCGTGAGCATCTCGGTCGAGGCGATGCGCCCGGCGCCTGCGCTGGGCACGCAGGAGCCGGTGTCCATCATCTGCACGAAGGCGGGTACCTCGGCCACGACATCGGTCCGGGCCACGCACTGACACATCAGGAACTCGTCGGCCGACTTCAGGCTCTTGCGTCCGGGTGCATCCGGCCAGGCATCGTCGATCTCGCCCGACACCCGCTTTGCCTTGCAGGTCCCACAGGTTCCACTGGCACATTCATAGGGAAGCGCGATGCCCCGCGCCAGACCGCCGTGCAGGATCTTCTCGCCCGGAGAGGCTTCGAAGAGATGCGTGCGGTTTCGAGCGTTGACCTGGATTTTCATGTCGTGTCCCCGGCCGAGGTCAGAACGGAATGTGATAGCCGTAGCCAAGCAGCCGCGTATCGAGGCGAACGTTCCGACTGCGCAGCGCCGGGCCGTCCTGGCCGAGCGCCACCTTGTCGTACAGTTTGCCCACCGCGAACAGCTCGGTCTCGCCACCGTCCAGCGTGGTGCGGTACACCTCGATGGTGCTGGTGACGTCGGCCTCCCCGGCCGCCTCATCGATGTCGACCAGACAGACATTGATGTGACGGCTGATCGGCGACTTGTCGCTGTTGTGCCGGTGCAGGTTGTCGAACAGCGACTTCATTCCGGCCTTGTCATGCTCGAGCCACGTCATGTCCTTGCGGATCTCCGGGCTGTATGTCGTGATCCGGTACTGGTAATCCGGCGCACACAGGTCGAGATAGCCCTTGAAGTCGCACTTGTCCATGATCAGACCGGATCGGTGGATGAGTTCGGTGATGGCGGTTCTGGTGTCCACGCTTGCCCTCTCGTTTCGGTTCGGTTGATCAGGAGTCACTTCGCGGCAGCGGTCTGCTCGCCATACGGGTCGTAAGCCTTGCGTCCCATGCGGCGACTCCACTCGGCGTAGAAGTGACGCATCCCGCCTTCATCGTGGATGGTCATGTTCTCTTCGCGCCCATGGATCACCCACCGGCTGTCGGTGCGCTCGCGCATCGCAAGCCCCTGGCCATGCACGCCGAGCAGGTCCTCGTGCAGATTGCGGCCGAACGGGCCCCAGATCATGTTGTGGTCACGGATGCGCTCTGCGCGCTGCTCGGGCGTATCGCTCTTCAGGCCGAGGCCGCGGAACTCGATCAGCAGCTTGTTCGGACCGAGCGGGATCGCCGTGTCCATGCGCAGCACGGAGGTGCGCAGGTTGTAGGTCATGCCGGGGAAGATATCGATGAGCACCCAGCCGCCCGGAGCCAGACCGGGCCAGCCCACGCCACGTGCCTTGCTGCCCTCGTAGGCGTCGTACTTGATCGCCATCGAGCCCACCGATGCGTGCCCGTTCGGATAGCCGGTGTACTTCCGGTCGAAGTAGCCCGGCTGGATCATCCCGGTGATGCGATTGAAGTAGTGCATGTAGTCGTGATAGAACTCGCTGTTCGTGTCGTGCCACAGCTTGTAGTTCGTGTTCACGATGGCCTTGTGGTAGTGGAACACCTCAAGCGGCTCGTTCAGATGCTCTTCGAGCATGCCCATCGCCTCGCCGATGTATTCCTTCAGGGTGCAGCTGTCGTCATCGACGTTCACCCACACGAAGCCGCCGAAGCCCAGTTCGGTCTTCACTTCGCGCAACCCTGCATCCTTGCAGCCGAAGCGGTCCTGATAGCCCTCCTTGCCGCGGGAGATGTCGATGCAGTCACCGACCGCATTGAACGACCACGCATGGAAGATGCAGGTGATGCGCTTGGCGTTTCCGACCGGCTCGTAGAGAAGCGTGTTGCCGCGGTGCGGGCAGATGTTGTAGAAGGTCCGCACCTTCATGTCCTCACCACGGATCACGATGAGCGGAGGACCGCCCGGATGACTGAAGGTGCGGTAGTCGTAGGCGTTCGGAATTTCCGATTCGTGGCAGGCAATGATCCAGCACTTGTTGAAGATCTTGCGCTGTTCGTCGAGAAAGATGTCCTCTTCGGTGTAGATGCGCGTATCGACATAGTGAGATTCAGGGAAACTCGGTGCCTGCTTCCACTCCACTGCGTTGCGAGACATTTGAGGTCCTTTCCGGTACGTAGCAAGGTGATGTCGTACTGCTGCTCGGATCGACGGTAATGCGCCGATAACCCGACTTAGCAGAAGGCGTGCCCGAATCCGGAAACAGACAGGGAAAAGGCGCCAAACCTTTGCTGCGCAAGCCTTCGGCGCACACCCCGCCTTCCGCCCTCGAGCACTGCACCGCGACGGCCACGCCGCAGCGATCCCGCCTCCGGTTTCCTCGTGAAACACCGCAACGTTTCCTGAGGAAACATCACCTCCCCACCCGCTCTCCCCCGCCTGTCGTGCCGCCACGTCTGCGGGCGTGAGCCCGGCTCCGCAATCCCGTCCGTACGGCCTTGATGCCTCACTGCTTGTGCCCTTGCGCCGCATCCGCGCATGAGCCGTGGCACTGAACTTGCGTAGGGGGTCGGCCATGCGCTCCGCCCATTCATCGCACGCCATCGCCCCACACGCCTGTCGAAGCGCACCTTCAATACGGAAGCCCGACGCTTGAATCCACTCTCGAACCGCGCACACAGATCCGGTCTGTCATTGCTGCCGATGCGACGCTGGTGGCCGATGGTCAATCGGGCCTCCTTACGCAGCGACGCCATGGCGGGCCTCAGCGGAACCATCATCCTGCTTCCCCAGGCGGTGGCCTACGCCCACATCGCAGGCATGCCGCCGGAGTACGGTCTTTACGCCGCCATCATTCCGGTCATCTTCGCAGCACTGTTCGGTTCGTCCCGGCATCTGGTGTCCGGGCCGACCGCGGCGCTGTCCATCGTGGTGTTCTCGACCATCAGCCCGCTGGCCGAGCCGGGCAGCGCGACCTACATCGCCTACGTGCTGACGCTCACCTTCATGGTCGGCCTCATGCAGCTCGCGCTGGCCTTCGCGCGCATGGGCATGCTGGTCAATTTCATTTCGCACAGCGTCGTCATCGGCTTCACGGCTGGCGCGGCCATACTGATCGCGGTGAGCCAGCTGAAGAACTTCTTCGGCCTGCACTACGGCTCCGGCGGCGAGTTCTTCGGCACGCTGTCGCGCTTTGCGGCAGCCGCGGGCGACATCAACTGGCAGGTGGCGGGTGTCGGTGCGGTGACGCTAGTCGCGGGGATACTGACCAAGCGTCACCTGCGCCGCGTGCCCTACATGATCGTGGCGATGGTCGTCGGCAGCCTCTATGCGCTGGGCGTGAAAGCGGTGCTCGGCCACGATGCGGGCATCGAGACCGTGTCGGAGATTCCACGCAGCCTGCCACCGCTCTCGGCACCGATGCTGTCACTGGAGGTGCTGCACCAGCTGGGCGCAATCGCGCTCGCCGTCACCCTGCTGTCCCTGACCGAGGCGCTGTCGATCGCGCGTGCCGTGGGCGCGAAATCCGGCCAGCACATCGACGGCAACCAGGAGTTCTTCGGCCAGGGCCTGGCCAATCTGGCCGGAAGCTTCTTCTCCGGCTACGTATCGAGCGGATCGTTCACGCGCAGTGGCATCAACTACGAGGCGGGCGCGGTCACCCCGCTGTCGTCGGTGTTCTCGGCCAGCTTCCTGGTCCTGACCCTGCTGTTCTTCGTGCCGCTCGCGCGCTATCTGCCGATCGCATCGATGGCCGCCATCCTGTTCATGGTGGCCTATGCGCTGATCGACGTGAAGCACATCCGCGCGGTCATGCGCACCAGCCGACGCGAGTCTGCGGTGCTGTTCGCGACGCTGGCCTCCACGCTCGTCTTCCAGCTCGAGTTCGCGATCTACGCCGGCGTCATCCTGTCGCTGATTCTCTACCTGGAGCGCACTGCGCGACCGGGCATACGCGCCGCCGTTCCCGCGCCCGGCGAGGGTCAGTACCACTTCGTGCCGCAGCGCGACGAGCCGGACTGTCCGCAGCTGAAGATGGAGTTCATCGACGGCGAACTCTACTTCGGCGCGATCGACCACGTGAAGCGTCACCTGCACCAGCTCGAGGAAGTTCATCCGGAGCAGACGCATCTGCTCATCCTGGCGCCGGGCATCAACTTCATCGATGCCTCCGGCGCGGACCTGCTTGCGGAAGAGGCACGGCGTCGGCGTGCGCGCGGTGGAGGGCTCTACTTCCACCGGCTGAACGATCAGGCGCGCAGCACGCTTGAGCGCGGCGGCCACCTCGAGGACATCGGCCAGAGCAACCTGTTCGCGATCGGCGACGACGTGATCGGCACGCTCTATCCACGCTTCGATCCGAAGGTCTGCGCGAACTGCCCGAGCCGCATCTTCAGGCAATGCAGGGAAAGGCTACCGGATGGCAGTCCCCGCTGATCGTCTGCACCCGCAGCAAACGTTAATCACCACCATGGAGTCATCGATGAGCACAGTCCGTCTGTCGAACCCGCACGCCGAGCCGGTGGAGGAACTGGATGTCAAGAAGACCACCTGCTACATGTGCGCCTGCCGTTGCGGCATCCGCGTGCATCTGCGCAACGGTGAGGTCCGCTACATCGACGGCAATCCGGACCATCCGCTGAACCAGGGCGTCATCTGCGCCAAGGGCGCATCCGGCATCATGAAGCAGCAATCGCCGGCGCGATTGACCCAGCCCCTGATCCGCAGGCCCGGCACCGAGCGCGGTGCCGGCGAGTTCGACGAGATCAGCTGGGAGGAGGTGTTCACGCTGCTCTCCGAGCGCCTGAAGAAGCTGCGCGAAACCGACCCGAAGAGGTTCGCGCTGTTCACCGGCCGCGACCAGATGCAGGCGCTCACCGGCATGTTCGCCAAGCAGTTCGGTACACCGAACTACGCGGCGCACGGCGGTTTCTGCTCGGTCAACATGGCGGCCGGCATGATCTACACGATAGGCGGCTCCTTCTGGGAATTCGGCGGACCGGACCTCGAACGTTCGAAGCTGTTCATCATGCTCGGTACCGCGGAGGATCACCACTCCAATCCGATGAAGGTCGCGCTGTCGAAGTTCAAGCGCAATGGCGGTCGTTTCGTTTCGATCAATCCGGTGCGCACCGGCTATTCGGCGATCGCCGACGAGTGGGTGCCGATCAAGCCTGGCACCGATGGCGCGCTGCTGCTGGCACTGTGTCACGAGATCATCGCCAAGGGTCTGTACGACCGGGAGTTCCTCGCCCGTTACACCAACGCGGGCCAGCTGGTGATTCAGGATCCCGATGCCGACGAATTCGGCCTGTTCGCGATGGACCCGCAGGGCGATCCGGTGAACCCGGACTACCCCCACAACAAGTACTGGTGGGACCGCCTGACCGACAAGCTGGTACCGACCCACACGCCCGGCGCCGACCCGCGACTGCGCGGCAGTTATGCCCTGCCCGACGGCACGCCGGTGAAGCCGGCGTTCCAGCTGCTGCTCGACCGCCTCAAGACCTACACACCGGAATGGGCGGAGGGAATCTGCGGCGTTCCGGCGGACACCATCCGCCGCCTGGCGCACGAAATGGGCGTGACGGCCCGCGACCAGAAGATCCACCTGCCCATCTCATGGACCGACTCCTGGGGCGTCGAGCACGACGAGGTGACCGGCAACCCGGTGTCCTTCCATGCGATGCGCGGGCTGGCCGCTCATTCGAACGGCTTCCACACGATACGCACGCTGGCCATCCTGATGTCGCTGCTGGGAACCATCGATCGCCCGGGTGGCTTCCGGCACAAGGCGCCCTTCCCGCGCGCCATTCCGCCGATCGCCAAGCCGCCGCGCGGTCCGCAGGCGGTCAAGCCCAACAGTCCGCTCGACGGCATGCCGCTGGGCTTCCCGGCTGATCCGGCGGATCTGTGCGTGGATGACGAAGGGCGCCCGGTGCGCATCGACAAGGGCTTCTCGTGGGAATACCCGCTGTCGGCACACGGCCTGATGCACAACGTGATCACCAACGCCTGGCGCGGCGATCCCTATCCGATCGACACCCTGCTCATCTTCATGGCAAACATGGCGTGGAACTCGACCATGAACACCAGCGAAGTGCGCAAGATGCTCAACGACAAGAGAGAGGACGGCGAGTACCGCATTCCTTTCATCGTGGTCTGCGACGCATTCCAGTCGGAAATGACCGGATTCGCCGATCTCATCCTGCCCGACACCACCTACCTGGAACGTCACGACGTGATGTCGATGCTCGACCGGCCGATCTCCGAATTTGACGGTCCGGTCGATTCGGTACGCATTCCGGTGGTGGAGCCCAAGGGGCAGTGCAAGCCCTTCCAGGAAGTGCTGATCGAGCTCGGCAGCCGGCTCGGTCTGCCGGCCTTCGTGCGGCCGGATGGCTCGCGCAAGTTCCGCGACTACCCGGATTTCATCGTGAACTACGAAACCGAGCCCGGGTCCGGCATCGGCTTCCTCGCCGGCTGGCGCGGCGTGGACGGTCAGAAGGCCATTCGCGGAGAGCCCAACCCGAAGCAGTGGGAAATGTACGCGAAGAACAACTGTGTCTTTCACCACGTGCTGCCCGCGTCCTATCAGTACATGCGCAACTGGAACAAGGGCTACATGGAGTGGGCGCAGCGGGTACGCATGCGCCGCGACGCGGACCCCATCCTGATCCATCTGTACTCCGACGTGATGCAGCGCTTCCGGCTGGCGGCTCAAGGGAAGCGGCCGGGTCGCCGGCCGCCGCCCGAACTGCGCGAGCGCGTCGAGAGGTACTTCGACCCGCTGCCCTTCTACTACCCGCCGCTGGAATCGCAGAGCACCGACACCACGCGCTATCCGCTGAACGCGGTGACGCAGCGGCCGATGGCGATGTACCACTCGTGGGATTCGCAGAACGCCTGGCTGCGGCAGATCCACGCACACAACTATCTGCACGTGAATCCGGCCACCGCGCGTGCCGCCGGCATCGGTGACGGTGACTGGATGTGGGTGGAATCGCCCTGGGGCAAGGTGCGCTGCATGTGCCGCTACAGCGAGGCGGTCGAGGCCGGAACCGTCTGGACGTGGAACGCGATCGGCAAGGCGAGCAACGCCTGGAACCTCGGCCCGATGGCCAACGAGGCGCGCAAGGGCTTCCTGCTGAACCACCTGATATCGGAAGAACTGCCGATGCAGGGCAGTTCGAGACGGATGTCGAATTCCGATCCGGTGACCGGGCAGGCCGCCTGGTACGACGTGCGCGTGCGCATCTATCGCGCCGGCGACGACGAACCCAAGGAGAGCTGGCCGCAGTTCGAGCCGATGAAAACCCTGCCGGGCGTGACGAAAACACGCCCGAGCGTCCTGAAGTATTTCGTTGGCAACTGGAAGAAGCGCTCGTGAGCCTCCGTCCTATTCATACCTTCGCCCGCAAACGCGGACTGCGTGCAGGAGACATGCAATGACCCAGCTGGCACTCGTGATCGACCTCAACGTCTGCGTGGGCTGTCAGGCCTGCGTGACGAGCTGCAAGTCGTGGAACACATCTGGAACGGCCGGCGCGCTGGCCGACCTCAATCCCTACGATGAAGACCCGACGGGCACCTTCTTCAACCGGGTACAGACCTTCGAGGTCGGCAGCTACCCGAATACCGAAACAGTGCACTTCCCCAAGTCATGTCTGCACTGCGAGGACCCGCCCTGTGTTCCGGTCTGCCCGACCGGCGCCAGCTACAAGCGAGCCGAGGACGGCATCGTGCTGGTCGACTACGACAAGTGCATCGGCTGCAAGTACTGCTCCTGGGCCTGTCCCTACGGTGTCCGCGAACTCGATCCGGAGCGCAAGGAGATGACCAAGTGCACGCTGTGCGTGGACCGCATCTACAACGAGGCGCTGCCCGAGCGTGACCGCAAGCCGGCCTGCGTGCTCGCCTGTCCGACCAGCGCACGCATCTTCGGCGACGTGCACGACCCGGACTCTTCCGCCTCGAAGGCGATACGCGAGCGCGGCGGCTACCAGCTGATGCCGGAATGGGGCACCGAGCCCTCCAACCACTACCTGCCGCGGCGGAAGACCGAAATCACCATCCGGCCCGACGAGATCGTGCGTGCCGACAACCCGCTGAAAGTGGACGGGCTGAAGCCCATGCCGGATGCCAGCACGCCCGCGCTGGACGACGCCGCCAGCTGGTGATCCCCACTCCATCAACAAACAGGACGACACGATGAATCCCGCCTTCTCCGTCATTCTGCTCACGACGCTCACCGGCGCCGGTCAGGGCCTCTTCCTGGCGCTCTTCGGGAGTGAGCTCGCGCATGCGCTGAACCTGTCGGCCCCGATGCCGGGTCACGACTTCTACGTCGTTGGCGCACTCATCAGTCTTGCGCTGTCGGGCGCCGGGCTGATCGCTTCGTTCTTCCACCTGGGGCGGCCCGAACGGGCCTGGCGCAGTGCGACGATGTGGCGCACCTCCTGGCTGTCCCGCGAGGTGATCGTGCTGCCGGCCTTCATGGCCATGACGGCGCTGTACGGGCTCAGCCATGCCATGGACTGGCCCCTTACCCTGGCGACAGGCGCGGTCGGCGCGGTGCTCGCGCTGGCCCTCTTCGTCTGTACGGGAATGATCTACGCGTGTCTGAAGTTCCTGCAGGAATGGGCCAGTCCGCTCACCGTGATCAACTATCTGGTGCTGGGCTGCGCGTCCGGCCTGACGCTGGCCAGCGCCTACGCCGCGCTCAGCGCCGCCGAGCTGATGATGATGATGACATCACTCGCCATCGCGATGACGCTGCTCGGTCTGACCACGCGAAGCGCCTCACTGCTGCGCAATTCGAGACTGCGTCCGCGCTCGTCGCTGCAGACCGCGATCGGCATCCACCACCCGCGCATCGCGCAACGGTCACAGGGTCTGATGGGCGGCTCCTTCAATACCCGCGAGTTCTTCCACCATCGCACGCTGCAGTTCCTGCGCTCGGTGAAATGGACCTTCCTGCTGCTCGCCTTCATGCTGCCGGTGCTGCTGCTCGCCGCGGGCGCAGCAACCGCGTCCGCGCCCCTGCTGTGGCTGGCCTTCGCAGTCCAGTACATCGGTCTGCTGGCCGAGCGCTGGTATTTCTTCGCGCAGGCCAACCACCCGCAGAACCTCTACTACCAGACCATCTCCTGACGGTGAATGGCGGGCTGCGGCCCGCCACCGCCCCCTCCCCTCGCCCGTCAGCCTCGCCGCGCACCCGGGCGCCTGCACAAGCGCCACCACCCAGCCATCCCGACGCAAGGTCCCTCACCGCACCGGGACACAGCGCGCGTCGTGGCGCGCGATCGCTCACATCAAGCGGGGACAGGGAGAAACAGCAGGGTCGAGCTGCGTCATCGCTCGATCACGGACCTTCGGCCAATACAGGAAGGTTCGCCACGGGTGCGGACCTGCCGCCACACCCCTGCCGACCAGGCCCCGGGCGCGCGTGACGCGGGTGCCCCGCGCAGGCTTTTCAGAATCCGCCTGTCGCCTTGACCAGCAGCCCGCCACCGACCGCGAGGCAGAGCACACCTACCCAGAAACGCAGACGCTGCGCGTTGATGGCATGGACGATGCGCGCGCCGATCATGACACCGGCCAGTTCGAACAGCACCAGCGCACCAGCCAGACCGAAATCGATGACACCGAAGCGCAGATTGCCAAGTGTGCCCGACGCACCCGCCAGTATCTGTATCACCTGGCTGGTCCCTATCGTCGTCAGCGGCGCGAAGCCTGCGAGCACCATCATGGGTACCGACAGCGCCGGCCCACCGACACCGGTCAGACCCGAACCGAAACCGGCCACGCCGCCGAGGCCGAAGAGCATGGCGCGCTGCAAGCCCGGGTGCTCCTGCAGCACCGGACGCCGTGGCCGATCGCGCGTGGCAAGCGTGTAGATGCCGGCCAGGCAGACCACCAGGGCGAGCAGGATCATCAGCAGCGATGCGTTGAGCAGTGCATTCACCCACGCACCTGCAAATCCGCTGATCAGCGCGCCCGCGCATACCGGTATCGTGATGCGCAGGTCGATGCTGCCATGGCGCATGAAGGCAATGGTGCCGACGATGCCGGTGAATACGAAGGTGAACAGTGCGGTGGCCATCGCCGACTGTATGCTCAGGCCACCGATCAGGTTCAGTGCCGGAATGAGCAGGATGCCGCCCACGCCCACCGCGCCGATCAGCGTACCGACCACCAGTGCGATCAGCATCAGCAATGCCATGGTGCATCTCCCGATGCGAGCCTTTTGCGCCGCTTGGGCGTTCAGCCCGCGGCGAACGAAGTGAAAGTGCCCGTGATCAGGAGATTGAGCTGTTTCATGATGCGGTAGCCCATTGTGTGGTCCACATCCATCAGCATCAGAAGCCGAGCGCCGTCTATCGCAAGTACGCGACAGTCGGTCACGCAGGACGCGGTTGCGATGCGCCCCTGCGCCGCCGGTACCAGAGCTGCCCAGCCGAATACCTGGCCGCGCTCTAGCACATCACCCGCCGAGGTGTTCCTGCCCCCGACGCCGATCGCGAATCTGACCTTTCCATCGAGCAGCACGTAAAGCGACTTCACCGCATCGCCGATGTTGTAGATCCGGCTGTGCTGCGCCCAGTCCTCGGGGCGCGAGATGAGCGTGATCGCATGCAGTTGCGCATCACTCAGCCCAGAAAAGAACGGCGCCTGCCGGAGAACATTGAAAGGCGTTTGCAGCGGACTCGTCACCCCGGTCATGCCAACCTCTCATTCAACCTGTCCGTACAGTGCTATGCACTATCCATACCATGTACGGAAAGCCCTCAAGACGTGCTGTCGAAGCTCCGAATGCGTCGAATGTTTCCCGGAGAAACACAGATGAGGTTCAAAACGAAACACGCCACCACGGTGTTCACGACATCTGAGGATCCAGTTGCATGTCCTCCGCCCGTCCCCTGTCCTTCATCAGCCCCCAGCGCCGGCGACGCATCCAGAGCGCCTTGCGTCCGATGCCAAGCAGGGCGGCTAGATCACGGTCGCAGTAGCTGTCCTGGTAGCGAAGAATGCTGTGGCGGATGTAATCCTCGATCGACATGGGCCCCAGCGCCTCACGCGCCTCATCCGCTACCGTTGCCCCGCTCGGCCGCGACAGTGCGGCCTGCGGCAGCGTGTCGAACTGTTCGTCCAGTGACAGGGTGTCGCCTTCGGCCATGATGATGGCCCGCTCCATCACGTTCTCCAGTTCGCGTATGTTGCCCGGCCAGGGATACTCTCTGAGGAAGGCGACAAACTCGTCGGACATGCCGCGGATCCGCATGCCGAGGCGCTTGCAGTGGCGTTCGAGGAAATAGCGCGCAAGTCGCTCGATATCATCGCCCCGCTCGCGCAGCGGCGGCACCTGTATCGTGATCACGTTCAGACGGTAGAAGAGATCGGCCCGGAAGGTGTTGTTCTCGGTTTCCGCCCGCAGATCACGGTTGGTCGCGGCGACGAAGCGGGTATCGGTGTGATAGGTCTGGGTGGCGCCGACCGGCCTCACCTGACGTTCCTGGATGACGCGCAGCAGCTTCACCTGGACGTTCAGCGGCAGTTCGGATATCTCGTCCAGGAACAGGGTGCCACCGCTCGCCTCCCGTATCAGGCCCTCGCTCGTGCTGACCGCGCCGGTGAAGGCGCCTTTCACGTGGCCGAACAGTTCGGACTCGATCAGGTCGGACGGAATGGCGCCGCAGTTGATCGCGACGAAGGGGCGCTCCGCGCGCTCGCCGCCGAAGTGTATGGCCTGTGCCACCAGTTCCTTGCCGGTGCCGCTCTCGCCCTGGATCAGCACATTGGTGTCGGTCGATGCAACACGGGCGATCATCGCCAGCATGCGCTTCACGCCCTCGCTTTCGCCGATGATGGTGCGTTCGCCGTAGGCACGACGCAGGCTGCGCCTGAGCGAGCGGTTCTCGCGGCGTGTTCGCTGCTCGGCCAGCACGCGCTCGACGGCGAACAGGAACTCGTCGTTGTCGAATGGCTTGATGAGATAGTCGACCGCACCCTTGCGCAACGCGTCGATTGCATTCTCGAGCGATGAGTAGCTGGTCATCAGGATGACCGGCAATTCAGGCCGTTCCGCCTTGCTGGCGGCCAGGATATCGAGTCCCGATGTGTCGGGCAGGCGCAGGTCGGTGATCAGCAGATCGACCTGTTCGGCGGCGAGGTGAGCCAGTCCGGAAGCGCCGTCGTTGAACACCGCGCAGGCGTAGCCGCGGCTGCTGAGCAGCATTTCCACGCAGACGGCGATGCCCGGATCGTCCTCGATGACGAGGATCCGCTCCGGACGCATCACGTCATGCTTGTTCGCTTTGGCGCTCATGCTGTGTCCTCGCTGAATGAGCAGGCAGGTCGATCTCGAACGTCGCTCCGCCATTGGGATTGTTGTAGGCGCGCAGTTCGCCGCCGTGCTCGCGCACGAATTCGTAGGCGATGGCCAGTCCAAGACCGGTGCCCTGTCCGGAGGAACGCGTCGTGAAGAAAGGTTCGAAGATGCGCGGAAGCACCTCGTCCGGAATGCCCGGACCGGTGTCCGAGATGCGGACCAGTACCCGGCGGTCCGCGGTCATCGCGGTGGTGACGAAGATCCGCCCCACATCACCGACCGCGTGTGCGGCATTGATCAGGATGTTGTAGATCACCTCCTGCATCTGACCTGAATTGCCGAGCACGAGCGCACCGAGCTCCGGATAGTGCTCCACCGACACGGTGTCCCTGCACAGCCCCTGACGCAGAAGCACGATGGCTTCGATGATGGAGGCGTCGATCTCGAACGGCACCCGCGGCTCGTCGCCCACGCGCGAGAAATCGACCATGCGGCGTGAAATGTCCATCACGCGGCGCACATTGTCCGAGACGATTCTCAGCCCCTTCTGCAGCGCTTCGGCACTCACGTCGGGGCGCCCGAGGAGCATCTGCATCATCGACTGTACGGCGGTCAGCGGATTGCTGATCTCGTGGCACACGCCCGCCACCATGAAACCCAGTGACGCCAGCCTGTCACGCTGCAGTTCCGCCTGCGAGGTCGTCATCTGCTCGCTGCGATCCTCGATGAAGAGCAGCATTCCGTCGCGCAGGGCGCTCATCCATACGCGCTCGTGCAGCCAGCGCCCGTCGATTGCGCGCGCCACGTCACGAAAGCGTTCACAGGGGCCGGGACCGGCTTCGCACACCGCCTCCCAGTAGGCCGGGATCAGGTCGCGCAGATGGTCTTCGCCCGAAATCACGGTGATTCCCATGCCCGGAAGCGGACGGCTTACCGAGACCACGAATCCATCCCGGTCGAGCATGATCGTCGGCCATGGGAAGGCCTGCAGCAACTCCCCGTGACACAGGTCCATCCGTGCGTTATTCATCGGCATCTTCATCATTGGAACCGTTCGCGCATGGCATCGCCGGCGGCAGACAGCCGGGGGGCGAACACCCCGGTCGCATGTGCCGTGCGGTCGGCCCGCCCTTGGCAGCGGGATGAGGACTCAGTGCCTGAGGGTACAGGACGTGATGAGCGCGTGCGGACGCGCCGGATCGTCGGATCGTGGCGCGACCGTATCGAGGGTGAGTGCGACGACGTCAGCTCTTTGAATCATCGTTTCCTCCTTGTCCAGACATTCATCCCGGGCCTTCGGAAATGACCCGGATCGAACGAATCGGCTTATCGTCCCGAGTACGGCGAGTCACGAGAACCACCTCGCGTCGCGTTCGGGCTGCGCAGTCTGCGCACGTGCCTGGAACACGTTCAAGCAAGATCTGAACCGAGCCGTCAGACCCCTGCCACGCGTCCCTGATGGCTCGGTTTATAACCCAGACCGATCGTTCGGTACAGGGCACACACGAATCCCGCCCGCCGGCAGCGAGGCAGGCCCCATTGCGCGGTCCTCCCCCTGCGGAATGTTCCCGGGATCAAGCAAAAGGCCCGCAGCGATGCGGGCCCTTTTCATCTCATGTTCAGTCGCGGGCCGTGCCGTCGGCGACGGACTGTCAATGCCTGTGGCCGTGATGATGATCGGCCGCCTCACCGAGGCCGCGCACCGGCGCCTTGACCACGACGCTTTCACGCTTGCGGTCGGCGTGCTCGAACACCAGCGTGAGCGGCACCTCCTGACCTTCGGTGATCGGCGCCTTCAGGTCCATCAGCATCACATGGTAGCCACCGGGCTTCAGTTCCACGGTCTGGCCGGCCGGCAGTTCGAGCCCGGGGACGGCGCGCATGCGCATGACGTTGTTGGCCATCGACATTTCGTGGATCTCGACCACGCCGGCAACCGGCGAATGTGCCTCGACCAGTCGGGCGGGCGCACTGGCGGTCAGCTGCATGAAGGCACCAGTGGCCTTCTGCTGGGCGACTGTGGCACGCACCCAGGGATCCTTCACCGTGACCTGCGCAAGGGCGCCGGCGCTGGCGAAAGCAATGAGGCTGGCGGCAATAAGGGATTTCATCGTATCGGACTCCGGAAAAATGGCTCGCTGCCGCGCGCTGGCGACAGAGGATCCGGAGCGCAGTCGCGCTCCGTCTGGTGTGGATGTGGAGCGTCCGACAGGGGCGGCGCGCGGGCCCTCACGGTCGGGTGCAGCGCGGCAGCGCGCGGCGCCTGCGCGGAACCCTCGACCGATCGAAGCACGAGCGGACCGATGCGTGCCGTCGCCTGCGACGGCGGCGGCGCGAGTCCGCCGGCGCTGCAGCACCACGGACAATGCGTTGCCAGCGAGGCCGGCGCATCCGGCTCGCCGGCCCGGGTCGAGCAGATACTGCCCGGGGTCGCGCCATCGAGGGCGACGCCCGCCATCCGCGCGTGGGACTGCGGCAGCAGCGCCGCGCACAGCACAATCGCCAGCAACCGCAGCACACGCCTGCCCGCGAGCACGTGCAGGCTCACTCGTAGCGTACCTCGGTCACCTCGATCTCGCGCAGTCCGGCCGGACTCTGGAAGCGCACGGTGTCGCCCTCGCGTGCCTTGAGCAGCGCACGGGCGAGCGGCGAAATCCACGAAATGCGGCCGGCGGAAGCATTGGCCTCGTCGACACCGACGATCTGTACGGTGTGCGGGCCGTCCTCGTCCTCGTAATCGACGGTGGCGCCGAAGAACACCTGTTCCGGGTTCTGCTGCTCCCTCGGGTCGACCACCGTGGCCGATTCGAGCCGCTTGATCAGGAAACGGATGCGGCGGTCGATTTCGCGCAGCCGCTTCTTGCCATAGATGTAGTCACCGTTTTCGGAGCGGTCGCCGTTGGAGGCGGCCCAGGCGACGGTTTCGACGATGCGCGGGCGCTCGCTGCGCACCAGTTCGTCGAGTTCGGCCCGCAGGCGACCGTAGCCGGCGAGCGTCATGTAGTTCTTGCTGCCCGGAGGCAGCGCGCTGACCGATTCGGGATCGTCCTCTTCGGTGTCGGTTTCCTTGGTGAAGGCCTTGCTCATCGGAATGCGGAGGCTGCGTGCAGATTCTGCGGACACGCATCTTACCGAAGCGGTCGCCCGCGGCGAAACACCGCGGGCGACCGGTGCAGCGTCAGTGGTAGATCGCCGGCTGCGTCAGCAGCGCCTCCCACGGCCCCATGAAGGCGTCGAACGCCTCCGGCCCGACCTCTTCGTCGTGGTCGACCAGTTCCTTCAGTTCCTCGCGGAAACGGCGTGCCGCGTCGTCGCGGATCAGGGCACCACGGCCGATGCGCTTGTCGATCACCTCGACAGCTTCCAGACCTGCGTACTCGACCACATAGACCAGCGGATTGTTGAACATGATGTGCATGATGGCTCTCCTTGGCTGGTGCGGCTGTACAACACGCAACGGCAGAATGCCCGTCGCAGCTTCCTGCACCGCGTCCCTGCAGTGCAGATGGGGCACACCCGCCGCCTTTCAAGTGAAATAACGGCCGGGCACTGCTTTGCTGAAGGGCGCTTGCGCCCCTGCTGTGTGACACCTAACATCCGGGCCTGTCCCCGAAACGGAGTAGGCGCCGCCACACGGCAGCGCGTCAGGCATGGAAGAACAGGAACTGCGTGCCACGCTGGACGCGCTGCGCGCCGAACACCGTGACCTCGATCAGGCCATCGCCGACCTGCATGACGTGCAGTCGTGCGACGAACTGCTGCTGCGACGTCTGAAGAAACGCAAACTGTTGTTACGCGACCGCATCGCGACCATGGAGCGCCTGCTCGATCCGGACGATATCGCCTGACGGTGGCCGATTCCGGTCATTCGCCCCCACCTGGATGATGACTGCGCTTCAGTCGCGCAGTTCCACCCGCAGCGGCTGGTGATCCGACGCATCGGTGTCGGCGTGCACATCGATGCCGGTCACGCGCGGCAGCAAGGCCGGTGTCGCCAGCGCGAAATCGCAGCAGTAAGGATGGTCAGGCCAGTCGGCGCCGTGCAGACCGACGGTATGCGCGTGCGGCAAGCCGCCGTGGCAGTGCGACCACAGGTCGATCCACTCGGCGCCCGCCTCGCCAGCCGGCGCACAGAGCCGCGCGTGCGCGGCACTGTGCGGTTCGCAGTTCAGGTCGCCGCACAGCAGCGCGGCAGCCGGACGCGGCGGCGGCAGGAAGGCGGGGTTGGCGTCCTTGCTCCGCGGCGGCGCGCGCAGATGCGCCAGCGCCTCGGCCGACAGTGCGCGCAAGGCGTCGACCTGTGCCATGCGCTGGGTTGCCGAGTAGTACTCCAGATGCGTGTTCAGCACGCGCAGCGGTCCGCCGGCGGCATCCACCGTCACCTCGGCCACCGCCCGCTGCATGCCGGGTACGCTGTCATCGGCCGGCCATGGCAGCAGACGGCGCCAGACGGCAAGCACCGGCAGGCGCGACAACGTCAGGTTGCCGAACTGCAGGCGCCGGCCGTCCTCGCCCAGCCGGTCGCTGCCCGGCGCGAAGACCGCGGTGTAGCCCGGAAACAGCGCGCGGAACTGCGCCACCTGATCTTCGCCGCGCATGCCCGGCAAGGTGTCGAAACCGACCGCCACCTCCTGCAGGCAGATCACGTCGGGGTCGCCCCACGCGCGCACGGTTCCGGCGATCCGCTCGGCACTGACGCGGCCGTCGCAGCCGCGCGCCCACTGAATGTTCCAGCTCACCAGCTTCATGTTCGCTCCACAGCGGAACACCGGCGTCGCCAGCCGGTCGATTCCGCATCTGATGACGGGATGACCACCATGATACGAAGCCTCCTGCTCGCCGGCGCGCTTGCGCTCGGCTCCGCCCTCGCCCATGCCGACAGCGCGCTGGAAAAACTGCGCGTGCCGCCCGGCTTCACGATAGAGCTGTGGGCGAAGGTCGACAATCCGCGTGCGATGACACTGGGCGCGCCCGGGCGCCTCTACGTCGGTTCGCGCGCCGGTCACGTCAGCGCCGTGCCTTTCGACCCGGCGACGATGAAGGCCGGCAAGGCGGTCAGGATCGCCAACCGGCTGAACATGCCAGTCGGCGTCGCCTGGCGCAACGGCGATCTGTACGTGTCCTCGCTCGACCGCATCGTCAAGCTGCCGGCCATCGACGACAAGCTGGCGGCGCCGCCCAAGCCGGTGCTGGTGAGCGACCGCTTCCCGAAGGAAAGCGCGCACGGCTGGAAATTCATCGCCTTCGGCCCCGACGACAAGCTCTACGTGCCGGTCGGCGCGCCGTGCAACATCTGCGACCGTGACAAGGATGGCTTCGCCAACATCATGCGCATGAACGCCGACGGCAGCGACCTGGAGATCTACGCCCGCGGCGTGCGCAACACCGTCGGCTTCGACTGGCACCCGAAGTCGGGCGAACTGTGGTTCACCGACAATGGCCGCGACTGGATGGGCGACGACACGCCGCCGTGCGAGCTGAACCGCGTAAGCAAGGCCGGCGAGCACTTCGGTTACCCCTACTGCCACGGCGGCGACATCGCCGATCCGGAATTCGGCAAGGGCCGTTCCTGCGCCGACTACACGGCACCGGTGCTGCGTCTGAGCGCGCACGTGGCGCCGCTGGGGATGCGCTTCTACACCGGATCGCAGTTCCCGGACGAGTACCGGGGCGCCGTGTTCATCGCCGAGCACGGTTCGTGGAACCGCAGCGTGCGCGACGGCTACCGCGTCATGGTGGCGCGGCTGGACGGCAACAAGGTGACCAGCTACACCCCCTTCGTCGAAGGCTTCCTCGGCCGCAACGACGCCGTGTTGGGCCGACCGGCCGACGTGCTGGTGCTGCCCGACGGTTCGCTGCTGGTGTCCGACGATGCCGCGGACGCGATCTATCGCGTGAGCTGGAACGGTACGCGACACGCCGCGCGCTGAAGCCCATTCCCTCGTCATCCACACCTTCGTTGACCGGCGCGATTGACAGCCCGCGCCGGTCGGCGTTGACTGGCATGACAGACGAGGGAGAACGATCATGAACAGCGACACCACGCTCGAGGACAGCCGTATCGAAAGTTTTGCGGTGATGCCGGCACCGGCCGACATCAAGGGTGAAGCGCCGCTGAGCGACGCCGCCAGTGCCGCCGTGCGCGCCGGCCGCGAGGCCGTGCGCGCCATCCTGGAACGGACCGATCCGCGCCTGTTCGTCGTCGTCGGCCCCTGCTCGATGCACGACCCGCTGGCCTGCATCGACTACGCGCGCCGGCTGCGCGCGCTGTCGGACGAACTGTCGCCGACGCTGCTGCTGGTGATGCGCGTGTATTTCGAGAAACCACGCACCGCCGTCGGCTGGAAGGGCTACATCAACGATCCCTTCATGGACGACAGCTTCCAGATCGAGCAAGGCATGCGCCTGGCGCGTCGCTTCCTGCTCGACATCGCCGAACTGGGCCTGCCTGCGGCAACCGAGGCACTGGACCCGATTTCGCCGCAGTACCTGGGCGACCTGATCTCGTGGACGGCGATCGGTGCGCGCACGTCGGAATCGCAGACGCACCGGGAAATGTCGAGCGGGCTGTCGACGCCGGTCGGTTTCAAGAACGCCACCGACGGCGATCTCGACGCAGCGATCAACGGCATCATTTCCGCCTCGCGTCCTCACAGCTTTCTCGGCATCAACCGCTACGGCCGCTCCAGCATCATCCGCACGCGCGGCAATCCGCACGGCCATCTGGTGCTGCGCGGCGGCGGCGGCCGGCCGAACTACGATTCGGTCAGCATCGCGCTGGCCGAGCAGGCGCTGAACAAGGCCGGTCTGCCCCCCAACATCGTGGTCGATTGTTCGCACGCCAACTCGTTCAAGAAGCCCGAGATGCAGCCGCTGGTGCTGGCCGATGTGGCGGGGCAGATCCGCGACGGCAACCGCTCCATCGTCGGCGTCATGATCGAGAGCCATCTCGAAGCGGGCAACCAGCCGATTCCGAAGGACCTGTCGCAGCTGCGCTACGGCTGTTCGGTCACCGATGGCTGCGTCGACTGGGCCACCACCGAACGCATGCTGCGCGACCTCGCCGCCACTGCGGGCCCCGGGCTGAAGCGCCGGATGGCGGCCGGCTGAAGCCCGCTCAGGCGGCGCGGTGCAACGCGCCCTTGAGCAGGCTGCGTATCGTGGCCGGTTCGAAGGGCTTGTCGCAGATGCCTGACACGCCGGCCTGCTCGACCGCGGCCAGGCGCCCCATGTCGGACTCGCTGGTCACCATCAGGATGGGCACCGAGGCCTGCCAGCTCTGCTGGCGCACGTACTCGACCAGCGCCTGACCATCCATTTCCGGCATGTTGTAGTCGGTCACCACCAGGTCGAACAGGGTCTGCTCGAGCAACGTGACCGCCTCGCGGCCGTCGCTCGCCTCGACGATGTCGACCAGCCCCATGTTCTCCAGCACGCGGCGCATGAAGCGGCGCGCGTTGCCGCTGTCGTCGACCAGCAGCACGCGCAGCGATTCGTAGTCGATGTCTTCGTCCGTCGCCGCATCGTCGGCGAGAAAATCGAGTGTCGCCGTGAGCACCCGCTGCAGCTGCGCGCTGCTGAAGGGCTTGGGCAGAATGCCGCAGACGCCGGACTGGCGCACCGCGTCGAGCGCCTGCGGGCGCGTTTCGCTGGACACCAGCACGAAGGCCACCTGCTGCAGTTCGGGCGTGTTGCGCATCGCCTGAACCAGTCCGGTGCCGTCGCCATCGGGCAGATAGAGCGCGCTGATGACCAGATCGGGCACTTTGACCCGCATTGCCGCCAGCGCTGACTGCACGCCATCGGCCTCGCGGATCCGCATGATGCCGACCGCCGCCGCGCGCTCGCGGATGATCCTGTTCTGCGTCGAGGAAGGTTCGACCAGCAGCACGTCGAGATTGAACAGGTCAGGCGTCATGGAAGGGGCCCGCAGGATTCGGTTCTCTGGTTGACGGCACCATCGCGCCGCAACATGAGCGCCGCCAGGTGAAGCCCCCGCCCGCCGACGCGCCTTGGCGCGGCATTTCGATCCGGGACACCGGTCCGGATGCGGCGACGCAGCCGCGATTACGGTGTGACGGGCAAAAAAAACGGCCCGCGATCGCGGGCCGTCCTCACTGCATGCTGCGGGCGACGGTCAGACCGTCACTTCCTTCGCGGTCTCCGCGTACTCTTCGATCTGGTCGAAGTTCATGTACTTGTAGACCTTGTCGGCGTCCTTGGTGACGACGCCGATTTCCGCCAGGTATTCCTCGCGGGTCGGGATGCGGCCCAGCTTCGAGCAGATCGCCGACAGTTCGGCCGAGCCGAGGAACACATTGGTGTTCTTGCCAAGACGGTTCGGGAAGTTGCGGGTCGAGGTCGACATCGCGGTGCTGCCTTCCTTGATCTGCGCCTGGTTACCCATGCACAGCGAGCAACCCGGCATTTCCATGCGTGCGCCGGCGCCGCCCAGGGTGGCGTAATAGCCTTCCTTAGTCAGTTCGGACGCGTCCATCTTGGTCGGCGGAGCGATCCACAGGCGCACCGGAATGTCCTTCTTGCCTTCCAGCAGCTTGCCGGCGGCGCGGAAGTGGCCGATGTTGGTCATGCAGGAGCCGATGAACACTTCGTCGATCTGCGTGCCGCTGACTTCCGACATGAACTTGGCGTCGTCCGGGTCGTTCGGGCAGCAGACGATGGGCTCCTTGATGTCGTTCAGGTCGATCTCGATCACGGCCGCGTACTCGGCGTCCTTGTCGGCTTCAAGCAGCTGCGGATCGGCCAGCCAGGCCTCGACCGACTTGATGCGGCGCTCCAGCGTGCGGGCGTCCTGGTAGCCGTTGGCGATCATGTTCTTCATCAGAACGATGTTCGAACGCAGGTATTCCTGCACCGGCTCCTTGTTCAGCTTGATCGTGCAGCCGGCGGCCGAACGCTCGGCCGACGCGTCGGACAGCTCGAACGCCTGCTCGACCTTCAGGTCCGGCAGACCTTCGATCTCGAGGATGCGGCCGGAGAACACGTTCTTCTTGCCCTGCTTGGCCACAGTCAGCAGACCGGCCTTGATCGCGTACAGCGGAATCGCATGCACCAGGTCACGCAGCGTGACGCCCGGCTGCATCGTGCCCTTGAAGCGCACCAGCACCGATTCCGGCATGTCCAGCGGCATCACGCCGGTGGCGGCACCGAAGGCGACCAGACCGGAACCGGCCGGGAAGGAGATGCCGATCGGGAAGCGGGTGTGCGAGTCGCCGCCGGTACCGACGGTGTCCGGCAGCAGCAGGCGGTTCAGCCA
>JAVEVQ010000112.1:0-6851 GCA_034004945.1 Methyloversatilis sp. | reverse complement strand
AACTGAACCAGGAACTGGCGCACGACCTGCTCGAGCGCGCCGGTGTCGAGGTGGTGATCGCCGGCGACGGCCAGCAGGCGGTTGACCTGCTGGCGGCCGGCAGCCGCTTCGATGCGGTGCTGATGGACTGCCAGATGCCGGTCATGGACGGCTATACGGCCACCCGCACGCTGCGCGGGCTACCCGGTCTGCAAACCTTGCCGGTGATCGCGATGACGGCCAGCGTGCTGGAGGCGGACCGTGCGCGCATGTACGACTGCGGCATGAGCGACTGCATTCCCAAGCCGCTCGACGTGCCGCAGATGTTTGCCACGCTGGCGCGCTGGGTCCATCCGCAGCCGGGCGCCGACGGGCCGCTGTCCGGTGCGCCGGCTGCAGCGACGCCCGACGACGCGGTACCGGCGCTGCCCGGCATCGATACCGCAGCCGGACTGGCGCACTGCATGGGCAAGCCGCAGCTCTACCGGCGCGTGCTGCGTGCCTTCCTGCGCGGGCAGCGTGATTTCGCCGCGCAGTTCGACGAAGCGCGCCGCGGGCCGGACACGCAGGCTGCGGCGCGGCTGGCGCACACGCTGCGCGGTCTGGCGGGTACCGTGGGCGCGCACGCGCTGCACCGGCTGGCGTCCGAACTCGAAGAGCGGCTGGCGCGCGGGTCAGCCGATGCCGACATCGACGCCGCAGCGACGGCGCTCACGCGCGAGCTCGATGCGCTGATCGGATCGCTGCTGCCGCATCCATGGGTGGCCGATGAGGCCGTCGCTGACGGTGCACCGCCCGACCCCGGCCAGCTGGCTGAGCCCCTGCGCGCGCTTGCGCGCCTGATTGCCGACAGCGACGCCGAAGCGTTGACATACGCGCTCGAACTGCAGCGCGTACTGGCGGGCTCCTCACTGGAATCGCTGGCCGCCTCGCTCGGCGATGCGCTCAAGCGCTATGACTTCGAACAGGCGAACACCTGGCTGAGCGCGCTGTACGAGCGCACCGGCGTCCAGCGCTGAGGCGTCAGGGCCGTCGGGCGGCGCTCCCGTCGCCGTCGTCCGCTGCGGCCACCGGCACGTCTACGTCGGTCATCGGGCCGAGCGTGTCGGCATAGGTGGCGTTGATGCGCAGCATGTCCGGCAGCACCGACGGCAGCACCTCCATCAGTGTCGGGTCGAAGTGCAGGCCGGTATTGCGGTTCATCACCTGCAGCGTGTCTTCGACCGCCATCGGCGGCTTGTAGGGACGCGCGCTCATCAGCGCGTCGAACACGTCGGCGATGGCGACGATGCGGCCGAACAGCGGGATGTCTTCGCCGATCAGCCCGCGCGGGTAACCGCTGCCGTCGAAGCGTTCGTGGTGGGTGAGGGCGATGGTGCGCGCGGTCTGCAGCAGTTCGTCGTCGTGCTCGCCGATGATTTCGGCGCCGATCTCCGGATGCTGCCGCATCACCGCCCACTCAGACTTGCTCAACGGACCCGGCTTCAGCAGCACGGCGTCGGGAATGCCGATCTTGCCGATGTCGTGCATCGACGCCGTGTTGAACAGCAGTTCGGTCGCCTCCGGTCCGAGGCCGATCGCCTGCGCGATCAGCCGTGCGTAATAGCTCATGCGGATGACGTGGTTGCCGGTCTCGTTGTCGCGGAATTCGGCGGCGCGGCCGAGCCGGCGGATGATCTGCTGGCGCGACGCGAACAGCTCTGCCGTGCGCGCCCGCACGCGGTCTTCCAGTAGCCGCGTCTGGTCGTACAGCGCCAGATGGGTGCGCACCCGCGCGGCGACGATGGGCGGGCTGATCGGCTTGGTGATGTAATCGACCGCGCCGATCTCGAGGCCGAGGCGTTCGTCCTCGATCGACGTCATCGCGGTGACGAAGATGATGGGAATGCCGCGCCGGTCGGGGTTGGCCTTGATGCGGCGGCAGACGTCGTAGCCGTTCATGCCGGGCATCATGATGTCGAGCAGGATGAGGTCGGGCGGCTCGGTCGAATTGACGATGGCCAGCGCCTTCTCGCCGCTGGTGGCCACCTTGACCCGGTAGTCCTGGCGCAGCAGGGCGCTCAGGAGGTCGATGTTTTCCGGCGTGTCGTCGGCAACCAGTATGGTCTGTCTGGTCGTCCGCCCCGCGCCCTGGTCTGCGTCCGTCACCGTCGTCTCCTGTAAGCCTTCGGCATGTTAATCACGGTTCGCTGATATCGGAACACCTGCGGGCGATGCAGTTCCCGCCCCACACGGGATGTACGGGCGAAAAAAAACGGCGGGGACGCCGCCGTTCTTCCTGTTGCAGCCGCGTATCAGCGGTTGGCAACGTACATCGTGATCTCGAAGCCGAAACGCAGGTCGGTGGCCTTCGGGGTTTCCCAGTTCATATCTCTCTCTCCGGATGTTGTACTTCTTGAAGAACACGACGGTTGCCGTGTCTGGAAACAAGTATGGAAAGAGCGGCTCGGCCCCGCCTCCAGCCGTCGCTGAAAACCGGGTCATGATTTTCATGACCTGGCGACGCCTCACTCCTTCGGCGCCGACTTCGGCTGGATGATGGCGCGCACGCGCTTGGACTGGTCGCCCGCCGACGGCACCGCCTTGGCGTCGGCCGAATTGGTGACCGTGTAGTTCTCGCTGATCGAGTTGTACTCGATGTACTGGCCGCGCACCTCGTCGCCACCGCTCTTCACGTGGGCGCGTACGAAGAAGCGGGTGATCTCGGTCTTGGCGTCGTGCTCGATGCGCTCCGCTTCGCCTTCCATCCACAGGTCCTGACCTTCGCGCTTCTGGCGGAAGCGGGCGAGGCCGCCTTCGCCGCCGGTGGCCACACCCTTCTGGTAGCCGGTGGCGTCCTGGGTCACCACCACGCGGTTGGCCTTGATGGTGAGCGTGCCCTGGGTGAACACCACATTGCCCTCGAAGGTGTGCGTGCGGGTGCGGTCATCGACCGTCACCTTGTCCGCTTCGAGGTTGACCGGCTTGTCGCGGTCGGCGCGTTCGGCGCGGGCGGGCGTGCTCAGGCCGGCGGCCAGCACGAGGTTGAGCAGGATCAGGCCGGTGAGGGCAGGGCGCAGAGTCATGGGCGGCGGGTTCTTTCGAGGGTGGCTTTGACGCGCGATTCGAGTATGTAGGTCTGCTTGACGCGATCGGCAACCATGCCGACACCGTGCGCCACCGATTTGCCCTGCGTCAGTTTCACCGGCTGGTCGGTGCGGGCGATCTCGTCGTCCGGGTAGACGTTGAGCACGCTGGTCTCCAGCGTCATTTCGGGGTTGCCGGGACTGGCTTCGCGCAGCACGCGCACATTGTCGCGCAGGATGGCTTCCTTGCCATCCTTCGTCAGCAGCGCGCGCTCGGCGCTGATGCGGGTCGGAGACTGCTTGCCGCGGTAGAGCAGCAGTGGCTTGTCCAGTTCGGTCGTGTCGTCGTCCGGGTAGTGACGCAGCTGCTGCGCGGTGAGCGTGTGCTGCACCTGGCCGCTGGGGTCGAAGCGGCGTACGGTGAAGTTGTCGACGATCACGTCCGGGTCGTGCCTGGACTTGCCCGAGGACGGGCGGTCGTCGACGCGCGTGGCGCGCTCCAGCCACATGGTCAGGCCGACCAGCAGGATCAGGATCAGCAGCGGCAGCGCCTGCTGGACGTTGCGCTGAAGGTTCAACGCAGGCAGTCCTGCAGCAGCGCGTCGAGCGCGCCGCGGGCGTCGAGCAGGTACTCGCACACCTCGCGCACGGCGCCGCGGCCGCCGTCGGCTTCGGCCACCCAGGCCACGTGCTGGCGGACGAAGAAGTGGGCGTTGGCCGGTGCGGCCGAAAAACCGCAGGCGCGCAGCACCTGCAGGTCGACGATGTCGTCGCCCATATAGCCGCAGTGTTCCATCGCGATGCCGCGTTCGGCCGCCAGTTCGCGCATCGCCTCGCGTTTGTTCTCGACGCCGAGCAGGGCGGTCGTGATGCCGAGGTTGGCGGCGCGGTGGCGTACCGCGGGCGAGGAACGGCCGGAAATGATGACCACCTCGACACCGGCGCCGGCCAGCATCTTCAGGCCGTGGCCGTCCAGTGTGTTGAAGCCCTTCAGCGAGTCGCCGTCCGGGCCGAACCAGATGGTGCCGTCGGTCATCACGCCATCGACGTCGAAGCCCATCAGCCGGACCTTGCGGGCAGCATCGAGTACGGAGGTTTCGCTCATATCACCTTGGCCTGCATCAGGTCGTGCATGGTCAGCGCGCCGGCCAGCGCACCGTGTTCGTCGAGCACCAGCAGCTGGTTCACGCGCTGCGTCTCCATCAGGTCGGCCGCTTCGGCGGCCAGCCGGCCGGCCGGAATGGTGCGCGGGTGGCGGCTCATCACGTCGGCCACCGGCACCGCCCGCACGTCGCCCAGGCGGTCGATGGCGCGGCGCAGATCGCCGTCGGTGAACACGCCCGCCACGTTGCCGCCTTCGTCCACGACCACCGTCATGCCCATGCCGCCGCGGGTCACCTGCAGCAGCGCTTCGGTGACGGTGGCGCCGACACCGACGCTGGGCACCGCGTCGCGGGCGCGCATCACGTCGCGCACATGGGTAAGCAGGCGGCGGCCGAGCGCGCCACCCGGGTGGCTGCGCGCGAAGTCGTCTTCGCGGAAGCCGCGCGCCTCCAGCAGCGCGACCGCCAGCGCGTCGCCCAGCGCCAGCGCGCAGGTGGTGCTGGCGGTCGGGGCGAGATTCAGCGGACAGGCTTCGATCGCCACGCCAGCGTCCAGATGCACGTCGGCCAGCGTGGCCAGCGTCGATGTCGCCTTGCCGGTCATCGCGATCGTGCGGCCGCCCTGACGGCGCACCAGCGGCACGATGGCCAGCAGTTCGGCGGTTTCGCCGGAATTGGACAGCGCGATCAGCACGTCGTCGCGGTGGATCATGCCAAGGTCGCCATGCAGCGCTTCGGCCGCATGGACGAAATAGGCCGGCGTACCGGTACTGGCCATGGTGGCGGCGATCTTGCGCGCGATGTGACCGGACTTGCCGAGGCCGCTGACGATGACGCGGCCCGGGCTGTCGAGGATCAGGCGCACCGCCCTAGCGAATTCGTCGCCGAGGCGCGCCGACAGTGCTTCGAGCGCGCTGCCTTCGATGGCGAGCACGCGGCGGGCGCAGGCCAGGATATCTTCGTTCTTCGGTGGGGCAGGCTGTGTCATGCGCGGGGCGGGGTGTGCGGAGGCGTGTAATCGCCCGTACTACGGGCGCAGGAACGATCGGTTATGATCGGCGCGGATTATAACAACCTGCTCCGACAGGCGGCCGCTCCCGGAAAGCGCGGACGGTCGAACACATCGTCACCATGTCTGCCCTCGAGCTGGTTCTTCTGCTGCTCACCGCTTCGGTGCTGGTGGTCGGCCTCTTCCGCAGTATCGGCCTGCCGCCGATACTGGGCTATCTGCTGGTGGGGGCGCTGGCCGGGCCGCACGCACTGGCCTTCATTCCCGACACCGACGAAGCGCGTCACTTTGCCGAGTACGGCATCGTCTTCCTGATGTTCTCGATCGGACTCGAATTCTCGCTGCCCAAGCTGTTCTCGATGAAGCGGCTGGTGTTCGGCCTCGGCGCCGCCCAGGTCGCATTCAGCGTGCTCGGCGTAGTCAGCTTCGCCTGGCTGTTCGGTCTCGGATTCAAGGGCGCGATCGCGGTCGGCGGCGCCATCGCGATGTCGTCGACCGCGGTGCTGATCAAGCTGCTGGTCGAGCGGCTGGAACTGGATTCCGCGCACGGCCGGCAGGTGGTGGGCGTGCTGCTGTTCCAGGATCTGGCGGTCGTGCCCTTCCTGGTGGTCATCCCGGTGCTGGCGCTCGGCGCCGAGGAAAGCGTCGAGGCGCTGGGGCTGGCCGCGGTGAAAGCGGCGGTCGCGCTCACCCTCATCCTCTATCTCGGCCCGCGGCTGATGCAGCGCTGGTTCCACATCGTGGCGATGCGCAAGTCGCCCGAGCTGTTCATGCTCAATGTGCTGCTGGTGACGCTGGGCATGGCCTTCGCCACCGAGGTGGCCGGGCTGTCGCTGGCGCTGGGCGCCTTCCTCGCCGGCATGCTGATTTCGGAAACGCAGTACCGCTACCAGGTGGAGGAGGACATCAAGCCCTTCCGCGACGTGCTGCTCGGGCTGTTCTTCGTCACCATCGGCATGAAGCTCAACCTCGCGCTGGTGTTTTCCGAGCTGTTCTTCGTGCTGGTGACGGTGCTGTTCATCCTGGTCGGCAAGTTCGCGGTGGCCGCCGCGGCGTCGCGCTTCTTCGGCTCGTCGCCCGGCAATGCGCTGCGTGTCGGTCTGTGGCTGTGCGCCGGTGGCGAATTCGGCTTCGTGCTGATGGCGCTGGCCGATTCCGCCCACCTGATTCCCGACCGCATCCTGCAGATCGTGCTCGCGTCGCTGCTGCTCACCCTGCTCGTCGCGCCGATACTGGCTCACTACGCCGACCGCATCGTGCTGCGGCTGGTGCCATCCGAGTGGCTGCTGCGCTCGATGCAGCTCACCTCGATCGCCGCCCAGTCGCTGGCCACCGACGGCCACGCCATCGTCTGCGGCTACGGCCGCAACGGCCAGTACCTCGGCCGTTTCCTCGAGAACGAAGGCATTTCGTTCATCGCACTCGACCTCGACCCCGAGCGCGTGCGCGAGGCGGCGGCGGCCGGCGAGACGGTCGTGTTCGGCGACGCCGGCCGACGCGAAACGCTGATTGCCGCGGGTATCGCGCGGGCCTCCATCGTCGTCGTCACCTTCGTCGATACCGACGCGGCGATGCGGGTGATCCGGCTGGCCAACGAGCTGCGCGCCGACGTGCCGGTGGTGGTGCGCACCTTCGACGAGCGCGACTACGACAAGCTGTCGGCCGCCGGCGCCACCGAGGTGGTGCCGGAATCGC
>JAVEVQ010000111.1:438-6918 GCA_034004945.1 Methyloversatilis sp. | reverse complement strand
TCGCCACCAAGGAAGGCGGCATCGCCCGTGCCGCCGAGCGGCTGGACATGGCCGTGCAGACGGTGAGCACGCAGATCCGCGAACTGGAGCGCGCACTCGGCCACGCGCTGTTCAAGCCGTCCGGCCGCACGGTGGAGCTGACCCCGGCCGGCAGCGCCGCGCTGCGTCTGGCCGAACAGATCTTCCAGCTCGGCGAACAGCTGCCGCTGGCCGTCCGCGAGGCGGCTCAGGCGCAGGGGGTGCGGCTGTCGGTGGGCATCTCCGACGGCCTGCCGAAACCGGCCGCGCGCCACCTGCTGGCCCCCGCGACCGATACGCCGGGCCTGCACCTGATCTGCGTCGAGGGCAAGTTCGACGAACTGCTCGCCGATCTGGCGCTGCACAGGCTCGACGTGGTGCTGGCCGACCGCCCGGCGCCGGTCAACCCGAACCTGAGGGTGTACAGCCACGCGGTCGGCGACGCCGCGCTCGCCTGGTATGCGCCGGCAGGGCTGGCCGCGCAGTCCGCCGACAGCTTTCCGGCCTGCCTCGACCGCATGCCGCTGCTGCTGCCGACACGTCACTCGGCCGTGCGCGCGCGCATCGACGACTGGTTCGAGCGCAAGGGGCTGCACCCGCAGGTCGTGGGCGAATTCGAGGACAGTGCGCTACTCGCCACCTTCGGCGAAAGCGGCCTCGGGGCCTTTCCGGCGACCGAGTGGTCGCACGAGGAATTCACCCACCACCGGCAACTGCAGCTGCTCGGCCGCTGTACCGAGGTGGTCGAACACTTCTACGCGATTTCCGCCGAGCGGCGGGTGCAGCACCCGCTGGTGCAGAAACTGCTCGCGGGCCATTGACGGCCCGCAGAGCCGGCTCAGTGCGTTGTATGGGCGACCGCTTCGGGCGCCGCTACGCCGACGATCCAGCCTTCGACCGGATCGATGTGCAGCGGCAGGCCGTAGCCGGCGTCGCGGCGTGCCCACGCCCAGGCTGCCTGGACCAGACAGAGCACGCAATCCAGCGTGTCGCCGGTACCGTCGGTGCTCATCGCTTCGAGCAGGGCCGGGTCTTCGCAGCACAGCGGTACGCCCAGCGGATGCTGGCCGCGCAACAGGGCCTCGGCCAGCAGCATCCGGTTGGCCAGGCGTTCGCGCGTCTGGCCCGCCGCGCTTTCGCTCTTGTAGGAGCCGGCGACGATGTTGCGCGCCAGCCAGCCGGGGTAGGCCTCCAGCGCGATGCGGCCGGCGTCGCCGCCGTGCATGCCCGGGATGTGCACACCAGCGGCAAGCAGCCGGCGCGCGCCCTCCTGGAACATCCATCCGACCGGTGGATTCACGAACTTGAGCGGGCTGTGCGATCCGGCGGGGCGGTCGGTCGCGCGGTGCGGATACTTCTGGCCGGTCGGCCGCTGCGCACGTTCGGCGTCGGCCATGCCCTTGAATTCGCTGCGCGTCAGCATCGAGATGGCCTGCACCATGCCGGCCCAGTCGGTCGGCCAGCCATGCTCGAGCACGGATTCGCGCGGCAGGCCGAAGGGGAAATCGAAAGCGCCGAGCCACGGGCCCGGGCGATGGAGAAAGGCCTCGAAACCATCCCAGGACGGAAAGCGCTCGATGCCCTCGAGCGTCAGCCCGCGATCCGGCACCAGAGTGCCGCGGGCGACGGTGATCGGCTTTCGGGCCGAGGGCGACGACGTGAAATCAATGCCGTACAGCGTGCTCATGGGCGCAGCATACGCCCGAAGGGCGAGATTCCGGCTATCGGCGGTCAGCGTTCATGTTGCACCGCAACGCGAAAAGCCCCAGGCCTGCGGTCAGCAGCAGGGCGGCCGACGGCTCGGGCACGGTGCTTGCGATCGACAGCGGAGGCGCGCCAGCGCCGCTCGAACTCTGGACGATGGCGACCGAAGCGTCGCCGTCTTGCCCCAGCTGTACGGAACCGCCCTGGGGGAATGGCCGAGGGCCGGGCAGGCCACCACCTCCGCCGGACTGCGTCAGCGTTGCGCCACCGGCTCCATTGACAGGAAGGGTGGGCAGCGGAACGTTTTCGCTCAATGACGATGGGTGGGCAGGTGACAAGGGCTGCGGTGTAGCGGTGATGATGCCGAGAGCGCCGCCTGTACGCAGTGTCGAATCGGAGTCGATGTCGATATGCGGCGCGACGAGCACGAGCTCGGGGGCTTCCAGGGTAGAGCGCAGCAGCGTCAGGCTGCCGGATGCCTCCAGCACGAGTTTGACCGGATCCGTGACCGCGGCGTCGCTGAGGGAGAGGTTGCCGGCACACGACAGGTGGCCGAAGGTGGCCGACAAGCTGCTCAGCTCGCCGCTGCAGGACACGTTTCCCGCGATGGACGCGGCGTTTGCGACCGGGTTGAGCAGAACTGCGCCAATCAGCAAGGCAGTGGCAAACGGCGTGCGCATCGGATGAGCTCCTCGGGACGTCTGTCGGCAGGCGACGGTGTGTGCGCCGTCATCTTTACGCACATGTCCTGTCGCCCGCCATCATCCGAAGGGTCGATCGCACCGATCGGGTGACGTGCTTTCTTTTCTTGTGCTGCCGTTGAGCCACACAGCCCGGTGAGACTGTGTGGCTCACGTAATGCCGATCAGCCGCGACGGTGTGCGGCGAAGCCGATCAGGCCCAGGCCTGCCAGCAGCAGGGCGTAGGTTTCGGGTTCCGGCACGGCGGCGGCGAAGGCGGTGACGCCCGGGCTGGCCACGGCGCCGCTGAGCGACGCGTACGAACCTTCGGCGTCGCCGACAGACGACAGCACCCACAGCGTTGCGTCGTTCGCGCCGAGCGCGGCTTCCGACGAGGCGCGGCCACTGGCGCCCTGGGTGCGCGGGCCACCGGCGGCGCTGTTGTCGCCGTAGGTCAGGCGGTCGACCAGCGAGCCCGAGGCGTCGAACAGATTCAGTTCGTCGGCGCGGCCGATGTTGTTGGTATAGCCGCCCAGCACTTTGACGCTGGCGCCGAGGTTCCAGTCGAGACGGAAGGTGTCGGCGTCGATTTCGGTGATGACCACCGATTCGCCAGCACCGACCAGACCGAAGCCGCTGAGGTCGAACGCGCCCGGCAGACGGCTGTCGTCGTCATAGCTCCAGCCGGTGAAGTCGATGGCGCTGCCGCCGAGGTTGGTGAACTCGATGAATTCGCCGCTGCCGCCCGAGTACATCCATTCGGTGATGCGGACTTCGGCGTGGGCGAGTTGCGGGGCGAGACCTGCGGCGAGCAGCAGTGCGATGAGCTTTTTCATGTCGGGTTCTCCGTGGCGGGTTGTGTCGAGGGGGATCAGAAGGACATGCGGCGGCGCGCCATCGCGCCCATCAGGCCGAGGCCGGCCAGCATCAGCGCGGCCATTTCGGGTTCCGGCACCGGTGCGGTGGGCGCCAGTACGTAGAGGCGAGGCGTTTCGCCGACGACGTAGATGACGCCATTGCCGTCGATGGTGACGCCTTCGGCATCGCCGGCGATGGCCGAGAAATCGAAGCTGCTCAGGATCTGTCCGCTGCGGCTCACTTCCATCAGGCGCGGGGTTTCCTGGCTGAACACCAGCAGGTTGTCCTGGTCGGGCGTGCCGCGCAGCGACTGCACCGTGCTCAGCACCTGCACGCCGGACAGGTCGAGCGTGCCGAAGATCTGGGCGAAGGGATTGGCCGGCGGCACCAGCTCGGTCACCGATGCGCTGCCGTTGGTGAAATCGAGCGCCGCGTCATACACCGCCTGCGGCACCTTCTCCTTCACCAGCACGAAGCGGCCGCTGAGCGGATCGTAGGAAATGTCCTCGAGGCCGATATTGCCGACCGTCGGGCCGACCGACACCGTGGGCAGATTGCTGCGGCCGACCGCGCTACCGGCCTGATAGCTGAACAGGTAGACGTCCTGCAGGCGCTCCTCGACGACGACGAACAGGCCGTTGCCGACATAGGTGAGACCTTCCGTGTCGTCGAAGCCGAACAGGTTCATCGAACTGATGAGCTGTCCCTGCCTGTTCACCTCGACCACGTAGTCGCCCTCGTCGCCGACGACGAACAGCGTGTCGCTGTCCCAGTTCCAGGTGACGGCCGATGCTTCGGATGCGCGGGCGGCGGGCAGGTCGTAGGTGGCGACCAGGCTGTAGTTCGCCAGGTCCAGGCCGGTGATCTGCGCCTGCGCCGGGGCGGCGACGGCGAGGGCAAGCGCCGCGGCGCTCAGCGTGAATTTCATGTTGCGGCTCCGTGAAGGTGTCTTTTCAGCCTCAACCTTGCGGGGCGCGCATTGCGCGCGCATGACGCCCGATGGTCCGGACGGACTACGCGGGCCGGACCCTGCCGGCCGGGCTGTCGTCCCCCGCAGGGCGCCGGCCTCGCTGCCGTCCGTGCGCTGGAACCGTCCCGGCTCGCCGGCGGGCGATGGTATCTTTGCGACATGAGTGCACCGCCCGACGACCTCTTCCTGCGCGAGCACAGCGCCCTGCTGGCCGACAGCTTTCACCGCGTGACCGGCCAGCTGCTGCCGTCCGATCCGCATACGCTGTACCAGGCGCCGTTCGCGCTGGTGTCGCACGGCATCGGGGCGGATCCGGTGTTCAACTATGCGAACGCGTTCGCACAACGGCTGTTCGGCTACGACTGGGCCACCTTCGTCACGCTGCCGTCGCGGCTGTCGGCGCGGGCGCCGGAGCGCGAGGAGCGCGCGCGCCTGCTGGAACTGGTGACGCGCCAGGGCTATATCGCCGACTACTGCGGCATCCGCGTGCGCAGCGACGGCACGTTGTTCCGCATCAGCCGCGCCACGGTGTGGAACGTGATCGATGCCGACGGGGTTCTGCGCGGCCAGGCGGCGATGTTTTCCGATATCGAGGAACTGCAATGAGCGGCACCCACCCGCTGATCGAGGCGCTGGACGCGCGCGTCGCGCGCTGGACACAGATGCGGCGCGACCTGCACGCCCACCCCGAACTGGCTTTCGACGAGAAGCGCACCGCCGACGTGGTGGCCCGCACGCTGCGCGCGGCCGGCATCGAGGTGCATGAGGGCATCGGTCGCACCGGCGTGGTCGGCGTGCTGCGCAACGGATCCGGCAACGGCGCGATCGGCTTGCGCGCCGACATGGACGCGCTGCCGATGACCGAACAGAACACATTCGCCCACCGCTCGACCCATCCCGGTCGCATGCATGGCTGCGGTCACGACGGCCACACGGCGATGCTGCTGGCGGCGGCGGAATATCTGGCCGAGACGCGGGGCTTCGACGGCACCGTGTACTTCATCTTCCAGCCGGCGGAGGAGGGCATGGGCGGCGCGCCGGCGATGATGGCCGACGGCTTGTTCGAGCGCTTTCCGATGCAGGCGGTGTTCGGCCTGCACAACTGGCCCGGCCTGCCGGTCGGCCAGATGGCCGTGCATACCGGCCCGGCGATGGCCTGCAGCGATTCGATCGACATCACGATAGACGGTCGCGGCGCGCACGCGGCGATGCCGCACCTGGGCGCCGACCCGGTACTGGCCGGCGCCGCCATCGTGCAGTCGCTGCAGTCCATCGTGTCGCGCAACGTGCCGCCGGTCGAGTGCGGCGTGGTGAGCATCACCCAGTTCAATGCTGGCGAGGCCTACAACGTGATTCCTCAGTCGGCGACGCTGCGCGGTACGGCGCGCGCCTTCACGCCGGAGGTGCGTGACCAGCTGGAAGCAGGCATCGCGCGCGTGGTGCTGGGCGTAGCCTCCGCCCACGGCGTCACCGCGTCGGCGACCTACCGTCGGGGTTACCCGCCGACCATCAACAGCGCAAGCGAAGCCGCCTTCTGCGCGACGGTCGCGAGGGAGGTGTTCGGCGACGGCTGCGTGCATACGAACTACCCGCCCAGCATGGGCGCCGAGGACTTCGCCTACATGCTGCAGGAGAAGCCTGGCTGCTACGTCTGGCTGGGCAACGGCGGCGGACCGGACGCAGCGTCAGATCCGGCGCACGCCGAAGGCGGCGGCTGCATGCTGCACAACCCGCGCTACGACTTCAACGACCGCATCATTCCGCTCGGCGTCGCCTACTGGACGCGCTTGGTCGAGCGCTGGCTGGAGAGCTGACCGCCCTGAGGGAGCGGCCTTCGGGTCACGACAGGGCGACCGCAGGCCACCGGCTTCGCTTCAGGCTGCAATCGCGAGCAAGCTCGCTCCCACGAAAACCCGCTCCGATGACGGGCAGGCGCAGCTCTTGTGGGAGCGACCTCTGGTCGCGATGCGACGATCGCGGGCCGCCGGCTTCGATTCAGGCCGCAATCGCGAGCAAGCTCGCTCCCACGAAGACCCGCTCCGATGACGTGCCGGCGCAGCTCTTGTGGGAGCGACCTCTGGTCGCGATACGGAATGCGCCGGCCACCGACTTCGATTCAGGCTGCAATCGCGAGCAAGCTCGCTCCCACGAAGACCCGCTCCGATGACGTGCCGGCGCAGCTCTTGTGGGAGCGACCTCTGGTCGCGATACGGAATGCGCCGGCCACCGACTTCGATTCAGGCTGCAATC
>JAVEVQ010000111.1:0-338 GCA_034004945.1 Methyloversatilis sp. | reverse complement strand
CACGAAGACCCGCTCCGATGACGTGCCGGCGCAGCTCTTGTGGGAGCGACCTCTGGTCGCGATACGGAATGCGCCGGCCACCGACTTCGATTCAGGCTGCAATCGCGAGCAAGCTCGCTCCCACGAAAACCCGCTCCGATGACGTGTGGGCGCAGCTCTTGTGGGAGCGACCTCTGGTCGCGATGCGACGATTGCGGGCCGCCGGCTTCGCTTCAGGCCGCAATCGCGAGCAAGCTCGCTCCCACGAAAACCCGCTCCGATGACGTGCAGGCGCAGCTCTTGTGGGAGCGACCTCTGGTCGCGATACGGCAGGCGCCGGCCGCCGGCTTCGATTCAGG
>JAVEVQ010000110.1:0-6980 GCA_034004945.1 Methyloversatilis sp. | reverse complement strand
CTGATCGCCTTCCCGGAAGCGCTGCAGGTGATCGAGTTCGGCAAGGGCCGGGTGAGCATGGTGGCGGTGCGCGCGGTCGGCGGCGGGCCGCTGGTCGGCCGCCAGATCAAGGCGCTGCGCGAGCACCTGCCGGACATCGACGCCCGCATCGCCGCCATCTACCGGCGTGACACCGCCATCATCCCGGATGGCGACACGGTGATCGAGCCGGGCGACGAGGTGTTCTGCGTCGCCGCGACCGAACACATCCGCGCGGTGACCGCGGAACTGCGCCGGCTGGACAAGCCGATGCGCCGCATCATGATCGCCGGCGGCGGCAACATCGGATACCGGCTCGCCTCGTCGCTGGAGAACCGCTACGAACTGAAGCTGATCGAGCGTTCGCACACACGCGCCGAGTTCCTGTCCAGCAGCCTGCAAAAGACCCTGGTGCTGGCCGGCGACACCACCGACGAGATGCTGCTCGAAGCGGAAAACGTCGACGACATGGACCTCTACCTGGCACTGACCAACGACGACGAAAACAACATCATGTCGTCGCTGATGGCCAAGCGCATGGGCGCACGCCGCGTGGTGGCGCTGATCAATCGCCGCGCCTACGTCGACCTGGTGCAGGCGGGCGCCATCGACATCGCCATCTCGCCGGCCCAGGTATCGATCGGCTCGCTGCTGGCGCACGTGCGCCGCGGCGACGTGGTGGCGGTACACAGCCTGCGTCGCGGGGCTGCCGAGGCGCTCGAACTGGTGGTGCACGGCGACCGCAAGACCTCCAAGGTGGTGGGCCGGCGCATCGACGAGATCGGCCTGCCGGAAGGCGCGATGATCGGCGCCATCGTGCGCCACTCCGACAAGCCGATCCGCGTGTCGGTGTCCGATCTGGCGGTAACCGAAACGCACGACGAAGTGATCATCCCGCACCACGACACGGTGATCGAGCCGGAAGACCACATCATCGTGTTCTGCTCGAACAAGCGGCTGGTGGCGCGGGTCGAACGCCTGTTCCAGGTCGGCTTCGGGTTCCTCTGATGCTGTCGGTCCTCAACGTACTGGGCCGGCTGCTGATCATCTTCAGCCTGGCCTACATCGGTCCGATCGCCACCTCCCTCATCTTCGACGACGGCACCACGGTGCATTTCGTCGACGGCATGGTGATCAGCGCCGCGGTCGGCGCCATCCTTTACCTGACGACCCGCGGCAAGTACGCCGAACTGAAGCCGCGCGACGGTTTCCTGCTGGTCAGCAGCGCCTGGTTCATGATGGCGCTGATCGCCACCGTGCCCTTCATGCTGACGCTGGACTCACTCAGCTTCACCGACGCGATGTTCGAGGCCATGTCGTCGATGACCACCACCGGCGCGACCACCCTGGTCGGGCTGGAACACCTGCCGCCGTCGCTGAACCTGTGGCGCCACCTGCTGCAGTGGCTGGGCGGCATGGGCATCATCGTGTTCGCGGTGGCCATCCTGCCGCTGCTCGGCGTCGGCGGCATGCAGCTGTACAAGGCCGAAATGCCCGGCCCGATGAAGGAAACCAAGCTCACCGCGCGCATCACCGACACCGCCAAGGCGCTCTACCTGATGTACATCGCGCTGACGCTGCTGTGCATCGTCAGCCTGCGCTTCGCCGGCATGAGCTGGCTGGACGCGGTGTGCCACGGCTTCTCGGCACTGGGACTGGGCGGCTTCTCCACCCGCGACGCCAGCATCGGCGCCTTCGATTCGGTGGCCATCGAAGTCGTGCTCATCGTGTTCATGGTGTTCGCCAGCATGAACTTCGCCACCCATTTCCTGGCCTTCCAGCGGCGCTCCATCGGCCCCTATCTGCGCGACGCCGAAGCGAAAACCATCGTGCTGCTGCTGTTCGGCAGTTTCATCGGGCTGACGGCCTACATCTACTCTCAGGACGTGCACGAGGATCTGCTGCAGTCGGCCCGCCACGTCGCCTTCAATCTGGTGTCGATCGGCACCAGCAGCGGCTACGCCAGCACCGACTACGGCCAGTGGCCGCTGTTCGCGCCGCTGTGGATGCTCTTCCTCGGCTGCATCACCGCCAGTTCGGGATCCACCGGCGGCGGCATCAAGATGATGCGCACGCTGGTCCTGATCGGTCAGAGCCGACGCGAAATGGTGAAGCTCATCCACCCGGCCGCCGTGCATCCGCTGCGCGTCGGCCGCGTCGCGGTGCCCGACCGCGTGGCGCAGGCGGTGCTCGGCTTCATCTTCGTGTACTTCATGAGCATCGTGCTGATCACCTTCGTGCTGCTGCTGTCGGGCGGCGATTTCCTGACCGCGTTCACAGCGGCCTTCTCCTGCATCAACAACATCGGTCCCGGCCTGCAGGAGGTCGGACCGGCCACCAACTTCGCCGCACTGAGCGACTTCCAGACCTGGGTATGCAGTTTCGCCATGCTGCTCGGACGACTGGAGGTATTCTCGCTGCTCATCCTGTTCACCCCCGGCTTCTGGCGCAAATAGGCCCGATCGTCGCCTGCCCGGGTAGGCAGGCCTGCGCATCGGCTATCCTTGCGCCCTGCACTTCAAGGATTTCCCATGTCCGCACTCCGCAACGACACTTTCCTGCGCGCGCTGCTGCGCCAGCCCACCGACTACACGCCGATCTGGCTGATGCGCCAGGCCGGGCGCTACCTGCCGGAATACTGTGCGACGCGCCGTCGCGCCGGCAGCTTCCTTCAACTGTGCAAGTCGCCGGCCATGGCCTGCGAAGTGACGCTGCAGCCGCTGGAGCGTTTCCCGCTCGACGCTGCAATCCTGTTCTCCGACATCCTCACGGTGCCGGACGCGATGGGGCTGGGCCTCTACTTCGCCGAGGGCGAAGGCCCGAAGTTCGAGCGCCCGCTGCGCTCGGAAGAGGCGATCCGCGCGCTCGCCGCGCCCGACCCCACGGTCGAGCTGGGCTATGTCATTGACGCAGTGAGCGAAATCCGCCGCGCGCTGGACGGCCGGGTGCCGCTGATCGGCTTCTCCGGCAGCCCGTGGACGCTGGCCTGCTACATGGTCGAAGGCGGCGCGTCGGACGACTACCGCCACCTGAAGACGCTGATGCTGGACCGCCCGGAACTGCTGCACCACATGCTGTCGGTGACTTCGAAGGCGGTCACCGACTACCTGAATGCGCAGATCGAGGCGGGCGCGCAGGCGGTGATGATTTTCGACTCCTGGGGCGGCGCGCTGTCGGCGCACGGCTATCGCGAGTTCTCGCTGGCCTACATGCAGCGCATCATTGCCGGCCTGAAGAGGGAGAAGGACGGCCAGCGCGTGCCGGTCATCATGTTCACCAAGGGCGGCGGCCAGTGGCTGGAAGCGCAGGCCGAAGCCGGCGCCGACGCACTCGGCCTGGACTGGACCACCGACATCGGACTGGCGCGGCAGCGGGTCGGCGACAAGGTGGCGCTGCAGGGCAACTTCGACCCGACCGCCCTGTTCGCACACCCCGAGGGCATCCGCCGCGAGGTGCGCCGCATCCTCGACAGCTACGGCAACCACCCGGGCCATGTATTCAACCTCGGCCACGGCATTTCGCAGCACACGCCGCCCGAGCACGTAGCGGCGCTGGTCGACGAAGTTCACCGCCACAGCCGCGCCCTGCGGGCAGGCTGAGGCGAGCGGCCGGCGCGCGCGGCCGGCCTTTTTTGCACAGATCGCGTGCCGCAGGGGGTTGACTTATGCACAGTCGGCCGCTCAGGCCGACTGCAAGCCGAAGGGCCGGTCCACTACAAGAGCCCTCCGCGCAAGTCACTGATAAGCAAGGAAGTATTTTTTTCTTGACGCCTGCCGGAAAATTTGATGGCTGCTGACGTCAGGTTCGTGACGGACAGACACGAAGTTTCCCACAAAGTTATCCACAACTTTTGTGGCACTCAAAACCCCGCCGGATGAGTGCGTTGCGGACACAAGCAGCCAGTCTTGTTGAACGACATGCCGCAAGTCACTGAATCCATTAAAACCCCGCATCAGAGCTTGGAAAGCACCGCAGCAATTCCGCCGCCGCGTCTGTTGCAGGTCGCCCTTCCACGACCGATCCCCACACTGTTCGACTATGACGCCTCGGCCTTCCCCGATGCCGAACCCGGCCAGCGCGTGCGCGTGCCCTTCGGCCGCAGCGAACTGTGGGGCATCGCCTGGGGCTGGCGCGAGGGCGGAGAAGTCGACGCCGCGCGCATCAAGCCGCTGCTCGCCGTCGATGCCGGCAGCCCGCCGCTGCCGGCAAGCTGGCGGGCGCTGGTCGAATTCGTCGCCCACTATTACCAGCAGCCGATCGGCGAGGTGGCGGCGATGGCCGCTCCGCCGGCGATCAGCGCCACCCGTGCCGAGCGGGCCAACCGGCGCTTCCGCGCGACCGCCGCCGGCCGCAGTGCGCTCGACACGCTGCCGGCGCGCGATGTCCGGCGCAAGCTGATCACCGCGCTGACCGAAGCGGGTGACCTGAACGAAGCCGAATTGCGCGCCCTGTCCTCGCGCGCCGCCGTGGCACTCGAGCGCCTGCTGACCGACGGACTGATCGAGCCGGCGCTGCCGGACGCGCCGGCCGAAGCCGCCCATGTACTCAGCGCCGACCAGGCGGCCGCGCTGGCTGCACTGCAATCGACCGCGGGCTACGCCGCCAGCCTGCTGCACGGCGTGACCGGCAGCGGCAAGACCGAGGTCTATCTGCGGCTGATCGAGAGCCAGATCGCCGCCGGCCGGCAGTGCCTGCTGCTGGTGCCGGAGATCGCGCTGACGCCGCAGCTGCAGGCACGCGTCGCCGCCCGCTTCCCGCGTGCCTGCCTGCACGTGATGCACAGCGAAATGAGCGACGGCGCCCGCGCGATGGCCTGGGCGGCAGCACAGTCCGGCGAGGCGGACATCCTGCTCGGCACCCGGCTGGCGGTGTTCGCGCCGCTGCCGCGGCTGGGCTGCATCGTACTCGACGAGGAACACGACCCCTCCTTCCGCCAGACCGAGGGCGTGCGCTATTCGGCGCGCGACGTCGCCATCTGGCGCGCGCGCAACGAGGACGTGCCCATCGTGCTGGGCAGCGCCACGCCGTCGCTGGAAACGCTGCGCCACGCGATCGACGGCCGCTACCGCTGGCTCAGACTGACCACCCGCGCCGGCAGCGCCCGTCTGCCCGAGGTGCATCGGGTCGATACCCGGGTGTTCCGCGCCACCGACGGGCTGAGCCAGCCCATGCTGCGGGCGATCGAAAGCAGGCTGACGCGCGGCGAACAGACGCTGCTGTTCATCAACCGCCGCGGCTACGCGCCGGTGCTGAGCTGTCCGGCCTGCGGCTGGGCGGCCGGCTGCACGCAGTGCACCGCCAATCTGGTGCTGCACGCCGCCGACCGCCGGCTGCGCTGCCACCACTGCGGCGCCGAAGGGCCGGTGCCGCAGGCCTGCCCGAAATGCGGCAACCAGGATATCCAGGGTTACGGCCGCGGCACCCAGCGGCTGGAAGAAACGCTGGCCAGCCGCTTCCCGGCGGCGCGCCTGCTGCGCATCGACCGCGACAACGTGCGCGGCCGGGAACACTGGCAGCAGCAGCTGGACCTGATCCGCCGCGGCGAGGTCGATCTGGTGGTCGGCACCCAGCTGCTGGCCAAGGGCCACGACTTCCCGGGCATCACGCTGGTCGGCGTGATCGGCGCCGACGCCTCGCTGCACGCCGCCGATTTCCGCGCGCAGGAGCGGCTGTTCGCCCAGCTGATGCAGGTCGGCGGCCGCGCCGGCCGCGCCGATACGGCGGGCGAGGTGCTGATCCAGACCGCGCAGCCCGAACACCCGCTGTTCGCCGCGCTGAAGGCGCACGATTTCGACGGCTTCGCGCGCAGCCAGCTGGCGGAACGCGCCGCGCTCGGCCTGCCGCCGCACGGCTTCCAGCTCATGCTGAGCGCCGACGCGCCGGAACTGCAGGCCGCGCTCGATTTCCTCGAAGCGGCGCGGCGTGCCGCGCTGGCGCTCAACGTCGACGGCGTGCAGGTCTACGACGTGGTGCCGATGCGCATGGTGCGCCGGGCCAACCGCGAACGCGCCCAGCTGGTGGTCGAATCGCGCAGCCGGCCGGCGCTGCGCGCGCTGCTGCTGCCCTGGGTCGCCAACCTCTACCGCCTGCGCGTCGCCCGCGGCCTGCGCTGGCATGTCGATGTGGACCCGGTCGAGGTGTGAGCGAGCGGTGACTTTCGGGCCACGCGGCCGTCGTGGCCGCCGGCCTCGATCAAGGCCGCAATCGCGAGCAAGCTCGCTCCCACGGCGCGAAGCAGTGCCTTCGCCGCTGCCGGGGTCAGACGACCCCTCCCACAAATTCCCGGCTCCGGCCCCGGACCGAGCGCGGTCCCTGTGGGAGCGGCCTTGGCCGCGACGCGGCGGTCGCTGGCCGCTGGCTTCGATACCCGCCGCAATCGCGAGCACGCTCGCTCCCTCAGCGACGCGCACTGACCTTTGCCGCTGCCGGGGTCAGACGACCCCTCCCACAAATTCCCGGCTCCGGCCCCGGACCGAGCGCGGTCCCTGTGGGAGCGGCCTTGGCCGCGACGCGGCGGTCGCTGGCCGCTGGCTTCGATACCCGCCGCAATCGCGAGCACGCTCGCTCCCTCAGCGACGCGCACTGACCTTTGCCGCTGCCGGGGTCAGACGACCCCTCCCACAAATTCCCGGCTCCGGCCCCGGACCGAGCTCGGATCTGACGGCAAGCACGTACAGACAGTGGGAGAGATGTCCCGCCCTCACCCCAAGCACCGATCAGGAATCCATCGGACCGTGTTACCGCGGTACCGTCCATACCCTGCAAGCCAGTGCTGTGGTGAATCCCGACAAGCCTTTTGAACCTTAGTCGGGAGGGCCCCATCGTGACAAGTCAAAACGAGGCAGTGTGCTTTGGCATCGATATCTCCAAGCACTGGCTGGACATCGCCGAGCACCCCAGCGCGCGGGTGACGCGCATCGACAACACGGCTGCGGCCATCCGCGGCTGGTTGCGCACGCTGC
>JAVEVQ010000034.1:0-33923 GCA_034004945.1 Methyloversatilis sp. | reverse complement strand
CGGTCACCTGGTCGGCGGTCGAGAAGCCGGCTTCGAAGATGAGGCCCCAGACTTCCTGATCGCTCATGCCGTCGCTGACCGGCAGACCGCGCTCGCGTGCCTTGGACAGGATGCGCTCGCGGTTCAGTCCGGCGCCGTCGTCGCCGACCTCGATGACGATGTTGCCGCTCTGGTGCGACGCCTTCAGCGTGATCGTGCCCTCGCGCGGCTTGCCGCGCGCCTCACGCACGTCCGGCTTCTCGATGCCGTGATCCAGGCTGTTGCGCACCAGGTGGGTGAGCGGATCGGCGATGCGCTCGATCAGCCCCTTGTCCAGTTCGGTCGATTCGCCGGCGAGCACCAGCCGCACCTGCTTGCCCAGCTTCTGCGACAGGTCGCGCACCACGCGCGGAAAGCGTGAGAACACGGTGGACATCGGCATCATGCGGATGGACATGACCGATTCCTGCAGGTCGCGCGTATTGCGTTCGAGCTGCTGCACGCCATTCATCAGGCGCTCGAACTCGACCGGGTCGAGCTTCGATGCGGCGGACGCCAGCATGGCCTGCGTGATCACCAGTTCGCCGACCAGATTGATGATCTGGTCCACCTTGTCGACGCCGACACGGATGGAGGTATCGCCACCCGTCACCTTGCCGGGCCGCGTCGCTGCAGCCGGCCTGGCCGGCTCGGCCGTCTTCTCGACGACCGGAGCGGGTGGCTGCGCCGCCGGATGCGCCGTCATCGGCAGCACCGCCGCGGATTCGGCCGGCAGCGGTTCGAACAGTCCGAAACTCTCGTCCGCCGCCATTGCCGGCGCGGGGTCGGTCGGCACGCCGGGGGCGGCGTCGAAGAAGCCGAAGCTGTCGTCCTGCGCAATCGCGGCGACCGGCGCCGGCGTATCGAAGAAACCGTAACTGCCGTCGTCGGCATCGATCGGCGCTTGCGGCGTGGCGTCGTCGAACAGCCCCCAGGCCGCGTCGCTGTCCGACGCCGACGGCACGCACGTGCTGTCGGCATAGCTGCCCGGCCTGGCGACGAACTCGACGATGTCGCGCACCGCCGCCGCGTCGATCCGACCATCCAGCAGGCACTGCCAGCGGCCGTCGGCGTCGATCGACACATCGACCACGCGGACGCCGAGCGCTTCGAGCTCGGTGCGCACGTTGTCGATCACGCCGACCGCGTCGGCGCAGGACTGCGGCAGGATGAAACTGAAGCGGAAAGAGGACAGGACTGCCTTGAGCGACACCGGCGGCGGATCTTCCTCGGCTGCGGACGCCGGGTCGGAGTACAGGCGCTTGATCGACGCACAGACATCGTCCACGCGCGTCAGGTCGGCCGCACCCTCGCCGCGATGCGCCGCCACCAGGTCGCGCAGCAGATCGCCGGCTTCGAGCGAGGCGTCGACCATCGCCGCAGTCATCACCACCTCGTGCTTGCGCACGCGGTCGAGCAGGGTTTCGAGTTCGTGCGTGACCTGTGCGAGATCCTGGAAACCGAAGGTGCCCGCGCTGCCCTTGATCGAATGCGCTGCGCGGAAGATCGCGTTCATCTCCTCGTCATCGATGTGCTGCAGGTCGATGTCGAGCAGCATCTGCTCCATGTTCGCCAGATGCTCCGCCGCTTCCTCGAAGAACACCTGATAGAACTGGCTCATGTCCACCGTCATGGACTGTCTCCCCGCGCCGTATGTGGGTGAATCAGCCGATGACCTTCTTCACCACCTCGACCAGCTTCTGCGGGTCGAAGGGCTTGACCAGCCAGCCGGTCGCGCCGGCGGCACGCCCCTGCGCCTTCATGGCGTCGGACGATTCGGTGGTCAGCATCAGGATGGGCGTCGCCTTGTACTGCGCCATGCTGCGCAGGTTGCGGATCAGCGTGAGCCCGTCCATGCGCGGCATGTTCTGGTCGGTCAGCACGAGATTGACCGGTTTGGCCTTGGCCTTGTCCAGGCCGTCCTGACCATCGACGGCCTCGATCACCTCGTATCCCGAGCTCTTCAGCGTGAATGCCACCATCTGACGGATCGACGCGGAATCGTCGATCGCAAGCACGGTCTTTGCCATGGTACTTCTCCTTCAGAACAGTTCTATTTCGCCTTCTTGGTAGGCCTTCTGGGCCACCGGATTGGTGCTGTCGACAACCGCCAGATGCGCCAGCGCGTCATCGACACGCTGTGCAAGTTCGGGGGAAGCATGGCCCCGCGCCGCCGCGCGTGACAGTTCGCGCACGCTGGCGCACACGCCGTCGATGGCGTCGATGCGCTTCTGCACGTGCCCGATCAGCTGCGAGGTCATGTCCTGGAACTGCAGCGAGGTCACGGCGTGCGCCACCGCGAGGTCGACGCGCTCGACCGAGGCGCCGAGATCGACGATGGACTGCTGGCGGCGCTGGTGCAGCATTTCGAGTCCGCGCACGACGGTTTCGACGCGGGTTTTCGATTCCAGCGCGAAGGTCATGTCCTGACCGGCCATATTGGCCAGCGCCGACTCGGTCATCTTCACGTTGGCCTGCACGCGATCGACCAGGGTGACGATCTGCTGGCTGAAGTCGCTGGTGCGCGCCGACAGGTCGCGCACCTCGTCGGCCACCACGGCGAAGCCGCGACCGGCCTCGCCAGCGCGCGCCGCCTCGATCGCCGCATTCAGTGCGAGCAGATTGGTCTGTTTGGAAATGCCGCCGATCTCGCCGAGCAGTGCGCGCACGCCCTCGGTTTCGCGGGCGATGCCCTCGGTCAGTTCGACCAGTTCCATGCCCAGCTTGCTGTTGTGCACCACGCTATCGACGACGCGCTGCATGGTGCCGGAGGTTTCATCGACGAAGCGCGCAAAATCGAACTGTTCGCTGCCATCGCCGCCGGTCAGCGCCATCGCCGTCTCGCGCTGACTGGTGGTTTCACCGTGCATGTTGTGGAAACTTTGCGTGAGCCCCTCGATCGCCTCGCGCAGAAGATGCTGTACACGCGTCAGCTCCTCGTTCATCCGGCTGCACTGGTCATGAACCGAGTCCGAACTGCCCACCACGCGCTGGTGCGCGGCGTCGGGTTCGGTCTTCACGCTGTGCGAGTCTTCCTGTTTCGCAGGTGCCGGACGACCGGCCAGCAGCGCCGTCAGCGTCCACAGCACGGCGACAGCGGCAACGGCAGCCACCACGGGCAGCGCGGACTGCGGCACCAGCAGGACGGCCACACCGGCACACACTGCGGATCCGGTCCAGGCGGCAATAAGGGCGATCGGCTTCATATTCATGGCATCGGACGTCGACGGGCAACGGTACGGACTGACTTTCGGCTTTACGGCAACGCGGGGCGGAACTTGATCAGGGCGGTGTGACCGCGCCGGCCGCACCCGCCACGTCCTCGACGTTGACCGAACGTCCGTCCGACAGCATCGCCTGCTCGGTGTCGCGGTTCAGCACGATGATGCTGATGCGGCGGTTGATCGGGTTGAACGGGTCGTCCTTGTCGAACGGGATGATGGAACTCATGCCGACCACCCGCAGCACTTTCTCCGGGTCCATGCCGCCGGCGATCAGTTCGCGCCGCGACGCATTCGCCCGGTTGGACGACAGCTCCCAGTTCGAGAATCCGCCGATGCCGCCAGCAAAGGGTTTGGCATCGGTATGCCCGGACAGGAAGATGCGGTTGTCCACCTGGTTCAGGATGAGACCGATCTCGCGCAGGATGACCTGGGTGTAGGACTGCAGCCGGTCGCTGGCCGAGGCGAACATCGGCCGGTTCTGCTCGTCGACGATCTGGATGCGCAGGCCCTCCGACGTCACGTCCAGCATCAGCTGATTGCGGAAGGGTCGCAGGTCGGGGTTGGCTTCGATGCGCGCCTCGATCTGGCTCTTCAGCTCGATCAGCTTGACGCGTTCCTGCCGCTGCTGCTCGCGCTTCATCTCCTGCGCCTTTGCGTCTTCGCTGCTGGCGCTGAGATTGATCGATCGCTGCTTGGTCTCGACCGCGCCATACTTCACCTGACCGGCCTGCCGCGTCAGGTCGCGGCCGCCACCCTGGATGACGCTCGAACTGTCGCCGGAGCCGGAGCCGCCCTGCTGCGCGACCTTCAGCGGGTTCTCGAAATACTCGGCGATCCCCTCGAGGTCGCCCTGGGCGGTCGAACCGAGCAGCCACATCAGCAGGAAGAAGGCCATCATCGCGGTCACGAAGTCGGCGTAGGCGATCTTCCAGGCGCCACCGTGCGCGCCGCCGCCGCCCTTCTTGATCTTCTTGACGATGATTGGCTGCTGGGTATCGTCGGACATGATTCAACCGATGGTGGATGAGGAGGTCAGGAGATGAGCGATGCGCCCGCTCACTTGCCCTTGCGGCTCTTCACTTCGTCCTCCAGCTCCTTGAAGCTGGGGCGGTCCGGCGAGTACAGCACCTTGCGGCCGAACTCGATCGCCACCTGCGGCGCGTAGCCGTTCATGCTGGCCAGCAGCACCACCTTCATGCACTCGTAGATCTTGCCGCCCTCTTCCATCTTCTGTTCGAGCTGCGAGGCGATCGGTGCAACGAAGCCGTAGGAGAGCAGGATGCCGAGGAAAGTACCGACCAGCGCGCCGCCGATCATCTTGCCCAGCACCGCCGGCGGCTGACCGACCGAGCCCATCACGTTCACCACGCCCATCACCGCGACGACGATGCCGAAGGCCGGCACACCGTCGGCCATCTTCGACACGCAATGCACGGCGACATGCTGTTCTGCGTGGTGGGTTTCGATCTCGGCGTCCATCAGGTCGGCGATCTCGAAGGCATTCAGGTTGCCGCCCACCATCATGCGCAGGTAGTCGGTCAGGAAGTCCACCGCATGGTGGTCGGCGAGGAAGTTGGGGTACTTGGAGAAGATGGGGCTGGATTCGGGATTCTCGACGTCGGCTTCGATCGACATCAGTCCCTCCTTGCGCACCTTGGCCAGGATTTCGTACAGCATGGCCAGCACGTCCACGTAGAAAGCCTTGTTGTAGGACGAGCCCTTGAATACCGACGGCAGCGCGGCCATCGTCGCCTTGATTGCAGCCATGCCGTTGCCGGCCACGAAGCCACCGATCATCAGACCGAAGATGGCGACGTATTCGGCAGGCACCCACAGCGCGGCCAGACTGCCGTGCAGTGCGTAGGTGCCGACCGAAGCGGCAAGGATGATCACGTAGCCGATGATCAGAAACATGGAATTTCCCTGTGTATGACGGATGTTCGGGGCATCAATCACTGCGTGCCTGCTGGTCTAACGGCACCACCTCAGGAAACTTGACGAAGTCTGCTGCGCAGGTGAACAGCACCCGACGCACAAAAAAATGCCGCCGCGGGTTGCCCCGCAGCGGCGAGCTCCTTGCTCACGCAAGGAGGAGGTCAGACAGGAGAGAAAAACGGATCAGGCGGCGATCAGCGCCTCGCGTGCACGGCGCGTCTTGCCGGCGCGTGCGGGAATATTGCACAGGCCGCAGACATAGCTGGCCTTCGGGTCGTAGGCATGTGCCACGAAGTGGCCGCCACAGCAGGTGCACTTCGTGTGCTGCAGCAGCTTGGCGTCGAAGAAGCGCACCAGCGTCCAGGCGCGGGTCAGGCTCAGCACCTCTTCCATGTCGTGCGTCTGCACGTGTTCCTGGTAGAGCTTGAACGCCTTGACGATGCAGTCCAGCTGGTTGAGACCGGTGTTCTGCTTGAAGAAACTGAAGAAGGACATGAACAGCGAAGCGTGAATGTTCGGCTGCCAGGTCATGAACCAGTCGGTCGAGAAAGGCAGCATGCCCTTCGGCGGCGACACGCCCTTCACTTCCTTGTACAGCTTGAGCAGGCGCTCACGCGACAGATGGGTTTCGGCTTCCAGCAGCTGCAGGCGGGCGCCCAGCTGGATCAGGTTCACCGCCAGCGCGATTTCGCGACCTTCGGAAACGATGCTCTTGTTTTTCATGACCTTGACTCCCTGACTCAGGAAACCGCTTCGACCGGCTGCGCGCAGGCCAGGATGGTCGCGTGCAGGTGGGAGGTCGATGCGTCACGACCGTGGCTGGACAGCAGGCCGAGCAGGACGCGGTCGTCGAACCGCAGGCGGCACAGCATCATGTTGGCGCTCGCCATCTTCAGCACCTGCGCCGGGGAGAGCGACTCGATCATGCCGGCAACTTCCTCGCTGACACCGAGGCGGAACATCGCTGCATCGCGGTCCTCGCGGATCATCTGCTGAGCGAGCATCAGATAGGCAAGATTCAGTTCGCGAATCTCGTTGAGCAAGCCGGTCGTCTTCATGCCTCGATCCCTCCTTGGAGCAGGTGCAGAGTGCGCCTGTGTGTGTGGGATGCATTCTGCCGAGAGGGGCGCCGATGCCCAATCAGGGGCTGGCGAAACTTGCTGTACGAAGGGGCGAACGGAATCCTGTAAGAAAAATTCTTACATTTCGAGCGTGTACGGGGAGGGGCCACCCTGAAAATCGGGCGGACAGGGCAGGTAACGGCAGCGCCGTGGAAAACTTAAATCAAAAGTGAACCGTCCAGGATGCGGGCGCAGAGCACGTCGGCGTCCACCGGTCGCGAGAAGAAATAGCCCTGGAAGCGGTCGCACTGTTCGCGCATCAGGAAACCCAGCTGCTCCGGCGTTTCCACGCCCTCCGCCACGGTCGTCAGGCGCAGGCTGCGGGCCAGCGCGATGATGACGCGGATGATGGCGGCGTCGTCCTCGTCCTCGTTGATGTCGCGGACGAAGGACTTGTCGATCTTGACGATGTCGATCGGGAAGCGCTTCAGGTAGGACAGTGAGGAATAGCCTGTGCCGAAGTCGTCCATCGAGATGCGGACGCCCATGTTCTTCAGCGCCTTCAGCATGCCTATCGTCGTTTCAGCGTCCTTCATCAGCACCGATTCGGTGATCTCCAGCACCAGCTTCTCCGGCGGAAAGCCGGTGTCCTCCAGCGTGGTGCGCACGGTTTCCAGCAGCCGCGGCTGGGCGAACTGCACGGCCGACACATTGACCGACATCGACAGGTCGGTCATGCCCTGCTCGTGCCACAGCCGACCCTGACTGCAGGCCTCGCGCATGACCCAGGCGCCGATCTCGACGATGAGCCCGGACTCGTCGGCCAGCGGAATGAAGCGGTCCGGCGACACGACGCCGCGCTGCGGATGCTTCCAGCGCAGCAGCGCCTCGACGCCGGACGGACGGCCGGTCAGGCCATTCAGGATGGGCTGGTAGTTCAGGAACAGTTCGCCGCGCTGCACCGCGTGCCGCAGGTGCGTTTCCAGCACCAGCTTCTCGGCCGAGCTGGCGCTCATTTCGCGCGCGTAGTAACTCATGCCGTTGCCACCGGAGCGTTTCGCGCTGGCCATCGCCGCTTCGGCATTCATGATCAGGGACTGCGCGTCGTCGCCGTCGTCCGGCGTCATCGCCACGCCGACCGACGCGGTCAGGAAGAGCTCCAGACCGTCCTTGATGATCGGGGTGGAAAAGGCGTCCATCAGCCGCTGCGCAAGCGCCGACGCCAGCGCACGCGTGGTGCAGGCCGGCGCGAACACGCAGAAGCGGTCGCCGCTCAGGCGGGCGATCATCGCGCCCTCGCCGGCGCGCTCGATCAGCCGGCGCACTGCTTCACGCAGCACCGCGTTGCCTGCCTCATAACCGAAGCTGGTGTTGATGCGCAGGAAGCGGTCGATGTCCACCACCATCAGCGTGGCGTGGCTGGCTTCGACGCTGCGGCGGGCGGTGTCTAGCCAGTCGTCGATCTGGGCGCGCAGCAGGGTCTGGTTGGGCAGTGCCGACAGCGTGTCGAAGAAGGCCAGCGCGTGGATGCGCGCATCCGCCGTCTGCACCGCGCGCCGCGTTTCGACGCCGCGCAGTTCGCGTTCGATCACCGGCACCAGGCGGGCGATATTTCCCTTCTGGACGTAGTCGGCGACGCCATTTCGCATGGCCGAGAAGGCCATGTGATCGGAAATCTTGCCGGAATAGATGATGAAGGGAATGTCGCGCCCGCTGCGGCGCACGACCTCCAGCGCGGACGCCGAGTCGAAGCCGGGCATGGCGTGGTCGGAAATGACCAGATCCCATTCGCGCTCTTCCAGCGCGCGGGCGAGATCGCCGGCGCTGTCCACGCGCTCGGAATACGTGTCCAGCCCGCGCGCGCTCAGCTGAGCGTTCAGCAGGAAGACATCGTCTTCATTGTCCTCGACCATCAATACCTTGATGGTTCTGAACCCTCCCATCTTGTCAGAGTGACGGTCCATCCACTTCATTCCGGGTCGTGAGCACGATCAACGGGATCAATGGACGGCAATATCTGCCGAAACTTGAGCGACGACTTTTGCCGGATGCGGGCAAAAGTCTCTCTTTACCCTTTCGGTCGAGGGGGGGATTAGGACCTGTTGACCGTCCATTCCGCCGCGTGTGCCCGATTGCGTCCGGCACTCTTGGCGGCGACCAGTGCCTGGTCGGCGAAAGTGAGCAGCGCGTCGGCGTCCGGCATGGCCGGCAGGCGCTCGGCCACGCCGATGCTGATCGAACTGGTCAGGCGCAGGCGACCGGCCTGCACCGGTGCCGCCGCGACGCCGGCGCACACGCGCTGCGCGCAGGCCATGGCCTGTTCGAGATCGGTGTCCGGGCAGATGATCAGGAACTCGTCGCCACCGGTGCGGCACACCACGTCCTGCGCGCGCATGCATTCGCGGATCGCGCGCGCGGTCTGTTCCAGTACCTGGTCGGCGACGTCCCGACCATAGGTTTCATTGATCTGACGGAAGTGATCGATGTCGATCAGCAGGCAGGACAGCGGGCGCTCGCTGCGTTGCGCGATCGCCCATTCCTGAGCGACGCGGCTCATCGCGTAGCGGCGGTTCGGGAAACCGGTCAGCGCGTCGGTCAGCGCGACCTCCTGCAGACGGCGGTTGCTCACACCCAGTTCGGCAGCGTAGCGGCGGATTTCCTCGCGCTCGCTCTCCAGTTCGCGCTGCATGCGCACCAGGCGCTGACCTGCACGCAGTCGCGCTTCAAGAACGCGCGGCCGCAGCGGCTTGACCATGTAGTCATCGACACCCGATTCGAAGGCCTCGATCAAGCGCTGATCCTCTTCGTGACTGGTGAGCAGGATGATGTAGATGTTGCGGCCCATGCGGGTCTGACGCAGCGTGCGCGTCAGTTCGAGGCCGTTCATCTGCGGCATCACCCAGTCGACCACCATGATCTGCGGCTGGAACTCCAGCGCCAGATCCATGCCACGTACGCCGTCCTCGGCCACCGCGACCTGATAGCCGCCGCGCACCAGCAAGGTCTGCAGCGTCAGCCGGGTGGCCGCGTCGTCCTCGACCACCAGCACCCGCAAGCCTTCGCTGGCCGGCGCGTCGTTGGCCGCCGGCTGCGCGGCCGGCAACGGCGCGGCGGCGGGGGCGGGGGCGGGCGGCGGAGCCGGCGCCAGGGTGTCGGCCAGTCCGTCCAGACTGGGCAAGGCATAGGCATCGACCGGCAGCATCTGCGACCAGTCCTTCCAGTCGAGGGCGACTTCCTCGCACAGCGCGGACACCTGCTCCGGCACCCACTCCATGCGTGCCGCCAGAGCACGTGCGGCATCGAGGCTCTGCGCCCGGCTGGCCTCGTCGGCCATGCAGGCGCTTTCGATGGCGCGTGCCAGGCCCAATGCCATCGTCAGTCCGTATTCGCGCGACCCCGGATCGACCGGCATGCTCAGCGCCGACTCGTGGCCCAGCACCGCGGCGACGAAAAAGCGCGGCATGCCCCAGTCGAGCAGCATCGCCGCACTCAGTTCGACGTGGGTCATCGCGAACGCCCGACGCTCCTGTTCGAGCAGCCAGGCCGCGTCGCCGCGCGCTTCGTCGAGCACGCGCGAGTACTGCACCGGGAACACGCTGGCCAGACCGAGGGCACCGACACCCGACAGCAGGCCGACGCTGAAGCTTTCCTCGACACCGGCGCTGCGCAGTCGCATGACGATCTTCTGCATCGCGATGGCGCGGATGACCGAACCGGTCCAGAAGCGGGTGTAGGGGAAGCTGCGGCAGAGACCTTCGCCGTTGCTCGAAATCAGCGAGAAGCCCAGCGCGAGGTTGCGCACCGCCGCCATGCCGAGCACCGCCAGCGCATCGCGCAGCGCGACCACCGGGCGCGAGCCCTGCGGCAGCGTACCGTTGGCCGCACGTACCAGACGCCCGACCAGTGCCGGATCGCCCTGGATCAGTCGAGCCAGCTCGGCCAGCGACGCGTCACCGCGCTGACTCATGCGGGCAATCGACAAGGCGATGCCCTTGGGCGACGGCAATTCGCCCGCGGCTTTTATTTCCTGGAAACGGCGTGTATCGATCAGGTCATTCATTCGTGAATCCGGGCTGTGCAGCAACCGTTTCAACGGGGCGGCGCGCGCGCGTGCGCACCCCGAATCAATCGGCATTGGCTTTCCTTACGGCCGGGGAGTCTCCGGACTTGAGGGCAGACGCAAAAATCGGCTTCCGTGCGCATCCGCCGGGTGCGGCGCTACACTCGCGAACTGCTCAGCAACACGGCATTGCCACCTGACACATGAAGTACTGCGCCCATTGCGGCAGCGAGGTCGAACTGCGCGTTCCTGCCGGCGACAACCGCCCCCGCCACGTCTGCCCGGCCTGCGGCAGCATTCACTACCAGAATCCGCGCATGGTGGTCGGCACGCTGCCGGTGTGGGAAGACAAGGTGATGCTGTGCCGGCGCGCGATCGAACCGCGCCACGGCTTCTGGACCTTGCCGGCCGGCTTCATGGAGAACGGCGAGAGCGCCGCCGAGGGTGCGATGCGGGAAACGCGCGAGGAAGCCTGCGCACGGGTCGAACTGCTGGCGCCCTACACGATGGTGAGCGTGCCCTTCATCGACCAGATCCACCTGCTGTTCCGCGCCCGGCTGCTCGATCTCGACTTCGCGCCAGGCACCGAATCACTGGAGGTGAAGCTGTTCGACGAGGCGGACATTCCGTGGGACGAGCTGGCCTTCCGCAGTGTGTCGCTCACCTTGCGTACCTTTTTCGACGAACGCCGGCAGGGCCTCTTCGGCGTCCATCACTTCACGCTACCCGCCGCCGCCGGCTGAACGCACCGACGCCGGCTCAGGCCTCGACCGTCTCTGCGGCGGCGCCGAAGCTGAAGCTGAAGGTCGCCCCCTGCCCCGGCACGCCTTCGGCCGCGACGCGGCCACCATGCAGGCGGATGATGCGTTGCACGATGGCCAGACCGATGCCGCTGCCGTCGTACTCGCGATTGTTGTGCAGACGCTGGAAGGGCGCGAACAGCCGCCCGACGTAGGCCATGTCGAAGCCGGCGCCGTTGTCGCGCACGTAGTAGGCGGTCTGTTCGCCCAGCCGGGACTGTCCGATCTCGATGCGCGGCTGCGGTTGCAGCCGGGTGAACTTCCACGCGTTGCGCAGCAGGTTTTCCAGCACGATGCGGGCGAGGCCGGGATCGGCGTCCACCCACAGGCCTTCCGGAATCACCCACTGCACCTGTCGTGACGGTGCCTCGGCGTCGAGTTCGCGCGCGATGTCGCGGGCGACATCCGACAGATTGGTCAGCGTGCGGCGCACCTCGGCGCGCGATACGCGCGACAGTTCGAGCAGATCGTCGATCAGTTCGCCCATGCGCTGGCTGTTGCGACGGATGCGCGCGAGGTACTCGCGCCCCTGCTCGTCCAGCAGATCGCCGTAGTCCTCGACCAGCAGTCGCGAGAAACCGTCGAGCGCACGCAGCGGTGCGCGCAGGTCGTGCGACACCGAATAGCTGAAGGCCTCCAGTTCCTTGACCGCCGCTTCCAATGCCGCCGTACGCGCGCCGACACGCCGTTCCAGTTCGTCGTTCTGCGACTGCACGCTCTGCACGTGTTCAGTCTGTATGCGCGCCGCCTCGCGCTGCGTGGTCACGTCGCGGCGTACCGACACCAGACCATTGAAGGCGCCGTCGTCATCGACCAGCGGAATGATGCTGACGTCGTAGACGCGCGGATCGTTGCCGGCCAGATCGACCACCTGTTCCTCGAAATGCGGCTTGCAGGTGCGGGCGACCTCCTGCGCGATGGCGTGGTTGTGCAGCAGCACCTCGGACAGCGAGGGCAGATGCGCCGCCAACTCCTCGCTGGTCGCCCCCAGCCAGGCGGTCTTCTTCAGGCAGCGCGTGTCGAGCAGCGCGCGGTTGGCCAGGCGCCAGCGCAGGTGCCTGTCCTTCAGCACGATGAGGTCGGGCAGCGCATCGACCAGCGCGCGCAGACGGAACTCCTCTTCGCGCAGTGCCTCGCGCGCCTGCATTTCGGCGGTGATGTCGCGGCTGACGCCGCGATAGCCGGAGAAGGCGCCCGACGCATCGAACACCGGTTCTCCGGACGAGGCGAGATAGCGCCAGCGCGAACCGTCGCGGCGGCGCGACAGGAAATCGCGGAAGGCTTCGTGCCGTTCCAGTGTCTGCCGCAGCAGGCCCCAGGGCTGGGTCAGCGCTTCCTCGCCGGAAATTTCCCACGGCGCGCAGCCATCCAGTTCGGTGTCGCCGAAGTGCACGTCGGTCAGTTCATCAGGCAACCGGTGGTAGCGCAGTTCGGCGTCCAGTTCCCAGTGCCAGTCGGCCGACAGCAGGGTCAGCGCGCGGAAATGCGATTCGCGCTCGCGCAGCGCGCGCCGCGCCGCCTGTTTCTCCGACATCGCGGCGCCAATGAACAGCGCGGTCGCGGCGGTCAGCATGATCAGACCGTGCAGCACCAGCAGCTGCACCTGCATCGGGTGCGGACTGAACGGCGACGTGCCGTTGGCGGTGCCGGCCAGCGCCATCATTGAGGTGATCAGGAAGGCGGTCCAGCCGACGCGCGGCGGGAAGCGCAGCGCCACCCAGACCACCAGCGGCAGCGCGACATAGAGCTGCAGCATCCGGTCCGGCAGCAGCGCGACGCCGGCGAAGGTGACGCTGAGCAGGGCCATCAGCGCACCGACGACGACGATCTGCTCGGGCAGCCGGCGCTTGAGCTGCTGCAGCGGCCGGCGCGCGCCCCAGGCCAGCAGCGGCAATACGGTGACGATCGCGCCCAGTGCATCGCCGAGCCAGATGGTGGAGCCGATCTCCAGCCAGCGCTCGGATGGCAGACCGTGCTGCAGCACGCTTCCGGTCAGTGTGGCCACGGCGCTGGGCACCGCCATCAGGTAGATCACGGCCATCAGCTTCAGTGCGCCGTCGGTGCGTTCGAGCAGATCGGTCGGTCGCGTGATCTGGCGCCGCAGCAGCGCCGCGCCGGCCCACGGCGCAAGGATCTGGCCGGCGGAGAAAAGCGCGATCATCGCTGCGCCCTGGCGCGCCAGCACCGCCGACGCCAGCACGCCGACGACCACGCCGGGCAGCCAGCGCGTGCCCCCCTGCAGCAGCGCGAACAGCGCGAGCCCCATCGGCGCCCACATCGGCATCTGACCCGACGCAACATCGCGCAGCCGGAAGCTGAGTGCAGCGAGCAGACAGTAGGCGACGGCGATCAGCAGATTGACCACCAGCCCGTGGCCCGGCGCGCGGGCGCGTCCGGCCGACGGATCGGCCGGCTCCGACGGCGACGGCGACGGCAGCGACTGCGGCGGCGCGCTCAATTCTGTCTCCGGCCGGCTTGACTACCGCGTCGGCACTTTCTAGTTTTCAACGACTGCCGCACGAGTGTTTCCTGTGGAGCGTGATGATGGAAAGACGCAGCTTCATCGCCGCATGCGGCGGCGCCTGCGGACTGGCCGGACTGCACCTGCCCGCGCGCGCCGCCGTGGCGCGGGAATACCCGCGCAGCGTGCTGACCGACAGCGAAGGGCGGCCACTGAAGGCGCTCTCTCAAGCCGGGCGTCAATTATGTATTCCAGTGGCCATATCCGGCCACGCCCTGTTTCCTGCTGGATCTGGGCAGGAAGGTCGACGGCATGACGAAGCTGCGCACCGCCGACGGGCGACAGTACAACTGGCCCGGCGGCGTCGGCCGCGGTCAGTCCATCGTCGCCTACTCGGCCATATGCTCGCACAAGCTCACGCATCCGACACGCGACATCAGTTTCATCGCCTACCGTGAAGAAGCGACTGCGCACAGCCGTCGCGCGCGGGTGATCCACTGCTGTTCCGAACACAGCCAGTTCGATCCGGCTGCCGGCGCGCGCGTGCTCGAGGGCCCGGCGCCGCAGCCACTGGCCGGCATCGTGCTCGAATACGCGGCCGAAAGTGACGAACTGGTGGCCATCGCCACGCTGGGCGCCGACGTGTTCGACCGCTTCTTCCAGAGCTTCGGCTTCCGGCTCGCGCTGGATCACGGTGGCGACCGCGCGATGAAGCCGGTCGGCGCGACCACGCGCGTGGTCGCGCTGGACAGCTTCTGCCGCCAGCAGGTGCGCTGCTGACGCGGGCGTCGCTTCAACCCGGAAGGCGTGGCTCGGCATCATCGGAACGGTCGGCATCTCCCGCTTCCAGCTCGAGTTCGACGGTAAACCCGTGCGCCGGAAGGGAGGTCGGTATTACGGCCCGCTCCGCCGCCGCCTTGAAGGCGGCCAGCACCGCGGCGTCGACCTCGTCACGGCCGCTGCTGCGCGCCAGATCGACGCCGACCACCCGTCGCGCCAGCAGATGCAACTGCACCGACATCGACGCGGTGCGCCCGTCCGTCGCCCATCCATCGGCGACGACCACACGCGCCAGCGCGTAGCGCAGTGCCCGCAGCGCATCCTCGCCCGGTGCCGGCAGCCGTGATCCGGCGTCGGCCGGCGGCGGCGTCCGCGCAGCCGCGACGGCGGCACCCGGCGCCGCTACCGGGGCCGGAGCCGGGCGCTGCGCGCCCTCAACCACGGCCGGCACCGCTGTCGTGCTGCCCGTCACCGGCAGACCGCTCTGGCCGACCGGCTTCAGTGCGAGCCGGAGGTCGGTCTGTCGCGGCAGCGGCGTCACGGACGGCGTCGGCCAGAAGAGCACCAGGTGCAGCAGTGCCGACAGCGCAAGCGCCCGGCCCAGCGTTCGATGAGTCGCAAGCGATTGACGCGGTTGCAAATTCATCTTCCTTTGCTAAAGTGTCCGAGCACCTTGCGCGGCAACGTTTTCCGCGTCGCCGGGCAGATGCGTGACGACACACGTTTCACTTCGACTGACCGATTTCAGACCGAGGACGCGTAAGACGATCATGCTGGAGCAGCCACCCCGGAGCATAGTTCATGAAGTGCGGCGCCCGTCGCATCCGTGGATACTGACCCTGGACGCCAACGGCGTACCGCACCGCTGGGTCAGCTGGCAGCACGCCGTCTTCTATCATTCCAAGGATCTGGTGGCCTGGGTGGCCGGCAGCCACGATTTCGAGATCCGCGGTGGCATCAATCGCGTCACCGGCGAACAGTCCTTCATCCGTACCAACAGCATCATCGCGATCAAGGGCCGCAGCCACGCGCACAAGCTGCAGACGGCCGTGCCGCCGCTGAACAACCGCGAGCTGTTCCATCGCGACCGCTCGATCTGCGGCTACTGCGGCGGCGAGTTTTCATACCAGAAGCTGACGCGCGACCACATCGTGCCGGTGTCGCAGGGTGGACGCGACCTGTGGATGAACGTGGTGACCTGCTGCCGGCCCTGCAACCAGCGCAAGAGCGGGCGCACGCCGGAGCAGGCGCGCATGCTGCTCATGTACGCGCCCTACGTGCCGAACAAGGCCGAGTACCTCATCCTCAGCAACCGCAACATCCTGGCCGACCAGATGGATTTCCTCGCCCAGCACGTGAACGCCAACAGCCGCTGGAAGGCGGCCTGACGGTCAGAGCGGAACGGCGGCAGCCAACGTCGGGCGGCGGGTGGTGCGCGGCAGCAGCAGCTGGTACACGGTGCCCTGACCGACCGCGCTCTTGCAGGACAGCGAGCCGCCGAGCGAGCGGGCAAGTGCCAGCGCATGCGCCGGCGTCGCACGGGTGCCGCCGCTGCCGTCCGGGGCGAACAACGCCGCCACGCGGGCGGCGTCCATGCCGCGGCCGAAGTCGCGCACGCGCACCTCGGCGAACAGCGATCCGTTCAGATTCAGCCCCTCGGCCGTGCTGACCGCGATGCGGCCGGAGGTGCCGACCTGTTCGGCGCTGATCGCCAGCAGCGCGTGCATCAGCTCGCGCAGCGTGCCAAGCGGCAGGTGCAGCGGCGGCAGCGCGGCGTCGAGATGCAGTTCGGTCGAGATCGAGCGGGTCCGCAATACGCGCTCCTCGATCTCGGCCACCGTCTGTTCCATCAGCTGATTGAGGTCGATCCGCTGAGCCTCGGCCGACACGTCGGGCGGACGGCCCTCGAACTGGCGCAGTACGGTATCGACGCGGTCGATCTGGTCGCCAAACACCGTCAGTTCGGAGTCCACCATCGAATCGGCCCCCATCTTCAGGCGCATCGATTTGATCTGGTGCCGCATCAGGCCGAGCGGCGTGTGCAGGTCGGCGCGCAGCTGGCGGGCATGCACGGCGTACTGCTCGACCATGCCCTGCCGCAATTCACCCAGTTCGCGCAGACGCTGCTGCTGCAGGCGCAACGCCCGGCCGGCCCCCTCTGCCAGCGCACGCAGTTCGTCGCTGCGGCGCATCAAAGGGGGCGCGAAACTGGCCGGGAAGTGGTAGAGCGCGAGCGCCTCGACCCCCGCTTCGCTGCACAGCGGCTGGATCAGGCCGGTCTGTCCGGACGACACCCGCAGCAGGCGCTGCAGACCGACCGGCAGCGTGACGGCTTCGCGCGCGTCGCTGCACAGCCAGGCAGCGCCCGACGACAGCTGGCGCCAGACGCCCTCCAGCCCGGTTTGCGCGAAGTCGATGCGCGGTGCCTGTTCGTCCTGCGCGGCGATGGGCATGAAGGCGCTGCCACCCTGCCCGGCGCGCAGGATCTGCGGCGCCGGCAGGTCGAGCAGCAGCGCCGACGACAGCTTGAGCAGGGTCCACAGCGTGGCCTCGTCAGCGCGCGCATACACCTGGCCGAACAGACCGGCGCGGGCAAAACCGGTCAGCGCAGCGCTGTCGTCCGGCTGCGCATCGGTGACATCGAAGCTCGGGCGGTAGCACGCGCCGGCCACAAGCAGCGTATCGGCGGCGTCCAGCTCGACCTGCCGGCAGCGCTCCAGTGCGCGGCTGTGCGCCACCTGCAGCGCGGCGTCGAGCGCGTCGGCCGTCAGCCCCGTAAGGCGCTGGGCGAGCGCCCGCTGCTGTGCCGTGTCGGCGGCACCGCCGCCCGCCAGTTCCTCGGCCGCGCGCGCCAGGCGCAGGAGTTCCGGCGCATCGACGAAGAGCGCGCCGTCGGCATGGGAAAAGCGCAGTGCGTCGGCCAGTCCGCTCGCCCAATCGGCGGACAGCAGCGCGGCGGCGATCTCACCGTGGTGTTCGCCGCCACAGGCTGTTTCGAGTGCGGCCAGTTCGTGTTCGGCCGGCCGCTGCGCGTGCCGCTCACTGCCGCCGGGTGCCGCCGCCAGCAGCGGCAGCGCGACGTCGAGCAGCAGGCCGGCGATGAAGCTCTCTTCCGGATCGCAGCGACCGCCCACCACGGCCAGTTCGCGGGCGATTTCGGCGGTCAGCATGGAATGCGCCCAGAACGCGCGATGGCCGGCGAGATCGACGCCACTGCGCTGGACGCGCGTACGTGCATCGAGCAGCGCCACCTGTATCAGCGCATTTCCGCAGGCATCGATCACCGCATCGATGCGCTGCCCGGCGCTGCCGTCGCCGGCTGGCGCGGCGATCAGCTCGGACGCGCGCAACAGGCGCAGCACCCAGACGGGATCGTGGCGCAGCAGCGCATTGATGGACGGAACGCCGGCCGGCAGCGCACGCAGTCCGAGTGCCACGTCCGCAAGAAGCGGCAGCGAAGGCAGGCCGGACAGCATGGCACAGTCGATCGCGCGGGCGACGGGGGCTGTCATGCGGGCTGGACGATGTTGTTATTGGACACCGGACCCGGGGGCCCGGCGCTGACCTCTTTGGTTTATCGGCCGTTCTGGAGACGGTATCTGCGATTGATCATACCGCAGCAAATCGACGGAAACCCGCGCCAATACTGGGATGCGGCGTGGGTAATGGCGTCATTGCAGGGCAACGTCACCCATTTCGCCCGCAACTCGAATGCCGGTGCCGGAATCGCGTTCGGGGCGCCAACCTTTACAAATGGTTACGCCAGTCGAAATCAGGGTTCACAGCAGCGGAACACGCTGACTCTGCTGCCGGAGCGTTCCGGCCCATGGAGATACCGAACATGAAAACCCCTGAAAAATCATCCGTCCGCGCTCGCTGGTTTGCCGGTCTTGCCACGGCCGGTGCGCTGGCCGGGCTGATTGCCGTCAATGTGCCGGCACAGGCTCATCCGGGCGCCGAAGGCGGCGCCCACCCGGTCAAACACGGCGAACGCCATCACCACGGCCCGGAAGCGATGGGCCAGCGCATGGAACGCATGGTGGAGCGCGTATTCACGAAGGTCGGCGCCAGCGAGGAACAGAAGGCGCGCGCCCGCGAGATCGTCAAGGCGTCCGGCGAGGAAATGAAGAAGCTGCACGCCGGTCGTACCGACGATCGTCAGCAGATGCTGGCGCTGCTGTCGGCCGACACGATAGATCGCGGCCAGATCGAGCAGCAACGCGCAGCGCGCCACGCGCAGATGGACGAAGCGTCGAAGGTGATGACGCGCACGATGGCCGATCTGGCCGAGGTGCTGACGCCGGCACAGCGCAAGGAAGCCGCCAGGTCGCTCGCCGCCATGGGTGGCCGCCACGGCCATCACGGCAAGCACCGCCACGGTGACGGCCCGCGCGCGCCGGAAGCGACGCGCGGCTGAGCCCGCTCACGCGGTACCGAACAGGCGCGCCAGCTCGGCCCCGGGGTCGGCGGCGCGCATGAAGGCCTCGCCGACCAGGAAGGCATGCACGTCGCGAGCCCGCATGGTCGCGACGTGTTCCGTTGCGAGGATTCCGCTTTCGGTGATCACGACGCGGTCGGCGGGGATGCGGTCGAGTTGCGACAGCGTGAAGTCCAGCGACACTTCGAAGGTACGCAGGCTGCGGTTGTTGATGCCCATCAGCGGCGTATCGAGCTGCAGCGCGAGGTCCAGTTCGCCGGCGTCGTGGCTTTCCACCAGCACCGCCATGCCCAGCCCGGTCGCCAGCGCCTCCAGTGCGCGCATGTCGTCGACCGCACGGGCCTGCTGCGCCGCATCGGCTTCGCCCGAGGGCGGCAGGAAGGCGGCGACGATGAGCAGGATGCAGTCCGCACCCATCGCCCGCGCCTCGACCACCTGATACGGGTCGATGATGAAATCCTTGCGCAGCACCGGCAGGCTGCAGGCTGCGCGCGCCTCGACCAGATAGTCCGGGCTGCCCTGGAAGTACTGGCGGTCGGTCAGCACCGACAGGCAGGCCGCACCGCCGGCCTCGTAGGAGCGGGCGATGTCGGCTGGCCGGAAATCTGCGCGCAGCACGCCCTTGGACGGGCTGGCCTTCTTCACTTCGGCGATCACCGCCGGCTTCTTCGCGGCGACGCGCGTCTTCAGTGCGGCGACGAAATCACGTGCGGGCGGCTGCGCATCGGCACGCGCACGCAGCGCATCGATGGTATCGGCGGCACGACCGGCGGCGATTTCCTCGCGCTTGGTGGCGAGGATTTTCTGCAGGATGTCTGACATGGCGGCCTCAGCCCGCAGACGAGCGCGACAGCTCGACCAGCTTGTCGAGACGCTGACGCGCCGCGCCGGATTCGACCGCCTCACGCGCCCGGTCGACGCCGTCGCGCAGGCTGTCGGCCACGCCGGACACGTAGAGGCTGGCACCGGCATTGAGCAGCACGATGTCGCGCGCCGGCGGGTGCGTGCCGTCGAGCGCGGCCAGCAGCATGTCGCGCGAGGCCTGCACGTCGGCCACCCGCAGCGTGTCCAGCGCGTGCACCGCCAGACCGACCTCGGACGGATGCACCGTGTACTCCCTGACCTCGCCGTCGCGCAGTTCGCCGACGAAGGTATCGCCACAGATCGACAGCTCATCGAGCCCGTCACGTCCGTGCACCACCATCACGTTGCGCGAACCCAGTTCCTTCAGCACGCGCGCCAGGATGCCGACCAGATCGGCGTGGAACACGCCCATCACCTGATTGGCCGCGCCGGCCGGATTGGTCAGCGGGCCGAGGATGTTGAACATGGTGCGCACGCCCAGTTCGCGCCGCACCGGAGCCGCGTGCTTCATCGCGCTGTGGTGGTTGGGCGCGAACATGAAGCCGACGCCGACCTGTTCGATGCAGGTCGCGACCTGCGCCGGCGTCAGGTTGAGGTTCACGCCCAGCGCTTCCAGCACGTCGGCCGAACCGCTCTGCGACGAACTGGCGCGGCCGCCGTGCTTGGCCACGCGCGCGCCGGCCGCCGCGGCGACGAACATCGACGCGGTGGAAATGTTGAAGGTGTGGGCGCCGTCACCGCCGGTGCCGCAGGTGTCGACCAGGGTCTGGGTGTTGTCCACCGGCACCTTCATCGACAGATCGCGCATCACCATCGCCGCGGCGGCGATCTCGCCCACCGTTTCCTTCTTCACCCGCAGGCCGATCAGGATGGCAGCGATCAGCGTCGGCGACACCTCGCCGGTCATGATCTGGCGCATCAGCGCGGTCATTTCGTCACGGAAGATTTCGCGGTGCTCGATCACGCGTTCGAGCGCCTGTTTCGGGGTGAACGTCATGCGCCGGCCCTCCACTCGTCGAGGAAGTTCTTCAGCATCTGGTGACCGTGCTCGGTCAGGATGGATTCCGGATGGAACTGCACGCCCTCGATCGCCAGCGTCTTGTGGCGCATGCCCATGATTTCGCCGTCGTCGGTCCAGGCGGTCACTTCCAGGCAGTCCGGCAGCGTGTCGCGCGACACCGCCAGCGAGTGATAGCGGATGGCGGTGAAGGGGTTGGGCAGGCCGCGGAACATGCCCTTGTCGAGGTGATGGATGGCCGCCGTCTTGCCGTGCATCACCACCTTGGCGTGCACCACGTCGCCGCCGAAGGCCGCGCCGATGCTCTGGTGGCCGAGGCAAACGCCGAGGATGGGGTACTTGCCGGCAAAGGCCTTGATCAGCGGCACCGACACCCCCGCCTCGTTCGGCGAACAGGGACCGGGCGACACCACGATGTGGTCCGGTTTCAGCGCGTCGATCTGTTCCAGCGTGATTTCGTCGTTGCGGAACACGCGCACGTCCTCACCGAGTTCGCCGAAGTACTGCACGAGGTTGTAGGTGAAGGAGTCGTAATTGTCGATCATCAACAGCATGGTGGCTTCTTCCGATGGCCGTGTTTCGGAGCATTCTCAACCTTCGCGGCATCCGGCGCACGGACAGGCGTGGCCTGCGACGGCGGGCGGATGGTGAAGGGAGGACTTTGGGGGCACGCAGCGCGCGCCGGGAGGGCAGTTCAGGCGGCAGGCTTGCGCCAGCGCAGGCCGGAATACGGTGCGGAAATGATGATCGTCGGGCGCATGCCACGGATTATGGCGTGCGGCGGTGCCTTGTACAAGGCGGCGGGGATCGTTTGCGTCAGGTACCGGCTGCGCTCAGCTGCCTGACCGACGCCACGAGATCGGTGAAGCGCTCGCCCTGCACCTGGATGTGGCCGCGGATGCGTTCGGCCGCGCGCTCACCGTCGCCGGCGACGATGGCATCGACGATGGACTGGTGCTCGGAGTAGGAAACCTTCATCCGGTTGCGCACGCGCAGCTGCAGCCGGCGGTAGGGACGCAGCCGGCGGTGCAGGCTGATCGCCTGTTCGGCGAGGAAGCCGTTGTGGCTCGCCATATATATATGGCGGTGGAACTGCTCGTTGAGCCAGTAGTAGGCGTCCGGGTTGTCGGCGTCGCGCGCCGCCTCGCAGGCCTGGTGGGCGGCGCGCAGCCCGACGATTTCATCCTCGGTGATGCGGCGCGCCGCCAGACGGGCGCACATCGCTTCCAGTTCGGCCATCACGTCGAACATTTCGCACAGCCGGTGCGGCTCGAAATCGGCCCCTGCAACGCCCTCGCCCGCATGCTGGCCGAGCGCGCACCAGACCTGCCGGTGCGCGCGGTCGACGACTTCAGCGGCGACGCCGCGGTGCTCGACTGGCTGGAGCGGATGGCGGGGTAGGCGCGCCACGCGCGAACCGCCGCCGCTGTCGGGGTCAGAAGACCCCTCCCACACAATCCCGCCTCCGACGGCGGCAGGTTGCGCTCTCGTGGGAGCGACCTTTGGTCGCGATGCGGCCTCGACGGGCCTCACGCTCCAATCAAGGCTGCAATCGCGAGCAAGCTCGCTCCCACGAGCCCCCCGCTCCCGCCGCGGGTCTAGCGCCCTCCCTGACTGGTCCACCTGCATGGACACCGTGCTCGAATACGCACCCGGCGCCGTGCTCGAAATCGGCCCCTGCAACGCGCTGGCGCGCATGCTGGCAGAACGCGCGCCGGAGTTGCCGGTGCGCGCAGTCGACGATTTCAGCGGCGACGCCGCGGTGCTCGACTGGCTGGAGCGGATGGCGGGGTAGGCGCGCCACGCGCGAACCGCCGCCGCTGTCGGGGTCAGAAGACCCCTCCCACACAATCCCGCCTCCGACGGCGGCAGGTTGCGCTCTCGTGGGAGCGACCTTTGGTCGCGATGCGGCCTCGACGGGCCTCACGCTCCAATCAAGGCTGCAATCGCGAGCAAGCTCGCTCCCACGAGCCCCCCGCTCCCGCCGCGGGTCTAGCGCCCTCCCTGTGGGAGCGGCCTTGGCCGCGACACGGCGGTGGCGGGCCGCCGGCTTCGATACAGGCCGCAGTCGGGGTAGAAGATCCCTCCCGTGGAGCCCCGTATCCCGCGAGCGCGCACGATTCCTTTGGAAGCCATGTAAGGTTACCCCCTGCCTCCCGGTCTTCAGGGTTGTCAGCGCATACACAGACCATGTCGTGATTCTCGGATTCAGCAAACGCAAGAGCTTCGAACAGGCGGTGCGGGCCTTCAGTCCGGACCTCTACCGCTTCGCCTGGTGGCTGTGCCGCGACAAGTTCGTGGCCGAGGACCTGGTGCAGGAAACCTTCGCCCGCGCCTGGAAATCGTGGGACGACATCAAGGATTCCGCCGCCACCAAGAGCTGGCTCATCACCATCGTGCGCCGCGAACACGCGCGGCTGTACGAGCGCAAGCAGTTCGACTACGTCGATACCGAACTGGAAGACCTGCAGATCGCCGCCGATCACGAACCGATAGAGCTTTTCGAGATGGAAAACCTGCTCGGCAGCCTGCCGCTGACGCTGCGCGAACCGCTGGTGCTGCAGGCGCTGGGCGGCTTTTCGTGCGCCGAGATCGCCGACATGCTGGACACCACGGAGGGCGCGGTGATGACCCGCCTGACCCGCGCCCGTCAGGCGCTGCGCAGCGCACTGACCAGCCAGCCGGCACGGAGGGCCGAATCGTGAGCAGCTTCGACGACAAGAACATGACTTTCAACTGCATCGACTTCCGCCGCGAAAAGCTGGCCGACCCCCGCCGCCTGTCGGAAGCGGCCGAGGAACACCTGATCGCCTGCCCGGCCTGCCAGACCTTCTCGCGCCGCGTGAACGCCGGCGAACGCATGCTGCAGCAGACGGTGGCGATCGACGTGCCGGACGGCCTGGCCGAGCGCATCCTGGTCGGTGGCCGGGCGCGCACGCGCTCGCCGCTCAAGCTGTGGGCACTCGCCGCCAGCATGGTGCTCAGCCTCGGGCTGGGCGTGCAGTACTGGCACGCCGCTCCCGACCGCGAGCGCGTCGCGCTGGCGGTCGAGCACGTGATGCACGAGCCGCAGGCGCTGATGAGCACGCGGCTGATCGAGCCGGAGCGCGTCGCCCAGGTGCTGGAGAGCTTCGGCGGCGAGGTGAAGGTGCCGCTCGCGGCCGTGCGCTACGTGAAGCTGTGCCCGGTACCGGGCGGCACCGGCTGGCACATCGTGTTCGACACGCCCAGGGGCCCGGCCACGCTGCTGCTGCTGCCGCAGAAGGACGCGCGCGTGCGCACCATCACCGCCAGCCACCGCGGCATGGGGGTGCATGTCGAAGCGGGCGGCCAAGGCGTGGTCGCCGTGGTGGCCGGCGACGCCGACCTGGCGCGCGAGGCGGCGGGCATGCTGCGTCAGCATGTGAGCTGGCGCGCCCTGCCGTCCATCGGATCCGATACCGAGGTCTGATCGCGCCTCCGGCACCGGCCGGTTCGTGACGCTGCTGTAACAAAACGCCGGCTCGGGCGACTCTACGATGAGGACGGTGCGTCCTCGCCGTCATCCATCCCCATGGAGGAGTCCCCATGAAAATCAGAACAAAGCTGCTGTCCGCCCTCGCGATCGCCGTCGGCACCACCACGTCGCTGCCGTTGCAGGCGGCCGAACCGACGCCGGCCGACATGGTCGATGCGCTCAATGCCGTCTTCGGCCGCCACGCCGGTGCCCGCGGATCGCACGCGAAGGGCTTCTGCGCACGCGGCACCTTCACGCCGGCGGCCGACGCCACCGGTTTCGCCGCCAGCCGCCTGCTGGGCGCCACCCAGGTGCCGGCCGAAGTGCGCTTCTCGATCGGCGGCGGCAATCCGAAGATATCGGACAAGAGCCGCTCGGTGCGCGGCATCGCGGTGCGCCTCACCGGCCCGGACGAGGGCTGGGACATGGTGTTCATTTCCGAACCGGTGTTCTTTGCCGCAAGCCCCGAATCCTTCGTGAGCTTCCTGCAGGCGCGCGTCGCGGATCCCGCCACGAAGAAGCCCGACCCGGCGCGGATCAAGGCCCATAATGAAAGATACCCGGAAGGCACGCGGCAACCGGGCCTGCTCGCCGCTCATGCCGCACCGGCGTCCTATGCCAGTACGGCCTACCACTCGAACCACGCCTTCCGCTTCGTGGGCGCCAGCGGTCGGGCAACCTGGGCACGGCTGCAGTTCGAACCGGTCGCCGGCGTGCGCTACCTGAGCGAGGACGAGGAAAAGACCCTGCCTGACGCCTTCCTGGAAGACGAATTCAAGCGTCGCATCGGCGGCGGCAGCGCGGACTTCGACCTTTACGCGCAGCCGGCCGGCAATGGCGACTCCCTGACCGACCCGTCGGCCGTCTGGTCCAACGGCCCTGCCAAGGTCAGACTCGGCCGCCTGTCGCTGGACCGCCACGCCGGACAGGACTGTGACGCGCAGGTCTATGTGCCGACCCGGCTCCCGGCCGGCGTCGAGCCATCGGACGACCGGCTGCTGAAGATGCGCGCGGCGGCCTACGCCGTCTCCAGCAGCCGCCGCAGCGCGCCTTGAAGCCATGTGCGTCATCGGGCGATCGGTCGCGCAGCCGCAGCCGGCACGGGTGGACGCTACGCCTGATGCATACTGCCCGGCGATGACTGCCCTCGCCCCTTCGCCCGCCGAAGCGCTGGCCCAGCACCGGCGCTTCCTGCTCGACCTCGCCGCGCTGCAGCTCGGGTGCCGCGAAGATGCCGACGATGTCGTGCAGGACACCTTTGCCGCCGCGCTCGCCGGCCTGCCCGGGTTTTCCGGCGCCGTGCCGCTGCGCGCCTGGCTGGTGGGCATTCTGCGGCACAAGATCGTCGATGCGATCCGCCGACGCGCCCGTTACGTGCGGCTGGACGCCGACGAGGCGCTGCCGGCGGATGAGCGCGAATTCGACGATCACTTCAGTGCCGACGGCTGCTGGCAACCGTCGGCACTGAACGGCAGTTGCCCGGAAGCGACGCTGGCGCATCGCGAACTGCTGGAACTGATCGAGCTCTGCATGCAGAAGCTGCCGCCCAATACGGCGCGGGTGTTCCTGATGCGCGAATTCCTCGATTTCGAGTTCAGCGAGATCGCGGAGCGACTGGAACTGACGGAGGGCCACCTGCGGGTGCTGCTCTACCGCGCCCGGATGCGGCTGCGCGATTGCGTCAGCCGCGGCTGGAGCTGCCTGTGAGCGCGTCCGACCCCACGCGCGCCGGCGGCATCAGCTGCCGCGACAGCACACGGCTGGTCTCGGAATCCCGCGACCGCCCGCTCGATGGCGACGAAGCTGCACGCCTCGCCACCCACGTCGAGCACTGCCCGCACTGCCGGATCGCCGCGCGGCAGTTCGCGGAGCTGTTCTCGCGCATCGACCTGCTGCTGGCGCGCGAACCCGACGACAGGGACTGAGCGCGAGAGATCACGAGGCCCCCTCGATCACGGCATTGAAGGACGCAGGGCTTACAATCCTGCGTCCATTTTTTTGGCTGCCGTGCCTCGCCCGCGATGGAATTGACCCGCCTGCTGTCCCAGCTCGACAACCGGATGCTCGGAGAAATGTTCTCCGAAGACACCATCGTGCGCGGCAGCCAGTACGTAACGCGGGTCGGCGACATCGACGTGCAGGGGCCGACGCTACGCGCGCTGGTGCGCGGCACCCGGCCGCAGCCCTATCAGGTGACGGTGCGGCTGGAGCGGCGCGAATACTTCGGCGAGCGCACGCTGGAAATTGCCACCCGCTGTTCCTGCCCGGTCGGCAACCGCTGCAAGCACGCGGTCGGCCTGCTGCTGGCGGCCAAGAAGCAGGGCGAACTGATCGAGCGCCCGCGCGCCGAGGTGCTGCGCTGGGCGCAGACGCTGCAGAAGCGCCTGAGCGAAGAACCGACGGGCGCATCGCGCAAGCGCGCCGCACCGAAGGAATCGATCGCCTATCTGATCACGCCGCGCGGCAGCCAGCCGGCCGACCTGCGCCTGCTCAAGGCCAGACTCACCGACCGCGCCGGCCGCGACAGCACGCCTGGCGGTGACAGCCAGCCCTGGTTCAACTTCGAGCAGGCGCTGCTGAAGCCGCCCGCCTTCGTGCAGGACAACGACCTGCCGGTATTCCGCACGCTGCGCGACGCGATACGCAAACGCGCGACCAGTGTGTTCGTGCCCTTCGAACTGCGCGGCAGCGACGGCCTCGCCGTGCTGCGCGCCGCGCTCGACACCGGCCGCTGCTTCGTCCGCGCCGACGAGGGCAGCGACGACGCGCGCCCGCTGAAGCCGGGCGAAGCGCGCGCCGGTCAGCTCGAATGGCAGACCGAAAAACTCGGCGTGCGCGCCCTGCTCGCCTGCACGCCGCCGGCCGACTGGATGCTGCCGACCGACCCGCCCTGGTATCTCGATGTCGCCCGCGGGCTGGCCGGCGAAATCACCCACCCGGTGCGCGAAGCGGTGCAGGCGGTGCTCGAACTGCCGCTGCTCACCACCGCCGAACTGCCGCTGGTGGCCGAGGCGCTGGCCCAGGCCGCACCCGCCCTGCCGTCGCCACTGGGCCGCGACGCCGCCAGCCTGCCGCTGATCGAAGAAGCCCTGCGCCCGGTGCTGAAGTTCACCAGCCTGCCGGTGTGGCACGTGAAGCCGCACCGCCGCTACGACAAGGCGCTCGGCCACGCGCTGTACGACATCGCCACGGTTGCGCTCAGCTACGGCCAGGCGAAGTTCGCCGCCACCGACAGCTCCGACCTCGCGACGCTGCCCAACGGTCGCGCGGTGCGCGTGAAGCGCGACAGCGCGGCCGAACAGGCGGCGCTGGCCTTGCTCGGCGAGGTCGGTTTCGCGCCGGTGCAGGCGCGCTGGCTGCAGATGTACGAATCGCTGCCGGTCGGCGCACTGGGTCTCGAAAGCGAAGAAGCCTGGGCACGCTTCTTCGGCGACGCCGCTGGCCGCCTCACCCGCGCCGGCTGGCAGATCGAGTGCCCGCCCGACTTCCGCCACCGCGTGCTGGTGGTCGACGAATGGCACGCCGAACTGGACGAGAACGAGAACGGCTGGCTCGAACTGTCGCTCGGCATCGACGTCGGCGGCCGCCGGCTCGATCTGGCGCCGCTGCTGCACGCGCTGTTCAAGCGCGACGGCCGCTGGCTGGACCCGATCGCGCTCGACCGCATGCGCGACGAGGACACCACCGACCTGTTCACCGCCGAAGGCGAACGCATCATCGTACCGGCCGGCCGCATCAAGCCGCTGGCGCGCACCCTGGTCGACCTGTTCGACAGCCCGGCCGGCGGCGCGCTGCAAGTGTCGCGCATGGACGCGCCGCGGCTGGCCGAAGCGCTCGACGCGAAGTGGACGCGCGAAGGCTTCAAGCCAATCGAACAGTGGGTCGAACGTCTGCGCGGCATGCACGGCGTGGCGCCGGTCGACGCGCCCGAAGGCTTCGGCATCGAACTGCGCCCCTACCAGCGCGAAGGTCTGGCCTGGCTGCAGCACCTGCGCGCGCACGACCTCGGCGGCATCCTGGCCGACGACATGGGCCTCGGCAAGACGGCGCAGACGCTGGCGCATCTGCTGACCGAGAAGCGCGCCGGCCGGCTCGACCGCCCGGCGCTGGTCGTGCTGCCCACCTCGCTGGTGTTCAACTGGCAGCGCGAAGCCGCCCGCTTCGCGCCCGAACTGCGCGTACTCAAGCTGCACGGCCCCGACCGCGGCGAGCGCTTTGCCCAGGTGCCCGAGCACGACGTCTGCCTCACCACCTATCCGCTGCTGTGGCGCGACCACGAAAAGCTGGCCGCGCACGACTACCACCTGCTCATCCTCGACGAAGCGCAGACGGTGAAGAACGCCGGCAGCCAGGCCGCGAAAGCGGTGCGCCTGCTGCGCGCCCGGCACCGCCTGTGCCTGACCGGCACGCCGCTGGAAAACCATCTGGGCGAACTGTGGGCGCAGTTCGACTTCCTGCTGCCGGGCTTCCTCGGCGAACAGAAGGACTTCACCCGCGGCTGGCGCACGCCGATCGAAAAGCATGGCGACCCCATCCGCCGCGAACTGCTGGCGCGCCGCGTCGCGCCCTTCATCCTGCGCCGGCGCAAGGACGACGTCGCCGCCGACCTGCCGCCGAAGACCGAAGTGCTGCGCACGGTCGAACTGACCGGCCGCCAGCGCGACCTCTACGAAACCGTGCGGGTGGCGATGGACAAGCGCGTGCGCGACGAGATCGCCAGCCGCGGTTTCGCCCGCGCGCGCATCGTCATCCTCGACGCGCTGCTCAAGCTGCGTCAGGTGTGCTGCGACCCGCGCCTGCTGAAGTCCGACGCCGCCGCCCGCGTGAAGGAACGCGCCAAGCTCGACCTGCTGATGGACATGCTGGAAAACCTGCTGGCCGAAGGCCGCAAGGTGCTCGTGTTCTCGCAATTCACCGGCATGCTCGACCTGATCCACGAACAGCTGGTCGAGGCCGGCATCGGCTGCGTCATGCTGACCGGCGACACGCAGAACCGCGAAGCGGTCGTCCGCCGCTTCCAGGAAGGTACGGTGCCGGTTTTCCTGATCAGCCTGAAAGCCGGCGGCGTCGGCCTCAACCTCACCGCCGCCGACACCGTCATCCACTACGACCCCTGGTGGAATCCCGCCGCCGAAAACCAGGCCAGCGACCGCGCCCACCGCATCGGCCAGGACAAGCCGGTGTTCGTCTACAAGCTCATCGTCGCCGGCAGCATCGAAGAACGCATCGTCGCGCTGCAGGAAAAGAAGGCCGCCCTGGCCGAAGGCATCCTCGGCAACGACGAAGCGGCGCTGGAGAAATTCGGCGAGAACGATCTGGCGGCGCTGCTGGAGCCGTTGGCGGACTGACGCTACCGCGCGTTCGTCAGCGGGCGTAGACTGCGCCGACCTCTTGGGAGCACGCGCATGTCTTCACTTCTTGACGAACTTTCGCAAAAAGCCCGGACGCTGACGGCCGACGAACGCACGCGGCTCGCCCACGAGTTGCTCGAATCGGTCGAACGCGAAGTCGCCCCTGACATACAGGCCGCGTGGGATGCCGAAATCACGAAACGCGTCGCCTGCTACGAGCGTGGCGAAGCCACGCTCATCGCTGCCGAAGACGTATTTGCAGCGGCGCGCTACCTGACCCGATGAAATCGGTCCGCTTCCTCGACGAAGCAAGGACCGAGTTTCTCGAACAGATCGTCTACTACGAAGAACAACAGAAAGGCCTCGGCAATCGTTTCCGCGCTGCCGTCGAGACAGCTGTCTGCCTTGCGTCCTCACGCCCTTAACTCGGGTCGCCATGGCAGTTGCAGACGAGGCGAGTATTCCTGAAAGGCTTCCCCTTCGCCGTGGTGTATCGCGTCGAACCGAGCGAACTCCACCCACCAACATGAAACCTTTGATTCTCGAAGCAATCCCCAATGAGGCCAGCCTCGTAGAGCAGAAAGCGAGCCTACTCGACGAGGCCGAAGATCGCTACGCACGCATAATTGCCTCACGCGAGACGATTCCATGGCAGGAACTGCGTCGCTACCTGATTGCTCACATCGCAGGCGTAACACTCCCGCTACCGACACCGCGCAAACTGATGCGGTAATCGCCCTCTCATTCTTCTGCATCGTTGCACCTGGAGCCCCCATGCCCCACCTCCTCCACATCGAATCCTCCCCCCGCAAACAGCGTTCGGCCTCCATCGAGGTCGCGCGCGCCTTCATCGACGCCTGGCAAGCGGCGAACCCGGACGGCACGGTGGATGTGCTGGATGTGTGGTCCGAGCCGATGCCGGAATTCGACGGCGCCGCACTCGATGCGAAGTACGCCGGCCTGAGCGGTACGCCGCTGACTGACGAGCAGGCGTCGGCCTGGGCGCAGATCCGCGCGCTGGCGGCGCGCTTCCAGAAGGCGGACCGGCTGCTGATCAGCGCGCCGATGTGGAACTACTCGATTCCTTACAAGCTGAAGCAACTGATCGACGTGGTGTCGCAGAAGGACCTGCTGTTCACTTTCGACGAGCGCGGTCAGCTCGGCACGCTGGGACACTGCAAGGCGGTGCTGGTGCTGGCGCGCGGCGTGGAGGTGGGCGACGCGCCGGATGCGCTGAAGTCGTCGGAATGGGATCTGCAGCGCCAGTACCTCGACCTGTGGCTGCGCATGGTCGGCATCACCGAGGTCGAGCACGTGATCGTGCAGAAGACGCTGTATGGCCCGGAGGTGGATGCCGGCTCGCGCGCCGAGGCAGCAGCGCGGGCCGCGGCGCTGGCGGCGACCTTCTAGGGACTTTCGCGGCGCGCGATGACCGTTCCCGCTCCGCACATCCGGTCATCGGGTGCCGGCCGGTCGGTGATCTGCCTGCACGCGAACGCCAGCAGTTCGGCGCAGTGGCGGGGCGTGATGGATCTGCTGTCCGCCGACCACCGGGTGCTTGCGCCCGACCTCTACGGCGCAGGGCGCAGCCCGGACTGGCCTTCGGAGCGCGAGATCGCGCTGCGCGACGAGGTCGAGTTCCTGGCTCCAGTGTTCGCGCAGGCGGGCAAGTCCTGCGTGCTGGTCGGTCATTCCTACGGGGCGGCGGTGGCACTGGTCGCCGCCCTGACCTTGCCGGAGCGCGTGCGCGCGCTGGCCATCTACGAGCCGACGCTGTTTTCCGCGGTCGATGCATTGCAGCCGCGGCCGAACGATACCGAGGGCATACACGCCGCAGTGGCGGCGTCGGTGGCCGCACTCGACGCCGGCGATCTGCACGAGGCGGCCCGCCATTTCATCGACTACTGGATGGGCGCCGGCAGCTTTGCCGCCATGCCCGAGTCACGCCGACAGCCGGTCGCCGAGTCGATGCGCAACGTGCGGCGCTGGGCGCACGCGCTGACCACCGAGCCGACGCCGCCCGATGCGTTATCCGGGCTGAAACTGCCGGTGCTCTACATGGTCGGCGCGTCGTCGCCGGCGTCGGCGCGTGCGGTGGCGAAGGTGCTCGCCCCGCGTCTGCCCGATGTGAAGGTGGTCGAATTCGCGGGGCTGGGCCACATGGCGCCGGTCACGCACCCGGACCTCGTCAATGCGGAAATCGTGCGCTTCATTACGGCAGTGGCGCCCTGATGATCGCATCGGGCGCGGTATCTCCGCCAAGTCACAGGATGACCGCCCGCCACCCTTGCGCGATATTCAGACTGCGTCTGTGATCTGGCGTCGGGGATGGGCGTGCGGCCGATCGCGACGATGTCATCCTGTCACCAACCACATCGCAGCGCAGACCCTGCCGCCGCCCGAAGCGATGATCTGGATCGCCCGGCGGCGGGTTCGTCACACCGCATTGGCGCGGAGGCGCGACAGAGGGCGCCTCCACGCCACAGGGAACTTCAGTACCGTGACAGCGCGCCGCGGCGTGCCGTGAAGCCCAGCAGGCCCAGCCCGACGAGCATCGACAACCACGTGGCCGGCTCCGGTACCTGCTGAACCACGTTCTGCAGCAAGGCGGCATCGCTCTCGAAACCATAGCCCTGAGGCACATAGATATCGAGGGTGCCGGTATGCAGGAAGTCGACGGCACCGCTGGAGGGCAGGTAAGCGCCGGAGTCCTCATCAAGCTCGGCCACCGCGATACCGTAGAGGCTCGCGCCGAAACTGATCAGTTCGCCCGGCAGTGCATCGAAGGTAATCCTCACCTCACCTGCCAGCAGTTCGCGCGTGGCGCTGAAAACCGTCGGCGTTGCACCTGCATACGGGCTTTCAGTGGTGATGTTTCCGTCGGTAATCGTCTGTTGAGCGAGTTTCTCGACCATCACGCCCTCGCCATCATCGTAAAAACTGATCTGCGAGACGTAGGAGGGGCCGCTCATACTGCCGCCCACCAGGGTGCCGAGCAGGTTCAGGAAGGGCGAACCGGCCGTTGCGGCGAACGAACCGTCGAAGGTCAGCGCAATGGTGACCGAAACCGGGGCCGACCCCGAGCCAATCAGATAGCCGGCGGCTCCCAATGTACCCATTGCGTACGAGAAAGGCGCCGCATTCGGATCATCGCTTGCCGTTTGCCTGTCGAAGCCTGCATAGCCCTTCAGAATGCCGTTCCGCGCATCAACGAACACGCTGGTGACCGATGTGAAGCCGACGCCGACCTCGACGGGCGCAAGGTTCGGATTGAGTTCGGCAATGTCGTCGATACCCCCGACGGATTCGACCGATGACGGATCTGACGTGGCGGGCGAACGAACGGCAGCACTGAGTGCAGCGGCGGATGCGGATGTACTCGACAGGGCGGCAAGCAGCAGCCAGCCGCATGCCGTGAGAGCAGGACGGAAGCGCAGCATGAGATTCCTCGTGAGGTTGGCGTGATCGGGTGGGGCGCGGAAACACAGCTCGAACGAGCCATGCTTCGATCATGATTATTGCGGGACGAAATGCAGACGGCAACGTCAATTCAAGCGTCTGCCATCATCCATTTGGATTACCTGCACCATGCCGGTGCATGTTCGCGATGGCGCCACTGTCCGCCGCAGGCCGGATGACAGGGTCCTTCCTGAACCCGGACCAAAGGCCCTCGAAAAGGGCCATGGGTGACGCTGGACGCGCAAGGCTGCTAGCATGAACCTGCCTGACCCGGCGACACGCCGGACGCATCGCCCGCCCCCACGCACAGCACCGGGCTCTCCGCCCGGGTTTCACGTGCATCCCCCGGGGGCCTCACTCACCCGCCAATACAAGGAGTCCGCCATGGGCCTGTTCAACACCATTCTGGAAAAGCTCGGTTTCGGCAAGAAGGAGGCGGCACCCGCTGCCGCAGCACCCGCAGCGCCTGCACCGGCGGCAGCCCCGGCGAGCGCACCCGCCGCCCCGGTCGCGCCGGCTCCCGTCGCCATTTCCCAGGTCGATGTCGTGTCGAAGCTGGAAAGCCTGGCGGCCGCCAGTTCGCAGAAGCTGAACTGGAAGGTGTCCATCGTCGACCTGATGAAGCTGCTCGGCCTGGACAGCAGCCTCGACGCGCGCAAGACCCTGGCCACGGAACTGGGCTGCCCGCAGGACAAGATGGGCGACTCGGCGCAGATGAACATGTGGCTGCACAAGACCGTGCTGCAGAAGCTGGCGGAGAACGGCGGCAACATTCCGAAGGAACTGCTGTAAGGCCCGGCGTCAGGCTGCGCCGACCGCGCAGCCTGACGCCCTCTGCAACGGAGATCGGTCCGGCTTCCAGGAGATCTGCATGCACTACACCGGGAGTTGCCATTGCGGCAGGATAGGCTTCGAGGTCGACGGTGACCTGGGCGGAGAACTTGGCGGCGTCATGGCC
>JAVEVQ010000109.1:0-7103 GCA_034004945.1 Methyloversatilis sp. | reverse complement strand
CGCCAGCGCACGCTCGCCCGCTCAGCTTCCCCCTTGGCGACAGCACCCGCCCACGGCGGAGCTGTCGCCTTTTTACGTCCGCCCGGCGGCCCTCTCAGGCGCGCACCGCACGGGTCGCACCGGTCAGCCCCTTCAGCACGTCGGCCACACCGCGCGTATGGCCCGCGACGCCAGCGGTTTCGCTGCTGTAGGTGTCGATGGTTTCCAGTACCTGGGTCAGCCCCGAAACACCGGTCGATTGCACTTCCATCATCTGCGCGACACGAACGATCTCGGCCGCCAGCGCAGAAATGTCCTTGCCGATGACGCCGGCGCTGTTGCGCGACTTCTCCGCCAGCATGCGCACCTCGTCGGCCACCACGGCAAAACCGCGACCGGCCTCGCCGGCGCGCGCCGCCTCGATCGCGGCGTTCAGCGCAAGCAGATTGGTCTGGTCGGCGATCTGCTGGATCATTTCGACCACGCGCTGGATGCGGTCGCTGGCATGCGACAGGTCGCGCGCACTGCTGCCCACCTCGTTCGCCTGCCCGGCCAGCGTATCGACGGTGCGCACCGCTGTCTGGATCACGCCCTGCTGGTCGCTCAGCCGTGCCGTCAGTTCCCCCACAGAGCCGTACAGGTCGTTGGCGCAGGCTTCGAGCTGGCTGGCGGTCGCCTCGCGCGTGCGCTGCGCGTCGAGCATGATTTCGCCGAGGTGATTCAGGTCGCGCACCACCGGCACCATGCTCGGGTCGACATTGCCCGGGTCGAGCCGGCTGCCGAAGTTGCCGGCGCGGTAATCGCTGATCTGCTGCACCATCACGCGCGACATGCCAGCCAGCTTGGCGTTCTGCCGGCGCAGGAAGAAGGCCTTGAACTCGCCGTAGTGGGCGACGAAGTTGTCGACGTATTCGTCGCGGAACACCTCGCCCTGCTGCAGGCGGAAGAAGAACACGGCGGTCAGCGTCTGGTTCAGGTTCAGGCCGAGGATTTCGCCGAAGGTCGAGAAGCCGGCGATGTCGATGCCGCCGAACACGCGGTCCAGCCCGCTCAGTTCGGCCCCGTTGTAGAGCCGGCGCAGCACGCAGTCGTTGAACATGCCGGCCAGCGGCTGACCCGGCTTGTTCGCCATGAAGGCACGGAAATCGCGTTCGGTGGTGGCGGCGAACGGCGTGCGCCGCACCAGCACCAGTTCCTCGCCGGGCGCCACGTCGCAGTAGAAGTCGACGCGATCGTGATCGAAATCGAGCGTCGCCACCGAGCGCACGAACAGTTGTCCATTGACGCGGATGGCGAAGGAATGACTGTCGAGCTTGGCCGACAGCTGGCTGCGCTCGCAGCCGAAGGTCCGGCACAGGGCATCGATCAGCGACACCGCGCGGCCTTCCTCGTCGATCACCAGATTCACCTGGCGACGCTCGACCGAGGCGCTGAAGATCTGGAAACGGGTCTGCGTGGCTTCGAAGTTCTGGCTCTTGAACACGCCGAATCGCACTTGCGGCGCCATCTTCAGGAAGGTGACCAGCACGTGGTTGCTGAGCCGGCGGCTGCCGTCGTGCAGCCAGGTGTCCTTGAAGTCCAGCTTGCCGCCGGCCGAACCGCCGACGAACAGGCAGGGAAAGCGGCCGGCTTCGTACAGTGCTTCCATGAAGAAGGATTCGGAGTTCGACAGACCGTCGAACAGCACATAGGCGAAGGTATCGCGGTGGTCGATGTCCATCGCCACCTGTGCGCCCTGGATGCTGCGCACCAGACGCTCGATGCGCTCGCGGTAGTCCATCATGCGGCCGTTCTGCCGCAGGTCCTCGCTGGCCAGCGGTATCGCCACCACCTGCGCCTGACCGATCACGCTGCGGTCGAACAGCTGCAGCACGACGCGGTCGCGTCCATCCGGTGCCGCGCAGTAAAGCGACGACCCGGCGGCGCTGCACAGTTCCCCCGCGGTGGTGCTCAGTGTCAGCGCAACGCCCGGAAAGCGCGACTTGATCGCCTGCGCGACGCGATCGATATCGACGTCCGGTGCGACATAGCCGCTGATGAACGAGGGCGTGCCGCGCACCGAGGCGAGGCGCGATTCCAGCTCGCCAAAGCGCGTCTGCAGCGTGTCGATGCCTGCGCGCCCGTTCTGTGACGGGCGTCGGAATAGCTTCATGTCTTTCTCCCTGAAATCTCGATCAGCAGCGCGGTGGCGCGCCGATCAGCGTCGACCTACGGGAGCGACAGCGATGACTTTATGGCCGGAAAAGGCGAAATTTTCGGACGTGTTCAATGTCTGGACACTTTTTCTTCAATGAACACATGGGTTTAACGAAGGTGAACATGCTGCATGGCAGCACGACAGCCGCCCCGACACATCAATCGACCAGACCCAGCACGCGGTCGGCCAGCGCGTTGGCGCTGTCGAAGGCGTGCTCGATGCGTTCGCCCAGACAGCCGTCCGAGGCATAGCCGAGCTTGCTGTCGGCGTCCCACAGACAGGGACGGCCGAGTGGCTGGATGACGCGGGCGTAGCGCCAGCGGTGCGCGCGGCGATGAACCGGCGCGACCGTGCAGCCGGTGGCGGCGACGAAGGCGTCGAACAGCAGCGCCTCGATCTCCTCCGCCGGACGCTCGAGATTGTCCTGCGACCACTGCGCATCGGCATGCACCACCCAGCACTCCTGCGCCGGGTCGCGCTGCGGCTTGCTGCTGTCACGCGCCGCCCAGTTCAGCACGCCGCCGCCATCGAAGCGCAGACAGTCGTCGGCGCCGATGCGCTCGCCGAACGACAGCATCAAGGTCCAGCACGGCGCGTAGCGGATGTCCTGCATGGCGTCGATGAAGGGCTTGATGTCCATGCCGGCGCAGCGCTCGAACAGACCGGCCGCCTGCGGCGCCGGCAAGGTCACCAGCACCGCGTCGAAACAGTCCGCCAGCATGCCGGCTTCGCCCGCCAGCCACCAGCCGAGACGGTCCGCCCCCATGCCGGTGATGGCGATCTGCGATCGGATCTCGGCGCCCCACAGCAGGCGCGGCGCCAGCGCATTCATGCCCGGCACACCCACCCAGCGCGGATCGCCATCGACCGCGGCGGCTGGCCACTGTGCGATGACGCCGGCGCGCTGCCAGTCGGCGAGACGCCCCTGCAACACTTCCCCGCGCACCGACATGAACTGCGCGCCATGATCGAAGCGCAGCCGACCGGCCGCGCGCGTAGCCATGCGACCACCCGCTGCGCGGCCCTTGTCGAACACCTGGACCGAGCGCCCGGCGTCGATCAGCCGCCGCGCGAGCGTGCATCCCGCCATGCCCGCTCCGATTACCGCAATGTTGTGCATTGTTGCTGTCCCTCTTTTTATCAGTGCATCACCTGCGTGTGCGAAGCGGATCATGCAAGGTCTGTGCTAGGGTCTGCTCTCACTTGATTCGTGCGCCACGCGCACGGCTGGCGCAACGCAGTGCGCACACGACCACGAGTCCCGCACCAAGACAGCAACACCGATGCCCCGCCAACTGCTCGAGCACTACCCGCAAACCGGACCGCGCTACGACGAACTGCTGTCCGCCCCGTGGACGCTGCGCCCGCACTGGCGCGCGCTGTTCGACACCCTGGTGCGTGCCCGCCCGGAGCAGATGCAGGAGAGGCTGGCGTCGGTACGCAGGCAGATCCGCGAGAACGGTGTCACCTACAACGTCTATGCCGACCCGCGCGGCGTCGAGCGCCCGTGGGAGCTGGACGTGCTGCCGCTGGTCATCCCGCCCGACGAGTGGGCGCGGATTTCCGCCGCGATCGCACAGCGTGCGCGGCTGCTCAACCTCATCCTGCAGGACGTGTACGGGCCGCAGCAGATGCTGGCCGAAGGCCTGCTGCCGCCCGCACTGGTCTATGGCCACGCCGGCTTCCTCAGACCGTGCCACGGACTGAAGGTGCCGGGCGCCATCCACCTTCACCTGTATGCGGCCGACCTGGCGCGCTCACCCGACGGCGGCTGGTGGGTACTCGCCGACCGCACGCAGGCACCGTCCGGCGCCGGCTACTCACTGGAGAACCGGCTGGTCATCTCGCGCGTGTTCTCGGAGCAGTTCCGCGACCTGCACGTCGAGCACCTCGCCAGCTTCTTCGCCACGCTGCGCGACACGCTGGCACAGCATGCACCCGAGGGCGACGGCCCGCCGCTGACCGTGCTGCTGACGCCCGGCCCGTACAACGAAACCTATTTCGAGCACGCCTATCTGGCGCGCTATCTCGGCTTTCCGCTGGTCGAGGGCTCGGATCTGCTGGTGCGCGACGGCAAGGTGTGGCTCAAGCACCTGTCCGGCCTGCGCCGCGTGCATGCGGTACTGCGCCGTCTCGACGATGACTTCTGCGACCCGCTCGAACTGCGCGCCGATTCCGCGCTCGGCGTGCCCGGTCTGGTCGACGCGGCGCGGCGCGGCAACGTGCTGATCGCCAACGCGCTCGGCTCCAACCTGCTGGAGAGCGGCGCCCTGCTCGGCTTCCTGCCGCGCCTGTGCGAGCGCCTGCTGGGCGAGCCGCTGGCCATGCCCTCGCTCGCCACCTGGTGGTGCGGCGAGGAGGCCGCGCTGGAAGACGCCATCGCCCGCCTCGATACGCTGGTGATCAAGCCTGCGTTCCCGCAGCTGCGCATCGATTCGGTGTTCGGCGCCGACCTCGACCGCAAGTCGCGCGCGGCGCTGATCGCGAAAATGCGCGCGCGTCCGCATCACTACGTCGCCCAGGAACTGGTGCAGCTGTCGCAGGCGCCGGTGTGGGACACGCAGCATCCGCGGCGTCTGGCGGCACGCGCGGTCGGCTTGCGCGTGTTCGCCTGTGCCTCGCCCGACGGCTACGCCGTGATGCCGGGCGGCCTCGCCCGCGTGGCCTCCGAGCGCGATGCGCGGGTGATCGCGATGCAGCGCGGCGGTTCGAGCAAGGACACCTGGGTGCTGACGCACGGCACCGTGAACACCTTCAGCCTGCTGCGCCGTTCGGTGTCGCCGGCCGAGCTGGTGCGCGCAGGCAGCAATCTGTCCAGCCGCGTGGTGGAGAACCTGTTCTGGTTCGGCCGCTACTGCGAGCGCTGCGACAACGGCGCGCGACTGCTGCGCGCGACCATCGCCCAGCACATCGAACTGGACGACATCCGCAAGCACGCGCTGACCGCGCTGTGCCGGCACAACGGCCTGCTGCCCGCCGAACCGGTCGAGGACATCGGCGCTGCGCTGCGCGCCGCCGCCCTTGACCCGGCAGCCCCCGGTTCGCTGGCCGGCGGCCTGCACCAGCTGTCGAATGTCGCGTTCACCCTGCGCGAGCGGATGTCGCTCGACAACTGGCGGGTGATCAGCCGGCTGACCGACGAGCTGAATACCGCCCAGCCGACCGAGCCGGGCGAGGTGCTGGAGCGGCTGGACCACTGCGTGCAGGCGATGATGACGCTGTCCGGCTTCGCGCTCGACGGCATGACACGCGATCAGGGCTGGCGCTTCCTGTCCATGGGCCGCCGCATCGAGCGGCTGCAGTTCATGTGCGGCGTGCTGCGCCATGCGCTGGCCGCGGCCGGCGACGCACCGGACTGGCTGCTCGAACTGGCCGACAGCACCATCACCTATCGCTCGCGCTACATGACGCGGCCGCAGTGGCTGCCGGTGCTCGACCTGCTGGTCTGCGACGAGACGAATCCGCGCTCGGTCGCCTACCAGGCGCTCGGCCTGACCGATTATCTGGCGCGGCTCGCCGCCCAGTTCGGCGCGCTGGAACCGGCCGCGCTGTCCGACGCCGTAGCGGATCTGCTGTCGCTGCGCCCGGAAGCGGATCTGCATACCGGCTCGACCCGGCTCGACGCCCTGCTCGCACGACTGGGCAGCGCCGCCTATGCGCTGTCGGAACAGCTCGGACTGCGCTTCTTCAGTCACGCGGACGGTGTGTGGACAGGGACCGAGGAGCGCCGATGACGCAGGTCCGCTATCACGTGCTGCACGAGACGCGCTACCGCTACGCCTGGCCGGTATCGACGTCGCGCCAGCTGCTGCACCTCACGCCACGCGAAACACCGCGTCAGAAGACGCTGGCGCACCGCGTGGACATCACGCCCTTACCGGCCGAGCGCGAAAGCCGGAACGATTACTTCGGCAATCTGGTCGAGCACTTCTCGGTCAGCGCCGCGCACGAGGAACTGGCGGTCCTTGCCACATCGAACGTAGACGTCACGCGCATCGGCGACGCGCCGATGCCGCAGTCGCCCGCCTGGGAACACGTGCGCGACCGCCTTCACCAGGTCGGACCGGCGCCGCTGCTCGAGCCCTGTCAGTTCCTTTACGCGAGCCCGCACATCGAGCCGCTGGCCGCGCTTGCACGCTACGCCCGGCTCGACTTCCATCGCGAGCGGCCGCTGTTCGACGCCGCCTGTGCGCTGATGCGACGCATCCATCGCGACTTCGAGTTCGATCCGGACGCCACCACGGTGAGCACCCCGCTGGAAACCCTGCTCAAGCAGCGACGCGGCGTCTGTCAGGATTTCGCCCATTTCATGATCGGCTGCCTGCGTTCGCTCGGTCTGCCGGCACGCTATGTCAGCGGCTATCTGCTGACACAGCCGCCGCCCGGCCAGCCACGTCTGATCGGCGCCGACGCCTCGCACGCCTGGGTGTCGGTGTTCTGCCCGGGCGCCGGCTGGCTCGATTTCGACCCGACCAACTGCGTGCAGCCCGATGACCAGCACATCACGGTCGCCTGGGGACGCGATTTCAGCGACGTCACGCCGATGCGCGGCGTCATCCTCGGCGGCGGCGAACATGCGGTCGAGGTACGCGTCACCGTGATGCCGGAGGACGACGCCCGGCTCACCCGCACCGCCGCCGGGGCGGCGCAGCCCCTTGAACCGGAATGAAAATCCGTCCATAATCCGCGTTTTTCCTCCGCGGGTACCGTCTGCACAGCCGCCAGGCTCAGCCGACCCGGGGTTCGATGATCCGCACGAGGCTGCCCGCCTTCGAGCGCTTGAGAAAGAAACCAGCATGAAAGAAGGCATTCACCCCAGCTACGAAGTCGTCGCAGTGACCTGCTCCTGCGGCAACAGCTTCGAAACCCGTTCGACGATGGGCAAGCCGCTGCACATCGAAGTGTGTGCCTCGTGCCACCCGTTCTA
>JAVEVQ010000033.1:0-34477 GCA_034004945.1 Methyloversatilis sp. | reverse complement strand
CGGTGGTTGCCTGCGCCACGCTCGACGATCTGGTCGGCTATCTGCAGGAAAGCCCGGGCATGCAGGGCAATCTCGACGCGGTGCGTGCCTACCGCGCGAAATACGGAGTGAATGGCTGAAGATGAAACCCGGGAATCTGCGTCACCTCGTGCCGGGCCTGCTTGCGCTGGCCCTGCTGCACGTGCCGGCGAGCGAGGCGCGCGTCTATTGCTGCAAGGACGCGCGCGGCCAGCAGGTGTGCGGTGACGTGCTCCCGGCTGCCTGTGCCGATCGCGGCTACCGCGAACTGAACAGCCAGGGCGCGACGGTCAAGCAGGTCGAGGCGCCGATGACCGAGGCGCAACGGGCCAAGCGCGATGCCGAGGCGAAGAAAGCGCGCGACGAGGACATGGTGCGCCAGGAGCAGCGCCGCCGCGACACCACGCTGCTGAACACCTACACCAGCGAACGCGAGATCGATGCCGCGCGCGACCGCCGGATCGCCGATATCGAGGAACTGCTGGCCCGCCTGCGCGAACAGCAGCAGACCTTGAGCGAGCGCCAGAAGAAGCTGGAAAAGGACGCCGCCGTGTTCACCGCGAAGAGCAAGCGCGTGCCGTCCGGACTCAAGGACAGGCTGGACACCAACGGCGAGGATTTGCGGCAGATCGGCGAGAACATCGCGCAGAAGGAGCGCGATCTGGCCGACACCAAGAAGCGCTTCGAAGAGGACCGCGCGCGCTTTCGCGAAATCGCCGGCAACCGCTGAGCGTCCGCCCTCACCCGGCCGGCGCGTCGAGCGCGCGCCGGAACTGCACCGCCTCGGCGACCTCGTTCGCGGCAATCACTTCCCGCCCGTTCAGATCGGCAATCGTCCGCGCCACCTTCAGGCAGCGGTGATAGGCCCGCGCAGACAGCCTGAGGCGATTCATCGCCTGCGCCAGCAAGGCGCGCGCCGCGTCGTCCAGCGGGCAGTGACGGTCGATGTCCGCCGCCTCCAGCCGCTGGTTCGGTTTGCCCTGACGCTGCTGCTGCAGCGCGCGCGCCGCGCACACCCGCCGCCGCACTTCGGCACTCGCCTCGCCGGGGCCGGCGCGCAGTTCGTGCTCAGACAGCGGCGGTACGACCACCGTCAGGTCTATGCGGTCGAGCAGCGGTCCCGACAGGCGTCCGCGGTAACGCGCGATCTGGTCCGGTGTGCAGCGACAGCGCGCCGACGGATGGCCGAGGTAGCCGCAGGGGCAGGGATTCATCGCCGCGATCAGCTGGAAACGGGCCGGAAACTCGGCGCGGTGCGCGGCGCGCGAGATGGTCACGTGGCCGGTCTCAAGCGGCTCGCGCAATGCCTCCAGCACGCGGCGGTCGAATTCGGGCAGCTCGTCGAGAAACAGTACGCCGTTGTGCGCGAGCGATATTTCGCCCGGCCGCGGGATTGCGCCGCCGCCGACCAGCGCCGCTGCGCTGGCGGAGTGGTGCGGGGCGCGAAAGGGGCGGCGGCCCAGCGCCACCGGGTCGAACAGGCCGGCGCCTGACAGCACCGCGGCCGTTTCGAGCGCCTCGGCTTCGTCCATGTCCGGCAGCAGGCCGGGGAAGCGGGCGGCCAGCATCGATTTGCCGGTGCCCGGCGGCCCCGACATCAGCAGCGAATGATTGCCGGCGGCGGCGATTTCCAGTGCGCGGCGGGCGCCGAGCTGCCCGCGCACGTCGGCCAGATCCGCGCAGGCCGCCCGCTCGGGCGCGCTGGCCGGCTCCGCGCGCGGCAGCGTCGACTGCCCACACAGGTGTGCACAGACGTCGAGCAGCGAGGTCGCGGCGCGCACGTCGATGCCGCCGGCGATCACCGCTTCCGGCGCCGACGCGGCGGGCAGCACGAAGGTGCGGCCGGCGGCGCGGGCGCCGAGCGCCATCGGCAGCGCGCCGCGCACCGGTCGCAGCGCGCCGGTCAGCGACAGTTCGCCGGCGAATTCGATGCCGTCGATGTCCTTCGCGTCGAGCGCGCCGGCGGCGATCAGGATGCCCAGTGCAATCGGCAGATCGAAGCGACCGGATTCCTTCGGCAGGTCGGCCGGCGCCAGATTGACGGTGATGCGTCGCGCCGGAAAGTCGAAGCCCGAACTGAGGATGGCCGCGCGTACCCGGTCGCGTGCCTCGCGCACTTCGACGTCCGGCAGGCCGACCAGCGAGAAGGCGGGCAGGCCGTTCGACACATGGACTTCGACCGCGACCTCCGGCGCCTGCATGCCGGCAAGCGCACGGCTGCGCAGGATGGCGAGAGACATCTTCTTGTCATGAAACGGAACGCCGCGAAGTCTAACTTTAAATCCACATGGCATGAAGTGTGTGTTGCGACGGCGGCCGAACGCGGCACCGGATCGAGCGCAGCTCCTGCGGGAGCGGCCCCGGCCGCGGCACGGCCTCTGTTGCCCGTGGGGCTTCGATGCAGGTCGCTATCGCGAGCAAGCTCGCTCCCACAAAACCAGCCTCCGGCGGCGAACATGGAGCGATTCCTGTGGGAGCGGCCTTGGCCGCGACACGGCCCCCGCGATCCGCAGACTTTGGCACAGGCTGCTGTCGGGGTCGGAAGACCCCTCCCACAGAAACTCGCCTCCGGCTCGGGCAGAGGGCAGTCCGGTCGGATCGCGCCGGCTGCGACGCGCGCCTTACTCGTGGTGTTCGCCGCGCCGTCCGATGGGCAGGCCGAGCTGCTTGAGCTTGCGGTACAGATGGGTGCGTTCCAGCCCCGAGCGTTCCGCCAGGCGGGTCATGTTGCCGCCTTCTCGTTCCATGTGGTGCTCGAAGTACATGCGCTCGAAGGCTTCGCGCGCTTCGCGCAGCGGCTGGTCGAGGCCGGGCAGCACTGGCGTGCCGGCCGGCCGCAGCAGCGCGCGCAGCGCACTGGCGTCGACTTCGTCGTCGAGCGCCGCCAGCGCGGCCGAGCGCAGCACCGATACCAGTTCGCCGTAGCCGCCGGGCCAGCCGTGCTGACGCAGCAGCGGACGTGCCGATTCGGCCAGTCGCCGTGCCGGCACCTCGCCGGCCTCGATCAGGTGCTTCAGCACCTCTTCGGCCAGATCGGCCACCTCGTCGCGCAGCTCGGCCAGCGCCGGCAGCGGCAGCACGATCTCGAACAGCCGCGCCAGCACTGCCTCTTCCCAGCCTGCCGCCTGCAGTTCCGGCGCGCCCTGCGCACAGCTGGCGACCAGCCGTGCGTCCAGACGGTCGAGCCGCTCCAGCGCGAAGGCGAGGTTCTTCTGCTGCATGCGCGACAGGTGAGCGAGGTCGCCGGTATGGATGACGCCGCCGCGCGCGGCGTCGAGCTGTTCCTGCGTGATCGGCCCGCTGATCGCGGCCAGTTCGAGCCAGCGCCGGCCGGGTGCGGCCAGCGAGCGCGCCGCCAGCTCGCCGAAGCTGGACGGACCGCAGCGCAGCAGGACGACGCGCGAGCGCGCGGCCATCTGCTCGATCTTGCGCCGCAGGTCGCGCAGTACGCCGCTGCGTCCGACCGCGCTCAGTGACGGTGCGCTCGGCCGCTGCTCCGGCGAGGCGCCGCGCGCCAGCGCGCGCTTGACCGCGCTCAGCAGCTTGGCCAGCGCGATCGGCTTCTCGAGGAAATCCATCGCGCCGATGCGGGTCGCCTCGACCGCCGAATCGATGGTGCCGTGGCCGGACATCATGATGACCGGCATCGTCAGCTGTCCGCCCGAAGCCCATTCCTTCAGCAGCGAAATGCCGTCGGTGTCGGGCATCCAGATGTCGAGCAGCACCAGATCGGGCCGCTGCGCCGTGCGCGCCGCGCGTGCCGCTGCAGCGTTTTCGGCGAGCGTCACGTCGTGCCCTTCGTCCCGGAGGATTTCCGACAGCAGTTCGCGGATCCCCATTTCGTCATCTACGACCAGTATGCGAGCCATTCTTCCCTGATTCCTTCATGCCGCCAGTGGCAGCGAGATGCGGATTTCCGCGCCATGCGGCGCGACGTTCTCTATTTCTATGCGTCCTTCGTGCTCATCGACGATCTTCTTGACGATGGCCAGTCCGAGCCCGGTGCCACGCGCCTTTGACGTGACATAGGGTTCGAAGGCGCGCGCCAGCACCTGCGGCGGAAAGCCGCTGCCGTTGTCGCGCACCGCCAGTTCCGCACGCCCCCCCCGGCGTCGCGTCTGGATCTGTATGCAGGGTGCGTCGGCCTCGGCCAGCGCGTCCTGCGCGTTCTGCAGCAGATTGTGGATCACCTGCCGCAGCTGTCCGACATCGCCGGCCACGTCGGGCAGGTCCGGCGACAGCTGGCGCTCGATGCGCGCGGCCGATGTTTCGTACAGGCCGAGCACTTCGTCGACCAGCCGGTTCAGGTCGAGCGGCGCCAGTGCCGGCGCCGGCAGTCGCGCGTAGTCGCGGAAGGCGTTCACCATGTTCTTCATCGCCTCGACCTGGTCGACGATGGTCGAGGTGGCGCGCGCCAGCATCTTCTGGCCGTCCGCGTCGAGCTTGTCCGACAGCTTGAACTGCAGCCGCTCGGCCGACAGCTGTATCGGCGTCAGCGGGTTCTTGATTTCGTGCGCCAGTCGCCGCGCGACCTCGCCCCAGGCGGCGCTGCGCTGCGCGGAAATGAGCTGCGTGATGTCGTCGAACACGACGACGAAACCGCCGCCGCCGGCCGCCGGCAGCTGCGAGCCACGGATCAGCAGCGTCTTGCCCGGACCGAAGGGGTCGGGGATGTCGATCTGCCGGCTCCACGATTCCTGCGCCTCGTCGATCGCGGCGACGATGGTGTCGCGCAGTTCGGCGTGCCGCGGCCACTGCGCCAGCGTCAGCGTTTCCCACCCCTCCAGCGTGTCGCCGAGGATGGCCATCGCACCCTGGTTGGCGGCGCGCAATTTCGTCGACGGGCTGAAGGCCAGCACGCCGGTCGACAGGTTGCCCAGCACGCCTTCGAGATAGGTGCGCGCCGCTTCGGTTTCGGCGCGGCTGCGCTCGGCCTGCGCGCGCGCTTCGTTCAGCTGTTCCGTCATGCGGCGGAAGGACTGGGTCAGCGTGCCCAGTTCGTCGCGCGAGGCGACCGCCGGGATCGGGCTGAAGTCGCCCTGCATCACCGCGTCGGTGCCACGCGCCAGGATGGACAGCGGCGCCGACATGCGCCGGCTTATGACGAAGGCCACCGCCAGCGCCGACAGCAGCGCGAGCAGCAGCGCCAGCGTCAGCGTCAGCGCGAAAATGCGCTTCAGCCCGGCGCGCGCCAGCGACAGCTCTTCGTAGTCGCGGTAGGCGCTCTGCACCGCTTCGGCGTTCTGCGCGAGCGACGCCGGCAGCGGTTGCGTCAGTTGCAGCACCGGGGCGTCGGAGGCGAGCGCGCCGCTGCCGACGAACACCAGCGCGCGCACCGTCAGTCCGGCATCGACGTCGCTTTCGACTGCGGCGAAACCGGCGCCCTGGCGCGCCTGGCGCAGTTGCGACGGCGACGGCAGCGGCGGCACCAGCCGGGTGGCGGCCGAGCTCGTCGACAGCACGCGGCCGGCGGACGAGAACAGTGTCGCGCTGGCCGCGCCCGACTGTTCGCGCAGCTCGTCCAGTCGTGCGCTGCGCCGGATCAGCGGCGTGTCGCCCAGTTCGCGTGCGATTGCCCGCGCCTTTTCCAGCAGGTCGGCGGAGACGTAGTCCAGCGTGTTGCGGCCGAGGTTGAGGCCGCCTTCGAGCGCCTGTTCGATGCGCACGTTGAACCAGGAATCGACCGAGCGCGACACGAAGTTCACCGACAGCACGTAGATCAGCGCCCCCGGCGCCACGGCCAGTGCGGCGAAGGCGGCGAACAGCCGCAGCTTCAGGCGGGAGCCGAATACCGCCGCGCGGTGCTCGCGCAGCAGCTGCGTCACCAGCCAGGCGACCAGCGCCAGCAGGCCGACCGCGACCGTGATGTTCATGCCGAGCAGCAGCGGGTAATTGCGCGCGAACAGCTCGGTGTTCTCGCTGGCCAGCGACAGCAGCAGCAACAGCACGCCGCTGATCGCCGTGGTGGCGACGATGAAGGCCCTCATCGCGCCTCCTGCGGCTGTGCGGTGAAGCCCCAGCGCTGCCATTCCGATTCCAGCGTCCAGTCGCGGTTGCTCATCGCGCTGAGCTGGAAGGGCTTGGGCAGCTGCGTCACGTCCAGGCGCAGGCGCAGCGCGGCGACATAGCTTTCGCCCGGCGTGAGGCGGCTGTAGTCGACGACGTGCCAGTTGCGCAGACGGCCGATCAGTTTCAGTGCCTCGTCCAGCGTGTCGAAGCTCTGATGCAGCGCGCCGGTCGATACGCGGTATTGACGCGTCAGCGCGTGGTAGCTGACGCGATAGGTCTGGCTGCGTTCGACCACGTCTTCGTCCAGCCAGTACCAGCGCGGGCGGCTGATCTCGAACTCGAGCACGAAGTACAGCGCGACGCCGCGCGTGACCGCCTCGGCCAGCCGCGGCGACAGCGTGACCGCAATGTCGGTCGACAGCTGGTAGCCGTCGTCGCCGTGATCGAGGCGCACGTCGCGCATCGTGACGCCAGCGGCCGACGCGTGGCCGGCCAGCGTCGCGATCAGCAACGCCAGCAGCAGCGCGCGCGCGCGCTCAGCCAGCGTGCGGAGACTTCTGCAGCAGTGCGTAATAGAAGCCGTCATGCTCGGCGGTCGGCAGCAGTTGCAGATCGGGCGCACCACATGGGCTCAGGCGTAGGCAGTCGGGATGGCGGGCGGTGAAGGCGGTCACCTGATCCTGATTTTCGGCGCGGAACACCGAACAGGTGGCGTAGAGCAATTTACCACCCGGAGCGAGCACGCGCCAAAGCGCATCCAGTATCGCGCGTTGCTGGGCGGCGAAGCCCGCGATGTCCTGCGGACGACGCAGCCATTTCGCGTCCGGGTGGCGACGCACGACGCCGGAGGCGCTGCACGGCACGTCGGCCAGGATGCGGTCGAACGGCGTGCCGTCCCACCAGTCGTCCGGCCGGGCAGCGTCGCCGACCGCGATCCGGCCGCGCAGCCCCAGTCGCTCGAAGTTTTCGGCGATGCGTCGGGTACGTGGTTCGCTGTGGTCGAGCGCCAGCAGGTCGAGCTCCGCCCGTTCGAGCAGGTGCGACGCCTTGCCGCCGGGTGCGGCGCAGGCATCGAGCACACGCTGGCCCGCAGCGACATCGAGCAGTGCGGCCGCGCGCTGGGCGCCGAGATCCTGCACCGACAGCTCGCCGTCGGCGAAGCCGGGCAGGCGCGACACCGGGCAGGGCCTGTCGAGCAGCAGGCCGTCGTCGCCGCGGATCTGCGCCTCGATGCCGGCCTCCTGCAGCCGCGCCAGCGCCTGCTGCGGCGTCGTGCGGCGGCGGTTCGCGCGCAGCGCCATCGGCGGGTGGCTGTTGCCCTGCGCGGCAATGTCCTGCCACTGCCCGGGGTGGTCGCGGCGCAGCATGTCCAGCCACCATTGCGGGTGCTGCAGCCGGGCGGCGGGGTCGGCGGCGACCGCCGCGTCGAGTTCGGCGTGGCGGCGCTGCGCGTTGCGCAGCACCGCGTTCATCAGCCCGCCGAAGCGATCGCCGCCGAGCGCGCGCGCGGCTTCGACCGCCTGGTTCACCGTGGTGTGTGCCGAGTCGGGTCGCGCTTCGAGCCGGCACAGCGCGACCAGCAGCAGCGCGCGGCGGTCGGTCTCGCGCAGCGGCTTCGGTACCAGCACGGCCAGCCGGCGCTCGATGCCGGCGTGCGCGCGCAGGCATTGGTAAGCGAGGTCGCGCACGGCGGCGCCGTTGGCCGACTGCGCCGCGAGGTGACCGAATGCGTCATCGAGTGCTTCGCCCTGCAGCACGCCCGCCACCGCGTGTGCGGCGTCGAGCAGCGAGGCGGCGAGCGAATCGGCAGGCAGCGTCTTGGGGGAGCGGGAGGTGGACTTCAATCTTGGATGCGGAGGATGGCCGGGCGCGGGAGCGCGATTGTAAGCGCTGTGCTCAGCCCGCCCACGCATGGGCCTTCAATGCGTCGAGCGGGGCATGGCGCAGAGCCGACTCGTGCGTGGCGACCAGCACCACCTGCGGCGCCTGGCCTGCCTCGTAGGCCTCGCGCCAGCGCATCGCGCACAGGCACCAGCGGTCGCCGGCACGCAGGCCGGGGAAGTCGTACTCGGGGCGCGGTGTCGACAGGTCGTTGCCGCGTGAGCGGGAGAAGTCGAGGAAGGCGTCGGTCATGACGGCACAGACGGTGTGCGATCCGAAGTCGTTCTCGTCCGTGTTGCAGCAGCCATCGCGGAAGAAACCGGTGATCGGCTTGAACGAACAGGGCTCCAGCGGTCCTCCGAGTACGTTGCGTGCGCCGCCGCCGCCGTTCCAGCCTCGATCCATGTCGGGATCTCCACGTTGTGCCAATGAAAAAAGAAACCCGCAGCGCGCGCCGCGGGAGCGGCGCGCGCTGCGGGCATGATGCCGCAATGGCGAAGGTGTGTGTCAGCGACCGGTGGCGAGTGCGCGCAGTCGCGCGATGCGTTCCTCGGTTGCCGGGTGGGTGCTGAACAGGCCGCGCAGGCCGCCACCGGACAGCGGATTCATGATCATCATCTGACCTGTTTCCGGATGCGCTTCGGCGGTCGGCATCGGAATGCCGCGGGCGTAGGCGTCGATCTTCGCCAGCGCGCTGGCCAGCGCCTCGGGGTCGCCGGAGATGGCCGCACCTTCGCGGTCGGCACCGAACTCGCGGGTACGCGAGATCGCCATCTGGATCAGCATGGCGGCGATCGGCGCCAGGATGGCGACGGCGATGCTGAGCACCGGATTGGCCGGGCGGCCTTCCGAATCGCGGCCGCCGCCGAAGAACATGCCGAACTGCGCCAGCGCGGAGATCGCGCCGGACACCGTGGCCGAAATGGTCGAGATCAGGATGTCGCGGTTCTTAACGTGCGCCAGCTCGTGCGCCATCACGCCGCGCAGTTCGCGCGCCGACAGCATCTGGATGATGCCGGTGGTCGCGGCCACCGCGGCGTTCTCCGGATTGCGGCCGGTGGCGAAGGCATTGGGCTGCGCCTCGTCGATGATGTAGACGCGCGGCATCGGCAGCTGCGCGCGCTGCGCCAGCTCGGCCACCATGTTGTACAGATAGGGCGACGACGCGGCGTCGACTTCGCGCGCGTTGTACATGCGCAGCACCATCTTGTCGGAGAACCAGTAGGCCCACAGATTGGTGGCGCCGCCGAACAGCAGTGCGATCAGCATGCCCTGCTGACCGCCGATGGCCGCACCGACGACGCCGAACAGCGCGACGATGCCCGCCATCAGTATCGAGGTCTTGAGCCAGTTGCCGAACATTCGAATACCTTTCAGTAAGAGAGGATGCGCACTATAGATCGTGCGCGAAGCAAGAAATTCAAGCGTTGGCGCCGTTGAAAACTGCGCTTACAAGGAAACCCGGGCGACGCGGTCGTGGCGGCGGGTCAGCACGCCGCCTGCTGACCGACCCGCAGCGGATGGCCGTGCAGGAAATCGGCCACCGGCAGACGCTTGCCGCCCGGCTTCTGCAGCTCGGTGAGGCGCAGCGCGCCTTCTCCGCAGGCGATCACGACGCCGTCGTCGCCGACCGCGAGAATGCGCCCCGGCTCACCGCCGGCGGGCTCGACGCGGGCCTGCCACAGCTTGATCGGTGTGCCGTCGACCGTCATCAGCGCACCGGGGAAGGGGTTGAAGGCGCGGATCGCGCGATCGAGCTCGATCGCCGGGCGACGGAAGTCGAGCGCCGCCTCGGCCTTGCCGATCTTGGCCGCGTAGCAGGCGCCGTCGGCCGGCTGCGGCACCGCCGTGATGCGTCCGGCCAGCAGGTCGGGCAGGGTGTCGATCAGCAGTTGCGCGCCGGTGGCGGCCAGCCGGTCGTGCAGCGTTGCGGTGCTGTCGTCGGCGGCGATGTCTATGGTGCGCTCGGCCAGCATCGGGCCGGTGTCCAGGCCTTCGTCCATCTGCATCAGCGTGATGCCGGTGCGGGCGTCACCCGCCTCGATCGCGCGGTGGATGGGCGCCGCGCCCCGCCAGCGCGGCAGCAGCGAGGCGTGGATGTTGATGCAGCCGAGGCGCGGGATGTCGAGCACGGCGCGCGGCAGCAGCAGGCCGTAGGCGACCACCACCAGCAGGTCGGGTGCCGCCTCGACCAGCGGTGCGCGCAGTTCGGGCGTTTTCAGCGTGTCCGGCTGGGCCACGTTCAGGCCGTGCGCCAGCGCGCGCTGCTTGACCGGGCTGGGCATCAGCTTCATGCCACGCCCGGCCGGACGGTCGGGCTGGGTCAGCACCAGCGGAATGTCGCAGTCGAAGCCGGCCAGTGCATCGAGCGCACGGGCGGCGAATTCGGGTGTACCGGCGAAGGCGATGCGCGGCCGGGCGGGGGAACTTGCCGGCATCAGGCGGTTTCGCGCGCCTGCTTCGCGAGCTTGGTCTTGATGCGGGTCTGCTTCAGCTGCGACAGGTGGTCGACGAACACCTTGCCCTGCAGGTGATCCATCTCGTGCTGGATGCAGACGGCCAGCAGGCCGTGCGCGTCGATCTCCTGCTCGCTGCCGTCCAGCGTCAGCGTGCGCACCTTCACGTGTTCGGCGCGGGTCACCTTGTCGTAGATGCCGGGCACCGACAGGCAGCCCTCTTCATAGACCTGCTCGCCGTCGCGCTCGACGATGCGCGGGTTGATCAGCGTGATCAGGCCTGACCTGTCCTCGCTGATGTCGATCACGATCACCTGCTTGTGCACGTCCACCTGCGTCGCGGCCAGCCCGATGCCCGGCGCGGCGTACATGGTTTCGGCCATGTCGGCGGCGAGCCTGCGGATGGAATCGTCCACCGCGGTGACCGGCGCCGCCTTCTTGCGCAGGCGGGGGTCGGGGAATTTCAGAATCGGAAGCAGGGCCATAAAAGTCGTGCTGATTTAATGGATTAGCGGTGAATTTTCATGCAGACTGTCATTACATGACGCCGCTTGCTACACTTCGGCATGCAGTTGGCGTGCCGCCTTGCCGAGCCACCATTTCAATGGTGCGGGCATTCAAGGCGGAGCCGGTTCGTAACGATATTGAAAGGCAAACCCCCGGCAGGTTCCTGCATGCGCAGGCGCTGCCCGTGCGAGGCCACACCATGCGCAAGATTATATGCTCCCTGCTGGTCGCCCTTTCAAGCGCGACTGCCTTCGCCCAGTCCGCACCGCCGGCCATCGCCGGCAACGCGCCGGACCGGCACGTCGTCAAGCCGGGCGACACGCTGTGGGGCATTGCCGGTCTGTTCCTGAAAGAGCCGTGGCGCTGGCCCGAGGTATGGCGGCTCAATCGCGAGCAGATCCGCAATCCTCACCTGATCTATCCCGGCCAGATCGTCTATCTCGATGACTTCGGCGGCTCGCCGCGGCTGCGCGTCGGTCAGCCCCTCAAGCTCAGTCCGCAGACCTACGAGGAAGCGGTCAAGGAGCCGATCGCATCGATCCCGCACAAGGCGATCGAGCCCTTCCTGACCCGGCCGATCGCGGTCGAGGCCGGCTTCAACGAGACGGCGCCGCGCATCGTCGGTACCGAAGAGGGGCGCGTCTATCTGAGCGCGGGCGATACCGCCTACGTGAGCGGCGTGACCGAGAACAAGCCGCTGTGGCACGTGTACCGGCCGGCGGCACCGATCACTGATCCGGAAACGAAGCAGGTGATCGGCTACGAGGCCGAGTATCTGGGCGACGTCAGGCTGGTGCGCGAGGGCGAACCCGCGACCTTCCAGGTGGTGTCGGCGCAGTTCGAGATCGGCAAGGGAGACCGGCTCGTGCCCGCGCGTCTGCCGGAGGTCGTCGCCTACGCACCCCATGCGCCCGAGCAGGACATCCAGGGCAGCGTTGCACGCATCGTCGGCGGCGTGGCGTCGTCCGGCCGTCACAACGTCGTGCTGCTGAACCGTGGCTCCAACGACGGCGTCGAGATCGGCCACGTGTTCGCCGCCTATCTGGCAGGGACCAAGGTCGATATCCGCCAGGATCAGAAGATCGACACCTACCAGCTGCCGGACGAACGCTCCGGCCTGGTATTCGTGTTCCGCGTCTATGACAATATTTCCTACGCACTGGTGATGGACGCCAAGCGCCCGATCACCGTCGGCGACCGCTTCCGCAAGCCGTAAGACGTGCCGGTTTCCAGCGACGCTTCGGCTGCGGCGTGGCTGCGGCTGACGCTGACCCGTGGCGTCGGGCTGGAGACGCAGCGCCGCCTGCTGTCGGTGTTCGGCCTGCCCGAACACATATTCGCCGCGGCCGGCACCGCCGTGCGGGCGGCCGTCGGTGAGCGCGCGGCGCGTGCGCTGGCCGCCTTCGACGGCGACGAACAGATCGCGCGCACGCTGGCCTGGGCGTCGCAGCCCGGCAATCATCTGATCACGCTGGCCGACGCGGCCTACCCGCAAGCGCTGCTCGAAATCGCCGATCCGCCGACGCTGCTCTACGTGAAGGGCCGGCCGGAACTGCTGAACACCCGCGCGCTGGCCATCGTCGGCGCGCGCAACGCGACGGCACAGGGCGCCTCCAACGCCGAGCAGTTCGCGCGCGAGCTGTCACGCGGCGGGCTCACCATCGTCAGCGGGCTGGCGCTGGGCTGCGATGCGGCGGCGCACACCGGTGCGCTCGACGGCGTCGGCAGCACGGTGGCCGTGGTCGGCACCGGTGCCGACCGCATCTATCCGCCGCGCAACCAGGAGCTGGCGCGGCGCATCGCCGAACACGGCGCCATCGTCAGCGAGTTTCCGCTCGGTACGCCGGCGCTGCGCGACAACTTCCCGCGCCGCAACCGCATCATTTCCGGCCTCGCACGCGGCGTGCTGGTGGTCGAGGCGGCGGCGCGCAGCGGCACGCTGATCACCGCCCGGCTGGCCGGCGAACAGGGGCGCGAAGTGTTCGCGATCCCGGGCTCCATCCACTCGCCGCTGTCCAAGGGCTGTCACCAGCTGATCCGCCAGGGCGCCAAGCTGGTCGACGACGCGCGCGACATCCTGTCCGAACTGCAGCCGGCGTCACCGCCCGCGGCCGTACCGGCAGCGCCCGCGGGCGGGGCCGAGGCACTGCTCGAGGCGATGGGTTTCGACCCGGTCGGGATCGATGTGCTGTCACAACATACCGGCTTGACGGCGGACACCCTCTCCGCCATGCTGCTCTCGCTGGAACTCGAAAACCGGGTGGCGCAGCTGCCCGACGGACGCTACCAGCGCATCAGGTAGTACGGCAGTGCGCGTCGCGTGCTGCCGGGTTACAAACCCGCCGGTGGGCACGCCTGCCGACCGGCTCGCGCGGAGCCGAATCATGATCGACGTTCTGGTCTATCTTTTCGAAACTTACGCGCACCTGGACAGTTATCCCGAGCCCAACCAGCTCGCACGCAAGCTCTCGGCCGCCGGTTTCGAGCAGGATGAAATCGAGGAAGCGATGGGCTGGCTGTCCGGCCTCGAAAGCGCCGGTGGCGCTGACAAGCCGCTGATCGCGGCGGAAAGCCGTTCCATCCGCCTTTACTCGGCCGCCGAGCAGTCGCGCCTCGATACCGAGTGCCGCGGCTTCCTCGCCTTTCTCGAAGAGGCCGGTGCGATCAATGCGCTGACCCGCGAAATCGTCGTCGAACGCGCGCTGGCGCTGGAAGACGAAGAGGTGTCGCTGTCCCAGCTCAAGGTGATCGTGCTGATGGTGCTGTGGAACCAGCAGGTCACGACCGACACGCTGGTGCTCGAGGAACTGCTGTCGGACGACGACGAGCCGCGCGCGCCGCACTGACAAGTGCGGGTCCGGTGCCGCGGCGCAACACCGGCCCTGCCGGATGAATCGCCGCCCGCGTTTCGTCCGCCGGGTCGACTTGTCTTGCCTGTTCCGATTTTTTGTCCCTATCATGCGCCGCTTTCACGCCGCTTGATCCGGCGCGCATCCTGCGCGCGCAAGCCGGCGGCAGGTATCGGGCAGGCATGGGCAAGAAACTGATCATCGCGGAAAAGCCGTCGGTCGCGCAGGACATTGCGCGCGCCATCGGCGGTTTCACGCGCGAAGGCGATTACTTCGAGAGCGAGGACTACGTGCTGTCCTCGGCGGTCGGCCACCTGCTCGAACTGGCGGTGCCGGAGGAATACGAGGTCAAGCGCGGCAAGTGGTCGTTCGCGCACCTGCCGGTCATTCCGCCCCGCTTCACGCTGAACCCGATAGACAAGACCGCCGAGCGGCTGCGCCTGCTCACCCGGCTGATCAAGCGCAAAGACGTCGATGGCCTGGTGAACGCCTGTGACGCGGGGCGCGAGGGCGAACTCATCTTCAATTACATCGTCGAGCACAGCAAGACGAACAAGCCGATCGAGCGGCTGTGGCTGCAGTCGATGACCGCGACCGCGATCCGCGACGGCTTCGCAGGCCTGCGTTCGGCGCAGGAAGTCGAAGGTCTGCGCCAGGCGGCGATGTCGCGCGCCGAGAGCGACTGGCTCATCGGCATCAACGGCACGCGGGCAATGACCGCGTTCAACTCCAAGACCGGTGGTTTCCACCTGACCACAGTCGGTCGCGTGCAGACGCCGACGCTGGCCATCGTGGTGCGCCGCGAGGAAGAAATCCGCCGCTTCAAGTCGCGCGACTACTGGGAGATCGAAGGCCGCTTCGGCGTCGCCGCAGGCGAATACGCCGGCCGCTGGTTCGACGAGAAGTTCAGGAAGCCGGAAGGCGACGAACACGCGCGCGCCGAGCGGCTGTGGGACGAGGCGAAGGCGAAGGCCATCCAGGCCAAGTGTTCCGGCAAGACCGGCACGGTCGAGGAAGAGGCCAAGCCGTCGACCCAGCTGTCGCCGCTGCTGTACGACCTCACCTCGCTGCAGCGCGAGGCGAACGGCCGTTTCGGCTTTTCCGCCCGCGTGACGCTGCAGATCGCGCAGGCGCTGTACGAGAAGCACAAGGTGCTGACCTATCCGCGTACCGACGCCCGCGCGCTGCCGGAGGACTACCTGCCGACCGTCAATGACGTGCTGGCCCGCCTGCCGCAGACCTACGCGCCGCACGCCAACGAGATCGTCAAGCAGGGCTGGGTGCGCCCGAACAAGCGCATTTTCAACAACGCCAAGATTTCCGACCACTTCGCCATCATCCCGACCGGCACCGAGCCGAAGTCGCTGTCCGAGGCGGAGGCGAAGATCTACGACATGGTCACCCGCCGCTTCCTCGCGGTGTTCCTCCCGGCCGCCGAATACCGCATCACCACGCGCATCACGCGGGTCGAAGGCGAAGCGTTCAAGACCGAGGGCAAGGTGCTGGTCAATGCCGGCTGGCTGGCCGTGTATGGCAAGGAAGCGGCGATCACCGACGACGACGGCAAGGACAAGGGCGAGACGGCCTCTGCCAGCCTGGTGCCGGTCAAGCCGGGCGAGACGGCGCGTGTCGAAGACATGCTGCTGAAGGCGCTGCAGACCAAGCCGCCTGCACGCTATTCGGAAGCGACGCTGCTGACCGCGATGGAAGGTGCCGGCAAGACGATAGACGACGAGGAATTGCGCGCCGCGATGGCCGGCCGCGGCCTCGGCACGCCGGCCACGCGCGCGCAGATCATCGAGAACCTGATCCTCGAGAACTACATGCTGCGCGAGGGCCGCGAACTGATTCCGACGGCCAAGGGCTTCCAGCTGATGATCGCGCTGCGCGGCCTGAAGATCGACGAACTGAGTTCGCCTGAACTGACCGGCGAGTGGGAGTACAAGCTGTCGCGGATCGAGCGCGGCGAACTGTCGCGCGACGCCTTCATGCGCGAAATCGCCGACATGACGCAGCACATCGTGCACCAGGCGAAGAGCTACGAAAGCGACACCATTCCGGGCGACTTCGCCACGCTGGACGAGAAGTGCCCGCGCTGCGGCGGCGTCGTGAAGGAGAACTACAAGAAGTTCCAGTGCCAGAGCTGCGACTTCTCGCTGTGGAAGATCGTCGCCGGCCGCCAGTTCGAGACGCACGAGATCGACACGCTGCTGCGCGACCGCCAGGTCGGCCCGCTGACCGGTTTCCGCAACAAGATGGGCCGGCCGTTCAACGCGGTGATCAAGCTGAACGACAAACTGGAGCCGGAGTTCGATTTCGGCCAGCCGCGCGAGGACGAGAACGCCGAGCCGGTCGATTTCTCGCAGCAGACACCGCTCGGCCCCTGCCCGAAGTGTTCGGCGCGGGTGTTCGAGCAGCCGATGTCCTACATTTGCGAGAAATCGGTCGGGCCGGAAAAGAGCTGCGACTTCCGCTCCGGCAAGATCATCCTGCAGCAGCCGATCGAGCCCGAACAGATGCAGAAGCTGCTGGAGGCGGGCCGCACCGACCTGCTGAAGGGCTTCGTGTCGTCGCGCACCAAGCGCAAGTTCTCCGCCTTCCTGGTGCGTCAGCCGGATGGCAAGGTCGGTTTCGAGTTCGAGCCGCGTGCGGCCAAGCCGAAGGCCGGCGCCAAGACCGCGAAGGCGGCGGCCGATGCCGCGCCGGAGGCGGAAGCCGAGGCGCCGGTGAAGAAGACCGCGGCGAAGAAGGCGACGGCCGCTGCAAAGAAGCCGGCCACGAAGGCGACGACGGCGCGCAAGAAACCGGCCTGATCAGGCCCGGTCGGCGGCCACCGGGCTTCATCGCCCGGGTGGCCGCCGTCGACGCCTTTTTTAGGCTGCTGCGCCGTCCAGCCACACCTCCAGCCCCTGCGCATTCAGTTCGATGTCCAGCCCCCACACGTCCACCGCCTGGTCGTGCGTGAGGCGGCTGCCGTGGGCGCGCAGTTCGTCGATCAGATAGGCGGTCAGCGCGGCCAGCAGGGCCTGCTTGCGGCCTTCGCCCGCACTGGCCGCGGCCTTCGCGATCGCCACGTGGGCGTCGATGCGTGACAGCAGCGCGCGGCCCAGCGCCGGCACGCCGGTCACCTTGCCGTAATGGGTCAGGAACATCGCTTCCGGCTGCCGCGACAGCAGGCGCTCGACCGAGGCGCGCATGGCGACCGGGTCGAACTGCACCGGTGAGGTGGTCGGGAACACGAAGGCGCGGCCATCGACCGTGCATTCCGGGTAGGCCAGACCGAAGGTGTCGCCGGTAAACCAGCTTTTCGACTGCGCGTCCCAGATGCAGTGGTGGTGTTTGGCGTGGCCCGGCGTGTCGATGAATTCGAGCGGGCGGCCGTTGAAGTCGAGCGCGAAGCCGTCCTGCGTCTCGATCACGCGCGCGGCGTCGACCGGCAGGATGTCGCCGTACATCTCGGCCATCGCCTGTTCGCCATAGACCGCGGTGGCGCCGGCGATCAGCTTCGACGGATCGATCATGTGGCGCGCGCCGCGCGGGTGCACCACCAGCTGCGCGTTCGGGAAGGCGCGCATCGCAGCACCTGCGCCGCTGGCGTGGTCCAGGTGCACATGGGTCAGGATGATGTAGCGCAGCGCTTCCGCTGCGATGCCCTTCTGCGCCAGCGCCGCCTGCACGTTGCGCAGCGAGTGGCCGGTGCCGCAATCGACCAGCGCCGCCTGGTCACCGGCGCGGACGAGGTGGATGGACGCCATGCCGTGGCGGATCAGGTCGGCGTCGATGGCCGAAATGTCGTGGTCGTAGTCGATCATGCAGCGTGCTCCGGGTGAACTCGGTGCACAGTATGACGCACGGCCGCAGACGATTCCGCTTGCCGCCCGCCTACGCGCCGCGGCCCGCCTTGGCCTGCTCTTCCTGCATCAGCTCGTCGAAGCGGGCGTCGAACTCCCTGCGCAGCTGCCGCCGCACCTGAGCGGCCGTGTGGCGCCGCTGCTCGTCCGGCGTCGATGGCGTCAGCGTCGGCACCGGGCAGGGCCGGCGGTCGGCGTCCATCGCCACCATGGTCAGGTAGCAGGTATTGGTGTGGCGGGTCGTGTGTTCGCGGATGTTCTCGGTCACCACCTTGACGCCGACCTCCATCGAGGTGGTGCCGGTGTAGTTGACCGAGGCGAAGAAGGTGACCAGCTCGCCGACATGGATCGGGCAGCGGAAAATCACCTGGTCGACCGACAGCGTCACCACGTAGGACTGCGCGTAGCGCGCTGCACAGGCGTAGGCGACCTGATCGAGCAGCTTGAGCAGTGCGCCGCCGTGCACGTTGCCGGAAAAATTGGCCATGTCGGGCGTCATCAGCACCGTCATGGTGAGCTGGTGTTTGGGCAGTTCGTTCATCGTTGTCTACCGTGCGCCGGCGAGGCCGGTGCGGGGGGATGTCCGTCGGTGCCCGCGACCCTGCGTGACGATCACTCGCGCCGTTCGATGCGCCAGCCCGGTCTGTCGTAGTCGCGGACGTTGCTGTAGGGCATGGTCGGATAGACGCTGGTACCGTACGCATCGTCCTCGATGCGCACGCCGGGTCTGGAGTAGTCCCGGATCTGGGTGCCGCGCAAGGTCGGGTAGACGTCGGTTGTGCGGCTGCGCGCGTTGGGCCGGATCAGCTCGCGCGGGTGCTGTCCTATCATGCCGCCGGGGCTGGCGCCTATGCCCTGGCCGTACGGATTGCCGCCGATCGGCGTCACCGGTACGTGACCGCTGCCGCCACCCAGTGCGAGCGGCGAGGCGAGCAGCGCGGACAGTGCGAACAGGGTGCGGATATTCATGGCGACCTCCCGGTCCTGCGACATGACTGAACGCTTTGAGTGTAGTGCGAAAGCGCCGCCGCGCAGCGCGCAGCCCGACACGGCCCGGTACATCGTGACGGAGTGTGGATTGGGCGCCACAGCCTGCGACGCCGCCGTGAACACCTGACGCGCTTGTGGAATGATGCAGCCATGACGACCGACGACCGCAATCCCTTCGAAGCCGCCCCGCCGGGCGGCACGATGCCGCCCGGCGGGGCGGAGCCCGATTCGCGCAGCGTGGCCGCCGGCCAGGGCGTCGAGTGGCTGCGCCAGGGCTGGCAGGCCTTCATGGCCGCACCCGGCGTCTGGGTGGTGATCACGCTGCTGTGGGTGATCGCCGTCGTGGTGCTGAATCTGGTGCCGCTGTTCGGCATGATCGCCGCCACGCTGCTGGCCATGGTGACGGTGGGCGGGCTGATGGGCGGCTGCCGCGCGCTGTCGCGCGGCGAGCCCTTCGGCGTCGCCCATCTGTGGGCCGGTTTCGGCGAGCGCATCAATCCGCTGCTGGCGCTGGGCGGCTGGTATCTGCTGGCTTCGCTGGCCATCGGCATGCTGGTCGTGCTGCTGTCGGCGATCAGCGCCGGCCTGGCCGGCATCGCCGCGGTGGCGGGTCTGGCGGTGCTGATGGCCGCCATTCCGGCCATGCTCATCATCGCCGTCATGCTGATGGCGCCGGTGCTGATGGCCGTCTGGTTCGCGCCGGCCCTGGTCGTGTTCCACGACATGAAGGCGCTGGACGCGATGCGCACCAGTTTCTTCGCCAGCCTGCGCAACGCGCCGGCCTTCGTCGTGTTCGCGCTGCTCTACGTGGTGCTGGCCGTGCTGGCGTCGGTGCCGGCCATGCTGGGCTGGCTGCTGCTGCTGCCGGTCACCTTCGGCGCGATGTACGCCAGCTACCGCGACGTGTTCGACCAGCCCTGATCAGTCCTCCGGCGCCTCGCTGGCGCCCTTCACCACCTTGAAGCGCGCCAGCGTCGCCTCGCGCGCCACGGCGTGGTCGACGATGGGCGCCGGGTAGTCGCTGCCGATCACGCAGCCGGCCATCTTCTGTTCCAGCGGTGTCGCCAGCCAGGGCGCGTGGATGCGCTTCTTGTCGAACTTCGCCAGTTCCGGGCAGTAGCGGCGGATGAACTGGCCGTCGGCGTCGAATTTCTCCGACTGGGTGACCGGGTTGAAGATGCGGAACCAGGGCTGGGCGTCGCAGCCGGTCGAGGCTGCCCACTGCCAGCCGCCGTTGTTGGCCGCCAGGTCGAAGTCGTTGAGCTGGCGGGCGAACCAGTGTTCGCCGCGGCGCCAGTCTATGCCCAGGTCCTTGGTCAGGAAGGAGGCGCTCACCATGCGCAGCCGGTTGTGCATGTAGCCGGTCTGCGCCAGCTGGCGCTGTGCCGCATCGACCAGCGGGTAACCGGTGCGGCCTTCGCACCAGGCGCGGAACTTCGCTTCGTCGTCCACCCAGCGCACCGCGTCGTACTCGGGCCGGAAGCTGGCGCCGACCACGTGCGGGTTGTGCCACAGGATCTGGAAGTAGAAATCGCGCCAGATCAGTTCCGACAGCCAGGTTTCGGCACCGGCGCCGCCGCGCGCGTGCGCTTCGCGCGCCAGCCGGCGGATCGATATGGTGCCGAAGCGCAGATGCACCGACAGGTAGCTCGGCCCCTTGGCGGCCGGGAAATCGCGCAGCACCTTGTAGCGGTCGATGCGGTCGAGGAAGGCGTCGAACAGCGTGTCGGCGCCGCTCATGCCAGCCGGCAGCTTCAGCATCGCCAGATTGGTGGACCGGAACCCCATGTCGGCCAGCGACGGCATGTCGCCTGCCGGCAACGCTGCCAGCGCGCCTGCGTAGGTGCGTACCGGATAGGCCTTCAGGAGGAAGGGCGTGAGCTTCTTCAGCCAGGCGTTCTTGTAAGGCGTGAATACCGAGAACGGCTTGCCGCCCTGGGTGAGCACCTCGTCGCACTCGAACACGACCTGGTCCTTGTACGTGTCGAAGGCGATGCCGTCGCGCGCCAGCGCGTTGTGCACCGCGCGGTCACGGGCCAGCGCCCCCGGCTCGTAGTCCCGGTTGGCCATCACCGCGGCCACGCCCAGTTCGCGCGCCAGCTGCGGGACGAGGTCGCGGGCGCGGCCGTGGCGTACGATGAGGCCGCCGCCCAGCGCGCGCAGCGCCGCGTCCAGTTCGGTGACCGAGGCGTGGATGAACTCGACCCGGCGGTCGGCGCTCAGGCCTTCGGCCAGCAGTTCGTCGAGGATGTCGGTGTCGAACACGAACACGCACCACACCGGGCCGCCGGCGCGCAGCGCGTGGTACAGGGCGGCGTGATCGTCGATGCGCAGGTCGCGGCGGAACCACACAAGGCGGGAGGAAGAGCGGTCGGGCATGCGGAATTTCCGGCAGAAAGTGGGCGCTTTGAGCGCGATGTGGCGCGGCGGTTCGCGGCCGGCGTCCAACACGGATAAAATCATCCCATGTCCGCACACGCCATGACCCCTTCGGTCGACCTGACCGGCCATTTCCTGATCGCCATGCCCGCCATGGCGGACAAGAATTTCGCGCGCACGCTGACGCTGGTGTGCGAGCACAACGAACAGGGCGCGCTCGGCGTCATCGTCAACCGGCCGATCGACATGTCGCTGGAAGACCTGTTCGAGCGCATCGACATGTCGCTCGAGTCGCCGCGCTTCCAGGGCCAGCCGGTGTATTTCGGCGGCCCGGTGCAGACCGACCGCGGCTTCGTGCTGCATCGCCCGGTCGGCGACTGGCAGTCCAGCATAGACATCGGCAACGGCCTGGCGCTGACCTCGTCGCGTGACGTGCTGCAGTCGCTCGGCCACGACAACGAGCCTGACGACGTGCTGGTCACCCTGGGTTACGCCGGCTGGCAGGCCGGGCAGATCGAGTGGGAACTGGCGCAGAACGCCTGGCTCACCGTGCGTGCCGATCCGGACATCATCTTCGGCCTGCCGCCGGAGGAGCGTCTGATCGCCGCGATGCAGCTGCTCGGCGTCGACTTCGCGTCGCTGTCCGACGTGGCCGGGCATGCCTGAGCCAGTCGCGCTGCCTGCGCGCGGCACCGTGCTGGCCTTCGATTTCGGCGAGAAGCGCATCGGCGTCGCCGTCGGCGAATGCGAGCTGCGCAGCGCCTCCGCACTGACCACCTTCGATGCCGAAACCAACGACGCCCGCTGGTCGGCGATCGGCCGCCTGCTCGACGAATGGAAACCGGCGCTGCTGGTGGTCGGCCTGCCGCTGTCGCCGGACGGCGAGGCGCACGACATGACCGCCCGCGCGCAGCGCTTCGCCCGCCAGCTCGAAGGCCGCTACCGGCTGCCGGTCGCGCTGCAGGACGAACGTTTCACCTCGGCCGAAGCCGACACCCAGCTGCGCGACCGCGGCCAGCACGACTGGCGCGAACGCAAGAAGCACCTGGACGCACACGCGGCCCAGCTCATCCTGAAGGACTATTTCGATGTCACTGCCTGACGCAGAAGAACTGCTGGCCGATCTGGCGGCGCAGATGCGCCCGCAGGTCACGCCGGACACCGCGCTGGTCGGCCTGCGTACCGGCGGCGTATGGCTGGCGCAGCGCCTGCACGCGCTGCTCGGTCTGAGCCAGCCGGCCGGCTCGCTCGACGTGAGCTTCTACCGCGACGATTACGCCAAGCGCGGCCTGTCGCGCGACACACGCGCATCCAGCCTGCCGTTCGACGTCGAGGGGCGCCATCTCATCCTGGTCGACGACGTGCTGCACACCGGTCGCACGATACGCGCCGCGCTGAACGAGCTGTTCGACTACGGCCGTCCCGCCAAGGTCGAACTGGCGGTGCTGATCGATCGCGGCGGACGGCAGCTGCCGGTGGCGCCGACCTATTGCGCGACGCGGCTCGAACCGCCCGCCGGCACGCGGGTGAAGCTGGCGCAGGACGGCGAACGGCTGGCGCTGCGTCTGCAGCAGGAGCAGGAGTGACCATGGCCCGCAATCCGCAACTGAACAAGCACGGCGAGCTGCAGCACCTGCTCACCACCGAGGGCCTGCCGCGCGACGTGATCACGCGCATCCTCGACACCGCCGAGCCCTTCGCCGGTGTCGCCGAACGCGAGGTGAAGAAGGTGCCGCTGCTGCGCGGCAAGAGCGTGTTCAACCTGTTCTTCGAAAACAGCACGCGCACCCGTACCACCTTCGAGATCGCCGCCAAGCGCCTGTCGGCCGACGTGATCAACCTGAACATTTCGACCAGTTCGACCAACAAGGGCGAAACCCTGCTCGACACGGTGGACAACCTGGCCGCGATGCAGGCCGACATGTTCGTCGTGCGTCACGCCTCCAGCGGCGCGCCCTACCTGATCGCGCAGCATCTGGAAGCGACCGGGCGCGACCACATCCACGTCGTCAACGCCGGCGACGGGCGCCACGCGCACCCGACGCAGGGTCTGCTCGACATGTACACCATCCGCCACTACAAGCGCGACTTCACGCAGCTGTCGGTGGCCATCGTCGGCGACATCCTGCATTCGCGCGTCGCGCGCAGCCAGATCCATGCGCTGACCACGCTGGGCGTACCCGACCTGCGCGCCATCGCGCCGAAAACCCTGCTGCCGCATGACATCGAGCGGCTTGGCTGTCGCGTCTATAACGACATGCGGGAAGGTCTGCGCGGCGTCGACGTGGTGATGATGCTGCGTCTGCAGAACGAACGCATGCAGGGTTCGCTGCTGCCCAGCGCGCAGGAATATTTCAAGTTCTTCGGCCTGACCGAGGACAAGCTCGCCGTGGCCAAGCCCGATGCCATCGTGCTGCACCCGGGGCCGATGAACCGCGGCGTCGAGATCGATTCCGCGGTGGCCGACGGTCGCCAGGCGGTCATCCTGCCGCAGGTCACCTTCGGCATCGCGGTGCGCATGGCAGTGATGGCCATGCTGGCCGGAGGAAACGCATGAAGATCCACATCAAGGGCGGCCGGCTGATCGATCCGGCGCAGGACATCGACGCAGCGACCGACGTCTATATCGCCGCCGGCAAGGTGGTCGCGCTCGGTGCGGCGCCCGACGGCTTTCACGCCAACCGCGTCATCGACGCCAGCGGTCTGGTCGTCGCGCCGGGCCTGATCGACCTCTGCGCGCGGCTGCGCGAGCCCGGCCTCGAATACCGCGCGACGCTGGAATCGGAAGTGGCGGCGGCGGTGGCGGGCGGCGTCACCAGCCTGGCCTGCCCGCCGGATACCGATCCGGTGCTCGACGAACCTGGCCTGGTCGAAATGCTGAAGCACCGCGCGCGCATGCTGAATCTCGCCCACGTCTACCCGCACGGCGCGCTGACCGCCGGCCTGAAGGGCGAGCGGCTGACCGAAATGGGCGAACTGCACGATGCCGGCTGTATCGCCTTCTCGCAGGCCAACGTTCCGGTGGCCGACACGCAGGTGCTGTTCCGCGCGATGCAGTACGCGGCCACCTTCGGCTACACCGTGTGGCTGCAGCCGACCGACATGCATCTGGCGGCCGGCGGCGTGGCGCACGAAGGCGAAGTGGCGGCGCGGCTTGGCCTGACCGGCATTCCGGTGCTGGCGGAGACGCTGGCCATCGGCCAGATGCTGCAGCTGGCGCGCGCCACCGGATGCAAGCTGCATCTGGCGCGCATTTCCAGTCGCGCCGGCCTGATGCTGATCGACCAGGCGCGGCTGGACGGCATGCAGGTGAGCTGCGACGTCGCCATACACGCGCTGCATCTGTGCGATGTCGACATCGGCTATTTCGATCCGCAGTGCCGCACCGTGCCACCGCTGCGCGCGCAGTTCGACCGCGAGGCGCTGCGCGCCGCGCTTGCCGACGGCCGCATCGACGCGCTGTGTTCCGACCACACCCCGGTCGATGACGACGCCAAGCAGGTGCCGTTCGCCGAAGCCGAGCCGGGCACCACCGGTCTCGAGCTACTGCTGCCATTGACGCTGGCCTGGGCGCGCGAAATGCGCCTGCCGCTCAAGGTCGCGCTGGCACGCATCACGAGCGACGCCGCCCGCGTGCTCGGCCTGAACGCCGGCCATCTGCGGGTGGGCGGTGCGGCCGACGTGTGCATCTTCGATCCGGAGGCGCCGGTGCGCATCAGCCGCGAATCGCTGCGCAGCCAGGGCAAGAACACGCCCTATCTGGGCCGCGAACTGCCGGGCCGCGTCAGCGCGACGCTGGTGTCGGGCCAGGTGGTGTACGAGGCGCCGGCCCGCCATTGAGGCCTTCGGGTGCGGCGTCGAGCCGCACCTCGAATTCGACCGACTGCAGCTGCAGACCCTGCGCGTCCTCCAGTGCCAGCCGGTGACGGCCGAGGCGCGGGCTCCACAGCGCGCGCCCTTCGACCGCCGGCAGGCGCTCGTCGTTGATCACCCAGTGCAAGCCCGGCCAGCCCGGCCGCGCTTCGAACAGCATGTTCTGACGGCCGGCCGGAAGCGCGGCGCTGACCAGCTTCACGCCTGTCGTCGGCTGCACGATGCGCGGCCGGCCGAACAGGTCGCGCACGGTCGCGTCGGCGAAGGCCTGTTGCGTGCCGGGCAGGAAGTACTCTTCGCGCTCGACCTCGATGTCCGGTTCGAAACGCAGGCGCACGCCTTCGAGCCCGGGCGGCGGCGGGGGCGCCTCGGCCGGAATCGGGTCGATGGCGGCAGCGACCGAAAGCCAGGTGGCCGCAACTGGGCGCACTGCCCGCAGCGCGATCGTGTAGCGGCGCGTCCAGCCGACCGACCAGTGCGTCGTACGGTCGGTCGAGCGCCCGTGCATGACGGCGTGCCAGTCGTACGTGTCGCGCGTCGTGCGGGTGGACAGCAGATCGCCGGTCAGCCAGACCACCGGCGACGACCACAGCCGCTTGCCGCTGCGGTCCACGCTGCGCCATTGCGAGGTTTCCAGCGCCCACGGCGTCCACACGCCCTCGTTGGCCAGCGTGCGGAAGGCGTTGGCCATGTCGGGCAGGCTGGCGCGGCTGCCGTTGGCTGCCGACGCGTCGATACCGTGCGCGCGCAGCGTGGCCACCAGCGCGTCGTCGCCGACCAGCGCACGCACGCGCAGTGCCGGAATCTCCGCCGCCTGCGCCAGTGCCGCGCGCGTGCTGAGCGGCTGGCCACCGCCCTGCAGGCCGGGGGGCAGTGGCCGGGCGACGAAGGCGGGGCTGTCGTCGAACACCGACGCCGCGCTGATCCAGCGCTGGTCGAGGGCGAGCCCGTACAGGAAAGGTTGCAGCGTGCTGCCGGCGGGCAGCCGGCGCACCGCCGCATCGGTGTCGTCCGGGCCGCCGGCCCACACCAGCGCCTCGCCGCTCGCGTTGTCCAGCACGACGACAGTGACGTCGGCGCGTTCGCGGCCGAGTGCGTCCAGCGTGCGTCGTTGCAGTCGTCCGTCCAGCGTGGTGGCGCGCTGTTCGCCCGGTTCGCGCAGCAGGCGGCGGGCCAGCGGCTGTGCTTCGGTCCAGCGCGGCTCCAGCCGGTAGCGCTGGGTGAGCACCTGATTGGCGAGGGCACGCAGTTCGCTGCAGGCGGGCGCCGGTTTGAGCTTCAGCGCCACCGCGCAGGCACGTTGCGCGACCCGTTCGGCCGGCGCGTTCGGGCCGCGCAGCAGTGCGGCCAGCAGCAGCGCCTCGCGCGCATCGATCGCATCCGGATCCTTGCCGAACAGGCCGCGGGTGGCCGCCGAAATGCCTCGCAGCTCGCCGCGGAAGGGGGCGAGATTGAAATAGGCTTCGAGGATCTGCGCCTTGTTCCAGCGGCGCTCGATTTCGCGCGCCGCGGCCGCCTGGTCCCATTTCTGGCCGACGCTGCGACGGGTGCCCTGCAGCCGCAGCGCCGGGTCGATCAGGCCGGCCAGTTGCATGGTCAGCGTCGAGGCCCCGCGCGGACGGCGGCCTTCCAGCGTGCGCCACAGATTGTCCCAGGTGGCGCCGGCGAGCGCGGTCCAGTCCACGCCCGAATGTTCGAGAAAGCGCTTGTCCTCGGCGATCAGCAGCGCGCGCACCAGTGGCGGCGACAGCGTGCGCGCGCCGACCCAGTCGAGCCGGCGCTCGTCGAAATCGACGCGCACCTCGGCCAGCGGCTGGCCGTAGCGGTCGAGCAGGCGCGCTTCCGACGAGCGCCAGCTGTCACGGACGGTTTCGAATGATGGCGCCTGGGCGTGGGCGGCGAACGCGCCGAGCAGTGCGAGACAGGCCAGCGCGTGACGTGCGCGCTTGCCCATGCTCGCCTTCATCGGCCGCCGATGCACGCGTGCGTCAGCTCAACACGCACTCAAGGTGCATTTGTCGCCCGAGGCCTGGCGCTCGACCGTCACCCGCGCCAGCTGAGGCAGCTGCGGGGCGAGCTGTCGCCACAGGTAGTGGCAGAGGTTCTCCAGCGTGGCCGGGCCGATGCCCTCGACCTCGTCGAGGAAGCGGTGGTCCAGCTTCTCGCGGACTTCGGCCAGTGCGGCACGGAACACCGCCAGATCCAGCAGCATGCCGCTGGCCGGGTCCGGCTCGCCGCGCAGCGTCACCTCGGCGTGATAGGTGTGCCCGTGGATGCGCAGGCTGGATTCGGTTTCCACCTTGCGGCGCAGGGTGTGGGCAGCTTCGAAGAAGAAGCGCTGGCTCAGTTCAACAACCATCTCGATACGTCCAAAAAGGGCAGCCCGCGGAATGCGACGCTGCCCTGGGTCAGCGACGGTCAGCGTATGCCGACCGCCTTGTGCGTCTGGAAGCTGAGCCGCCAGCGCGGGTGCTGCATGCACCATTCGATCGCCCAGCGGGCGTTGTCGGCTGCAGCCGCATTGTCCATCGGCTGCACCAGGAAGTGCTCGAAATCCCAGTCTTCCATCGCGGCGAGATCGAGGCCGGCCTGCGGCACGACCACTTTCAGTTCCTGACCGCGGCGCTGCACCACTGCGTTGCCGGCTTTCGGGCTGACGCACACCCAGTCCAGCCCGGCCGGCGCTTCCAGCGTGCCATTGGTTTCGACGGCGATTTCGAAGCCGCGTGTATGCAGCGCGTCGATCAGCGCGGCATCGACCTGCAGCAACGGTTCGCCGCCGGTCAGTACGACGAAGCGTGCGCCGCCGGCGCCGGTCCAGCTCGCCGCAATGGTGTCGGCCAGCGCGTCGGCGCTGTCGTAGCGACCGCCCAGCGTGCCGTCGGTGCCGACGAAATCGGTGTCGCAGAAGCGGCACTGCGCGCTGGCGCGATCCTGTTCGCGGCCGCTCCACAGGTTGCAGCCGGCAAAGCGGCAGAACACCGCGGCGCGACCTGCGTTCAGGCCCTCGCCCTGCAGCGTGTAGAAGATTTCCTTGACCTGATAAGCCACGACAGATGCCAGTAACGGCGAAAAACACGCTAGGGTATCGCGTTTGAAGGATTTTTCCACCTGATGAGCGACGCCACCACCCAGCAGCCTTACGCCGATCTGAACCCGGACACCGTGCTCGACGCACTTGAAGCGGCCGGCTTCGTGGTCGATGGTCGCCTGCTGGCGCTGAACAGCTTCGAGAACCGCGTCTATCAGGTCGGTGTGGACGACGGTCCGCCGGTGATCGCCAAGTTCTACCGGCCGGCGCGCTGGAGCGACGACGCGATCGCCGAGGAACACGCCTTCTGCCGCGAACTGGTCGAGCACGAGATTCCGGTCGTTGCGCCACTCGACCTGCCCGGCGGCGGCACGCTGGCCCGTCACGCCGGCTACCGTTTCGCGGTGTTCCCGCGCCGCGGCGGCCGTGCGCCGGAGCTGGACCGCAGCGACACGCTGGAATGGATAGGCCGTTTCATGGGCCGCATTCACGCGCTCGGCGCGGTCAGACCGTATGAACACCGGCCAACGCTGGACATCGCCAGCTTCGGCGACGAGCCGGCCGCCTATGTGCTCGATGGCGGCTTCGTGCCGCCGGAACTGGAGAAGGTGTATCGCGGCGTGGTCGCACAGGCGCTCGACGGCGTGCGCGCCGCGTTCGAGCGCGCCGGCGAGGTGAAACGCATCCGCACGCACGGCGACTGCCACGTCGGCAACATGCTGTGGGTCGATGGCCAGGGGCCGCACTTCGTCGATTTCGACGACAGCCGGATGGCGCCGGCCATCCAGGATCTGTGGATGCTGCTGTCGGGCGACCGCGCCGACCGCGCGCGCCAGCTGGGTGACGTGCTGGCCGGTTACGAGGAATTCTGCGACTTCGATCTGCGCGAACTGAACCTGATCGAAGCGCTGCGCACGCTGCGGCTGATCCACCACAGCGGCTGGATCGCCCGCCGCTGGCAGGATCCAGCCTTCCCGGTCGCATTCCCGTGGTTCGACACGCCGCGCTACTGGGAGGCGCGCATTCTCGAACTGCGCGAACAGATCGCGGTGATGGACGAAGCGCCGCTGTGGCTGGTGCCGGGCATGCGCTGAGACGCAGGCGCTACGGCACCTGCGAATAGTGCATGCGCCCGGCGATGCGCGCCGCGTGCGCGGCCAGCCGCGGGCCGAAGGTCTTTTCGTACTTGCGCGGGTTGGGCAGCATGACGGCCAGACGCGCCGCCTGGTCGGGGCCCAGCTTGGCCGCCGGAATGCGGTAGTAGCGCTGCGCCGCCGCCTCGGCGCCGAACACGCCGTCGCCCCACTCGACCACGTTCAGATAGATTTCGAGGATGCGCCGCTTGTCCATCACCGCTTCCATCATGAAGGTGATGGCTGCCTCCTGTGCCTTGCGCACATAGCTGCGGCTGGGGCTGAGGAAGAGGTTCTTCGCCAGCTGCTGGCTGATGGTCGAACCGCCGGCCACCGCGCGGCCCTTCTTGCGGTTCTTTTCCATCGCCTTCTGGATGCCTTCCCAGTCGAAGCCTTCGTGATCGACGAAGCCGTCGTCCTCGGCGGCGATGACGGCGCGCTTCAGATGCACCGATATGCGCTCGTACGGCACCCACTGGTGACGCAGCTGCGCGTCCGGCTTGCGCTCGCGCATCTCGTCGAGGCGCAGCGACATGAAGCGGGTCTGCGACGGATTGAACTGCGTCCACCACAGCAGGTGGCCGAACACCCACACCTGATAGGCGAGCACCAGCAGCACCGCACCGGCGATCAGCCACTTCAGCGTGCGCAGCACACGACGCATCGGACGCTCCGTTTCAGGCCAGCGGCGGCAGCGCGGCGCGCAGCGTCGCGCGCACGGCGGCGGTGTCCGGCCGCACACCGCGCCACAGCGCGAAGGCCTCGGCCGCCTGCTCGACCAGCATGCCCAGGCCGTCGGCCAGTCGCGCCGCGCCCTGCTCGCGCGCCTGCTTCAGATACGCGGTGAGGCCGCGGCCATAGACCATGTCGTAAGCCAGGCTGTCCGGCGCGTACAGGCCGGCCGGCAGCGGCGGCGCCTCGTCGCTGAGGCTGGCGCTGGTGGCGTTGATCACCACGTCGTAGGGTGCGTTTTTAGTGGCGTCAGCCCAACCGCCGGCGACCAACGTGTGAGGCATTCCATACACGAGCAAATCAGCAAAGTCGCCGATCAGTTTCTCTGCACGCTCGATGGTCCGATTTGCGATAAACAATCTGGATACGCCGGTCTGCAGCAGTGGAGCAACAACACCGCGTACCGCCCCGCCAGCACCCAGCAGAAGAACCCGCGCCCCGGCTAATTCGCAGCCTAGGTGTTCGAGATCGCGAACAAGTCCTACTCCGTCAGTGTTGTCGCCCTTTATTTCTCCGTCTTCGAAACTGAGGGTGTTAACCGCTTGGGCAAGCTTGGCGCGCTCCGTAAGCCGATTCGCCATTCGGAAAGCCTCTTCCTTGAAAGGTACCGTGATGTTCATGCCACGCCCGCCACCGGCGCGGAATGCGGCAACCGCGTCGGCGAAGCCGTCGAGCGGCGCCAGCAGCGCCTCGTAGCTCAGGTCCTGCGCGGTCTGCGCGGCAAAGGCGGCGTGGATGGCCGGTGACTTGCTGTGTGCGATCGGGTTGCCGATGACGGCGTAGCGGTCGGTCATGGGGGTATCAGCGTGATTCGAGCTGGTCGCCCTGGGTGAAGCTCCAGGTGCGGGTGATGGACAGGATTTCGTATTCGCGCCGGATGTCCGGCGGGAAGGCGGCGTAGGGGGCGGCCATGCGCACGATGCGGATGGCGGCGTCGTCGAGCACCTTCTGGCCGGATGAGCGGTTCAGGTCGATCTTCTCGATCTCGCCGTCGGCGCGGATTTCGACCGTCAGCGTCAGGTTGCCGTAGAGCTTGCCGCGCGCCGCTGGCGGATAGTTCAGGTTGCCGATGCGTTCGACCTTCTGCCGCCAGTCCTCGATGTACTGTGCGAAGCGGTATTCCTGCGTGCGCGCGCCGACGAACTTCTTGCGCGGACGCTTGTTGTAGTCGTCCACGTCGCGCGCGATTTCCGCTTCCATGCGCGCCATCGCCATCGCCCTGGCGGCGAGGTCGGCGCCGCTCAGGGCCTGCAGCGGCTGTGGCGACGGGTCGGGCTGCTCCAGCCGCCGTTCTTCCGGACGCAGTTCGGTCTTCGCCTGCAGTTCGGCCAGCAGTTTCTGCTGCTGCGCTTCCATCTCCTGCACGCGGCGCTGCGTCTCGACCAGCTGGTCACCGGCCTTGTCGCGCCGGCTGGCCGGCAGCGGCGTCTTCGCACGACGGTTCTGGTCGGTGTTGCCGCCGCCGTCGAGGTTGGCCTGCGCCAGCGCCTGCGGATCGACCGGCTTCTGCTTGCTACGCGCATTGACCAGCACCACTTCGAGCGGCTGGTCCTTCGCCTTCTGCTTCGGTTTCAGGTCGGGCGCGAAATTGATCGCCAGCACGAAGGCGTGGATCAGGATGGACAGCGCGATACCCAGGGCCAGCGGCGGTACGCCCGCGGGGGCTGCCGACACCATGGCGCCGGCGGCCGATGGTGCGGACGCTGCGGCAGCAGGGGGACGGGCACGGACGGCGGCGCTTTTCTTCGACATGGCGCGGGATTTTACAGGCGGGCGGTGAAATACCGCCGCCCGTGCGCGAATCTGCGCCGAAGGCAGACCGGAGCCGTCATCGACGTCGCCTATACTCGGGCGCCTGACCTGTTTCGCTGCACTGCAACTTCATGGATCTGCTGCTGATCAAGGCCGTCATCCTCGGCATACTCGAAGGGCTCACCGAATTCCTGCCGATCTCGAGCACCGGCCACCTCATCATCGCCGGCAGCCTGCTCGGCTACACCGACGAAACCAGCCGGGTGTTCAAGATCGTCATCCAGCTCGCCGCCATCCTGGCGATCTGCTGGGAATACCGCCGCAAGCTGATCGACGTGACCGCCGGCCTCGGGCGCGAGCCGGCAGCCAACCGCTTCGTGCTGCACGTGCTGGTCGCCTTCATGCCGGCCGCGGTACTGGGCTTCCTGTTCCACGGCATCATCAAGACCTATCTGTTCAACCCGCTCACCGTGGCCGGCGCGCTGATCGTCGGCGGCGTCATCATCCTGGTGATCGAGCGGCGCAATCACACGCCACGCTACGAAACCACCGACGACCTCGACTGGCGGGCTGCGCTGAAGGTGGGTTTTGCGCAGGCGATCGCGATGTTCCCGGGGGTGTCGCGTTCGGGGGCGACCATCATGGGCGGGCTGGTGTTCGGGCTGTCGCGCCGCGCCGCCACCGAATTCAGCTTCTTCCTTGCCATCCCGACCATGATCGCGGCGACGGCTTACGACGTGTACAAGAACTGGGCGCTGCTGCGCGTCGAGGACCTGCCCGTGTTCGCGGCTGGCTTCGTCGCCTCCTTCCTCGCCGCCTTCTTCAGCGTGCGCTGGCTGCTGCGCTACATTTCCAGCCATACCTTCGAACTGTTCGCCTGGTATCGCATCGTGTTCGGCCTGTTCGTGCTGGCGAGCGCCTGGTTCGGCTGGGTGGACTGGGCCGATCACTGATGCAGACACTGCTGTACTTCCACGGCTTCCGCTCCGGGCCGCAGTCGGTGAAGGCGCAGCAGTTGCGCGCCCACCTGGCCCGACAGGGGCGGGCGGACGATCTGTGGTGTGAACAGCTGCCGCCCGGGCCGCAGGACGCGATCGCGCTGATCGAATCGGTGCTGCGGCCGGCGCTCGATGCCGGCACCGAGGTGGCGTTGGCCGGCTCGTCGCTGGGCGGCTTCTACGCATTGCACCTGGCCGAGAAGTACGGCCTGCGCGCCGCGCTGATCAATCCCGCCGTGGTGGCACCGCTGTCGCTTGGCGATTACGTCGGCGAGCACACGCATATGTATACCGGCGACAGCTTCCGTTTCGAACAGCGCCACGTCGATGAACTGCGCGCGCTCGACGTGGCCGCGGTGACGCGGCCGGAGCGCTATCTGCTGCTGCTGGAAACCGGCGACGAGGTGCTGGACTGGTGGCAGGCGGTGCTCAAACTGCGCGGCGCCAACATGATCATTCACGCTGGCGGCGATCACAGCCTGCAGAGCTTCGCGACGGAACTGCCGCGGATCACCGACTTCCTGCTGCCCTAGCCGGGCAGCTGCGGGGTCAGCGGAAGTCGCTGACGCGGAAGCGGGCGAGGTCGAAGTTGGTGCCCCGCTCGATCAGTTCGACCGGATCGAGCCGAACGTGGCGACCGTTGATCGACGCGTGCAGCGGGTATTCGGCGGAATAGCCGGTGCCGTTGATGGCCAGGCGCACCACCGCGCCGCTGACCGGATCGTCGAGCGCCACGGCTTCGCCACTCTGTCTTTCCGAGAACACTTCGAGCGGGCGTGCGGTCGTCGACAGCGTTTCGATGCCCACCGTGCCGCGCGCATCGCGCCCGCGCAGGTAGCGGCGCACGACACCGACCAGCCAGTTGTCGCCGCCCGAGGGTTGCATGCCGACCAGCGAACCGACGCGCACCCATTCCGCACTGGCGGTCGGCGCTGTGGCCCCGATGCCACCGAGGCTGGCGTCCGACATTTCCCAGCGGTAGATCACCGCCTCGTCGCGCGCGCCTCGCAGCACGTGGTGCAGGTGCTTGATGCCATTGGCCACCGCCAGCGCACCGCCGAGCGAGTGGCGACGGTACTGGCGGGTCGGCGGGTCGAGCGCCCAGTTCATCGCCAGATGGCGCAGCAGCTTGGCCAACTGGTCGCGCTCCGGCATGTCGTCGAGACTGAGCGCGTCCGGCAGGTCGCCGCCTTCGACGCGACGGGCCAGCGCCAGCGCCGCGTCGGCGGCGGCGATGCCGGAGAAGAAGCGGATGCCATCGACCTGCTGCGGCGCGCGCACCAGACGCAGCGGCGGAGCCGGCTGGTTGGCGTCGAGCCAGTGCGTGCTGCCGCGCTCTATCGTCGGCGACATCGAGTAGCGCGCGGCGAAATAGCCGGTCAGCTGTTCGGCCAGACGGACGCTGTCCGGCACCAGCCCCTCGGGTGCGGCGACGTGCAGCGCGATCAGCCGCAGGTACTCGCGCTCGACCGAGGTCGGGACCTCGTCGGAGGCATTGACCACCTCGCGTGCCTCGGCGCCCGAGGCCTGCGCCAGCAGATAGGCCTGACCGGCCACCTGCCACAGCCCCGCATCGACCGGGCCGTTGTGATAGACGTCCCACTTGAAGCGCTGGCGGCAGGCGCGCACCGTGCGCGAGGCGAGCCGCGACAGACCGCTCAGCACCGACGCGTGCGCCGGGTCGGAAATGTAGCGATCGAGCGCCACTTCGTAGGCGGACGACAGGATGGACCAGAAGTCGCGGCCGGTGCGCCACACCACGTCCTTGCCTTCCGGGTCGTCGGCGTAGATCTGGTCGAGCTTGCGCAGGTGAGGCTGGGCGCTGGAGTCGAACTGATAGAGCAGATTGACGTGGTGCGACAGGTCGATATTGGCGGCATCGCCGACCGATTCGACCCAGCCGGTCAGTTCGTTGATGGCCAGATCCGGCTGGGCGGCGGCGATTTCGGCCAGCACGCGACGAAGCTCGGCCGGATTGCCGAGCACGCTTGCCGGGGATGAAGAGAACACGCCGAACA
>JAVEVQ010000108.1:0-7245 GCA_034004945.1 Methyloversatilis sp. | reverse complement strand
CACCACCCGGTGTTCCGCCGGCACCGCCATCCGGAGGCTGGCCAACGGAAAAGTCCGCCCCTGCCTGGATGATGCCCGGCAGCACGCCCAGCTCGACGCTGCCGGATGCACTGCGCATCCAGTCGATGGGGTCGAGGCAGACGTCGCTGCTGGCGTCGCCGCAACTGCCGTGGTCGCCGAACTGGGCATCCGGATCGATCAGCGAGTAGCGTGACGACCAGGTCGCGCCGTAGCGCCTGTCCTCGTTCAGGAAGTCGGGCGCGGTGATGTCGATGCTGCCACCGGCGAGCGCGCGCGCACCGCGGTTGACGAAACGCTGCGTGCTGACCGTCAGGTCGCGACCGGCCACCATGGTCGCTGGTGCCGCCGGCTGCTCGATATCGGCGCTGCAGACGCCGGCGTACTCGGTGCGACAGCCGTCGAAGTATTCGTAGGCAACGTCGACATGACGGCTGTCGACCCGCGTTTCGTTGCTGACCTCTTTCGCCACGATGGTCAGATCGCGGCCCGCTTCGATCACCGATTCGTTGGCGAAGCGCGCGTCGAGCAGTACCTGCAGATCCCGGCCGGCCGCCAGCGTGTCGCGATTGACATAGTCCTCCGTGCCCGACCCGCTCCCGTCTGCGGTGCCGGCGAGCAATTGCGCGCGCAGCGTTTGGTGATCGCTCAGGATGTCCGGCGCATCGAGCAGGTAAAGATCGCTCGCGGCGCGGAACAGCCGTCCGCTCACCCGCGGCGGCTCGTGTTCGTCAGGCACCGGAGCGAACAGGAAGAGGTCGCGCCCGGCCGATGCTGTACCGGACGCAGCGGACTGCTGCGGCTCCTGCCACAGGAAAAGATCGCGCACCGCGGTCAGCGTGCCGCCCTGGTTATCGACCGCGTTCACGAAGAGGTCAAGTCCGGCCGCCATCGTGCCGGCGTTGCGCATCCGCACCGGCGCCCGTTCGTCGTCCGCTGCGCGACTCGAATGCGCGCCGGTCAGGTGGCGGTGATGGTCGGGCACGCGAACCGATGCAGCGGCGGCGTTCATCGTGCCGCCCGAGCGGATGACACCCGTATTCAAGCCATCTCGGAGACCGGACATCGACAGCGCACCGCCGGCCTCGATGCGACCCGCGTTGCGCAGGCTGGTCCAGCCGTCAGAGTTGTCGCCGACGAAGCCCAGACCGATATCGCCGGCCGCACTCAGGCCCGCAGCCGCTGTGAGATCGAGGCTCGTACCGACAAAGGTCAGGTGGCGGCCCGCCTCGACACGCGTGGAAAGCGCCGAGTCCGTGGCACCGATGTTGTAGAGCGCGACATCGCGCCCGGCGCTGACCGCGCCGTCGATCAGCACGGTCTGGCGCGACGCGATCAGGATGTCGGCGGCGGCGAGCAGCGGTGCGGAGGTACGCACGCCGATGTGTTCGCCCATCGCGATCAGCTGGATGCTGCCGGCGCTGACGGTCTGACCGATGTCGATCGCGATCAGGTCGTCACCCTGCAGATAGGCCCCGAGGTCATCCGGCACGATCGACATGCTGTCGACCACGGCCCGCCCGGCGAACACGTTTGCGTTACCGGTGGTACGCAGCTCGCCGCGCGTGCGCACGCTCTGCGCGATCAGGTCGATGCGCGCCGCCAGGGCGGCCAGGCCGTTGCCACCGATGTCGATGCGGCCACCGCTCACGTCGAAGCGCAGCGTGTCGTCGGCCCAGACAGGTCGGCCGGTGGTCAGCTGCACGTGTGGCGTACCGATGAAGCCGCAGCCGTCGCAGCTGATGCCGTTCGGGTTGGCGATGACCAGGCGGGCCGGCTGCCCCGCCACCTCGGTCTGCCCCAGCAGCGCACTCGGGCGGTTGCCGGTCACCTCGTTGACGATGAGGCTGGCCGCCACGCCGCCGAGATTCGTGTTGCCTTGCAGCGCACCGGCCAGCGTGGAGTGTGCCCCCGTCGGCGCGTTGTTCAGCACCAGGCCACGCGCCGGCACATCGAAGGCCGACCAGCGGTTGTGTGAAGTGCCGCGCGCATCGGCGGCGACGATATCGACGACCTGCACGCCGCCGACCGCACCCACGCGCGCCTGCTGATGCAATGCCGCGGTGGCGTCCGGTGTCAGGTCGGCACGCAGCGGCAGCGACGCCACCAGCATGACGAGGGCCATCGATGCCGCAAGCAGACGACGCAGCGGACGCATGCGGGCCTCCTGTTTCATGGCCGCGCGTCCATCGCTTCGCGGAGGATGTCGTCGCCCAGCGCGCGCGCCTGTGCCAGCGTCGATTCGCGCAGGAAGAGCGTGCGCAGCGTTTCACGCACGCTCTCGAACGACGGCAGTCGGGTGTCACGCACCGCTTCGAGCAGCACGAGGGCCCAGCTGCCGGACAGCGCCAGCGGCTCGCTCACCTGCCCGGGAGCGAGATGCGGCAGCACCCGTGCGATCTCCAGTGGCACACCGTTGGTCTGTCCGAAAGTCGGCGGCTGGGGGAAGCCGACCCAGCCCAAGTCGCCGCCGCGCGCAGCCGACGGCACGCGAGACAGTTCGCTGGCGAGCCGTTCGAACGGAACTCCGGCCTGCGCGCGCTCGTGTGCCTGCTTCACGGCCGCCGCGTCATCGCTCTGCAGCAGCCTGATGCGGTACTCCCGCTGCCCGACAAGACGGACCAGCTCGCGATAGCGCGCCTGCAGCGCCTGTTCGCCCGGCTCTACCGGGCGGATGCGGCTGCCGACGTAGGCGTCGATCGCCGCCTGCCTGCGGCTGGGGTCAGCGACGCCGCTGCCATCGTCGAAGCCGGCCGCGACCGCACGCCGCCACAGCAGGTGGTGCGCGTGGCCCAGCGAGGTGGCGACTGCAGCCGCGCGTTCGTCCTGCGGGCTGGCGGCAGGCACGGGGATCGCCGACACCAGCACCATGACGCAGAGCAGGGTTCGAGAGGTGGTCATCGTGCGTGCCATGTCGATCCGTCAGATGGCATAGCCAACGGTGAAGCGCACAGTCCAGCCGCTGTCGGGCAGTCCCTCCGGGCGCCGCAGCGGTGTGCTGATGACCGCCTCCCAGACGAAGTCCTGCGTGCTGCCCCGCACACCGGCACCGGCGCCCGCCAGCGTCATGCGCGGGCCATCGATCAGCCGCGTGGCCCCCTGATCGAAATGAAGGAAGGGTGCGACTGCAAGCGCATCGTGGCCGACCAGCGTGGGAAAGCGCACTTCGCAGCGCAGCAGGTAGCCGGTGTCGCCGGCCACCGTCGCTTCGTCGAAGCCGCGCACCGTGTTCAGGCCGCCGAGCAGCAGCTGTTCGGTGCCAGGCAGGCTGACGCCGGTACGCTGCGCCGTCAGCTGCGAAGCGAACTCGAAGCGCCCGCTGTCGTCCCGCGCGACGGCCGCTGCCGCCAGCGACCACTTCGCGAACTGGTAGTGGGTGTGACCGGCCGGCAGTCGCTCCGCATCCACCTCGGCTCCGACGGACCTCAGCCCGATGGACAGCGAGGGCTCGACGAAGTACTGGGCGTCGCCGAAGCGCCCGGTGCGGGTCCAGGCAAGACGCGCCACCGTGCTGCGCCGGGTATCGAGTTCGATCGGACCGAGCGTGCGCGCGATGCGCGTGCGCTGGATGCTCAGGTCCAGTGCGTCCCTTCGCACGGCGTCCAGCGTGAGCACCCGGTTCCAGCCGATGACGGCAGTGCGCGCCGAACTGGCGAAGGAAAGGCCGGCAATCGTGCTGTCGGAACGGGAGCCGGACAGCGTCACCGACCAGGTGTCGAAGCCGTCGGGCACCGACAGCGATGCCAGCAGCGCTTCGCTGTGGGCACTGCGCAGGTGGACGAGCTGTATGTCCTCGAACAGCCCGAGACGGTTGCCAAGACGCAGGCCGACGCGGGCGCGCCCGCTTCCGGTCGCCGGCGTGCCCAGGTTGTCGGCGCCGACGGACAGCGAGGTGCTCCGTACGCGCGGCAGCGCGAGATCGATCACGCTGCCACCGTCCTGCGTACCGGGCAGCACGCGCACCTGCGCCTGCATCAGGCGCAGCCGGTTGATCTGCTGCACGCCCTGTTCGAGCGCCTCCTGCGTCAGCACCTCACCGGCCGCCAGCGGAAAGGCCCGGGCCACGGCGGGCGGTGGCACGTCGTTCGAGCGGATCGCTTCGACACGGCCGGGCACCACCTCGATACGGAGCAGATTTCGCGCGGGATCAAAGGCGACCAGCCGCGACCGGCTGGTGATCCAGCCCGCCTCGACCAGCCGGGCGTCGACGCGCCGAAGCAGCAGCGCGATGCGCCGCACACCCAGCGGCACGGCGGAGAACTCTTCGATCAGCGAGGCCCGTACCGGCGCCGGCAGCAGACCCGCAGCATCGATCTCGATCGCTGGTCGCTCGATGACGACACCGTCCTCGGCGACCGCTTCCGGCCGCAGGTTCAGCGCGGGAGCGGATGCTCCGGCCGCGGGCAGTGCGTCGCGTTCCAGTCGCGAGCGCTCCGCGGTCTGCCGCTGCTCATCGAGCAGGCGCTCGGCGGGCTCGCGCGCCTGCGCCAGGCGCATGCAGAGCAGGACCAGGGCACAGCAGACGATGCAGTGAGCGCGCGACATGTCCGGCAACACCCTCGTTCATGACGATCGCACAACTATCCATATGTCATTTTTAGATGTCAACAGCCCCGGCCGGACGACTGCCGTGGTCCGGCGGACGCTGTGTAACCTGAGTCACTGAAGGCGGGCAGCGGCAAGCGGACCATGAAGGCACTCAGACACTTCAGGGGAGAACCATCATGAAAAGCAATGTGGGCGGCATCGACAAGATCCTGCGCATCGTCGTCGGCGTCGCGCTGATCGCGCTGGCGGCCACCGGCACCATCGGCGTGTGGGGCTATATCGGCGTGGTACCGCTGCTGACCGGTCTGTTCAATTTCTGCCCGGTCTACCCGCTGCTCGGCATCAGCACCTGCGGCATCCGCAAGAAGGCCTGAGGACCTCAGCCGCGCCCGGCGCAGTGGTTGGCGATACGCACGTAGTCGGCCACTTCGAGGGTTTCGCCACGGCGTGACGGGTCGATGCCGAGCGCATCCCAGTCCGCCGCGTCGAGGTGCTCGCGCAGCGTGTTGCGCAGCGTCTTGCGGCGCTGGCCGAAGGCGGCCTTGACGATGGCCGACATCAGCAGCGGTTCGCGCGCGGTCAGTTGTGCGACCGGGCGCGGGCGCAGATGCACGATGGCCGACATCACCTTGGGCGCCGGCCTGAAGGCGCCGGGCGGCACGTCGAACAGGTGAGCGCACTCGAAGCGGTACTGCAGCATGACGGACAGCCGGCCGTACTCGTCGGTGTCTGGCGCGGCGACGATGCGATCCACCACCTCCTTCTGCAGCATGAAGGTCATGTCGCGCACGTGCTCGGCGTGCTCGGCGAGGTGGAACAGCAGCGGGCTGGAAATGTTGTACGGCAAGTTGCCGATCACCCGCACGTCGTCGCCGAGCGCACCGAAATCGAATTTCAGCGCGTCGGTTTCGTGTATTTCCAGCTTGGGCGCCAGATCGCCCTCGCGCAGGCGCTGCGCGAGATCGCGGTCGATCTCGACCACGTGCAGGCGATCGATCCGCTCGGTCACCGGCCGCGTCATCGCGCCCAGGCCGGGACCGATTTCCACCATCACCTGACCAGGCTTCGGATCGATGGCCGCGACGATCTTGCGGATGATGTTGCCGTCGACCAGGAAGTTCTGGCCGAAGCGCTTGCGGGCGCGGTGCTGTTCCATCAGTGCCGGCTCATCGCAATGGCGGCGTCCACCGCCTCGATCAGACTGCCGGGGTCGGCGCGGCCGCTGCCGGCCAGGTCGAGCGCGGTGCCGTGATCGACCGAGGTACGGACGATGGGCAGACCCAGCGTGATGTTGATGCCGTGGCCGAAGGTGGCGTACTTCAGCACCGGCAGCCCCTGATCGTGGAACATCGCCAGCACCGCGTCGGCGCCATCGAGGTGGCGCGGCACGAACAGCGTGTCGGCCGGCAGCGGGCCTTCGAGGTTCATGCCTTCAGCGCGCAGCGCGTCGAGCACCGGCGCAATCACGTCGATCTCCTCACGCCCCATGTGACCGCCTTCGCCGGCATGCGGATTGAGGCCGGCGACGACGATGTGCGGGCGGGCGATGCCGAAGCGGGCGCGCAAGTCGGCGTCGAGGATACGCAGCGTCTGCGTCAGCGATTCACGGGTGATGGCGGCCGGCACGGCCGCCAGCGGCAGATGCGTGGTGGCCAGCGCAACGCGCAGCCAGGGGCCGTCGGCGTTCGCGCCGGTGCGGCCGGTCAGCATCATGACGACGCGCGGCGTGCCGGTGCTGTCGGCCAGGTATTCGGTATGTCCGGAAAAAGGGATGCCGGCGTCGTTGATGACACCCTTGTGCAGCGGCGCGGTGACCATGGCGGAGAACTCGCCAACGACGCAGCCGTCGCGGGCGCGGTCGAGCAGCGACAGTACGTAGCGGGCGTTGGCAACGTCGAGCCGGCCAGGAACCGACGGCACGGCCAGCGGCAGATGCAGCACTTCGAGCGCACCGTCGTCGGCATCGCTCGCCGGGTCATAGGCGCACAGTCGCACCTGCAGTCCGGCCGCCTGTGCGCGCTCGGCGATCAGGCCGGCGTCGCCGAGCACCACCAGCCGGGCGGCGAAGCGTCGGCCGCACAGGGCGGCGCACAGTTCGGGACCGACGCCGGCCGGCTCGCCACTGGTGACTGCGATGCAGGGCCGCTTCACCGCGCTCTCATCGCTCGTCGTTCAGACGGATTTCGACGTAAGCGCGATCGCGCAGCTGACGCACCCAGTCCTGATAGACCTCTTCCGCCTTGCGCTCACGCAGCGCGAGTCGGGCGGCGGCGCGCTGACGTTCGGTCGATACGTCCTCGACCCGGCGCTCGACCACCTGGATCAGATGCCAGCCGAAGGGCGACTGCACCGGTTCGCTCGTCTTGCCCGGTTCGAGCGCATTCATCACCTTCTCGAACTCGGGCACCGTATCGCCCGGGTAGAGCCAGCCGAGATCGCCACCCTTGGCGGCCGACAGATCCTGCGAGTTCGCACGTGCCAGTTCCTCGAAATCGCCGCCGTTGTCCAGGCGTTCCTTGATGCTGATCAGGCGGCGGCGCGCCTCGGCGTCATTCACCACTTCCGAGGTCTTGATCAGGATGTGGCGGGCGCGCGTCTGACTGACGCGCGCGTCGCTGGCGCCCTCGCCGCCGCGCTTCTCCACCAGCTTCATGATGTGGAAGCCGGCCGGACTGCGCA
>JAVEVQ010000107.1:0-7357 GCA_034004945.1 Methyloversatilis sp. | reverse complement strand
TACGCGCCGATTTGAATCCAGCTTGCGGGCGCGCGGGGCCATCGTCGAAAGAGGGCGGTCCCGGACAAATACGGCTAAAGCGGCGAAACGAACGTATCTGCGGAAACCCGTTTTGCCTCCGAGGCGGAACGGGTTTTTTGTTTTGTGTGTTCCGTTCCCGCCTCGCGCTTTTCTTTCGACTTTCCGCATGACCGGCCGCGAGGCCGGATGGAGCACACCATGAGCAGCACAGACCGCGCGCCTTTCGACCCGGCGCAGTACGACCCTGAAACCGTCGCCGTGCGCGCCGGTATCGAACGCAGCCAGTTCGGCGAACACGGCGAGGCGATGTTCCTGACCTCGAGCTTCGTGTTCGATACCGCCGCCGAAGCCGCCGCCCGCTTTTCCGGCAACGCGCCGGGCAATGTCTACGCCCGCTTCAGCAACCCGACGGTCACCATGTTCCAGGACCGCCTGGCCGCGCTCGAAGGCGCGGAAGCCTGCATCGCCACCAGTTCCGGCATGTCGGCCATCCTGTCCACGCTGATGGCGCTGCTGAAGAGCGGCGATCACATCATCGCCTCGCGCGGCATCTTCGGCTCGACCCAGCAGCTGTTCGCGACCTATTTCGAGAAGTTCGGCGTCAGCACCACGCTGGTCGAGGCGACCAATATCGAGGCCTACCGTGCCGCGGTGCAGCCGAACACGAAACTGTTCTTCATCGAAACGCCGTCCAACCCGCTGACCGAAGTGATCGACATCGCCGCCGTGGCCGAGGTCGCGCACGCGGCGGGTGCGCTGCTGGCGGTCGATAACTGCTTCTGCTCGCCGGCACTGCAGAAGCCGATCGAACTGGGCGCCGACATCGTCATCCACTCCGCCACCAAGTATCTCGACGGCCAGGGCCGCGTGCTCGGCGGTGCGGTGTGCGGCCGCAAGGCGGAAATGGACGAGGTGCTGCGCTTCCTGCGCACCGCCGGACCGACGCTGTCGCCGTTCAACGCCTGGATCATCCTGAAAGGACTGGAGACGCTGTCGATCCGCATGCAGGCGCAGTCGGCCAACGCGCTCGAGCTGGCGCGCTGGCTCGAAGCCCAGCCCTGGGTGGCGCGTGTGTTCTACCCGGGCCTGCCGTCGCATCCGCAGCACGAAGTCGCGATGCGTCAGCAGAAGAGCGGCGGTGCGGTGGTGGCTTTCGAGGTGAAGGGCGGTCGCGACGAGGCGTGGAAACTGATCGACGCCACGCGCATGCTGTCGATCACCGCCAACCTCGGCGACACCAAGACCACCATCACCCACCCGGCGACCACCACGCACGGCCGCATTTCGCAGGACGCGCGCGACGCCTCGGGTATCCGCGACAGCCTGATCCGGCTGGCCATCGGGCTGGAGTCGGTGGAGGACATGAAGCGCGACCTCTGTCGCTGGCTGGCGTGATGCCCCCACGCTCACTGTGTCCGCATGGGTCCGGTGCGGCGTATCGCGCTGCAAGGCTTGTCTTACGGGAACCGGCTTTGCACAGCCGGTCCGTTCGCGAGGCGCAGCGCATGCGCTGCGAAACCCCTGCCTCACCCCGGCGGGTGGCGAGCGGCTTCGAAACGCGTCATTGCAGGAGTTGAGTCCCTATGCCGCGCCACATCGCCCTGGTCCCGGCCGCTGGCAGCGGCAGCCGCTTCGGCGCGCAGATGCCGAAGCAGTACCTGCCGCTGGCCGGCCAGCCGCTGATCCGTCACGCGCTGACCACGCTGTGCGCCCATCCGCGCATCGACCGCGTGGTGGTCGTGCTGGCGCCGGAGGATCTTTATTGGCAGGGATTCGACTGGTCGGCGCTTGGTGCGAAACTGATGCCGGTGCACTGCGGCGGGCCGAGCCGCGCGGTGTCGGTGCGTAACGGCCTGTGGGAAATCGCCGGCTGGGCGCGGCCGGACGACTGGGTACTGGTGCATGACGCGGCGCGCCCCTGCCTGTCTGCCGACATGCTGGATACGCTGATCGACACGCTGGCGGACGACCCGGTCGGCGGTCTGCTGGCGCAGAAGGTGGCCGATACCTTGAAGCGTGCCGACGCCGCTGACCGCGTCGAGGCGACGGTACCGCGGGACGCCATGTGGCAGGCGCAGACGCCGCAGATGTTCCGCCTCGCCACGCTGCACGATGCGCTCGACCGCTGCAGCGACGTGACCGACGAAGCGTCGGCCATCGAAGCGGCCGGTCTCAGGCCGCGCCTGGTCGCAGCCGGTGCGAGCAATCTGAAAGTGACCTGGCCGGAAGACATGAAACTGGCCGAACTGATCCTGCAGACACGGAGGAACGCCGCATGAATCCGCTGCTCGGCGCATCGCCGCTGCCCTTCCGCATCGGCCAGGGCTTCGACGTGCACAAGCTGGTCGAAGGGCGCCGCTGCATCATCGGCGGCGTCGACATTCCGCACGAAAAGGGTCTGCTCGGGCACTCCGACGCCGACGTTCTGCTGCACGCCATCACCGATGCACTGCTCGGTGCGGCCGGTCTGGGTGACATCGGCCGGCTGTTTCCGGACACCGACGCCGCCTATGCCGGCGCCGACAGCCGGGTGCTGCTGCGCGAGGCGGTGAAGAAGGTGCAGGGCACCGGCTGGCTGATCGGCAACATCGACGCCACGGTGATCTGCGAGCGCCCGAAGATCACGCCGCACGCCGCGCAAATGGTGGCCAATATCGCGGCCGACTGCGGCATTGCGCAGCACATGGTAAACGTGAAGGGCAAGACATCGGAAAAGCTGGGTTACACCGGGCGTGGCGAGGGCATCGCGGCACAGGCGGTGGCGATGCTGGTGCGGCCGCCCGAGCCCGCCATGGGCTGAGCGCCGGCGTCCGGCTGAACCGCGCGCAGCGAAGCGACTGCTGACCGGTGTTGCGGCGGATCCGCTCTGCACTTCGCGTCTGTCGGCAGTTTTGACAGCGGGGCGTCGGGTGAGAAAATAACCTGATTAAAAACAATGGCCTGTTAGCTTGGTGTGTGTTTTGCTTGTAGGCGATGGACGCCTCTCAACGATAAGGACACCCAGATGAAGTCCCTGCTTCTCGCCGCCTCCCTGCTGGCTGCATCGTCTGCTTGGGCAGCCGCCCCGATCACCCCGACCAACGCCTCCGCCACCGGCAGCTACTCGATCGACGGCGTCGACCTGTCCATCCTCGCCGACGGTTACGTGGCGCCCGAACTGACGCCGTACACGGTGGATTCAGTGTCGTGGTCGGGCCAGGAAGGCGCGTCCGGCGCCACCTTCACGCTCGATTTCGGCCAGCTCTATACGCTGACCGACGTGCTGCTCGGTGTCGATCACAACGACTTTTATCAGGTGCAGGTGTCGACCGACGGCCTGAACTGGAACACGCTGTTCACCAATCTCGCTTTCGAAGGTCAATCCAATTTCGGCAGCGAAATCATTTCCAGCGTTGCCGGTAATGCCGAATACCAGGCCACCATCGACTTCCCGTCGGTGGCCGCCCGCTACGCGCGCATCTACGCCATGGGCGGCGACAGTGCCTACTCGGTGTCGGAAATGAGCTTCAGCGGCGTGGCCGTCGTGCCCGAGCCGGAAGCCTATGCGCTGATGCTGGCAGGCCTGGCGCTGGTCGGTTTTGCCGTGCGCCGTCGATAGTCTTCCGCGCGCGATTCGCGCGTCGATGGCAACAAGCCTTCGTGAAAAGGCCGGCGTTCAGCCGGCCTTTTTCGTTATCGCGCGCAGCCGGCGTCGTGCCGCCCGACCCATTTCACCGGGCAGGCGGCGGCGGGTTGGCCTCCACCACCTGCCATCCTTCGCGGCAGGTCCGGACATAGGGGTAGTACTCGCGTGCCGACGCGCAGTAGTACCAGTTGCCGCGCCCGGATTGCGCCGTGGCGGGCGGTGTCGATGCGGCGGGGGGCTGATGCCCCGGCGGCGGCGGCGGATAGGGCGCATCCACCCTTCCGGGCAGTGCCGGAGCCGGTGCGGGTGCCGGTGCCGCTGCAGGGGCGCCCGTACCGCGGTCGGTGAAACGGGCGGAAGTCGGCACGCGCTGCCCCTTCGCGTACATGCACTGGATGTAGGCCTGGTCATAGCTGCGCTGCGTGCCGCGGGCCGAGCTCTGCGCCGCCTCGCTGCCGATGGCTCCACCCGCCAGCAGTCCGGTGCCGGCTCCGACGCCCGCACCTTCGCGACCGCCGATCAGCGCACCGGCTGCGGCGCCGACCGCCGTGCCGGCCGCTGCGCTGCGCAGGCCGGCGTCGCGGGCGGCTTCGTTGGCATCGCTGCCGCCGGTCTGCTCGCGTGCGTATTCGCGGCACAGCGCATCGTCGTGACGGAACTGGTCGAAGCTCTTGCCGCTGCCCGGCAGCGCCATCGCGCTCGGACCGGAGGGCGTGCTCGCGCAGCCGGCCAGCAGCGCCAGCGTCAGCGCGGCGAATGCAGTCCTGCGGACGGGTGTCATTGCACGCACCTCATCGCGGCGGCTGTGCCGCGACGCTCTGCCAGCCTTCCGGGCACGCCGTGACGTAGGGGTAGTAGCCGTCTACCGATGCGCAGTAGTACCAGGTGCTCGGCGGCGGCGGGGGCGGCGACAGGGCCGGTGCCGGCGCGACCGGCTGCGGATCGCGTTCGACATAGACCGGCGGCGCGCGCTCGATCACCAGCGGCGGATAGTAGGCCGGCCCGTAGTAGTAGGGCGGGGGGTAGTAGAAGCGCGACGGGCCGTACCAGGGGCGGTAATGACCCGAGCCGAAGACGAAGCCTATGCCGATGTCGACGTGGGCGCGTCCGTGACGGTGGCCGTGGCGGTGGCCGCGGTCCGCCCATGCGTTGCTGGTCGCGAGCAGTCCGAGTGCCAGTGCGGCGGCCGCTGCTCTCTGCGAATTCATGATTGATCACCTTTCCGGCACCGCGAGACGGTACGGTGCATTGCGGATCATCGCGCCGGCGTGTCAATTGTCTGTGCGACAGCCGTTGCGGCGTGTTGCAGTTGCAACAGGATGGTAATGGATGGCGCGCCCGGGTTCATCTGACGCCCGTCGGCCTCTCTGGCGGCGGGCTGGACCCCGCGAGCAGGCTTTCGAGGCGCTCGATACGGTGACGGTGGGCGGTCGTGATGGCGTAGAAATGTTCGCGCAGTTCGGCCGAGCGGCCCAGCATCACCAGGGCGCCGGTACGCAGTTCGTCCTGCACCACCACCTCGGGCAGCACGGTGAGCCAGCCACTGTCGCGGGCGATCAGGCGCAGCATGGCCATGTCATCGACCTCGGCGCGCAGCCGCGGGCGGACGCCGGCCGCCATGCACAGCGCGTCGAACTGTGCGCGCAGCGCGTGGCGCGGACCGGGCAGCGCGACGTCGACGCCATCGAGATCCTCCGGCAGGCGCATCGCCTCGGTCTGGCCGCGTGCAGCCGGGCCGACCAGACAGATTTCCTGGCTGCCAAGAAAGCGGCAGCGGAGCGGGCGGTTCGCGTCGGCGGCGACCGCCTCGTTGGCCAGTACGACGTCGAGCTGATGCGTGATCAGCCGGTCGACCAGTCCGTCGATCTGGCCGGACTCCAGCGTCAGCACGACCGTCGGATCGGTCAGCAGCGGTCGTATCCAGTTCTCCTGGTAGTTGCGTGACAGCGTGGCGACGCTGCCCACCCGCAGCCGGATCATCCCGTCGGCGCGGCCCTGCAGCCGGCCCAGCATTTCCTGCCCCAATCCGAAGATGTCCTCGGCGTAGGACATCACCATCTGCCCGGTGTGGGTCAGTATCAGACTGCGTCCGCTGCGCTCGAAAAGCGGCTCGCCGAGGCGCTCTTCGAGCTGCCGGATCTGCGCCGACAGTGCCGACTGCGACACGTGCAGTTCCTGTGCCGCGCGCGTCAGGTGGCCGGTCCGGGCGACGCGCCAGAAGTAGAGCAGGTGATGGAAGTTGAGCTGTTCGAGATTCATGGTTCTCTAAAAAAGAACGAAATATTCTTTTCATTGTATTTTACAGAACGTTTGCTGCGCCACATCATCGATGCCAGTGCTATCGAGGAGATGTGGAATGGATCCATACAGTCTGAAGTCGGGGGCAGTTGCTCTGCTGCCCGCCCTGCTGATGTCGCTGCCGATCTTGCTGAGCCGGCTGCGCGGTCACGACGACGCGCAGTTGTGGCGCCGTTTCACGCAGCTGTCCGTGCTCGCGCTGCTGACGGCGCTGACCACGCCGCTGCTGCTGTGGCTGGCAGCCGATCTGCCTGGACCCCGTCTGGATGGCTGGATCGCGCTCGGCCCCTTCACCGCGGTGATGGCCATTCTGGTACAGGCGGTGGGTACCGTGATCGGCGTGTTCTCATCGCGCTACCTGCAGGGCGAGGCCGGGCAGCGCCGCTACGTGGCGGCGCTGTCCGGCGTGCTGGTCGCGGTGCACCTGATGCTGATCGCCGATCACTGGCTGCTGCTGATCGCCGCCTGGGCGCTGGTCGGCATCACGCTGCAGCGCTTGCTGTGCTTCTACGGTGACCGCCCGTTCGCGCTGCTGGCGGCGCACAAGAAGAATCTCGCCGACCGCCTCGCCGATGTCCTGCTGATCGCCGGCGCGGCGCTGGCCTGGAACGAGGTCGGCAGCGGTTCGCTGTCGGAGCTTTGGCGCCATCTGGACGCGCACGGCGCGTCTCCGGCGCTGCAGGCGAGCGCGCTGTGCGTCGCCATCGCGGTCATCCTGCGCACCGCTCTGCTGCCGGCGCACGGCTGGATCATCCAGGTGATGGAGGCGCCGACTCCGGTGTCTGCCCTGCTGCATGCCGGCGTCGTCAATCTGGGCGGCGTCGTGCTGATCCGCTTCTCGCCGCTGCTCGACGCAGTGCCGGCCGCGCGCTGGCTGCTGGTGATCGCCGGTCTGGCCACCGCGCTGCTTGCCGGCATGGTCATGCTGACGCGGGTGAGCATCAAGGTGAGGCTGGCCTGGTCCACCGTCGCACAGATGGGTTTCATGGTGCTCGAGTGCGGTCTTGGCCTCTACATGTTCGCCGCGCTGCACCTGATCGGCCACTCGCTCTACAAGGCGCACGCCTTCCTCGCTGCCTCCAGTGTCGTGCGCGATACGCGGCTGCGCATGATGCTGGGCGAGCAGCGCGCGGCGCTGCCCAGCCTGCTGCTGGCACCGCTGCTGACTGCGGCCGCTGTGCTGGCAACGGCGTCGCTGGTGGGCGCGCACTGGCCGCAGTGGTGGACGCTGGTGCTGGCATTGGCCTGGGCACCGCTGCTGTGGCTGCCGGCCGCCGCAGGGCGCACGCCGGGTGCGCTCTGGCAGGGTGTTGCCGGCCTCGTCGCCGTGGTCGGACTGACGCTGGCCGCCGCTGTCGCGCACCGTCTGCCGCTCGCCCTGAACGACCGTCCGGACGAGGTCGCCGGACTCGT
>JAVEVQ010000106.1:0-7415 GCA_034004945.1 Methyloversatilis sp. | reverse complement strand
AGTCTACGCCGCCTGGAAAGTGCGCGACAGCCTTGACAGGGCCATCTTCGAGCGGTCGCCCGCGTCCCTGCTGGCATTGGCCGCGATGTCGACGGCCGGGTGGGCGATTGCGGTGCACCATGGCGGTGCGAGGGCGCGGGGGCGGGAAAAGACGCGGCGGTAATCACCTGCGGTCGCGGGCGGCCTTCTTATGGGAGCGGCCTTGGCCGCGATGCGGCCTTTGCTGTCCGTCGGCTTCGATTCAGGCTGCTATCGCGAGCAAGCTCGCTCCCACGGGAAACCCGGCTCCGGCGTGGGGGCGGGCGCGCATTTCGTGGGAGCGACCTCTGGTCGCGATGCGGCCTTCGGGGGCTGCTGGCTTCGGTTCAGATCGCTATCGCGAGCAAGCTCGCTCCCACAAAACCCGGCTCCGGCGAGGGGGCGGGCGCGCTTTTCGTGGGAGCGACCTTTGGTCGCGATGCGGCCTTCGGGGGCGGCTGGCTTCGGTTCAGATCGCTATCGCGAGCAAGCTCGCTCCCACAAAACCCGGCTCCGGCGAGGGGGCGGGCGTGCTTTTCGTGGGAGCGACCTCTGGTCGCGATGCGGCCTTCGGGGGCGGCTGGCTTCGGTTCAGATCGCTATCGCGAGCAAGCTCGCTCCCACCGGAAACCCGGCTCCGGCGAGGGGGCGGGCGCGCTTTTCGTGGGAGCGACCTCTGGTCGCGATGCGGCCTTCGGGGGCTGCTGGCTTCGGTTCAGATCGCTATCGCGAGCAAGCTCGCTCCCACAAAACCCGGCTCCGGCGAGGGGCGGGCGCGCTTTCGCGGAATGCGTATCAGCCGTGCAGGGTGCGCTCGCTGCGCTGGGCGAAATAGAACCACTCGTTGCCCGCCGTGGCGGCGGGATTCGGGAACACGATGAAGCCGTCGCGCTGGGCGCGCACTTCGCTGCCGTCCTCGCGGGTGCCGATCAGGTCGCCGGCGGCCACCGGGTCGAAGCTGGCCCAGGGGCGGGCGAAGGTGTCGCCGGCGTGCAGCCGGTCGATCACTTCGACCAGCTTCAGCAGTTCGCAGTCGCTGCGCGCCGGCGGCGGTGTCTCGTCGGTCAGGCCGAGGTGGGCGAGGGTGTTGCGGATCGCCCGCCACGCGAAATCGGGCGCGGCCGGGTCTTCGTGCTGGCCGCATTCGAGGGTGATCGCGTAGCCGCCGAGGCGGCGCATGTATTCGGTGGTGCCGACGCCGTAGTCGGGGTCGGTGCTGAGCAGCTGGGCGCGCTCGGTCGGCGCGGTGCGCGCGAGCCGCGTGCGCACGCCCGCGGCGTAGGTGTCGAGCCAGCCCTCGACCAGACGGCGCGCACCGAGGCGCAGCGCCATCGCCTCTTCGGCCGCGGCGTGGGCGAAGGGTTCGAGCGGGCCGCTGTTGTCCTGCGGGCCGAGCATGGCGAAGGGCTCGCCGCCGGTGTGGAAGGAATGCAGGTCGAGCAGCACCTCGTGCGCCGCCAGCAGCGGGCACAGTGCGTTGGCGATGCGGTCCTCGTAGTCCTGCGGCGCCGCCTTCGGCCCGAGGTTGCGGTTCAGGTTGCGGTCGCCCGCGCGCTGCCCGCGCAGCCAGGCCAGCGGGTTGGTGACCGGCACGAAGGTGACGGTGCCGCGCAGGATGCGCAGTTCGCCGCGGTCGAGTTCGCCGAGGATGCGGGCGATGCCCTGGGTGCCGCAGGTTTCGTTTCCGTGCACGGCGCCGAGCACGATCAGTTTCGGGCCCGCTTCGAGGCCGTGGTAGCAGTGGGTGCGCAGGCTGGTCAGGTTCATGAGCTGCAGGACAGTGCGGAACAGCCGGGCTTGTTGCGCGCCCATTCCGGGCGGCGGCCGGCGAGGTCGTCGAATTCCGGCTGTTCGTCGTAGGGGCGCTGCATCATCGTCAGCAGGCGCTCGATCATGCCGGTGTCACCGGCGGTGGCATCGTCGATCGCGCGCTGGGCGAGCCAGTTGCGGACGATGTATTTCGGATTGGTGGCGTTCATGCGGGCGATGCGCGCGGCATCCGGCTCGCCGCCCGCGATGATGCGCTGCGCCCACTGCTGCAGCCAGCCGAGCAGGTCGCGGCCGTGCTCGGGCGACGGTCCGTCGCCGCTGTAGAAGGCCTCGTGCAGCGGTGCGAGCGCCGCTGCGTCAGCCGCGGCGGCGGCGGCGAGCGGCACCTCTGCGAGGCGACGGAAGAAGATCGTGAAATCGCACTCTTCGTGCTGCAGCATCTGGAACAGCCGGCTGCGCATGTCCTGGTCGGCGTCGTCGCCGGGTGCCGGCAGCGGCAGGCCGAGCTTGTTGGCGAGCATCGCGGTCCAGCGGTCGGCGAAGGTCTGTTCGTAGCCTTCGAGCGCGGCGTCGATGGCGTCGCGGTCGTCGATCAGCGGCGCCAGCGCGGCGGCCAGGCGGGTGAGGTTCCAGTAGCCGATTTGCGGCTGGCGGCCGTAGCAGTAGCGGCGACCCTGGGCGTCGGTGGTGTTCGGCGTCCACATCATGTCCACGCCTTCGAGCCAGCCATAGGGGCCGTAATCGATGGTCAGGCCGAGGATGGACATATTGTCGGTGTTCATGACGCCATGCACGAAGCCGACGCGCATCCAGTCCACCATCAGCGTCGCGGTGCGACGGCAAATTTCGGCGAACCATTCGGCGTAGGAGGTGATGCCCGGGTAGTGATGCGTCATCACCCAGTCGGCGAGCTGGCGCAGCAGCGGCAGTTCCTGCTCCGAGGTCAGGATTTCGAAGTGGCCGAAGCGCACGAAGCTCGGTGCGACGCGGCAGACGATGGCGCCGGGTTCGTACTCCGGGCGCCCGTCGTAGAACATGTCGCGCACCACCTGATCACCGGTGGCGACCAGGCTCAGCGCGCGCGTGGTCGGAATGCCGAGGTGGAACATCGCCTCGCTGCACAGGAATTCGCGCACCGACGAACGCAGCACCGCGCGCCCGTCGGCGCGGCGCGAGTAGGGGGTCGGGCCGGCGCCCTTCAGCTGCAGTTCCTGCCGCTGCCCGTGGATGTCGAACATTTCGCCCAGCGTGATGGCGCGGCCGTCGCCGAGCTGGCCGGCCCAGTTGCCGAACTGATGACCGCCGTAGCGCGCGGAATAGGGCTGCATGCCGGGCAGCACGCGATTGCCGGCCAGCGCCTCGACCGCGGCGTCGACCCGCGCCGGGCGGGCGAGGCCGAGCTGGGCGCCGAGCACGTCGGACCAGGCCAGCAGTTCGGGTGCGGCCACCGGGGTCGGCGGCGTGAAGGTGTAGGAGGCGTTGCGCACCTGGCGGGAGCGGATGAGGTCCGACGGATCCGCCGGCAGGCTGCGGACGAACAGGTTGTCGAACTCGATCTGGTCGAGTCGTTTGCGGACAGCTGACATGAAGGCGATGGGGCGTGCGGAAGACTGCATTGTGAGCGAAGCGAAGGCGCGCGGGTTCAATCGTGACGCAGCGCGGACAGCCAGGCCTGCAGACGCGTCTCGGCTATGCCCTGGGTGATGCACACCACGGTCGAGCCGCGGGCCGCGTCGGGCCAGGCGGGCAGAAGCGTCGGCGGGTAGAGCGCGTGCTGCACGCCCTGCACGACCAGCGGCCGCGATTCGCCGGCGACGTCGAGCAGGGCCTTCATGCGCAGCAGGCCGGGGCCGGCGATGTCCGGCCAGGCGGCGAGCCAGGCGTCGATCCGCGCGCGCTGCAGCGGCTGCTCGATCAGCGTGCTGTCGGCCCTTACCGCGTGCGGCGCGGCGATGGTCGGCGGCGCGGCACGGTAGCGCATGACGGCGGGCGGGTCGAACAGCGCCGGCCCGAGGCTGGCGCTCTGCAGGTCGAGTTGCGGCGCGAACGGGTTCAGCGCGGTCAGCGTCTGCCGCAGCGCAGCGACCGCGGCGGTGTCGGCGAGGTCGGTCTTGCTGATCAGCAGCCGGTCGGCGGCGGCGACCTGGCGCATCGCCTCCGGCCGCATGGCGAGCGTCGCCGCGGCGTGCGTGGCGTCGACCACGGTGAGCGTGCAGCTCAGCCGGTAGCGCTCGACCACGCGCGCGTCGGCGGCCAGCGTGCGCAGCACCGGCGCCGGGTCCGCCAGGCCGGTGGTTTCGATCACGATGCGCTCGAACTGGCGACGGCCGGCGCGGGCGAAGCGCCAGTGCGCGTCGCGCAGCGTCTGCGCGAGGTCGCCGCGCAGCGTGCAGCAGACGCAGCCGCTGGCCAGTTCGACCACGGTCTGGTCGGCGGTGTGCGTGACCAGCCGGTGATCGAGCGAGGCCTCGCCGAACTCGTTCACGATGACCAGCGTGTCGGCCATGTCGGCGCGGGCGAGCAGACGGTTCAGCAGCGTGGTCTTGCCGGCGCCGAGAAAGCCGGTCAGCAGTACCACCGGCAGGCGCTGTGCGCTCATGCCGGCAGGCCTTCGAGCAGGGCGCGGCGGGTGCGCGGGCTGGCCAGCTGCTGCAGCCACCAGTCGAGGGCGCGCCCGCGCTGGCCCGCGCTGCGCCAGGCGATGGCGAAGCGGGCAACCTTGTGCTCGCCGGTCGCTTTCGCCACCAGCCGTCCGGCCTCGATGTGGGCGCGCACGCGCGCCTCCGGCAGGAAGCCGCAGCCGAGACCGCGCAGCTGGGCGTCTATCTTCATGTCCAGCGTCGGCACCGTGAGCACGTCCTGCCCGGGGAGCAGATTGCGCGATACCGGCGACAGCCGGAGCGCGCTGTCGGCGATGGCGACCGCGCGGTGCAGGCGGATCATCGCCGGATCCAGCGGCTCGGCGACGCGCGCCAGCGGGTGGTGCGGCGCCACGACGAACACGAAGGGCATGTCGCCGAGCGCCTCGACCTGTAAGCCGCTGACCCGCGTGTCGTCGGCGTCGACGCCGATGGCGAGGTCGGCCGCACCCGACAGCAGCGCCTCCCAGGTGCCGGACAGCACCTCCTGACGCAGGCGGATGCGCGTCGGCGGCGGCAGCCGTGCGGTGTCGCGCTGGGCGTAGAAGGCGTCGACCAGATCGAGCAGCGTGTGCGGGCACATGAGCGCGTTGGCGGCGATGGCGAGCTGGCCCTCCCAGCCGCTGGCCACGCGCTTGACGCGGCTGGCGACGGCGTCCATCTCCAGCAGCAGACGCCGGCCCTCGACCAGCAGTTCGTGCCCCGCCGGCGTCAGCACCGCAGTGCGGCTGGCGCGGTCGAACAGCAGCACGTCGAGTGCATCTTCGAGCTGGCGCACGCTGTAGCTCAGCGCCGACGGCACCTTGCCGAGCACGCGCGCCGCCGCGGCGAAGCTGCCGGCTTCGTCGATGGTGGCGATCAGACGGATCGCTTCGGGCGTCAGCGGATGGTCGCGTTCGGACACGGCGGGTGAACTGAGTTCGTTCAAATAATTTGAATGATGATATCAGCGACATGCCGCCATCGTCGATCCGCCCGTCGCCACAATTCACCCATCAACCAACACATCAAGGAGATGGGCAATGATCAGTCTGCGCAAATCTTCAGAACGCGGCTTCGACGACCACGGCTGGGGCCAGTCGCATTTCAGCTTTTCCTTCGCCGACTACTATGACCCGGCGCACATGGGTTTCGGCACGCTGCGCGCGCTGATGGAAGACACGATAGAGCCTGCCGGCGGTTTCGGCACCCACCCGCACCGCGACATGGAAATCGTCACCGTCGTGCTGGCGGGCGAACTGACCCACCGCGATTCGCTCGGCAATACCGGCGTGCTGCGCGCCGGCGACGTGCAGCGCATGAGCGCCGGTACCGGCGTCAGGCACAGCGAATTCAATCACGCGGCGACGACGCCGGTGCGCATGCTGCAGATCTGGCTGCTGCCGAAATCACGGGGTATCGAGCCGGGCTACGCGCAGCAGCACTTTGCCGACAGCGCGCGCCAGGGGCGCCTGCTGCCGCTGGTGAATGCGGAGGGGCGCGATGGCGCGCTCACCATCCATGCCGACGTCGCGCTGTACGCGAGCCGCCTCGATGCCGGTCATGCGCCGCTCATCCACCGCCTCGCGGCCGGCCGCAAGGTCTACGTTCATCTGATAGACGGCGAACTGACGGTCAATGGCCAGCGCCTGGCGAGCGGCGATGCGCTGCGCATCGAGCATGAGGACGAAGTCGTACTTGAACAGGGCCGTGACGCACACGCGCTGCTGTTCGATCTGGGCAGTCATTCCACCACTGAAGGGAGATCAGCATGACGCAAGTTGCCATCGTTTATCACAGCGGCTACGGCCATACCCGCCGCATGGCGCAGGCGGTCGCCGACGGCGCGGCCGAAAGCGCGCAGGTGCAGCAGATCGAGATCGACGCCGAAGGCAACGTGCCGGAATCGGCCTGGGCGACGCTGCTGGCGGCCGACGCCATCGTGTTCGGCAGCCCGACCTACATGGGCACCGTGTCGTGGCAGTTCAAGAAATTCGCCGACGCCACGTCGAAGCCCTGGTTTTCGCAGCAGTGGAAGGACAAGCTGGCGGCCGGCTTCACCAATTCGGCGTCGATGAACGGCGACAAGCACTCGACGCTGCACTACTTCATGACGCTGGCGATGCAGCACAGCATGCTGTGGGTCGGCACCGGTCTGATGCCGAGCAACAGCAAGGCGGCGACGCGTGAGGACATCAATTACGTAGCGTCCTTCGCCGGCGCGATGGCGTCGACGCCGTCGGACGCATCGGTCGATGAAATGGTCGAGGGTGATCTGAAGACGGCGCGCCTGTTCGGCGCGCGCATCGCGCAGCAGGCGGCGCGACTGGCCGCACGCTGATCGGGCAGGGCGCTTCTCCGGGGGTCAGTACAGCTCGGGGAAGCGCTCCAGCCAGGTCCACGCCACGGCGAGAATGATGGCGACGATGCCGGTCCAGGTGCCGGTGACGAAGCAGCAGGCGGCCGGAATGACCAGCCCCGCGAACTCGTCGAACATCATGCCGAAGGCGAACCAGAAGGCGGTGAACAGCGACCACTTGACGATGAAGCCCGGCAGGTGGCGCCGCATCGAGCGGTTGTGGCGATAGCTCTGCACGCGCTCCATCCAGGAGCCGCGCGTGCAGTCGCGGAAGTAGAGGAAGGGCCAGATGTAGCGCCACCACAGGCGCAGCATCGACTCCGGCGCGTGCGCCGGCTCCAGTTCCTGCTCGGGTGCGTGCTGTCCCATGTCGCGTCCTTCCATCCGCCGTCCATCCGACCGGATTTACGGCCGGATGGGCACCGGGTTGAGGCGACGCGCCGGGTGGCGACGGCGCCGGGTGATTACTTGATCGCGGCCTTCTGACGCAGTTCGTTCACGTGGGCGGCGATGGTCTGCTGCTCCAGGCGCTGGGCGATCTGCGGCTTTGCTTCATCATAGGACGGCAGCTTCAGGTCGCGCACGTCTTCCAGCTTGATGATGTGGTAGCCGAAGTCGCTGCGCACCGGTTGCGGCGTGAACTTGCCCTT
>JAVEVQ010000032.1:0-35926 GCA_034004945.1 Methyloversatilis sp. | reverse complement strand
ACAAACCGGCCGCGAACAGACCCCTGTTGATCTGCCCCGGGCGGGCGACGTAGGGCGCGTCCGGGAACAGCTCTTTCAGTTCCGGCATCAGCGGGCCGTTCGGGCCCTGTTCGAAGCTGGTGGTCAGGATGGTCGGCAGCTTGAAGTACTTGGCCAGATCGGCGGTTGCCAGCACGTTGTTGCGGAACCTGTCCGGATCGATGTCGCGCACCAGCGACAGCAGGCCCGCCTGATGGTCCACCAGCAGCATCACGGCGTCGTCCTTGTTCAGCCTCCTGTAGGTCGTGGTCATGGCAATTCTCCTCGCAGTTGAGGTTGGGTGCCGGGTGGGTGGCTATGACCTTTTTGGCGCCCGGCGGAGTGGTTCCTGCGCGCCCCGGTGCGCGCAGGGGGTAAAATGGATCAAGTGGTCGCGGCTGCCTCGAAGCGTCCGCTGTTGAAATCGTCGATCGCCTCGCGGATCTCGTCCTTCGTGTTCATCACGAAGGGGCCGTAGCCGGCGATCGGTTCGTCTATCGGTTCGCCGGCCAGCAGCAGCACGGTGGCATCGGCTTCGGCGGCGATCGAGAAGCTGCTGCCTTCGCGGTGGTACAGCGCCATCTGCGCCTCGCGCACCGGCTGGCTGCCGTTGGCGCGGATCAGGCCGTGCAGCACCACCAGTGCCAGCGTGTGGCCTTCCGGCACCGTCAGTTCGAGGTCGGCGCCGGCTCTCAGCTTCAGGTCCCATACATTGATGGGCGTGAAGGTGCGGGCCGGACCACTGTGCCCAGCGTACTCACCGGCGATGACGCGCAGATGTCCGGCACCGTCCGGCAGTTCGACCACCGGAATGTCGGTCTTCGCCAGATGCTGATAGCCCGGTGCGGCGCGCTTGTCGCGCGCCGGCAGGTTCACCCACAGCTGCACCATTTCCAGCGGACCGCCGCGGCGGGTGAAGTCCGGCGAGTGGAATTCCTCGTGGATGATGCCGGCACCGGCGGTCATCCACTGCACGTCGCCCGGGCCGATCACGCCGCCGGCGCCGGTCGAGTCCTGGTGGGCGACTTCGCCGTCATAGACGATGGTGACCGTCTCGAATCCACGGTGCGGGTGACGGCCGACGCCGCGCGGCGTGTCCGACGGCTCGAAGTTCGCCGGGCCGGCGTAGTCCAGCAGCAGGAAGGGGCTCACGTGGCGGCCCATCGAATCGTAGGAAAACAGCGAACGCACCGGAAAGCCGTCGCCGACCCAGTGCTGGCGAGGGGCGCTGTACAGACCTGCAATCTTCTTCATGGCGTTTCTCCTGTTCGTTCGCACCGTTCCGTCTGAACCGTGCTGCGTTGAGGTGAATACTAGATTCGGGACAATCGACGCACTAGACGGCAAAATCGCTATTCAGCGTTCTACTGATGGAACGATGGGGGAGGCCATGCAGGATCTGAACGATCTGTACTTCTTTGCCCGCGTGGTCGAGCACGGCGGCTTTGCGCCGGCCGCGCGCGCTGGACATGCACAAGTCCAAGCTGTCACGGCGCATCGCGCTGCTGGAAGAGAATCTGGGCGTGCGGCTGATCCAGCGCTCGACCCGCCGCTTCGCGGTGACCGAGATCGGCCAAGCCTATTACGGCCACTGCGTCGCCATGCTGGTCGAAGCCGAGGCGGCGCAGGAGGCGGTCGAGCGCACGCGCGCCGAGCCGCAGGGCATCGTGCGGCTGGCCTGCCCGACCGCGCTGCTCGAATACCAGGTGGCCGACATGCTGAGCCGCTACATGGCAGCCTGTCCGCGCGTGCAGATCCATGTGGAGAGCACCAACCGGCGCGTGGACGTGATCCGCGAAGGCTTCGACCTCGCCATCCGCGTGCGCTTTCCGCCGCTGGAGGACACCGACCTCGTGATGAAGGTGCTGGGCGACAGTCTGCAGCGCCTGGTCGCCCACCCGGATGTCGTCGCGCCGCTGGGCGAGGTGCGCGTACCGGCCGACCTGGCGTCGGTGGCCAGCGTCGCCTGGGGGCCGGCGCAGTGCGAACACCTGTGGGCGCTGGAGGGCCCGGACGGCGCCAGCGCCGAAGTCCGGCACGTGCCACGGCTGGTGACCGACGACCTGGCCGCGCTGCGCAGTGCCGCGCTGCACGGTATCGGCGTCGCCCAGCTGCCGACCATGATGGTGCGCGACGACCTCGCCAGCGGCCGCCTGATCGACGTGCTGCCGAACTGGGCGCCGCGCTGCGGCATCGCCCACGTCGTATTTCCCTCACGCCGCGGCCTGTTGCCGGCGGTGCGCGGGCTGGTCGATCACCTGGCGCGCGAGTTCGGGCGGCTGGCGTCAGGCAGGCCGGGATCCGGCGGCGCGCCGGTCAGCCGGGTGGGGCTGTGACGCATGCACATGCCGCCTCGGGAACGCACGCTGCACGACGTGATCTCCACATGAACCTTTCCATCCACATGGAGCGAGTACCGATGTTTCGCACCCTGAAAGATCTGTTCGACAGTTTCACCGCACCGGCGGCTGATCCGGCCGCCTCCGAGCACCAGCTGCAGCTGGCGACCGCGGTGCTGCTGGTCGAGGTGATGCGTGCCGATCCGGAGATCGGCGACGACGAGCGCGCGACGGCGATGCAGGCGCTGCGCGACAAGTTCGCGCTGACCGGCGACGAGGTCGAGCGGCTGATCGAACTGGCCACCACGACCGCCGCCGAGGCCTATGACTACCAGCGCTTCACCGGCCAGCTGAACCGCGCCTTCGACGCCACGCGCAAGCTGCGCGTGATCGAGCTGATGTGGCAGGTGGCCTATGCCGACGGCCACCTGCATGCGCACGAGGCGCACGTGATGAAGAAGGTGGCCGACCTGCTCTACATTCCGCACGCCGACTACATCACCGCCAAGCTGGCGGCGCGCGACGCTGTCGGTGCGCACTGACGCCGGGCCGCGTTGCGCAGGGCGCAGCCAGCCCGCACAATCGCCGCTGATTCCACGGTAATGCCCATGTCTCCCGCGCATCCCACGCTGCCCGCCCAGACCATCGCCTGTCACGAGTGCGATCTGCTGCAGACCGAGCCCGAACTGGCGCCCGGGCAGACCGCGCGCTGCGTGCGCTGTGGCGCCTTTCTCGCGCGCAATCCGCCGGACAGTCTGGACCGCACGCTGGCTCTGACGCTGACCGCCGCCATCCTGTACGTGATCGCCAACGCCTGGCCGCTGGTCGCCCTCGAACTGCAGGGTCGGCGCGTCGAGGTGACGCTGATCGGCGCGGTACAGGTACTGTGGCAGGACGGCATGACGCCGGTGGCGGCGCTCGTTTTCGGCACCGCGCTGCTGTTCCCGCTGCTCGAACTGCTGATGATCCTGATGGTGCTGCTGCCGCTGCGGCTGGGCCGGGTGTCGCCGCGACTGGCGCCCTTCTTCCGGCTGGTGCGCTCGGTGCAGCCCTGGGGCATGGTCGAGGTGTTCCTGCTCGGCATGCTGGTGTCGCTGGTGAAGCTGTCGCACATGGCGACCGTGCTGCTCGGTCCCGCCTTCTGGGCGATGGCGACGCTGATCGTCGTGCTGACACTGGCCGGGCGTGCGTTCGACACGCGGCTGCTGTGGCAGGTACCACCGGAGGGCGCCAACGCATGAGGCGCGGCCTGACCGCACGCGAAGCCGGGCTGATGAGCTGCCATGTGTGCGGCCAGCTCGCGCACATCCCGGCCGATCGCGCTGCGCTGCTGCGCTGCCCGCGCTGCCGCGCGCCGATGCACCTGCGCAAGCCGTCCAGCGTATCGACCACCTGGGCGCTCATCGTTGCCGCGGCCGTGCTGTTCGTGCCGGCCAACCTGCTGCCGATGATGACCACCTCGTCGCTGCTCGGTCGTCAGCAGGACACGATCATGAGCGGTGTCGTCTTCCTCTGGCAGAGCGGTTCCTGGCCGCTGGCCGCGGTGGTGTTCTTCGCCAGCATCATGGTGCCGCTGCTGAAGATCATCGCGCTCGCCTGGCTCACCGTCACGGTGCAGCGCCGCTCGCGCCGCAACGTCATGCAGCGCACGCGGCTCTATCGCATCGTCGAGTTCGTCGGGCGCTGGTCCATGCTCGACATCTACGTCATCACCATCCTGGTCGCGCTGGTCAACTTCCGCGGCCTGGCCACCATCGAGGCCGGGCCGGCGGCGATCGCCTTCGGCGCCGTCGTCGTGCTCACCATGTTCGCGGCGATGAGCTTCGACCCGCGCCTGATCTGGGACCCCCTCACCGAACCCGGGAAACCTGCTGCCCATGCCTGACCCGACTCCGCCCGCGCTGCCGACCGCCGTGGTCGATCCGCCGCGCCGCTTCCGCATACCGCTGGTATGGATCATCCCCATCGTTGCCGCGCTGATCGGGCTCTTCCTCGCCGCCCGCACCTGGTACGAGCAGGGGCCGGTGGTGACGCTGCAGTTCCGTACCGGCGCCGGTCTGGAACCGGGCAAGACGCGCATCAAGTACAAGGACGTCGACGTCGGTCAGATCAGCACCGTGCGGCTGGCCGCGGACGGCAGTCATGTCGTCGCCACCGCGCAGATGGCGCGCGAGGCGGCGCCGCTGCTGGCCGAGGACACCCGTTTCTGGGTGGTCAGCGCCAAGGTGTCGGGCAGCGCCGTGTCCGGGCTCGACACGCTGCTGTCCGGCACCTATGTCGGCATGGACGCCGGCAAGTCGAGCGAGGCGCGGCGCGATTTCGTCGGGCTGGAGGATGCGCCCGTCGTGTCGCTCGGCGTGCCCGGCCGCAGCTTCGCGCTGCACGCCGACACGCTGGGCTCGATCGACGTCGGTACGCCAGTCTATTTCCGGCGCATCCAGGCGGGGCAGGTGACCGCCTTCAAGCTCGACGACGCTGGTCAGCACCTCGACATCCAAGTGTTCATCAAGGCGCCCTACGACCGCTTCGTAACGATAGACACGCGCTTCTGGAACGCCAGCGGCATCGATCTGAAACTGGGCGCCGAAGGTCTGCAGCTCAACACCGAATCGGCGACCGCGATACTGGCTGGCGGCCTCGCGTTCGAGACGCCGCCGGATGGCGACGCCGAAGCCGCGCCGGAGGGCCAGGACTTCCGTCTGTTCCCGACCCGCGTCGAGGCGCTCAAGCAGCCCAGTTCGAACGCCCAGATCTGGCAGCTGCGCTTCACCGAAACGCTGCGTGGCCTGTCGGTGGGTGCGCCGGTCGACTTCCGTGGCATCCAGATCGGCGAGGTGATCGCCATATCGCCCGACGTCGATGTCGATGCCGCCGACGTCGGCCTGCAGGTCGATATAGCGGTCTTCCCGGAGCGCATGCAGTCGCGCAAGGACGCGACGCAGGACATGAGCGAAGCCGATTTCCGCGCCTTCGTCGACCGCCTGATCCGGCGCGGCCTGCGCGCCCAGTTGCGCAACGGCAACCTGGTCACCGGCCAGCTCTACGTGGCGATGGATTTCTTCCCCAATGCCGGCACGGCGAAGATCGACTGGACCGGACAGCCGCCGCAGCTGCCGACGCAGCGCGGCAGCCTGGACGAACTGCAGGCGACGCTGGGCCGCATCGCCGCCAAGATCGACCGCCTGCCGCTGGACGACATCGCTGCCGAAACGCGCCGTGCGATCGCCGGGCTGGCCAGTGCGGTCGAACGCACCGAGGCGCTGATGCAGCGGCTGGACGGCCTGGCGTCGAACGAGGTGCGCGCCGCCGTCGCCGAAACGCAGCAGACCATGGCCGAAGCCCGCGCCGCGGTGGCCGACGGCCGCCGCCTGCTGGCCAGCGACGCGCCGCTGCAGCAGGACCTACGCGACAGCCTGCAGGAACTGTCGCGTGCCGCGCAGTCGCTGCGCCATCTGACCGACATGCTGGAACGCAATCCGGAAGCGCTGCTGCGCGGCAAGCCCGAGGAGAAACCGTGAGCCGTCTTCGTCTGATTCCGGTCGCCATCGTCGCACTGCTGCTTGGCGGCTGCGGCAGTTCGCCCACCGTACGTCACTACACGCTCACCACCGGACAAGCGTCGGTCGCTGCCGGTGCGCCTTCACCGACTGTCGTCGTCGGCCCGGTCAGTCTGCCGGAAGCGGTGGACCGCCTGCAGATCGTGCAGCGCGTCGCCGGTTCGCGCGCCGAGCCGGCGCAGGGCCATCGCTGGGCAGGGTCATTGAAGGCCGAACTGGCGCGCCGGCTCGCCACCTCGATCGCCCGCGAGCGCGGACTGGCGCGCGTGGTGGCGGCGCCGCAGAACAGCATCGCCCGCCCCGATCTGACGGTGCCCGTTGACGTGCTGCGCCTCGACGCCGACGGCTTCTCGTCGGTCACGCTGGAGGCCGTGTGGGCCGTCCGTCGTGACGGCGCCGACCTTGGCAGCGGCCGCTTCAGCCGCAGCGAACCGGTGAGCGCGCAGACCTACGAAGCACTGGTCGAGGCGCACGGCCGGCTGGCCGATGCACTGGCCGCCGACATCGCAGCCGCGATCCGCTGAGCGGCTACGCAGAGGCAAGCTGAACCGGATTTCCACGCACTCCCTCGCGGGAGCGACCTCTGGTCGCGATGCGGCGATTGCGGACCGCCGACGTCGATACACGTTGCAATCGCGAGCAAGCTCGCTCCCACCAAACCAGGCTCCGGCGGCGAGCAGGGAGCGATCCTCGTGGGAGCGACCTCTGGTCGCGATGCGGCGATTGCAGACCGCCGACGTCGATAAGGGTTGCGATCGCGAGCAAGCTCCCTCCCACCAAACCAGGCTCCGGCGGTGAGCAGGGAGGCGATCCTTGTGGGAGCGACTTCTGGTCGCGATGCGGCGATTGCAGACCGCCGACGTCGATACAGGTTGCAATCGCGAGCAAGCTCGCTCCCACCAAACCAGGCTCCGGCGGCGAGCAGGGAGCGATCCTTGTGGGAGCGACTTCTGGTCGCGATGCGGCGATTGCGGACCGCCGACGTCGATACACGTTGCAATCGCGAGCAAGCTCGCTCCCACCAAACCGGGCTCCGGCGGCGAGCAGGGAGCGATCCTTGTGGGAGCGACTTCTGGTCGCGATACGGCGACTGCGGCGCGCTGGCTTCGATGAAGAGTGCCGTCCGGGTCAGAAGACCCCTCCCACAGAGCCCCTGCTCAAGCTCGGATAGCCAATCGGGCGCGCTTCTCCTGTGCGAGCGGCCTTGGCCGCGACGCAGGCGTACGCGCCTACGCGTGCCAGCGCCTGCATACCGCCGTCGTCGGTCCTCCGCTGACGGCGATCGCCGCGACGTGGCCGGGCGGTGCGGGCAGGTCGCGGCAGTGCAGTGACGGCAGCGCAGTGCCGGACGGGGCGATGACATCGGCGTGTGCGGCCGCATGCACGCTGAACTGCTGCAGCGGGCCGTCGAGGCCGCAGCCCCAGGCTTTCAGACAGGCCTCCTTGCGCGTCCACAGCGTGTAGAAAAGTTCCGTGCGCTGCGCCGCCGGGCAGATGTCGAGCGCCGCCCGTTCGTCCGCCGAGTACACCTGTTCCGCTACCCCCCGCAGGTCGTCGTGTGCAATCACCGCTTCGATGTCGACGCCCAGCTCGCGGCCGCGGGCGATGCCGATCAGCACCGCCCGGCCGGCGTGCGCAAGATTGAAGCGCAGGTCGCAGGCGTGGCCGGCCGCGAGCCGGGGCTTGCCGTGCGCGTCGTGGTCGATCTGCACGCTGCGCGCGGCAATGCCGAGGCTGCGCGCCAGCACGTCACGCAAGGCGGCGTGCGCGAGCGCGAAGAGCGCGCGGTCCTCGGCGCGCTGCAGGCGGGCGAGGCGGGCGCGCTCGCTGTCGTCCAGCCAGGTGGCGAGCGAGCCGGTGGGCGGCGCGTCATCGACCCGCGCCAGCCACAGATGGACCTCGTCGGCCGCCAGTGCGGGGGCGCCGTCAGTCGCCGGCGGCATCGAGTTCATCCAGTCTCTGCTGGAGCATGTGCGCGATTTCGCGCACGCGGGGCGGCTTCACCATCAGGCCGTGGCTGCCCTCAACCGCGTGCTGCACCAATTGGCCCTCGACACGGCTCGACCAGCCGAGACAGGGCGCGTTCGCCTCCCGTCGTGATGCGTCGGCGACATAGAGATCGACGCGCCCGGGGTAGCGGGCCGGACGGTAGCTCCAGTGCGCCCACCAGTGCGCCGACGCGGCGTCCGGAAAACGGCGCGGCGACAGACCGGTGAGCGAACAGACGAGGTGCTGCAGGCGGCGCCTGTCGGTGTAGCGGCGCAGCGGTGCGATCAGACGCTCCATCAGGCCGCCGTCGGGTGCGCGCAGGTAGGTGCCGGGCGCCCAGGTGTCGAGCAGGCCGAGAAAGTCGACCTGCTCGCCGGCCGCACGCAGCTGCTGCGCCATTTCGTAGGCGACGGTGCCGCCGCTGGAAAAGCCGAGCAGGCGGTAAGGCCCCGCCGGCTGCGCGCTGCGCATCGCGGTGATGCAGTCGGCGGCGATGTCGGCGATGCGGCTGCGCGCCGGCTCGGCGCCGCCGACGCCGACCGCGTTCAGCCCCATCACCGGCTGTCCGTCCGGCAGCGCCTTGGCCAGTTCGTAGTAGTGGAACAGGTTGCCGCCTATCGTATGCACGCAGAACAGCGGCCGGCGCGTGCCGCCGGGCCGGATCGGCACCAGCAGCGGCCAGCGCAGCGGTGCGTTGGCGCCGCGCAGCAGACCGGCGATGTCGCGGATGGTGTTGCCGCGGAACCAGAAGGTGTCCAGCGGCAGGCGTACGCCGAAGGTGCGTTCGATCGAGTCGACCAGGCGCACGGCGAGCAGCGAATGGCCGCCGATGGCGAAGAAGTCGTCGTCGGTGGACAGCCCGTCGCGGCCGAACAGCGATTCCCAGATCGCCAGCAGGTGGCGTTCGGCGGCGTCGCCCGGCGCCCGTGCGACGCGCGGTGCAGCGGCTGCATCGGGCGCCGGCAGGGCGGCGCGATCGAGCTTGCCGTTGGCGGTTACCGGCATGCGTTCGAGCGTGATCACCGCGGCCGGCAGCATGAACTCGGGCAGCGTCTGCGCAAGCTGCGTGCGCAGTGCGGCGCCGTCGAGCGCGTCGCCGCAGGCCCAGGCGAACAGGCGGCGCTCGCCGTCGGCTGTTGTGCGCAGCATGACGACGGCCTGATGCACGCCGGGCAGTGCGGCGAGCGCGGCCTCGATCTCGCCCGGTTCGATGCGGAAGCCGCGCAGCTTGATCTGCTGGTCGGTGCGACCGATGAAGGTGATGCTGCCGTCCGTGCGCCAGCGCACCCGGTCGCCGGTGCGGTACAGGCGGTCGTCCGGGCAGTCTGGGGAGGCGGGCGCGACGAAGCGTTCGGCGGTCAGTGCCGGCGCGCCGATGTAGCCGCGCGCCAGACCGGCGCCGCCGATGTACAGCTCACCCTCGACACCGTCCGGCACCGGCTGGCCCTGCGCATCGAGGATGTAGACCGTGGTGTTGCCGATCGGCCGGCCGATCGGAATGCTGGTCCAGTCCTTCGGCAGCGGATTCGGGATGCGCTGACAGCAGGTGAAGGTGGTGCTTTCGGTCGGCCCGTAGCCGTTGATCAGCGCGACACCGGGCAGGGCGGCCAGCGCGCGCCTTACGTGCGGCACTGACAAAGCCTCGCCGCCGGTCAGCAGCTGGCGCAGTCCGCGCAGCGCCGTCGGGCGCTCGTCGATCACCGCGTTGAACAGCGCCGCGGTGAGCCACAGCGTCGTGACGCCGTGTCGTGCGATCACCGCTTCGAGGCCGGCGGCGGTTGCCGCCGCCTCCGGGTGGATGACGCAGCGCGCGCCATGCAGCAGCGCGCCCCACAGTTCGAAGGTCGAGGCGTCGAAGGCCATCGGCGCCAGCAGCAGGAAGGTTTCGTCGGCACCGAAGTGCGCGTAGTCGCAGCCGAACACGAGGCGGGCGACGCTGTGCTGTTCGACCATGACACCCTTGGGCTGACCGGTCGAGCCCGAGGTGTAGATGACGTAGGCCAGGCTGCGACCGTCGCCGAGCGGCGGCGGATCGGATGGAGATTTGTCCTGCTGCGTTGCGTCGTCGGTGCGCAGCACCTGCACCGCCATGCCGTCGAACAGCGCGTGTCCATCGCGCCCGGCGATCACCCAGGCGGCCTGTGTGTCGGCGAGCAGTCGGGCGATGCGCGCCGCCGGCCAGGCGGGATCCAGCGGCACATAGGCGCCGCCGGCCTTGACGATGGCCAGCGTACCGACCACCAGATCGATGCAGCGCGGCAGGCACAGGCCGACGCAGCGGTCCGGCCCGACGCCGAGCGCGCGCAGCCGGTGGGCGAGCCGGTTGGCGCGCGCGTTCAGTTCGCCGTAGCTCAGCACCTGTTCGCCGCTGATCAGCGCCGGGGCGTCCGGCGACTGCGCGACGCGCGCCTCGAACAGCGACGCCAGCGTCGCGCCCGCCGGGTAGTTGGTGGCCGTGGCGTTGCGCTCGATCAGCAGGGCCTGTCGTTCGGCCGGCGTCAGCAGCGGCAGACGGCCGACGGCGCAGCCTTCGTCGGCGGCCATCGCAGCAAGCAACTGGCGGTAATGACCGACCATGCGCTCGATCGTGGCGCGATCGAACAGCGCCGTCGCGTAGGCGAACTGCGCGGCAAGGCCGTCGCCGGTTTCGGTCAGGTCCAGCGTCAGGTCGAACTTCGCCACCGGGCGTGCCGCCGGCAGCGCACAGGTCCGTGCGCCGGCCAGCGACAGTGTTTCGGCCGGCGCGTTCTGCAGCACGAACATGACCTGGAACAGCGGATTGCGCCAGCCTTCGCGCGGCGGCCGCAGCGCCTCGACCAGACGGTCGAAGGGCAGTTCGGCGTGCTCGAAGGCGCCGAGCGAGGTCGCCCTGACCTGCTCCAGCAACGCGCGCAGGTCGGCACCCGGGTCGATTCGGGTACGCAGCACCAGCGTATCGGTGAAGAAGCCGATCAGGTGGTCGAGCTCGGGCTGGGCGCGGCCGGCCACCGGCGTGCCGACGGCGATGTCGTCCTGCCCGCTCCAGCGCGCCAGCAGCAGCTGGAAGGCGGCCAGCAGCACCATGTAGAGCGTGCAGCCGTTGTTGCGTGCGAGCGTGCGCAGGGCGGCGGTGAGCGGTACGTCGAGCGTGAAACCGACACTGCCGCCGCGGTGATCAGGGCGATTCGGTCGCGGCCTGTCGGTCGGCAGTTCGAGCGCACCCAGCCCGTCCAGCTGCTGGCGCCAGTAGCCGAGCAGGCGTTCGCCGGCCGGGCCGGCCAGCAGCGCGCGCTGCCAGCGCGCGTAGTCGGCGTACTGCAATGGCAGCGCCGGCAGCGAGGCGTGACCGCCCTGGTGCGCCGCGGCGTACAGCGCACCCAGTTCGCGGTTCAGCACGGCCTGCGACCAGCCGTCGGAAATGATGTGGTGAATCACCGTCTGCAGTACCGGGACGCCATCGTCCCCGTGCCACAGCGCGACGCGCAGCAGTGGCGGCTGCGTCAGGTCGAAGGGGCGTTCCGCGTGCGCGTCGGCGTCTGCCGCGGCGATCCGTTCGACGACGCAGCGCGCGTCGGCGTCGACGCGCAGATGCGGTCTGCCCTCGCGTTCGACGAAGCCGGTACGCAGCGCCGATTGCCGGGCGAGCAGCGCGTCGAGCGCCCGCTGCAGCGCACCGATGTCGACTTCGCCGTCGATGCGCCAGCGGTTGACGATGTGATATAGCCCGCCGCTGGCGCCCATCCGCTCGATGAACCAGAGGCCGGCCTGCGCATGTGAGCAGGCCGCTTCGGGCTCGCCGGTCGACGGCTGCACGATGGTGTGCGTCGGTGTCGCGTCGTCACGCAGCGCTTCGAGACGCGCCGCCATCGCCGCCACGGTGGGTGCTTCGAACAGCGCGCGCAGCGGCAAGGGCTGGTCGAACATCCTGCGCAGGCGGCTGACCAGACGCGCTGCCAGCAGCGAGTGGCCACCGAGCGCGAAGAAGTCGTCGTCGATGCCCACGCTGCGCCGGCCCAGCGCGTCCGCCCACAGCTCGAGCAGCGCCTGCTGCAGCGGCGTGCGCGCGCCAGTGGGCGAGGTCGGTGTGTCGACGTCCAGCGGTGACGGCAGTGCGTTGCGGTCGATCTTGCCGTTGACGGTCAGCGGCAGCTGTTCGAGCACGACGATGGCGGCCGGCAGCATGTGCGCGGGCAGCGTGCGGGCGAGTCCCGCCCTCAACGCGGTGGCGTCCAGGTCGCGGCCACCGGCCCAGGCGATCAGGGCGTGGTCGCCGTCGCGCGCCATGACGACCGCCTGACGCACGCCGGACAGGGCTGCCAGTGCGGCCTCGATCTCGCCCGGCTCGATGCGCACGCCATTCAGCTTGAGCTGGTGATCGACGCGCCCGACGAACAGCAGCGCGCCGTCGGCACGCATGCGTACGCGGTCGCCGGTGCGGTAGAGGCGGGCGCCGGGCGTCGCGTCGAAGGGGTGGGGCAGGAAGCGCTCGGCCGTCAGGTCGGGGCGGCCGATGTAGCCGCGGGCGAGGCCGGCACCGCCGATATAGAGCTCGCCTTCGACGCCGGCAGGCAGCGGCTGCATCCGCTCGTCGAGCACCCAGACGCTCGCGTTGGCGATCGGGCGGCCGATCGGCGGCGGCCCGTCGCCATCGCTGTCGGTACAGGTCCAGAAAGTGGCGTCGATGGCCGCCTCGGTCGGACCGTACATATTGTGGAGCGCGGCACTGCAGCGGGCGCGGAAGGTGCGCGCCAGTGCGGCATCCATCGCCTCGCCGCCGCAGAAGACATGGCGCAGCGCGCGGCACGCCGGCAATGCCGGTTCGTCGAGCAGCAGGCGCAGCAGTGCAGGCGTGAAGTCCCACAGCGTCACCCGCTCGCGCCGGCTCAGCTCGACCAGCGCGGCGGCGTCGCTGCGCAGCGCGTCGCCGGCCAGCACGCAGCGGCCGCCGGTGATCAGGCAGGCGAACAGCTGGCCGACCGATACGTCGAAGCCGATCGAGGCGTGCGCCAGCATGGCGTCGTCGGCGCCGATGCCGAACTGCCCGACCAGCCAGCGCATGCGGTTGCCGATCGCGGCGTGACCGACCATGACGCCCTTGGGGGTGCCAGTCGAACCCGATGTGTAGAGCACGTAGGCCAGCGTGTCGCCCGAGCTGCCGTGCTCCGGATCGTGCGTCGGTTCATCGCGCAGCCAGTCCTCGTCGTCGAGCTGGAGCGCGGTGACGCCCGGCGTTTCCGGCAGCGCTGCGGCCTGCGTCGTCAGCAGAACCGTGGCGCCGGCGTCGGCCAGCATCCACTGCGTGCGTGCCGGCGGATTGCGCGTATCGAGCGGCAGATAGGCGCCGCCGGCCTTGAGCACGCCGAGCACCGCGGCCACCAGGTCGCACGAAAGTTCGAGGTGCACGCCGACCGGCGTGTCGGCACCGATACCGCGCCGGCGCAGCGCGTGCGCGATGCGGTTGGCACGCGCATTCAGTTCGCCGTAGCGCAGCACGGTGCCCGCATGCAGCAGCGCCACCGCGTCCGGCGTGCGTGCGGCCTGGGCCTCGAACAGCGCATGCAGCGTTGTCGCAGGTGAACCGGTGTCGCCCTTGCACTCGTCGGCGCTGTGCCGGCTGTCGAGCCAGTGCGCCATCGCTTCGACCGACGGGGCGTCGAGCAGCGTGCCCAGCGCGATCCCGACGCCGAAGCGGGCGCGCAGCCGGGTCGCCAGTCGCGCCGCGAGCAGCGAGTGACCGCCGAGGTCGAAGAAGCTGTCGCGCACGCCGACCGCAGGCAGGCCCAGCACCTCGGCCCACAGCGCGGCCAGTTCGATTTCGAGCGGCGTGCGCGGCGCGTCGTCACCGATCGCGGCGGCGTCGGGCAGCGGCAAGGCCTTGCGGTCGAGCTTGCCATGCGGTGTCAGCGGCAGCGCGTCGAGCACGACGATGGCGGTCGGCACCAGATGCGCGGGCAGCGTGCGCTGCAGCTGTCGGAGCAGCCCTCCGGCATCCGGCCGGTACGCGCCCGGTGTCACGTAGGCGACCAGACGCGCGTCGCCCGGTGCGTCCTCGCGCGCGATGACGACGGCCTGATCGACCGCCGCGTCGGCGCGCAGTGCCGTCTCGATCTCGCCCGGTTCGATGCGGAAGCCGCGCAGCTTGATCTGGTGATCGACGCGGCCGATGAACACCAGTGCGCCGTCGGCGCGCTGGTACACGCTGTCGCCGGTGCGGTAGAGGCGGGCGCCGGCAGGCGCGTCGAACGGGTCGGCGACGAAGCGTTCGGCGGTCAGCGCGGGCTTGCCCAGATAGGCGCGGGCAAGGCCTATGCCCCCCAGATACAGTTCGCCGGCGGCGCCAGCCGGCACCGGCCGCATCGCCTCGTCCAGCACGTGCGCCTGCATGTTGGCGATCGGTCGGCCGATCGGCACCTGAGTACCGGGGGCGGCGTCGCAGGTCCACCAGGTGGCGTCGATGGCCGCCTCGGTCGGACCGTAAAGATTGTGCAGACGCGCGCTGCTGCGTGCGAAGAAGGTCTCGACCAGGCCGGGTTCGAGTGCCTCGCCGCCACAGAACATCTGCCGCAGCGCCGTGCAGGCGGCGAAGCCGGGTTCGGCCAGCAGCGCGCGCAGCAGCGAGGGCACCACCTGCATGACGGTGATCCGCTGCGCCTGCATTTGCCGCACCAGGGCCGCCGGATCGCGTTGGCTGCCCGGCTCGGCCAGCACCATGCAGGCGCCGCAGAACAGCGGCGCGAGCAGCTCCCACACCGAGGCGTCAGCCGACAGGCCGGTCTTCTGCAGGACGCGGTCGGATGCGTCGAAACCGAAGGTGTCGAGCATCCAGTGCATGTGATTGCAGATGGCCGCGTGCTCGATCATCACGCCCTTGGGCTGGCCGGTCGAGCCAGAGGTGTAAATGACGTAGGCGAGGTCGCGCGGCCCGGCCGTCGGCGCCGGGTCGTGCGCCGGCATGTCGGCGCAGTCCTCGCCATCGAGGCAGATCACCGTCGTATCGCGCGCGGTGAAGCGCGCACCCAGCGCGCGCTGGGTCAGCAGCACCGGCGCGGCGGTGTCGTCCAGCATGTAGTCGATGCGCGCGTCCGGGTAGTCCGGATCGATCGGCACGTAGGCGCCGCCCGCCTTCTGGATGGCGATGAGCGCGATCACCAGTTCGAAGCTGCGCGTCATGCAGACGGCGACGCAGCGATCCGGCCCGATGCCGAGCCCGCGCAGCCGGTGGGCGAGGCGGTTGGCGCGCGCATTCAGCGCGGCGTAGCCGAGTACCGCGTCGCCGCACGCCAGTGCCGCGGCGTCCGGCGTGCGTGCGACCTGCCGCGCGAACATCGATGCCAGCGTGGCGTGCGCCGGGTCGTCGGCGGCGCTGTCCTCGCCGTCGGCGTGCATCGGCAGCCGACCGGCCGGCAGACCGGCGTCCGCCACCATGCTTTCGAGCAGGCAGCGATAGTGGTCTGCCATGCGCGCCGCGGTGGTGGCGTCGAACAGTGCGCGGGCGTACTCGATCTGCGCATCGATGACGTCGTCGCGTTCGCTCAGCTCCAGCGTCAGGTCGAACTTGGCGATGTCGGTGCGCAAGGGCTGCGGCTGCGCGTCGACGCCGGGCAGCTGGAGATCGGCCCGCGGTGCGTTGCGCAGCGCGAACATGACCTGGAACAGCGGATTGCGACCCGGGTCGCGCGGTGGCTTCAGTTCTTCGACCAGCTTCTCGAATGGCATGGCCGCGTGGTCGAAGGCGCCGAGCGCGGTCGTACGCACGCGGTCGAGCAGATCGGCGACGCCGGCCTGCAGGTCGAGCCGGGTGCGCAGCACCAGCGTGTTGGCGAAGAAACCGATCAGGTGGTCGAGTTCGGGCTGGCCGCGACCGGCCACCGGCGTGCCGACGACGACGTCGTCCTGTCCGCTCCAGCGCGCCAGCAGCAGCTTGAAGGCGGCCAGCAGCACCATGTAGAGCGAGCAGCCGTGGCGGCGGGCGAGCGTGCGCACCTCGCCGGTGAGTGCGGCGTCGAGACGGAAGTCCAGCGTGGCGCCGTGATAGTCCGGCTGCGCCGGGCGCGGTCGGTCGGCAGTGCGAGTTGCGGCAATCCGGCCAGCGCGTCGCGCCAGTATCCGAGCAGCGCGTCGTAGCTGCTGCCCTGCAGGCGTTCGCGCTGCCACCGTGCGAAATCGGCGTACTGCACCGGCAGCGCCGGCAGGCCGGCGTCGCCACCGCGCAGCGCGGCCGCGTACAGTGCGCCCACTTCCCGCTGCAGCACCCCCTGTGACCAGCCATCGGACACGATGTGATGGGTCACCAGCTGCAGCCTTTGTGCACCGTCTTCCCCGCGCCACAGCGCAGCGCGCAGCAGCGGTGGCTGTTCGAGATCGAAGGGCCGGCGCGCGTGCGCGTCGGCGTCGGCGGCGGCGATCCGTTCGAGCGGACAGCGCGCGACGGCAGCGATGCGCTGCACCGGCTCGCCGTCGATGGCCGGGAAACCGGTGCGCAGCGATTCGTGCCGCGCCACCAGCGCGTCAAGCGCCTGCTGCAGCGCCGCTTCGTCGAGTGTGCCGTCGAGCCGCCAGCGGCTCACCACCTGGTAGAGCGCGCTCGACCCTTCCCACTGCTCGAGGAACCATGCGCGCGCCTGTTCGCAGGAACAGGGTTCGCCATCGGCCGCACGCGGATGCGCGCGCAACTGCGATGGCGCCGCCGAGGCCGCCTGCATGCGCGCACGCAATGCTTCGAAGCGCGCGCTGTCCAGCCGCCCGCCGCGTGCGACCGGTACGCCGGTCAGGGCGTCCTGTCTGCCGATATCACCCACGACGCATCCCCATGCGCTCCCCCCTCGCGATCAGCTTGCCAGCGGATCGACCTGTAGTTGTATCAACGCCGGCCCGTCACCGCCCAGTGCCCGCGCGAGTGCGGTCGGCAGCGTTGCCGGGCCGTCTGCCTGTTCGATGCGCACGCCGAGCTGCTGCGCCATCAGGTCGTAGCGCAGGCCCTGGCGGTAGGCCAGAAGGCGCTCGCCGTGGCCGGCCGGAAAGGCCTTGCGCTGACGGCGTTCGCCGGACGGACCGTCGTTGTTCAGCAGGATGACGACGAGCTTGAGTCCGTGCCGCACTGCCGTTTCGAGTTCGAAGAAATTGAGCCCCAGTGCCATGTCGCCGGTCACCAGCACGACTGGCCGGCCACCGCCGGCGCGGGCCGCTGCGATCGCGAACGGCAGGCCGCTGCCCATGCAGCCGCTGGTGCCCGGCGTCAGTCGCGACAGCGGCTGGCGCGCGACGATGTGTTTCTGTGCCGCCAGCAAGGTCACGTTGCCGTCGAGTACGGTGATCGCGTCGGCGGGCAGTGCAGCGGCCAGCGCGGCGGCGACCTCGTCGGGTGTCGGTCGGTCGGTGGCCGTGTCCGGCGGCGCGGCGACGCATCCGTGCGTGGGCGCTGGCGTCCGCGACGGCTCCGGCCTCCGCCGTATCCGCTCGAGCAGGGCCGGCAGCAGCGTGCCGGCGCGGCCGCTCAGCGTCAGCGCGCGCGGCGGGCCTTCGGCGAACGCCGACGCGCAACAGTCGATCTGCACGATGGGCGTTCCGGGCCGGATCTCGGCGCCGTAGCGGAAGGTCCAGTTCAGACGGGCGCCGACCAGCAGCACGCAGTCGGCGGCCGCCAGTGCGCGACCCTGCCCGGCGGTGCGCGACAGCGGGTGGTCGTCCGGCAGCAGGCCACGGCCCATCGGCGAGGCGACGAAGGGCAGTTGCAGGTGGTCGACCAGTGCGCGCAGCGGGCGGTAGGCGTCGTCCCAGCGCACGCCCTTGCCGAATACCAGCAGTGGCGCGCGAGCGGCGAGCAGCAGGTCGGCGGCGCGGTCGAGTGCAGCAGTGTCCGGCGGCGTTTCGGCGGGTGGCGCGCAGACCTCGACCTGCGCCGGGACGGCAAAGCCGCTCAGGCTGTCCTCCGGCAGGTCGACATGGACCGCACCGGGTCGACCGTCGCAGGCGATGCGGGCGGCTGCGGCGAGCGTGCGACCGATGTCGGCGGTAGTGCGCGCGCGCAGACAGTCCTTGGCCAGCGGACGCATCGCGCGCATGCCGTCCAGTTCGGTGAAGGCGCCCATGCCGGCGGCGGCCTGTTCGACCGCACCGGCGAGCAGCAGCACCGGCCAGCCATTGTCCTGCGCGACCTGCACGCCGGTCATGGCATTGGTTACCGCGACGCCGCTGGACACCATGGCCACTGCGGCAAGGCGGCCGGCGATGTAGTTGTGGGCGGCGGCCATCATCACCGTCGCCTGCTGGTGACGCGCGCCGGTGACAGTCAGACCGGCGCGTGCGCAGGCGCCTGTCGTCTCGTCGGTCGGCAGCCCGGGCATCGCGTACAGATGGGTGATGCCCAGCGCCGCCAGTGCTTGTGCGACCGCGTCGTGACCGCGTACGCGGCGCGCCTGCAGTGCCTCACGCAGGGCGTCGCGATCCGCCGGCGCGAGCGCGGCCAGGCGGTCGAGCACCGCGGCGGCCCGGTGATTCCGGTCAGACGGGGCGCGCATCCTGTTCGTCGCCGGCTGCGGACAGCGGCGCCAGTTCGTCGAGGATGCGCTCGATCTCGGCGATCACCGCCGGGTCCAGTGTCTGCCGCACCGCGTCGGCGAGTGTCGCCACCGTCGGGTGGCGGAACAGCAGCGCGGTCGGCAGTTCGACCGGCAGCACCGACACGATGCGGGCGGTCACCCGCGTGGCCTTCAGCGAATCGCCGCCGAGCGCGAAGAAGTTGTCGTGCACGCCGATGTCGCCGCCGAGCACTTCCTGCCAGGACTGGACGAGGATGTCCTCGACCACGTCGCGCGGCGCAACGAAGTCCGGCGTGCGCAGCGCCTGCAGCTTGTCCGCCAGACCGATGCGCTGCACCTTGCCGGTCGGTCCCTTCGGAATTTCGGCCAGCAGCAGCACTTCGCTCGGTACCTTGAAGTCGGCCAGCCGGCCGAACAGGTATTCGCGCAGCGCCTCCGCCGCGATGCTGCTGCCCGGCCGCGGCACGACGGCGGCGGCGACGTCCTCGCCCAGCGTTGGGTGCGGCACCGCGAAGGCGACCGCCTGCGCGACGTCGGGGTGGGTCAGCAGCGCTTCGTCGATTTCGCGTGGCGTGATCTTCTCGCCACCGCGGTTGATCATTTCCTTCAGTCGTCCGGTGATGTGCAGATAGCCGTCGGCGTCGAGGTAGCCCTCGTCGCCGGTGCGGAACCAGCCATCGGTGAAAGCGCTGCGATTGGCGTCCGGATTGGCGTGGTAGGCGCGCATCACGTTGGCGCCGCGGATGGCGATCTCGCCGCGCGTGCCGGTGGCGAGCGCGGTACCGGCAGCGTCGATGATGGCGATCTCGGGGCCGGCCGGCAGGCCGACTGAACCCGGCTTGCGCAGGCCCGGCGGCAGCGGGTTGCTGGCCATCTGGTGTGCCGCCTCGGTCATGCCGTAGGCCTCGATCACCGGACAGCCGAAGCGCGCTTCGAGCGCGGCCAGCGTGGCCGGCGCCAGCGCGGCCGACGACGAGCGCACGAAGCGCAGCGGGCGCCGCGGCCGGCGACCGTCGCCGGCGGCGAGGATGGCCTGGTGCATGGTGGGCACCGCCGAATACCAGGTGGCGCCACAGGCGTCGATCCAGTCGAAGAAATCGGGCAGGCGCAGCGCCGGCGCGCACACGGTGCGGCCGCCGGCAGCCAGCGGCGCCAGCAGACCGGCCACCAGGCCGTGGATGTGGAACAGCGGCATCGCGTTCAGTGCGCAGTCGTCGGCGCCGAGGCGCAGCGTGGCGGCGATGTGGGCCATCGACGCGGCGAGGTTGCCATGGCTCAGCGGCACCTGCTTAGGACGCGAGGTGGTGCCCGAGGTGTGCAGCACCAGCGCGACGTCGTCGATGGCGGGCGCCGGCGGCAGCGGTGGCTGACCGGCCGCACACAGCGTGTCGCCCGCCTCGATCAGCGGCAGGCCGCGCCGCGTGGCGACCTCGCGCGCCAGCGCCGGGCTGTCGGCGGTGACGACCAGTGCGCGCGCCGCCAGATCGTCGAGGTAGAAATCCAGCTCGGCCTGCGCGTACTGCGGGTTGAGCGGTGCGCAGGCGGCCGCACGCATCGTGCCCAGTACGGCCAGCGCCATGTCGATGCCATTGGGCGCGAGCACCGCCACCCGATCGGCGGGCCCGATGCCGAGCGCGCGCAGCCGCTGCGCCAGCAGGCGGGTACGTGTGGCGAGTTCGCCGCGCGACAGGCCGCTGCCGTCACTGCGCATCAAGGCTGCGCGATCGGCGTCATCGGCGGCCAGTGCCTCGATCAGTGCCGCGACGGGCAGCGGTCGGGCTTCGGTGGGGGCTTCGGGCATCGCGCCTCTCTCCTCGTTACGGCGTGGTCAGCCGTGCGCTCTTGTCTCGTCGTGATAGTAGGGGTGTGCGGCACATTGACGCGTAAATATTTGGGAACGAAGCGCAGTCGCCGACACGGCGAGCGGTCAGTCGTGAGGTATTGCGCGGATCGGCACACCTTCGGGTACCCTGCGCGGCTTGTCGCACCGCCGTATCCACCATGAGCGCGCCCGCCTCCATCACGCCGTCGCCCCGCGTGCTGTCCGTCATCCCGCCGATGACGCAGCTGAACACGCCCTATCCGTCCACCGCCTATCTGACCGGTTTCCTGCGTTCGCGCGGCGTCGATGCGGTGCAGCAGGATCTGGCGCTGGCGCTGGTGCTGGACCTGCTGTCGCGCGACGGCCTGGCGGCGCTGCGCGAAGCCTGCGAGGCGCTGCCGCAGAAGAAACGCCCGCGCGCCGCCGCCAGCTTCGCGGCGCAGCATGCGCGCTACGCGACGACCATGGCGCCGGTGCTCGCCTTCCTGCAGGGACGCGATCCGACGCTGGCGCACCGCATCGTATCTCGCGGCTTCCTGCCCGAGGGGCCGCGCTTCGAATCGCTGGAGGCCTACATCGACCCGGACGGCGGCGATCCGCTCGCCTGGGCCTTCGGCGCGCTGGGCGTGCAGGACCGTGCGCGCCACTTCGCCACGCTCTACCTGAACGACGTGGCCGACGCGATACGCGAGGCGGTGGATGCGCGCTTCGAGTTCGTCCGCTACGCCGAGTCGCTGGCGCAGAGCCAGCCCAGTTTCGACCCGCTGGCGCAGGCGCTGGCCGCCCCGCCCACCCTGGTCGACCGCGCGCTCGACCGGCTGACGCGCGCGGCGCTGGCGCGGCACGTACCGCAGGTGGTGCTGCTGTCGGTGCCGTTTCCCGGCGCGGTGTATGCGGCTTTCCGCATCGCGCAGACGATACGGGCGGTCGATCCGTCCATCGTCACCGTGCTGGGCGGCGGCTTCGTCAACACCGAACTGCGCGAGCTGGCCGAGCCGCGCGTGTTCGACTTCTTCGATTACGTGACGCTGGACGCCGGCGAGCGGCCACTGCTGGCGCTGCTCGATCACCTCGCCGGCGGCCGCTCCCGGCAGCGACTGGTACGCACCTTCCTGCGCGAGGAAGGCGCGGTGAGATACGTGAACTTCGTCGAGCCGGACATCCCCTTCGACGAGGTCGGCACGCCGACCTGGGCCGGTCTGCCGCTGGACCGCTACCTGTCGCTGCTCGACATGCTCAATCCGATGCACCGGCTGTGGTCGGACGGACGCTGGAACAAGCTCACCGTCGCGCACGGCTGCTACTGGAAGAAGTGCAGCTTCTGCGACGTGAGCCTCGACTACATTTCGCGCTACGACGCGGCCAGCGCGGTCACGCTGGTCGATCGCGTCGAAGCCATCATCGCCGAGACGGGGCAGAGCGGCTTCCACCTAGTTGACGAGGCGGCGCCGCCGAAATCGCTGCGCGCCTTCGCCGCCGAACTGAAGCGGCGCGACGTGAGCATTTCGTGGTGGGGCAATATCCGCTTCGAAAAGTCGTTCACGCCGGAGCTGTGCCTGGAACTGGCCGACAGCGGCTGCATCGCCATTTCCGGCGGGCTGGAAGTGGCGAGCGACCGGCTGCTGCAGCTGATGAAGAAGGGCGTGTCGGTCGAGCAAGTGGCGCGCGTCACGCGCGGCTTCGCCGACGCCGGCATCCTCGTGCATGCCTACCTGATGTACGGCTTCCCGACACAGACCGTGCAGGACACGGTCGACGCACTCGAATACGTGCGTCAGCTGTTCGAGCACGGCTGCATCCAGAGCGGCTTCTTCCATCGCTTCGCCTGTACCGTGCATTCGCCGGTCGGCATGCACCCGGAGGACTACGGTGTCCAGCTGCTGCCGCTCCCGCCGGTCACCTTCGCGAAAAACGACGTCGGCTTCATCGACCCGGTCGGCACCGACCACGACGCGATGGGCGCGGCGCTGAACAAGGCGCTGTACAACTACATGCACGGCATCGGCCTGGACGAGGACGTGCGCGCGTGGTTCGGTGGCCGCGTGCCGAAGACCCGCGTGTCGCGCCATTTCATCGAGCGCGCGCTCGCCGGCTGACCCCGTCCGCACAGACACGCCGGCATCTGGACGCGTTACGGCGTGCTGGGTATGCTGATTCACGACTGCCGGCCACGAGCCGGTCCGTCCATCTGCGTAACCGGAGCAAAGCCGTGTCGTCCGCATCCTTCGCCACCATCCCCCTCAGTTCCCGCCTGCTGCGCACCATCCGTGACGTGGCCATCGACAACGCCCGCCAGCTGCTGCACGAAGCGCCGCTGCTGCTGCGTCACCATCACCACGCGCGCGCCGCGCTGCTGGCCAGGGTGGCCATCGAGGAAGTGGGGCGCGCGGTGCAGGCGTTCGACGCGCTCGGCCGCAACGTGACCGACGAGGCGGTGGCGATGCGGGTAAAGCTCAACTTCGAGGACTACTCGAAACGCCTCAACGCCGCGGTGTTTCCGCTGCTGCTCGAAGAGCCGCAGCGGCGCGACGAGGTGATGGCGCAGATCGACGACCTGATCGAGGCTGGCCAGAACCCGCGCGATCCGGCGCTCTACACCGGTGTCGATTCCTTGACCGGCCGCGTCACCACGCCCAATGGTTCGATCGGCCCGGCGGCGGCGTCGCGGCGCGTTGCGCTGGCGAAAGAAATTTTCGCGCGCGGAGAGATGCTGGTGCTGTTCACGCCGCCCAAGCTGCGCACCCGCGCCGAGGACCGCGCGTTCGCGCTGCGGCCGGGCGAACTGATCGCCGCCCGCCAGGGCGTCGAGGCGTGGGAGGTCTATATCGAGAATATCCGCGCCGGCGACGCACGCTTCGATTCGGCGCTCGACGAGATGCGCCGACGCGCGACCGACGGCGACCGCTGATCGCGGCAACCGGCACCCGTCACGCAACGGGCGCCGGTGCGCCTCACTTCTTGTCGAAGGGCTGCGGACGCGGCGTGCTGTCCGCCGACGGCGGCAGTATCGGCAGCGTGAAGCTGGGTTGATCGCCGGTCAGCGTCTTCAGGAAGGCGACGATGCGCGCGTTCTCGTCGGCGCTGAACTTGCGGCCCAGCTGCAGGCGGCCCATCACGTCGACCGACTCGGTAAGCGTGTTGGCCGCGCCGTCGTGGAAGTAGGGATAGGTCATTTCGACGTTGCGCAGTGTCGGCACCTTGAAGTTGAAGCGGTCGCCGTCCTTGCCGGTCACCGCAGAGCGGCCCTCGGCCGAACTGGATGACTTGTACGGCTCGACCAGACCCATCTTCTGGAAGGATGCGCCGCCGACCGCCTCGCCGTTGTGACAGGCGATGCAGCCGCTGTCCTTGAACAGCTGGTAGCCGGCCATTTCCTGCGCGGTGAGCGCGTCATTCCTGCCGAGCAGCCACTGGTCGAAGCGCGAGTTCGGCGTCACCAGCGTCTTCTCGAATTCGGCGATGGCCAGCGTCACCTGGTCGATGTCTATCTTCTCCTTGCCGAACACCTGACGGAATTCGCGCACATAGCCCGGAATGGTTTCCAGCACGCCGATGGCCAGCGTGTGCGAGAAGGCCATCTCGCCGGGGTTGGCGATCGGTCCGCCCGCCTGCTCCTTCAGGTCGGCGGCACGGCCGTCCCAGAACTGCGCGACGTTCAGGCTGGAATTGAGCACGGTCGGCGCGTTGATCGGGCCCTGCTGCCACTTGTCGCCGATCGAGGTCGGAATGTTGTCGGTGCCGCCCATCGACAGGTTGTGACAGGAATTGCAGGAAATGAAACCGGACTTGGACAGGCGCGGATCGAAGTACAGCTTCTTGCCCAGCTCGACCATGCCCAGATTGATGTTCTGCGGCGGACGGATCGGCTTGATCGGTTCGTCCTTGAAGGCCTGGCTGACGGCCAGACCGGATGCTGCCGCCACTGCGGCAGCGAAAAGGATGCGCTTCATGGTTTTTCTCCCTTGCTGATGACGGCATTCAGTCTGGCTGATCTGGACTGAGTCTAATCTGATCGAAGTCAATCAAGCGGTCGTTCGGGGCTGTGCGCGGTCTTCTGCCCTTGCAGTCAGGAATGCGGTGAACGTGCCGCGCGCCTGCGGCAGCGCGTCGCTCAGGTCGTGACCGGCATCGACCTCGATCAGCGGCGTTCCCGGCCGACTGGCAGCCAGTCGGCGCGCTTCTGCAAACGGAACGGTGTCGTCGTTCAGGCCGTGGGCCAGCAGCACCCGGCACGTCACTCTGGGCAGCGTATTCACCGGCGCGATGTCGTCGAAGCGCGCGCCGATAAGCTGCTGCACGTAGAGGGTGATCAGCGCGCCCAGCGGATGCCAGGGCAGGCCCATGGCCGACAGGTGGCGGCGCATCATGTCGCGCGGATGGGCAAAGGCCGACAGCGCGATCACCGCGTTCAGGTGATTGCGTCGGCTCGCCTCCAGCAGCACCGCGGCGGCCCCGACGGAATGGCCGATCAGGCTCAGTCTTTCGGGGTCGATATCGTGCCGTCCGCGCAGCCAGTCCAGCCCGGCAGCCACGTCGTCGGCGAAGCGCGGCAGCGACATGAAGTCGATGTCCTCGCTCGCGCCGTGGCCGCGTGCGTCGATCAGCAGTACGGCGTGGTTGGTGTCATGCAGCGGCCGTGCCAGCGGCAGCATGAGCGAGGCGTTGGCGCCCCAGCCGTGCATCACCAGTACGGCCGGCGCGGGTGCGCTGCCCGCGGCCGGCACGAACCAGCCGTGCAGGCGCCGCCCATCGCGCGCCGGCAGACCGACCTCGACCGCGACCAGACCGTGGTCGGCCGGCGTGGCCGTATGCGCCTCGCGCGGCACGGCGAAGCGGCGAAGCAGCCAGCGGCGCAGCAGGCCCGCGCTCACTCCGGTACGCAGATGAGGCCGCGTCGCGCGGCGAGCGCGGTCTTCGTCACCAGCACCGCGAGCACCACGGTGAGCACCGCGAGCAGCAGCAGGGCCAGCGCGCCGTAGAAGGGCTGGCCGCTGCGCGCGTGCATTTCGAAGGTGGCGATGGTGATCGCCGCCAGCGGGAAGGAATAGGCCCAGGCGGAAATGAAGAAGGGCAGACGCAGGAAGCGCAGCGCGTTGCTGGCCAGAAGCAGGGTCAGGAACAGCGCGAAGAAGTAGAGGATGCGCGCCATCGCATCCACTTCGCCGACGAGCGCCACCCAGGACAGGAAACCCACCGCCGGCGGCGCGATCAGGATGAACAGCGTCGGCGCCAGGCGGGCCTGCAGCGGCTCGTGGAAGAACAGCCGATACAGCACCACGGTCATCAGCACGCCCCACATGACGAGGCCGATGGCGAAGAAGAACCAGCTCACGTCGACCGGCGCGAAGCGCACACCGGCGATCGGCACCAGGATGTTGCCGACTACCGGAATGAACCAGGCCGGGTTGGCGTGCTGTATCGCGTAATGCGTGTGGTGCAGCCAGCTGCTCATGACGTAGAGCGTGAAAGCGAGATGCGCCGCCGCGCCGACACCCCACATCCAGCGCGCCACATCGGGTGCGTCCGGCGCCCAGGCGATGGCCAGCAGGAGCAGGCCGATCGAGGTCGCCGGGAAGAAATTGAGCCGCACCGGGTGGCGCCGCTCGGCGTCCACCTCGGCCGGATGGCGCAGCACCTTCAGCGCATAGACGCCGAGCAGGACCAGATACAGCGCCGATGCGAGCACGCGCAGGACCTGCGATACCTCGACCGGCAGCGGCATCGTATGCGCGGCCTTCATCCACGCGATGGTGAGGCCGGCCATGCCCATCACGGTGGCGAAGAATGACACCGGGAAATGGGCGAGGCGGCTGGCGTGGGTCTGCGGTGCGTGCAGCGTGCTGTCGTGCGTCATGTTCAGTACCTCATCTTGACGGCCACGCCGGACGCCGCCGGCAGGTCGAATGCACTGTCGTCGAAAGCGGGCGGCCCGGCCTTGTCGGGGTTGTTGGACAGACCGTAGCCCTCGACCGGAAACATGCCGAAGCGGCGCTTGAACTGACCGTCGCCGTCCTCGTCATGCCAGGCCATCACAGCGTATCGGCCCGGAGGCTGGGCATCGAACGCAATACTCACGCGCCCGCTGGCTGCCGGCACGATGCGTACCGCTGCGGCGCGGTCCTCCTTGCGGAAGCTGTCGGCATCGCGATACAGGCCGACGTGCAACTGTCCGTTTGCGTGCTTCACGTCTTCGAGCACCACGGTGAGGCCCTGTGTATCGGCCAGCGCCGCGGTCTGTGTGGCGAGGCCGAACAGATAGACGTAAAGATGCGATCTCATGGTCGGACCTCGCTGCGCAGGCCGCTCGGCAGCGGGCTGTCGCGGCCGAGCTGGCGCGCGGCGTCCTGCAGCGCGGACTGCAGCATTTCTTCGATCACCGGGTGGTAGAAGGGCATTTCGAGCAGCGCATGCACGGTTTCGCCGCGCTGTATCGCCCAAGCCAGCAGGTGCGCCAGATGTTCGCCACGGGTGGCCACCATCACGGCGCCGCGCAGGCGACCGTCCGCGCGGTCGGCGTACAGGCGCAGCAAGCTGGCTTCGCCGCCCAGTATGCGGCTGCGGCCATTGGCCTCGCCGCTGGCGCTGCCGATGACGGTGTGTGCCGGATCGAGTTCGTCACTGCGCGCACCGACGGCGCACACGTCCGGATCGGTGAAGGCGATGGCCAGCGGCACCCGGCGCCGGAAGCGCACGACGCCGTCGCGTGCGGCGTTGTAGCCGGCGATGGCGCCTTCGTCCGCAGCTTCATGCATCAGCGGCCGCTGCGCATTGGCGTCGCCGGCAATGAATACCGGGTGCTCGCCCATCTGCAGGGTGGCCGGGTCGTACAGCGGCGTGCCGCGCGCATCCAGTTCGAAGCCGGCTTCGGCCAGACCGAGGCCGTCGACGTTGGGGCGACGCCCCAGCGCGGCCAGCAGCAGGTCGACGCGCGCTTCGCGTTCGCCACTGCGCATGAGCAGCGCGTCGCCGTCGGCGCTCACCGACGCGGGGGCACCCAGCCACAGATCCATCTCGCGACCGAAGCGCTCGATCGCGCGCGCCGACAGTTCGGGGTCGCTGAGTCCGGCCACGGTGCCGGCGACATCGGCGCCGGTCACTGTCACGCCCAGCCGCGCCAGCGCCAGACCCATTTCCAGGCCGATGGCGCCGAGGCCGAGTATGCCGATGCGATCCGGCAGGGCGGGCAGTTCGAAGAAGGTGTCGGTGGTGACGACGCGATCGCCGAGCGCATCCAGCCAGGCCGGTCGCACCGGGCGCGAGCCGGTTGCGATGATGACCGCCTGCGCGCGCACGATGGTCCGGCCGTCAGGTCCTTCGACCTCCAGCACGGTCGGTTCGACGAAGCGCGCGCGGCCGTCGATCAGCCTTTCGCCTGCCGCGCTGCGCGCCTTGCCGGCGGCGCTTTCGGCGAAGTGGTCGCGCTGGCTGCGCAGGGCTGCCCAGGTGCGGGCGCGATCCAGTGTCAGGCCGTGGGTGCCGGCGACGCCGAAGTGCTCCATTTCGCCCCGTGCCGCCCACAGCCCGCCCGCATGCAGCGCGATCTTGGACGGCATGCAGCCTACGCGCGCGCAGGTCGTGCCCAGCGGCCCGTGGTCGATCAGTACGAAATCGCGTCGTGCGCGTCGCACTTCCCGCAATGCATAGAGGCCGGCGGTGCCGGCGCCGATGATGGCGATGTCGGTCGAAATGTCCTTCGTCATGTCGCGGGCTCCGTTGGGGTGGAGGGGCCGGCAGCGACTGGGCCGCCGCCGGCGGGTCGCCGTTTGCCGGGCGCTTACAGTGTTTTGGTCGAGAAGTACCAGTCCACCGTGTTGTAGCCCTCCGACGCGCGCTTTTCAGCGGCTTCGGCGGTTTTCGGCGGCGGCACGATGACCGGCTTGCCCGGGCACCAGTTTTCCGGCGTCGCGACGCCATTGGCATCCGAAGTCTGCAGCGCGGTGAGCAGGCGTACGAATTCGTCGATGCTGCGGCCATTGCTCATCGGGTAGTACACCATCGCGCGCAGCACGCCATTCGGGTCGATGAAGAAGGTGGCGCGCACGGCCTGCGTGTCGGCCGCACCCGGATGCACCATGCCGTAGGCGCGGGCGACGTCCATCTTCAGGTCTTCGATGATGGGGAAGGGGATGTCGACGCCGAACTTCTCCTTGATGTTGCGCACCCATGCCAGATGGGAAAACAGGCTGTCGATCGACAGGCCCAGCAGTTCGCACCCCATCTCGGCGAACTTCGGCGCCGCCTGCGCGAAGCCGATGAATTCGGTCGTGCACACCGGTGTGAAGTCGGCCGGGTGCGAGAACAGGATGAGCCATTTGCCGCGGTAGTCCTCGAGCGAGCGATCACCGTGCGTGGTACGGGCGCTGAAGGCCGGTGCCGGTTCGTTGAGGCGCGGGAAATTCGATTGTTGGGTAGTTTCCATTGCAGTTCTCCTGGTCGGGTGTGCCGGCCATTCAGGGACAAGGGGGTCCGCACGATGGCCGATGGCTGTCTGCCAGCAGGTCGCTGACGAGCAATACACATCAAGTTGTGTGCCAGTTAGATGCCGGATTGAAAGGTGTTTCGGAAACAGCAGCTTGCGTTGGTCCTGCGCGGAACGGGCCATGCATCCGGGCTGTCATGACAGTGCCCTGTCAGGGCAGTTGCTGACAGTTGCGGCGCAGTGCCGCGGCGTGTCTTGCCCCGCATCTGCGTGCAATCGTGAGCGGCGTGTGCCGCGCGGCTGACAGCGCTGGCGAGCGACTGTCACGTCGACTGCCTTTGGCAGGACGTCCGGTGCTGCTCCCTGCTTCCCGGGTCAGCGTAATACGCGGATTCGATTCGCTTTTCGTATGCCCGACGCTGCCTGGCATGGCGCTTGATTAAGACTGGAGTACCCAGGTTCTCCGCGCGTCGGTACTGCCATGTATTTCCATCCCATCGAAGATCCAGATTCCGGCCAGATCGGCTATCTGCTGGCCGACGCCACCGAACAGAAGGCGGCGGTGATCGATCTGCCGCCGCGCAGCACCGAACTGCTGCGCGCGCTGCTGGCCGAGCGTCGGTTGGCGCTGACGCACGTGCTGCGTACCCACATCCATCCCGGTGTGCCGATGAACTGCGCGGCGCTGAGCGAATTGACCGGTGCGACGCTGGTGCTGCCCGAGGGCGCGCCGGCGCCGACCGACTGCGCGGCGCGCGTAAAGGTCGCCCGCGACGGAGGCTACGTCGTGTTTGGCCAGCAGGTGCTGCAGATACTGTCGTCACCCGGCCACACCGCGCATTGCGTGAGCTATCTGTGGCGTGACCGCCTGTTCTGCGGCGACGCCTTCGATCTGGGCAGTTGCGCCGACGCCGGCGAAGACGCCGACCCTGGCCTCATGTTCGACACGCTGTCCGGCCGGCTCTTCCAGTTGCCCGGCAGCACGCTGCTGTTTCCGGCTCACCCGCTCGGCGGCCGCCGCGTCGCGCTGCTTGGCGAACAGCGGCTGCGCACCGCGTCGCTGCTGACCGGCAGCCGCGACGCCTTCATCACCGAAATGCTGTCCCGACGCACGACCGCGCAGCGGCGTGCGCGTCCCTCGTCCGCCACCCGGCGGCACTGATCCATCACCCACCAGGAGTCCATCCATGAAGAAGTCCCTCGCAGCTCTCGCACTCGCCGCTCTCTCCTCGGCCGCCTTCGCCGACAAGCAGGCCGTCACCGTCATCCTCAGTTCCGACAGCGGCATGACCCAGGGCATGGCCATGGTGCTGGCCAACCAGATGCAGGAACAGGGCGGCCAGGTCGACATCCTGCTGTGCGACAAGGCGGGCGACCTGGCGCTGAAAGGCGCCGGCGGCACGCCGCTCAAGCCCAAGGACGTCACCCCCGCGCAACTGCTGGATGCCGCCATGAAGAAGGGCGCGACCGCCTCCGTGTGCGCCATCTACCTGCCGAACACCGGCCACAAGCCGGACATGCTGAAAGACGGCATCGCACCGGCCAAGCCGGATGCCATGGGCCGCGCGCTGATGGAGCCGAACCGCAAGGTCGTGGCATTCTGATCATCACGACGGGCGGTCTGCGGAAGGCGGGTCGCCTGCGCCCGCTCACCCACTGGCCGCCCCGCGCATGCTTGCTCAGACCCTGCTGTTCAGCCTGATAGGCAGCCTCGGCGCGATTGCCGGATCGGCGCTGCTGCTGCTGTCCGGCCCGCACCGGCGGGAATCACTTTTGCCGGCGCTCATCAGCTACGCCACCGGCACGCTGCTCGGCGCCGCCTTCCTCGGAATGATTCCATCCAGCCTGCAGCAGGCACCGGCGCACGCCGTGTCGGCCACGGTGCTGGCCGGCATCGTGCTGTTCTTCGTGCTGGAGAAGGCCGTGCTGTGGCGTCATTGTCACGATGCCGGCTGCCCGGTCCACGGTGCCACCGGTCCGCTCATTCTTGTCGGCGATGCCTTCCACAACTTCGTCGATGGCGTCGTGATCGCCGCCGCCTTCCACGTGGCTCCGGAAGTGGGTGTGGCCACCGCGGTGGCCGTGATCGCGCACGAAGTGCCGCAGGAGGTCGGCGATTTCGCTCTTCTCCTAGGCCACGGCTACGGCGCGCGCAAGGCGCTGCTGCTCAATGCGCTGTCGGCGTCCGCAACGTTGCCGGGCGCACTGCTTGGCCACTTCGCGCTGGCCGAAGCCCGCGCTGTCGTGCCCTATGTTCTTGCCCTGTCGGCCGCCAGCTTCATCTACATCGCCGTGTCCGACCTGATGCCGCGCCCGCACCGCACGCTTGCGCTCAAGGCGTCGCTGCGCGACGGCGTACTGCTGTTGCTGGGGATTGCCACCATTGCGCTGTTGCGGATGGGGCACTGAGGGGGCGGTCAGTGCCACGCCGCCGTGCGCCGCCTTCCGACCGCGTCGAAACCCAGCGCGATCTGCACTTCCATAGCGGAACGGGGAATACAGTCGTTACACTCGGCAAGGTGTCATCAGCCCTCGGGAGCCGGCAGCAGCTTCGGCTGTACTGCCTCGGATCGTCATGCGTGAAAGCCGTTGGACCAAGGATCAACTGAAGCTCGCATTTCATCTTTATTGCCAGCTTCCCTTCGGAAAGTTGCACGCGAGAAACACCGAAGTCATGCGGCTGGCGAGCCTGATCGGGAGAACGCCGTCGGCAGTCGCCATGAAGCTCGTGAACTTCGCCAGCCTCGATCCGGCGATCACGAGCACGGGCCGCAAGGGGCTAGCCGGCGCGTCGGCGCTCGATCGCGAAATATGGGCGGATTTCCATGCCGATTGGGAGGGGCTGGCGCTCGAGTGTCAGCGATTGCGCACGCAGTTCGTGGCGGATGTTGCGGCCGACCCGATGGAAGAGGAAAGGCTCGATGGATTCGACATCCCTGACGATTTCACCGGTGAGACGCGTCGCGTCCTGACCGAACAGCGCATCAATCAGAACTTCTTCCGTCGCGCCGTTCTCGCCAGTTATCGCGGTCGCTGTTGCATGTCCGGTCTTGCCGAACCGCGCCTGCTCGTGGCGAGCCATATCGTGCCGTGGAAGGACGACAGGGCGAACCGGCTCAATCCGAGCAATGGCCTTTGCCTCTCCGCCATTCATGATCGCGCGTTCGATCAGGGATTGATTTCGTTGAGCGACGACTGGAAGGTCATTCTGTCGGAACAGCTCCGTCGATCCGACGAGCCCTTCGTCGAGTCGGTTTTCAAGCCGCTAGACGGCCGCATGATCGAGTTGCCACATCGTTTCGTTCCCGCTGCAGCCTTCCTGCAAAGACACCGCACTGCGGTATTCGTCGACAACCGCTGGGCGACTTCCGCATGAACGACTTCAGCATTTTCGAATACCTCTACCGCGATGCCGGCAACTACAAGACATGGTGCAGCGTGTTGCTCGTGGGTCGTGCGACCTCCGTCGACACGGAGATCGTCAAAGCAAGTCTTGACCGCGGCCAGTTCTTCATCGCGGAACAGATCGGCTTGCCAGCGGCCTATCGGAAAGCAGACGGCGCCATGCACGTGCCGACCGAGGATGACCATGTCTGGCATGAGTTCTCGGAATTGCGACCGGCGGAGGCCGACGACATCGTCGGCACGCCGTGGGGCACGGTCGCTGAGTTCGTCGCGCGGTTCGGCTCGGTGCAGCGCTGGGATCAGCGGCTGTCCCCACACTGGTGAGATTTATCCGGTTGCTACCGGTATCGTTTTGTTCGAAGAACCTTCGATAAATGCCGGCTATCTGATGACTGAGTTACGGGCTTCGCTCGCGCAGAATTTCCTCGACCGCAATAGGTCTTGGAAAGATATGGCATTCTTGCGCTGATAGTTTGGAGGTTTGGTATGACGGCTCCCGTTGAAGATCTTGTTGCACAGGCGCTCAGCCTGCCGCCGGAAGACCGCGCCAGGCTCGTTGAGCGTCTGATCGCCAGTTTTGAGCCACAGTCCGCCGCGCAAGCCGCCTGGATGCAGGTGAGCAAGGCTCGCCGGGATGAAGTCAGGGCCGGCAAGGTGGAAATGGTCCCGGGTGACGAGGCACTTGCGCGTATCCGAGCGCGCATAGCTTGAGCTACTGGCTGCATCCTGGTGCAGAAGCCGAGCTTGGCGATGCGGCCGCCTACTACGCTGAGCATGCCAGCAAGGCGATTGCCGAGGCATTTCTGGCTGAATTCGAGCGAGTGCGCGATCTTCTGATCGAGAACCCGTACCGCGGGCCGCATGGCGAAGAGGGGCTGCGCGTCTACCACTTCGATCGCTTTCCCTACACCGTGGTGTACGAGCCGGACGCGGAGCGGGGCCCCCGGATATTTGCGATTGCACACCAGCACAGGGCGCCCGGATACTGGGTCGAACGCGTCGAAACCTGATCATCGCGTTGAAGGTGTCAGACGTAATCCACGGGTGACTGTGCATTCGGTCGCCGCGGTGGGGACACCTCGTCGCTCAACCCGATTTCGCTCATCAACGCCGCGAACAGTGCAGTTCGGCGACTGAGCGCGGCTTCACGTCGCGTCAGACCTCGCCCCGCCCGTCATCCCCGATCAGCACCCGCGTATCCGACAACCACTGGTAGGGCGGCACTTCGAGATTGGTGGGGGCCGGCTGGTTGCGGAAGACGCGGCCGGCGAGGTCGAACAGGGAGCCGTGGCAGGGGCAGAGGAAGCCGCCGGGCCAGTCTTCGCCGAGGCCGGAGTCGGCGCCGCTGGCGAGCTTTTCGGTGGGCGAGCAGCCGAGGTGGGTGCAGATGCCGATGACGACCAGAAAGGGTTCGCGCGCGGCGCGGCTGCGGTTGGCGGCGTAGGCGGGCTGTTGCGGCACGGCCGAGCTGGCGTCGGCCAGGCGCGCTTCGTGGCGCGCCAGCGCGGCGAGCATGTCGGGCGTGCGGTGCAGTATCCACACCGGCTTGCCGCGCCACTCGACGGTCATCATGCTGCCGGGCGCAAGCTTGCTCACGTCGGCTTCGACCGGCGCGCCGGCGGCGCGTGCGCGTTCTGACGGGGCGAAGCTGCTCAGGAAGGGGACGGCGGTGGCGGCCGCGGCGAGGGCTCCGGCGCCGCTGGTGGCGATCAGCAGGCGGCGACGGTCGGTGCAGGATGCGTTCATGGTGGCTCCCGAAAAAGACGAAGCCGGTCGCCCGCAGACGCTGGAGGACCGCCGGGGCTGGGCGGAGCGACGAGGTCATGTCGCCCTGCGCACCGTTGCAGGAAGGATCGAGGAGGATGTTCGATCTTCGGTGCTCACCCTTGAACCGGCTTCGCTCACCAGACTTCGCAAGTGGTGTGCCAGTCCGTGGTTTGGCGCCCGGGCGCCGTTTCCCGGCTGTGGCGCGACGAGCGCCGTCTGCCGAACTGCCATATGCGTCAGCGCACAGCTGTCAGCACGGGCAGCGAGCTGGACAGTCTGCGCGCCCTATGCCGGGTCCTGATCCAGCCCGAGCGCGCGCAGCCGACGGTAGAGCGTGCGTTCGCTGATGCCCAGCTTGCGAGCCAGGTCCTGCCGGCTGCCGCTGTGGTTGCGCACGGCACGCAGAAGGGCCTGACGCTGCGCTTCTTCCAGATCGATGGTGGGGGCGCCTGTGGCTTCTGCCGTGTCGGGCGGTAACGGCTCGGCGCACCAGGCGCAGATGTCCTCGTCCAGATGCTGCGGGCCGATTTCGTCGCCGTCGCACAGCAGGCTGGCGCGTTCCAGCACGTTGCGCAGCTCGCGCACATTGCCAGGGAAGGCGTAGTGCTGCAGCGCGCGCAGCGCCGACGGCGACAGCCTGAGCCGGCGGCCGGGGGCGACGCGAGCGAGCAGCGATTCGACCAGCAGCGGCAGGTCCTCGCGCCGCTCGCGCAGCGGCGGCACGACGATGGGGAAGGCGTTCAGCCGGTAGTACAGATCCTGCCGGAAGCGGCCTTCGGCAATCATCTGCTTCAACGGTCGGTGGGTGGCCGACACCAGCCGGATGTCGGCGCGCCGCAGTTCGGTCGAGCCGACCCGGCGGTAGGTGCCGGTTTCCAGCAGGCGCAGCAATTTGACCTGCATGGGCAGCGGAATGTCGCCCAGTTCGTCGAGAAAGAGGGTGCCGCCACTGGCCGCTTCGACCAGACCGGTCTTGCGCGCGATGGCGCCGGTGAAGGCGCCTTTTTCGTGGCCGAACAGTTCGCTTTCGAACAGCGTGTCCGGCAGGCCTGAGCAGTCGACCACGACGAAGGGTTTGTCGGCGCGCCGGCTGGCGTCGTGCACCGCCTGCGCCACCAGTTCCTTGCCGCTGCCGGATTCGCCCTGCAGCAGTACGCTCGCTTCCGACGGCGCCACCCGCGACACCAGTTCCAGCATGCGCTGGAAGGCCGGCGCACGGCCGATCAGGCCGCTGCGTTCCGACACGCCGCGCGCGACTTTCATCGGCTCCATCTTTTCGATGAACCAGCTGATGTCGCCAGCCGCGTTGCGCACCGGCGTCAGTTCGATGTTCACGTATTCCTCGCCGCGCGGCGTCTGGTGCAGATGCAGCACGCGCTCGCGCTGTTCCGATTCCAGGCTGCGCGCCAGCGGGCAGGACTCGCCGGCGCGATCGCAGGGCACGCTGTAGTGGTGCGACACGTCGTAGCAGGTGCGCCCGATCACGCTGCGGTTGCCGCCGAACTGCGTTCGGTAGGCCTTGTTGGCGGCGATGACGCGGTAGTCGCGATCGAACAGGATGTGCGGCTCCGGCGCCAGTTCGATGAAGGACACCAGTTCGGGCAGGGGACGAAGGTCGTCTGACATGGCGCTGACAGTTCTGTCGTATCGGGGCTGTCAGTCTGTGGCACTGACAGCCTGCCGGTCTGGAACCCAGGTCACACAACGGGGCTGACAGCGTCGAAAAAACAAGGGCTTGGCTGCGGCGTGGCGGGCTGGCACGGCATTTGATCTGTCATGGGCATACGGATGGAGAAAGCCATGACCCTGGCAGACCGGAAACTGCTGCATGAAATCGTCGTTGTCGTCGTCCTCAAGCTGGCCGTGCTGGTCGTGCTGTGGAACGCCTTCGTGCGCGACGAGCGGGTGACGGTCGATGCGGCGCGCGTCGCGTCGCAGGTGTCGGCCATGCCTTCTCCGCCCTCGTCCGCTTCAGCCACTACCGGAGACCGCCATGGTCAGTGAACAACTGGTCGACCTGTCCCGCCTGCAGTTCGCCGCCACCGCGATGTACCACTTCCTGTTCGTGCCGCTCACGCTGGGCATGGTGTGGC
>JAVEVQ010000105.1:0-7621 GCA_034004945.1 Methyloversatilis sp. | reverse complement strand
AGATTCCGGTGTTCTGGCGATGCCAGGTGCGGCCGCCGTCGTCGGTGCGCACGATCTTGCCGCCGGTACCGGCGGCCCAGGCGATCTGCTCGCTCGGTGCGACGACGCTGAAGAAGTTGTCGCGCCGCTCGACCGCCTTCGGCTCGACCTTGTTGATGACGGCTTCCGCCTTCACGAAGAAACCGGCATACAGCAGGCCGCCGATGATCGCGATGGGAAGCGTCGAGGTAATCACATTGACCACGGCGCGCGCGCCGCTGCCAAACCGCTTGAGCGAATGAAGCATCTCAGTCTCCTTCTGGCGCCGTTCCGTGCTTGTCGCGCGTGACGCTTTTCATGACCTGAAAGGAACGCGGGCGTGAGCTGCTCCCTGCAGCCGCGCTAGCCGCATGACGCAGTGCCGTTTCCGAGTTCAGGGTGTATGGCGCTGAGCGGCCGGCGGTAACCGGCCGCGTTCGCTTCAACCGGCCTCCCCCGGCCGGTTTCACCGGGGCGCCTTGTGGGCGCCCCGGTGCTTCATCACGACGCCCGTTCGGGCACCGGAAGGCCGACCCACTCCTTGTAGAAGGCTTCGATGTCCGGCTCGAAGTCGTGAATCACCGGGTACCACGGGGTCGGTGCCTCGACGTCGTGCAGCGTGCCGCAGGTCGGGCAGTAGTACTCGCGGTACACCTGCCACTTGGTATCCGGCGCCATCAGCTTCGGATAGATCTCGGTCATCGCCTCTTCGGTATCACGCACGTAGATGTGCGCGTGCATCTTCCAGTTGTCGGTGTAGTCGCAGAACTCGTGACCGCAATCGCACTTGATGACCCACTGCTTCTTGGCGGTCTGCACGATGTACATGTGCGGTGCCAGCGGCAGCACGATCTTGTCCTTGAAGGTCACCTTCTTCTGCAGCGCCTCGACGTACTGCTTGAAGCGGCTGTTGTCCTTCGGCATCGACAGCATGCGGAAGGTGGTGTCCCAGTCCAGCGTGCCTTCGGCCAGGTGAGCGACCTGCTCGTTGGTGTAAGTCGACATTTATTGCTCCTTGATTCGCGTGATCGGTCTGTTGGAGGTCACTCTTCGACCTGGACGACGGTGGTGACGTCAGGCATCAGCGACAGGTCCATGCGGTGCTTCGAGCCGTAGGACGGAACGCCCAGTTCGGACTCGAGCAGTTGCCAGTCGGCCGGCAGGCTCCAGAAGTCCTTGAAGTGCTTGGTGAACTTCTCGGACAGCGCGAAGCTGGTGGCGAACATGTGCTGGACGGCCTGGGAAGCGTGCTTGTTGATGATGCGTTCGCGCTCTTCCTTCATCCACTCGCGCACCGGCACCGCACGGGCCAGACGTTCCTTGCGCATCTCGGCGCGACGGGCCTGGGTCTTGGCCGCATCGACGACATACACGCCCTTCTCGTCCTGGGTGAAGACGGCGCCATACACCTTCTGGGCGTACTCGGGCAGCAGGAACTTCTCGTTCAGATCCTTCTCGATGGCCTTCGGCTCGCGGTCGATCGGGTCGCCGAAGCCGGGGCCGCCACGCAGGTAGTTCAGGTACAGATCGTGGTTGTCGTAGCAGTCTTCCGTGGTCATGCACTGCTTGTCGCGCTTGATCAGTGCCGTGGCATCGATGTTGTGCTCGTACGTCGGCGAGGTCGGATCGATGTCACCACCCAGCGGCAGGCTTTCGCCGTTGGCGATGCGACGCTCCAGACCGGTCTTGTGCGCTTCGAAGCGGTAGCCGGTGGCAGCCGGGTAACCACCCATCATGCCCCAGTCACTGTTCATGAAGCCGTTGCCCATGAAGAACATCGTCCAGTCCTGGGCGTTCCACACCATGCGCAGCGTCTCGAAACCGCAGCCGCCACGGTACTTGCCGTAGCCGCCGGAGTTGGCCTTCACGTTGCGGCCCATGTAGAGCAGCGGTTCGGCCATTTCCCAGATTTCGATGTCGCCCATGTCGCCTTCCGGATTCCAGATGGCGGCGGCGTGGTTCAGGCCGTCCTTGACGGCGCAGGCACCGGTACCGCACGACGAGGCTTCGAAGCTGTTTACCGCGTGGATCTCGCCGTCCTGGTTGATACCGCCACCCTGCAGCCAGTTCGAGGTGTTGGCGTTACCGGCGTTAACCTCTTCCAGGTAGCCGCGACTGAAGTAGGACTGCGACAGACCGCGCCACAGCGCCGCCCAGCCGGACACCAGGAAGTGCCATGCGTAGGCGTGACCGGTACGACGGTCATCCGGGTTGCACCACGTGCCCTTCGGCAGGTGGAACTCGGTGGCGAAGTAGGCACCGTCGTTGATGCGCTGCGTCGGCACCAGCGTCTGGCACATCATCACCCAGATACCCGAGGTGAAAGCCACCTGGTGGGCGTTGAAGGTATGCCAGCCCCAGCGGCTCGCGCCTTCGAAGTCGAGGCGCCACTTGCCGTCCGGCTTGATCGTCATCTCGCACGGCGAGTGCATGATCGAGTCGAGCTTGGCGAAGGCGGAGGACACCTGCACGTCTTCGTGCTTGTACGGCACATCGACGAACGACACCTTGCGGTACTTGCCCGGCAGCGTCATCGCCTTGATGCGGTTCATCAGGCCGCGGCGGCCCTCCTCGATGACTTCGTAGGCGAACTTCTCGTAGGCCTCGATGCCGTCGGCGCGGATCACTTCCTCGACCAGTTCGCGGATCATGTGGCAACCGGCGATACGGGTCTTCTCGTCGAGAATCCAGTACTTCGGCGTACGCACCGAACGCTGCGACTCGTGCAGCCAGTCGCGCAGCGGGGTGTCATTCACACCGGTCTTGCGGCAGGTGATCATGTAGCCGTCACCGAAACGCTGCACCTGACCGGTCGACATCGAGCCCGGGGTCACCGCGCCGGTGTCGATCACGTGCGTCACGCCGCCCACCCAGCCGATCAGCCGGCCTTCCCAGAAGATCGGGACGATGGTGGCGATGTCGCACGGGTGCACGTTGCCGATCGAGCAGTCGTTGTTCGTGAACATGTCACCGGGATTGATGCCGGGGTTGGCTTCCCAGTTGTTCTCGATCATGTACTTGATCGCCGCGCCCATCGTGCCGACGTGGATGATGATGCCGGTCGAGGTGAGCACGCAGTCGCCGACCGCGTTGTACAGCGTGAAGCACAGTTCGCCTTCCTGCTCCACGATCGGGCTGGCGGCGATCTTCTTCGCGGTTTCACGGGCGTGCACCAGGCCGCCGCGCAGCTTGGAGAACAGCTTCTCGTAGCCGATCGGATCGGAATCGCGCAGTTCGAGCTTTTCCAGGCCGTTGTAGTGGCCGCTGGCCTTGGTCCGCTCGATGATGCCGTCGCGGAACTGCTTCAGCGTCTGGCCGTTCTTCAGGAGATCGGCGAAGCCGGTCTCGTTGTTGCTCAACATGTTCATTCAGTCTCTCCTTTGGAGTTTTTTCCGGATCGCTGCGCTGTCGGGCCCGCTCGGGCACCGACAGCCTTTCAGGACGTCGGCGCTTACTTGACTTCCTTCAGGTGGAACAGGCGGTGCTTGTCGACGAAGGTTTCGAAGCCGTCCGGCACGACGAAGGTGGTGGCATCCGATTCGATGATTGCCGGGCCGACGATGTGGTTGCCCGACTTCAGCGCTTCCATCTTCCAGATCGTTGCATCGACCCACTTCTTGTGGCGATAGAACGGACGGGTGCCAAGGCGCGCTTCCGGCGGCGGCGTGGGGCCGCAGTCCGGGTCTTCCGGCAGCACCGGCTTCTGCGTCACCACGGTGCCGCGCATGATCGCGCCGGTGGCCGAGAAGCCCAGTTCCGGCGAGCGGGCGGAGCTCGCATAGACGCGGCCATAGGTGTTTTCAAAGGCTTCGACGATCTTGTCCCAGTCGGACGCGGTCGCAGCGGTCGACACCGGCGAGATGATTTCCAGGTCGTTCAGCTGACCCATGTACTGCATCTTGTAGCCGGGGATCAGCATCACGTCTTCAGCCTTGAAGCCGTTGATGACGAACTCCTCGATCACCTTGGCGGCCAGTTCCTTCCAGGCAGCCTGCAGGGTTTCGCATGCGGCGACCTTCTCTGCATCGCTGGCGAGCTGGGCGACGCCGAGGTCGACCGACTTGTCATAGCGATATTCGAAGTCGGCGCAGGCGCAGCCGAAGGCGGAGAAGCCGGCAGCCCAGGCGGGTACGACGACGTCCTTGAAGCCGACGCCTTCGGTGTAGCCGTAGGTGTGAACCGGACCGGCACCACCGTAGGAGAAGCAGGTGAACTCAGCCGGGTTGTAGCCCTTGGCGCTGATGTTGGCGCGCAGGTACTCGGACAGCGTCAGGTCGAGCAGCTCGATAACGCCAGCAGCGGCGTCTTCCACCGACAGGCCCAGCGGGTCGGCGATCTGCACCTTGATGTGGTCACGCGCACGCTGCACGTCGAGCTTGATCGCGCCGCCGAGGAAGTTGTTCGGGTTCAGGTAACCCAGAACGACGTGGCAGTCCGACACCGACACGGTGTCCAGACCGGATTCCGGCCAGCAGGTGCCGACGCGGTAGCCGGCGCTGTCCGGGCCCAGCTTCAGCGACTTCGAGTACGGATCCAGGCGCACGAAGGAGCCGGCACCGGCGCCGACGGAGTCCATCGCCACCAGCGGCAGCGACAGCACCAGGCGAGCCATGTCCGGATCGGACTTGATGGCGAACGAGCCCTTGGTGATCAGCGCCACGTCGAACGAGGTACCGCCGATGTCCGAGCAGGCGATGTTTTCGTCACCGAGCGCCTCGCCCAGCAGCTTGGAGCCGATCACGCCGCCGATCGGGCCGGACACGATGGTACGGGCCAGTTCCTTGGCCTTCCAGCTGATGGTGCCGCCGTGCGTGGCCATCACGCGCAGATCGAACTTGCCGCCGTGCTTCTTGAAGCGGTCGCTCACCTTCTTCAGCGTCTCGCGCGACGGCTCGGCGCCGTATGCTTCGAGAATGGTGGTGTTCATCCGGTGGCTTTCCTTGCGCTGCGGGTAGTAGTCCACCGAGGCAAAGACCGGGATGTTGGAGCCGAGCTTCTTCAGCTCTTCCTTGACGATGTCGCGGGCGCGCTGTTCGCTGGTGCCGTTCTTGTGCGACTGCAGGAAGCAGATGACGATGGCCTGCGAGCCGGCGTCGACCAGTTCCTTCACCGCGGTACGGACTTCGGCCTCGCGCAGCGGAATGACGACCTTGCCCTGCACGTCGGTACGCTCGGTCACGCCACGGGTACGCGACACCGGAACCAGCGGCTCGTCATAGCGGTGGGTATTCAGGTGAATACGGTCTTCCAGCGCGTAGCCCAGGTAGCTCTGCAGCGCGCGACCCATCGAATGCACCTGCTCGAAACCGCGGTTGCAGATCAGACCGACATTAAGGCCCTTGCGCGACAGAACGCGGTTCAGCATTGCGGTACCGGAGTACACGCAGGTCACCAGCTCGGGGTACACGTCATCGACTTCGCGGCCCCAGTGCGCCAGTGCATCGACCGACGAGTTGTAGATCGCCAGGGACTCATCCCCGGGATTGCTCTGTGCCTTGCCGACCACGAAGCGGCCGTCAGCACGGACAAAGAAGGTGTCGGTCATGGTGCCGCCTGCATCAATCCCCAGCACCTGAACCGACGAATTATCGATCGTCATCTCCACGTCTCCATTTGAATAGTCCAACTGCTCTTCGCCTCCGACCCCGCGGGCCGGTGTTTCCTGATCGATCTGGCCGCGATCGAACGCAGCTCTAGGTGCAAGTACGGTGCCAGCGCCGTGCCTGACGCCGAAAACCTTCACAATCAACTGATTTCAAAGGGATAAATATTCACCACCCTGCAGGTGACATCAGTCATGACGGCATCGGACGGATGGAATTCGGACGGCGTCGGATCAGGCAACCGTAGTGCGATCGGACAGTCCGGAAACCCGCGTCGGACGGTCGTTTCGGACGGTTTTGGGGTGTTGCGGTGCAACATGCCGGACGCCCCGGACGGGACCCGGAGAACGCTTTCGAGAATGCTGGCCGGATCAAGCCCGACAGCGCGGTCGGCACCGCGGCGATTGCGCGTCGACCGCGACGGCAGAAGTGGCTGGGTGGGGGTCAGTACAGGGGGGAATCAATCTTCGGCAGGCGTCGACGGACGCCTGCCGGACGTGGCCCGTTGCAGGCCACGTTCAGCGCCGCGCAGTGGCGCGGCACCGGGTATGCGAAGGACGCCGCCGCGCGGCGTCTGCGCTCCTCACCCGGTTCAGGCAAACGCCTCCACGCTGCCATCGAGCGCCATCAGCAGCATTTCCACCTTCAGCGCCGGGTGGCGCTCGATGATCATTCCACGCAGCCTGGCCAGCTGTTCGCCATGCGAGCGTCTTTCGGTCTCGGCGTCGGCTGCGTGCTCCGGTCCGAGGATCACCTTGTACGCACCGCAGTCGCGATGGTCCATGACGATCACCGTATGCACGTTGTGCAGCTTGATCGCCACGTCGAGGTGCTGCCGGAAGGTCTGGTTCCACGCGGGAAACTTGTCGGTCACCGCGCCCAGCGAGGCACCGGCCAGCACGACGTGATCGTAGCGGTCACGCAGGCCGCGACCGCTCATGTAGCGCTCGACCTCGTCCATCAGCCGGAAGTCCATGCAACTCAGCAGCAGCGCGTCGGTACCGCCGGCCGCCCGCGCCTGCGGCAGTGCGAGCGTGCCCAGCAGGCTGACGCCACCACCGAGCGCGACCGACCGCAGGAAACCGCGACGACCGACCTTCTTCTCTGCACCACCATGTAGACAGCACGTATCCATACGTATCTCCTTCCGTATCGGGTTGGGAACTCGGGCTGCCGCGGTGGCCGACCACGGCGGCAGGCGAAGCGAAAAAGCCGGATGACGTTTTCTGGACGATCCTCCTTTGTGAGTGGATTCATGATTAGCGCACTAAGCTTCGCCTCGTTAAAAAGCCGGCATCAGGCCGCGCAACGCCTGATGCCGGCTGGCAGCCCGCCGGCGATTCAGCGAAGGAGGATGGAACGCACCCGCCAGACCTGCTCGACCGGTGCGGGCGCTTCGTTCAGTTGCGGAATGCGTATGCCACGACGGCAGGCATCGCGCGCGCCGAGCCGGTCGAGCCAGCCAGCCAGCGAGGGAAAGCGATGCATGTCGACGTCCGACCATGCATGCATGCGTATCCAGGCCCAGTGGGCGATGTCGGCGATGCTGAAATCACCGGCGAGAAAAGGGGCCTCGCGCAGACGGCGGTCGAACGCGCCGAACAGGCGCAGCATTTCCGCCCGCGCCGCCTTGCGATCCGCTGTCTTCGCCGTATCGGCCGCATCGACCGGCAGCATGAGCCACTGCATCACCTGCGAACGGCCGATCGCATCGGCCGGCATCAGTTTGCCGGAGCGGTCCGCCAGATACACGAGGATGGGACCCGAGTGGGTGACCGAGCAGCCATTGGCGTCGTGATCGACGATGGTCGGCGCGCAGCCGCACGGGCTCACACGCAGGAAGTCCGGCACCTGCCCGTCGTCGGCGCAGGCGTCCACCGGGTGCACGGCATAGGGGATGCGCAGCTCTTCGAGCGCAATCGAAACCTTCCAGCCATCAGGTGTCGGTGCAGAGTAAAGGTCGATCATTCGCGCATCCCCCGATGCAGTGCTCTTTGGCG
>JAVEVQ010000104.1:0-7661 GCA_034004945.1 Methyloversatilis sp. | reverse complement strand
GAATCACCGGCTCGACCTCTGCCATGCCTGCCCAGGCGAGTGGAACGACGAACGTGTTCGATGGCGACATCAGTGCGCGGAAGTGCGACGCGAGCCGGTTCATCGGCACTTCGGAAATGGCCGTGCGTTCGTTCAGACCGATCTGTTGAATGTGGGCGAGCTTCCAGCCGTGGTGGTTGACGCTGAACTGTCGGGAGAGCGTGCAACGATGCTTCGCCGATGCCTTCTCGGCGGCTTTCCGGATCATGGCGACCGGAATGGCATCCTCGGCGAACATCGACCTAATGTCCTGCAAGGTTGGTCCGGGCAGCAGACGAGAGGCGTCATGACAAGTGGCGCTTCACCCTGTGCCACGACATTCATTTCACCGCATACCCTCGAGTGCGCGCTGAGGCCAGTCTGCGGCGTCGAGCAGAGCCGGCTCGATTCGACCACGCCTTCGCGCGCAATCCACGCTATGGCGAGAGTCTGCCGCTGTCCGAGCGGCCAGACGCACCACGGACAGATGCCCTTCCTGCACCGGTCAACCCAGTGCCCTGAACCGCGAAATGCCGGATCAGCGTCTCTACAGCAGGCCGCGACTCACCGCAGCGGGTCAACTCGAGCGATGCAATCAACCCGGAAAAACCAGACGATCGATAAGGAATCATCCGAGATCTGACAGCTAGACGCCTGCGCGCAGATGGCTTGGTGGAGCCGCGTGGTTTGCTACCAGCGCAATGCCGCTCTGGTTTTCAACAATCTTCGTGACTGGACCGGCTTCGCTCAGCGTCTGCATGAATGCGTGATGAACCGTCAGTACAAGATCCTGAAGCACAGGATCTGCCTCAAGGTCAATGACCTTTAGGCCGATTCGTTTGCATTGGTCGATATGCACGTGACGGCCATGCGTCTTCATACCTTTGTAGTCTGAAAGTTCCCGGACGACTCGCCGAGCTCTCGTGGTGGCGCTGGCTTCACCAGAAAACATACCAGTGATAAGCCAGTCCCTGACCACGGCCTTTGACCAGTCGATGGCATTAACGCATTCTTGAAGAAAGGATGGGTGGTACTTACCAATGATCGGCTGCCATATGGCAATCCTGGACGGGTCGCTCTTGACCTCTTTTGCCGCCTGCTCAAACTCGCGCAGAACGCCATTTGCAGGCATTCCGTTCATCTGCGGGTCGATTGGCCCAAGATTTGACTGCTTGCCGAGGACGATCTCACTGCAAGCACAAGCCATCATCGTGCCGGCAGACATTGCGATCTGAGGAACGATCGCGCGAATGTTAGACCCGAACATCCTGCGCAGGTAGTCGACTAGCGACTCGGCAGCCGCGATCGAGCCACCTGGCGTGTGAAGAATAAGGTCTAAACCAAGAGTCCGATCCATCCCGTGGATCGTTGCCATGAACGCGTTCTTGTCCGTGTCATTGATTGACAGATTCGGCGTATTTGGCCCCCGCTGAAGCCAAGCGGAGTAGTAGGCGATGATGTTTCGCCCGGTGTGTTGATGCAGTGAGTTGAGATACTTTCGTCGAACTATGTCCAGCGCACTCGCGCTGGCAATCCCAGTCTTGACTTGGTTGATCTCTTCAAGAACGGAACTCCAACTGGGCATGTTATGTGTGAGACGAAGTGGTTATTGAACCGCCGTCTGACAGATCAAGGATGTGAAAGCCTTGAGGTGTCGTTGGTGGCGCAGCGAAATACTTCTTGTACTCAATCGCCCACACAGAACGCTCGTTAGGGTCAGAAGGGCGACTGCTGCCAGTGACCGACTTTGCTTTATGCGGGTGTGTCTTCGAGGACTTTTGCATAATCGACTTTGGCGTAACGGGCATTTCAACCTCAACAGTGCTGCTGGCTGTAAGAGGGTAGCACGTACCGTCAGCGGCTCGTCTTCGGGGCTTCCCTGAAAAGCGGAGAAATTCGCTTAACTTGCCGCGGGAACATGACCTGACCGGCGCAATCGCGGAAGCTTCGGGACATCCAAGGTGATCCATACAGCATGACCAAGTGATGTTCCAGCGGACCACGCAGCCGATTCACTCGTGAATTCAAGGCACTGTTGGCTAAATTTACTTATCAGAGTCTCTCACCTGCGGTCTTACACGGCTATCGGCCTTTCGACCGACCCGCACCCGACTAAGCCGCCGCTGCCACCGACCCGCGATAATGTGCGGCTCACCCTCGCCGCCCCGCCATGTCCGCCCCGCCCACCTTCCGCCTGACCGACGTCCCGCGCGCGATCGCCTTCTTTCTTGACGCGGACCGCCGCCGCTACCTGTTCTTCATCTGCGTGCTGGGCGTGGTGCAGTTCTATCCGATGCTGCCGCCTTACCTGATCGGGCGGGTGGCGGATTTCCTGCTCGGCTGGCAGCGCGGTGACAGCCTCGCGCCGCTGTACACGCTGGTGGTCACGCTGGGCGTGGCGCATGCCTGCGTGGCGCTGGTGCGGCTGTCGACCAAGCGGGTGATCGGGCGCATGGCCATCGATGCGCGGATGCGCGCCAAGGTGTGGGGCTTCGAGCGCCTGCTCGATTTCTCGCTGGCCTGGCACCAGAAGGAAAGCACTGGCAACAAGGCGCAGCGGGTCATCACCGGGGCGGACGCGGTGCGCGACTGGACCAGCGAACTGGTCAATGCGCTGCTCACCGCCAGCGGCGCCTTCTTCGGCGCGCTGATCGCCTGCATGCTGCTGCACCCGGCGACGGTGTTCTTCTTCCTTTACTACTGCGGCGTGCTCGGCTTCATCGAGTGGTATTTCTATCGCCGCATCGCGCGGCTGTCGGACCAGATCAACGCATCGATGGAGAACGCCAGCGGCAGCTTCGTCGAGAGCGCGGCCAACATCCTGTCGGTGAAGGCGATGAATGCCGGCGCCGACATGACCGCGCGCGTGGCCGATCGCGAGCGCGCGGCGCGCGACTTCGCCTACCGCCGGCTGCGCCTCACCAACACCAAGTGGATGCTGTTCCAGCTGCACACGGCGCTGGCCTGGGCGATCTACATCTTCGGCGTGGCCTGGGGCGTGATGGAGGGCGGGCTGTCGGTCGGGCTGGTGCTCACCTACAGCGCCTACTTCAATACGCTACGCGAGGCGTCGATGGACATGACCGACCGCGTGCAGACGATGATCGAACGTACCTCGAACCTCGGCCGCATGATGCCGCTGTTCGCGCCGCAGCCCAGCCAGCACGGCACGCTGGACTGGCCGCTCGACTGGCGCGCGCTGCAGGCGGAAGCGCTCACCTTCGCGCACGACGGCCGGCGCGTGCTCGGGCCGCTGGACTTCCGCATCGCGCGCGGCGAGCACGTCGGCATCGCCGGGCGCTCCGGTTCCGGCAAGAGCACGCTGGTGAAGCTGCTGCTGGCGCTCTACCCATCGGAATCGGGCCGGCTCACCGTCGATGGCGTGCCGCTGGCCGACATCCGGCACGAGGCGCTGCTGCACCAGATCGCGGTGGTGCCGCAGGAAACCGAACTGTTCAGCCTGTCACTGCTGGAAAACCTGACGCTGGGCCGGGAGGTAAGCATGGTCGATGTGCTGCGCGCCTGCCGCATCGCCCAGCTCGACGACGTGATCGCGCTGCTGCCCGAGGGGCTGGACAGCCCGGTCGGCGAGAAGGGGCACAGCCTGTCCGGCGGCCAGCGCCAGCGCGTGGGCATCGCGCGCGCAGTGCTGCGCGACGCGCCGGTGCTGCTGCTCGACGAAGCGACGTCGGCCCTCGACGCCGACACCGAGGCGCGCGTCATCGACGCGCTGATGAGCGAGCACGCGCCCGGCCGCACCGTCATCCTGATCGCGCACCGCCCGCGCGCCTTCGAGCGCGTAGACCGCGTGCTCACGATGGACGCCGGCCGGCTGGTCGCGGGGCATCCCGAACCCGCCTGATAGAATCGGCCGTCCCTGCGCCACGACGAGGTGGCGCGCCGACAGGAGACGACCATGCGGATCAGGCAGCTTGCATGCGTGTTGCCGCTCGCGCTCGGGCCGGTGTTTGCGTCGCCCGCGTCGATTGCGGCCGAAGGACTGAAGGTCGGCGGCGCCGTGCGATTCAATTACGCATGGAAAGACTGGGACCCGGCATACCGCAGCGGTGGCCTGCTCGATTTCGACACCGCGCGCGTCGATATCGATTACGACCGCGACCGCTGGCTCGGCAGTTTCCAGTATCGCTACTACCGTTACCGCGGCGGTGCGGATACGCACTTCCTGCACCACGCCTGGCTGGGCTACCGTTTCGATGACGCCACGCAGCTTCATGCCGGCGTCAATCCGATTCCATTCGGCATCCAGCCCTTCGCCTCGCACAACTTCTTCTTCGCACTGCCTTACTACGTCGGCCTCGAAGACAGCTACAACCTTGGCGTGAAACTGATGCACACCCGCGGACCGCTGCAGCTTCAGGCCGGCTTCTATCCGCGCGACGGCGGAAACTGGCGCGGCGACAGTCGCGACAGCGCGCGCTACACCTACAACATCGTCGACGAGGGCAGCTCGCGCAATCGCGAGCGCGACACTTGGGTAGCGCGCGCAACGTGGACTGCGCAGCATGACCCGTCCGCGCGCACCGAATTCGGCATGTCGATGCTGCGCGGCGACATCCCCAACGCCGACACCGGACGCACCGGGCGGCGCAAGGCCTGGGCACTGCATCTGAAGGGCGATTACGGTCAATGGGGCGTCATGCTGCAGACCGGGCGCTACGACAACAGCCTGCGCAATCCGGCCGGTCAGGATTCTCGCGTCGTCGTGATGGGCGCCTACGACTTCCCGTATGAGGTGGCCGCCCGCGCACGCATGCATGTCGCCAATCTGAGCTATCGCGTACCGCGCAACCTGGGGCCGTTCAAGTCGCTCACGCTGTACATGGACTACAGCCTGATCGATAAGGACGCGGCCGGCTTCCGCGACAGTCATCAGCAGGTGTGGGGCTTCTCGTTCGCACCGGCGGATGGGCTGTTCGTCTATGTCGACTACCTTCGCGGCCGGCAGAACCCCTATGTCGGACCGAACTTCGGGCAAGGTCTGTCGACCGGGGGTGCGGACGACCGCTGGCACGAACGCTTCAACATCAATGTCGGCTACTACTTCTAAACCGTGAGGGGTGCGATGCAACTGTTCATTTCCGCCGGTCTGATCCTTGCCGTCGTGCTGTGGGGCGTGCTCGCGCCGGCGTCCCTGGGGTCGGCGTTCGACAGCGCGCTGGCCACGCTGACCACCAATTTCGGCTGGTTCTACCTCTGGGTGGTGCTCGCGCTCGTATTGATGGCACTGCTGCTGGCGGTCAGCCGCTACGGCGACCTCAAGCTGGGCGATGAGGACGAGGAACCGGAGTTCTCGATCGGCGCCTGGTTCTCGATGCTGTTTGCCGCCGGCATGGGCATCGGCCTGGTGTTCTGGGGCGTGGCCGAACCCGTGTCGCACTACGGCTCGCCACCGCCGGGCATCACTGCAGGCACGCCCGAGGCGGCCAACGCGGCCATGCGCTATGCCTTCTTTCACTGGGGCCTGCACCCCTGGGCGGTCTACAGCGTGGTCGCGCTGGCGATCGCTTTCTTCCAGTTCCGGCGAGGGGGTCCCGCGCTGGTAAGCGTGGCGACCGAAGCACTGCCCTGGCCATGGGTTCGCCGCCTCTCGGTGCTGTTCAACGTACTCGCCGTGGTGGCCACCGCTTTCGGCGTCGCCGCCTCGCTGGGCATCGGCGCACTGCAGATCAACAGCGGCCTCCATGCTGTCTTTGGTGTCACGGTCGGTATCGTCCCCCAGTTGGTGATCATCGCGATCACCACGGTGCTTTTCCTCGGCTCGGCACTGACCGGCGTGGACCGCGGCATCAAGTGGCTGTCGAGCCTGAATCTGGCCGTGGCCGCGCTGCTGGCGCTGGCCGTGTTCGTGCTGGGCCCCACGGTGGCCATCATCGACACCTTCACGAATACGCTGGGCAACTATCTGAGCGAGTTCGTGCGCATGAGCCTGCGCATGACGCCCTTCCGCGACAGCGGCTGGGTCAGCGGCTGGACGGTGTTCTACTGGGCCTGGTGGGTGTCGTGGTCGCCCTTCGTCGGACTGTTCATCGCCCGCGTGTCGCGCGGACGCACGATACGGGAGTTCATCGTCGGCACCGTGCTGGCGCCGTCGCTCGCCGCTTTCGTGTGGTTCTCGGTGTTCGGCGGCGCGGCGCTGCACATGGAGATCTGGCAGTCGGTGCCGATCTCCGAGGCAGTGAAGGCTGACGTGTCGACAGCGCTGTTCGCGATGTTCGACGCGATGCCCGGCGGCGCGCTGATGTCGGCGGTGGCGGTCGTGCTGGTGCTGGTGTTCTTCGTCACCTCGGGTGACTCGGCGACGCTGGTGCTGGGCATGATGAGCACGGGCGGCAATCCGGACCCCTCGGGCCGCGTCAAGCTCATGTGGGGGCTGCTGGTGTCGGGCATTGCGACCAGCCTGCTGCTGGCGGGCGGCATCAAGGCCGTGCAGACGGCAACCATCGTGTTCGCGCTGCCCTTTACCGTGGTCATCCTGCTGATGGCCTGGTCCTTGTGGCGGGCGATACGCGAAGACTGGAATGCCGCCGCCGAACGCGACCGCCAGTTGCGCCGGCAGATGAAGGCGCTGCTGCCGAAATGATGGACGCGCCTTTACTCGCCTTCGGCAAGAGCTTCCTGTTCGCGCTGGCGACCATCCTGCCCATCATCAATCCGGCAGCGACGGCGCCCATCTTCCTCAGCCTGACCGAGGGCGCACCGGAAGCCACGCGTGCGCTGCTGGCGCGGCGCATCGCGCGCAACATGTTCGCGCTGATGACCGGCGCCATGCTGGTCGGCTCCTTCGTGCTGGATTTCTTCGGCATCTCGCTGCCCATCGTGCGGGTGGGCGGCGGCCTCATCGTCGCCGCGCAAGCGTGGCGGCTGCTCGGCTCCAGTCACGTGAGCGACGACAGCCGCAATGAGCTGGCCAGTTCGTTCACGCCGGACATGGCGCACCGCCAGGCCTTCTATCCGCTCACCTTTCCGCTGAGTTGCGGGCCGGGCTCGATCGCGGCCGCCATCACCGTCGGCGTGAGTCTGCACGACCCGCGTGTCGCGCTGACCCTGGCCAGACTCGGTGGTGGCGTGCTGGCGATCGCCGTGATCGGCATCCTGATGTTCGTCGCCTTCCGCTACGCGCGTGTCCTGCTGCGTCCGCTGGGCGAGGCAGGCACCCTGGTGTTCCTCCGGCTGTCCGCCTTCATCCTGCTCTGCCTCGGCGTGCAGATCGTGTGGGAAGGCCTGCGCGAACTGCTGCGCGAAGTGTGGGTGGCGCCGCCGCTTTAGCGGGCGCGCTGCCGGACTACCCCCAATGCGGTATTGCGCCGGCACCGCCGCGGCGCAATCCTTCGGTCCGTGGGCGCGGTGTATCGAGTGTGCCGTCAGAGGGAAAACTGCACTGACCTCCATGCGGCAACGCGGTGCTTCGCGACGCTGCGTCCACGACCCGCAACGACATCCGTACATGGGAAGAAGATGAACGCCCCGTCGATGAAGCCGCCCAGCATGTTCCAGCAGATCGGCGGCGAAGAGCCGCTGCGCCGGCTGGTCAATGCCTTCTACGACATCGTCGAAACCCACCCGGACGGTGAGCCGGTACACAAGCTGCACCAGGAAGGTTTCGGCGTCGCCCACCTGCGCGA
>JAVEVQ010000003.1:0-129468 GCA_034004945.1 Methyloversatilis sp. | reverse complement strand
CGTCGATGGCCTGACGCGCGCCCGGCTCGACCTTCAGGCGCAGCGCGCTGCGTTCGAGCGCGACCGGCGGCGTCACCTGCAGTGCGGCTTCGCGCTCGATGTGGATGGGCTTCGCGCCGCCGCTGGCGTCGAGCACCAGCTTCAGCCGCGCCAGCCCCTCGGCCTCGACCGCCTCGGCGTCGAAGCGCAGCGTTTCGCGCTGCTTCGGCGCCAGCGTCAGCGTGCGCGCGCCGTCGGCGATGCGCGCAGGCGACTCAGCCGACAGCGTGAGGCGGATCTGCTGCGGTGACTCGGTCAGATTGGTCACCTCCAGCGCGACCTTCGCGCTGTCGCCCGGCGCGATGAAGCGCGGCGTCGACAGTTCGGCGACGATGGGTGCCGCCACCGTCAGTTCGCGCTCGCCGTGTCCGTAGCGCTCGGGCGTCGAGGCGACCGCCATCAGGCGCAGGCTGCCGTTGAAGTCGGGCAGTGTCAGCGTGATCGCCGCCTCGCCCTTGTCGTCGAGCTTCACCGGGCCGGAGAACAGATCGACCAGCTTCACCTTCTTCGGCATGCTCTGCGAGTCGCGCATGCCGGCGTCACCACCCCACTTGAGCTTGCCGCGCGAGCCATCCATCTTCTCGATCAGCCGGCCGTAGATGTCGAGCAGGTCAGGCGCGTAGCGCTGCTTGCCGAAGAAGTAGCCATGCGGGTCGGGCGTGGCGAACTTGGTAATGTTGAGGATGCCCTGGTCCACCGCCGACAGCGTCACCCAGGCGGTCTGCCCGGTTGCGCCATCGACCTTCACCTTCACCGTGGTTTTCGTTTCCGGCTCGACCTTGGCCGGCGCGTCCAGCGCCACCTTGAGCCGGCGGTCCTCGCGCGCGAGCGGGATGTGCGCGAGCCCGAGCGCGCGCGCCGGCGTGACGCGGCTGCCTTCGCTGCCCGGCCGGAAGGCCAGCACCGACACGTAGAGGTCGTGGCGGTTCCAGCTCTTGTCCAGCGGCAGCTCGATGGCAGTGCCGGCGGCACTTACCTTGACCCGCTTCGCCCACAGCACGCGGTCGCCTTCGATCAGCACGAGCGCCTCGCCGTCGTGTGGCGGCGTCAGGTGCGCCTTCACCGTGTCGCCCGCCTTGTAGGGCGCGCCTTCGAGGCGCACCTGCACGCGGTCCGGCCGGTTGCCGAGCGCCTCGTTATCCTGCGCGCCCCAGCCGGCGTAGAAGCGGTAGCGCATCGTGAGCTTGGTCTGCGGGTCGTCGATCTCCAGCCGGTAGCGCCCCCAGGTGACCGGGAAGCCGAGCCTGGTCTGCGTCTTCAGCGCGACGCTGCGGCTGTCGATCAGCTCGTCGTTCTCGCTGAAGCCGGAATGCCAGCCGCGCTGGTCGTCGAAGCGCCAGTAGTACTGACGCTCTTCCCTGAACAGCCGCACATTGGCCTTGTCGATCGGCGCGAAAGCGGCGTCCGGCAGGAAGCGGCCGACTTCGAATTCGGCCAGCGCCGATTCGCGCGCGACGTCGCCGTCGAACAGCGGGCGCACCGCGATCAGCGCCGGCGCCGGCCACCACGCACGCTCGACCGAGCGCACGACCGGCCGGCCGGCCGATTCGAGCAGGCTCAGGCTGACCCGCAGTTGCAGTGGCGAGCGCGCGGTGCCCGGGTCGTAAGGCACTTCGATGGTCGCGGAGCCGCTGTCGTCGAGCGCCGTTTCTTCCAGCTCGCGCCGGCCCTTCAGCGCGTCGTCGGCAAAGTCGCCGAAGATGAAGCCCGGCTTCTTCTGCGGCAAGGCGAAACGCTGGCGCTCGGTGGCGAGCGCGCCGAGCAGGCGGTTACCGGAGGCCGGCGCGCCGAACAGGTAGTCGCCCTGCACGCCGATGTCGAAGGGTGCGCCGTCGGTCAGCACGCGCTCATCGCTCTTCAGCGCGAGCTTCATCCGCTCCGGCAGGAATTCCTCGACCTTGAAGCGCATGAGCGCGTCCGGCCGCTTGGCCGCCGGGTCGGTGCGCAGTTCCAGCGTCCAGGCACCGGTCTGCGCGTCGGCCGGTATTGCCAGCGGCTGCCGGTAGTAACCCGGCTGTTCGCCCGAACTTTTCCAGACGCGCTGGCTCACGGTGCGGCCGTCCGGCCGCTTCAGCACGGCGGTGAGCGGCAGCGGCTCGATCGCGCGGCCGTCGGCGTCGCGCGCCAGCACCGACACGTCGAAAGTCTCGCCCGGCCGGTACAGGTCGCGGCCGCTGTATGCAAAAAGCTTGGTACTGGTCGGCAGCAGACCCGAGGTGTCGAATTCCGACAGATCGAGCGCCGCCTCGGCCAGCGACACGACCGACAGCTCACGCCCGCGGCGCGCGATCACCAGCCGCGCATCGGCCGGTGCCGCGTCGAAGCTGGCGCGACCGTCGCCGTCGCCCTTCAGCGTCGCCACGCGCTTGCCATCGCCATCGAGCAGTTCGAATTCGACGCCGTCGAGCGCCGTGCCCGACTTCAGCGAAGTGGCGAAGGCGTCGATGCGGCCGCCGTTGCGGTGCAGGTGCAGACCGATGTCGCTGACGTAGAAATAGGTGGTCTGGTAGTCGCCGGCGAAACTTCCGGGCGCGCTCATCACGGCGATGTAGACGCCGGGCTCCTTCAGTTCCTTGATGTTCTCGACCGGCAGGAAGCTCACGTGCCGGCGGTCCTTCCTGTCGTCGGTCAGGAAGCGGCCGAGATAGACGCTCTTCGAAAGGTCCTTCAGCCGGTCGAGGTACCAGCCGGACGTGCGGCCGCGCAGATCGACCGTTCCGCCGTCGTAGTACTCCTCGTCGTTGTAGTCGGGCTCGCCCTCTTCCGCCGCTTCGTTGCGGCGGATGCCATACACCTTGTCGAGGAAGGCCGGCAGCTGCGCTGGCTCGACGCGCAGGAACTGCACGTCGACCTCGGGCGTATTGACGGTGACCACCGGCAGGCCGCCGTTCTGGCCAGCCGGCAGCACAGTGCCGCGGCTGGCGAAGAAGTGCGCCGGCGGCATGTCCTCGACCAGCGTTTCGCACTGGTGGGCGCTCGCCAGCTGATCACCAGAACGCGCGGCCACACCGGTGGCGATGTCGATGCGGTAGCGCCGCTTGGGCAGCACACCGGAAAAGAAGGCGACGCGCGGGTTGTCGCCGACGCGCCAGTGACCGGCGACCTTGTCGGCGGCATCGCGGCCAGCGTCCGCTTCGCCGAGGTCGGTCACCTTGATCAGGTCGTTCAGCGTCTGCCGTGCGGCGAGCGGCCGGCTGAAGGTGACCGCCAGCACCGGGCCCTCCTCGCGGCTGCGCGCAGAGCAGGTCATCACGGCGAAGACGGTGTCCGGATCATCGCCGATCGCCGCGACACCCGCCTCGGGCGCGCGCCCGAACTGCCACCACGCGCCGGCCGCCGCGACCACCACGACCGCTGCCGCCAGCCATCCGACCACCTTCCCGTTCGCCATCGCCGACCGCCCGTTGTCATGACGCCAAGGATTATCCTCGCTGCCATGACGGAATGGCAGACGAGTGCGCAGCGCCGGCGTCGTTCTCCACACCGTGATGTGTTCCGCCGACACGCACGCCCACGACGCACCACTGCAGGCCGCACACGACATGGACGCGCCCGGTACGCGCCGCTATGCTGCGCGGCCTGAAGAATCAACGCCTTGCCGCCATGCACACGATAGAACTCCGCGGAGCCCGCCTTGAAGGCGCGGCCACGCTGCGCAACACCCTCGCCGAACTGCTCGACCGCCTGTACGCGCGCGACGGCGCGCTCGACGCTTCGCGCCTGAAGGCGCTGGTGGTGACCGACGACATCGCCGCACCGGCGCAGGGCCAGACCGAAGCGCCGCCGCTGGTGCGCGACGACGCCGACGACGGCTGCACCATCACGCTGGCCGCACCCTATGTCGAACAGGCGCTGGGTGGCGACACCGACCAGCTGCTGCAACTGGTGCACCTGCTGCACCGTGAACTGTGGCGCAGCGAACTGACGCGCGATGCGGTCGCCGGGTCGCCAGCCGACGCGCTGGCGGCGCAGTTCGCGCCCATCGTCGCGCGCATGTTCGACGAATACCGCGCCAACCGCGCCAGCGCCTGGTCGCTGCCGGCCAAGGCTGACCTGCTGCTGCCACACCTGCTCGGTCTGCTGGAAGAATTGCCCGCCGCCTGCCAGCGCGCGCTCGCCGACTACCGGCTCGATGGCAATCTCGATGCGCTGGCCGGCATTTCGATGGCGCGGCTGGCGCTGCTGATGCAGACCACCGCCTTCAGTCTCGGCTATCTGGCCGGGCTGGGCCGTACCGTGGCCGATATCGCGCCCGAACTGAAGGCCGGCATCGACGCCTCGCTGCTCGGCCGCGAATGGCCGCGCATCGCCGCGCTGCTGGCCGGCGCCAGCGCCAGCGAGGGCGAGGCGCGCACGCTGCAGCTGGACATGCTGCGCACGCGGGTGATCGCGGTGCTCGCCGCGATGGGCCTGAGCGCGCGCCTGGGCGAGGACGGCGCGGTCTGGATGGACGTCGCCGACGCATCGGCGGAAGCCACCGCCGCCGCGGTGGCGCGCATGGACACGCTGCACTGATCGTTGGCGCTGCGCACTCGCGCAGCGGGGTCACAGCCCCCCGCCCGTATCGCCGCGGACGGCATCTCTAGTCCTCGCCACGCACGATCCGCCGCTGCCGTCGCGGCCGGAAGACCGCTCCTGCGGCTGCTCGGGCGTACACGCGGTGGGAGCGACCTATGGTCGCGATGCGGCCTCGACAGGCCGCCGGCTTCGACTCAGGCAATCGCGAGCAAGCTCGCTTGTATGTTCTGCCGTGGCAAGCGTAGGAATAGCTTGTCGGGCGGAGGGACCGAGCTCGGATCTGACGGCAAGCACGTACAGACAGTGGGAGAGATGTCCCGCCCTCACCCCAAGCACCGATCAGGAATCCATCGGACCGTGTTGCCACACGGTACCGTCCATACCCTGCAAGCCAGTGCTGTGGTGAATCCCGACAAGCCTTTTGAACCTTAGTCGGGAGGGCCCCATCGTGACAAGTCAGAACGAGGCAGTGTGCTTTGGCATCGACGTCTCCAAGCACTGGCTGGACATCGCCGAGCACCCCAGCGCGCAGGTGACGCGCATCGACAACACGGCTGCGGCCATCCGCGGCTGGTTGCGCACCCTGCCGAAAGGCAGCCAGCGCATCGCCTGCGAATCGATCGGCACCTATCACCGCACGCTCGTCGAGCTGCTCATCGGCGCCGGACATCAGGTGTTTCTGATCGACGGCTTCAAGCTGTCCAGGTACCGCGACACACTGGGCCAGCGCGCCAAGACGGATCGGCACGACGCACGCCTGATCGCCCGCTACCTCGCGCACGAGGGCACGGATCTGCGCCCCTTCTCGCTCCCGGCGCCCGCGGTCACCGAACTGCGCGGCCTGCTGCGTCGGCGCGCAACCGTGGTACGCAGCCTCGGCCGCATCCGTCAGAGCATGGAAGATCTGCCCGGCTTTGGTCGCGACGTGCGTGTGGCCCTCGCGCGGCTCACCGCCTTGATCAAACGGTTCGAGCAGCGCATCGCCTCGCTGATCAACGAAAGCGGATGGACTGAACCGTACCGGCGCATCCTGAAGATCGAAGGCGTCGGCGCGCTCACCGCCGCTGGCCTGTGCGCGGCGTTCCATCGCGCCCCCTTCAGCGGCGCGGACGCCTTCATCGCCTTCCTCGGCCTGGATGTCAGCGTGCGCGATTCGGGCAAGAAGACCGGACGCCGTGCGCTGAGCAAGAAGGGTGATGCGGAGATGCGCCGCCTGCTCTACAACGCCGCCATGGCGGCCAGCCGATCCACGACCTGGCAACCGTTCTACCAGCGCATGCTCCAGCGCGGATTCAGCCGCACCCAGGCGCTCGTTGCGCTGGCCCGAAAGCTCGCGCGCGTTGCCTTCTCACTGATGAAGAACGCTGCAGACTATGTCCCGAAACAGCACGAAAACGCTTGCGGAGGAACATAGAATCTCCCACAAGATGCTCGCTCCGGCCAAGGATCGGGCGCCTCCTTGCAGGAGCAGCCTCGGCCGCGATACCGCTCAGACACGCGGTCCGACACTGCGGATCATCGCCGGACCATCTGTCGGCGACATGAAAACGTCAAGTCCGCATCAACACGCTGAAACCCTCCACGATCAGGCTTCGCACGCGGCAAGGAAGCGGATCACGACTGAGGATCTGTTTGCCGAAGTTTGCATACCCCGGTCACCGATACCCGAGGCGCCCCTCACATGTCTCCCCGCACGCTGCACGACGCCGCGAACGACGCGCTCTTCCGCCCCTTCCCGCTGTTGCGCCCGCGGCCGCGGCTGCACGCCGTCCCGCCAGCAGCGCGCCTGAAGACGGCGCTGCCGACCGTTCCCGAGTTCACCATCGCGGCCGATGCGGCAGACCTGGCGGCGGCCGAGGCGCTCGTCGTGCGCTGCTACGGTTGGCGTGGCTACGGCGTCGAGCGGCGCGAAGCCCGGCCGGGCGAAACGACGCTGCTGGCGCGGCTGGATGGCGAGGTGGTGGGGACGCTGACAGTGCGCTGCGGCACGCGGCTGCGTCTGCAGGCGGAAGCGGGCTATGCCGAGCACGTCGGCGAACTGCGGCGCGCGGGGCGCCGGCTGGTCGAATACACCCGCTTCGCCATCGACCGCGAACGCACGCTGCCGGACGATCTTGCGCCGCAGCTGATACGCCGCGCGCTGCTGCTGGGTCATGTCGCGCTCGGCGCCACCGACTGCGTGATCGAGGTCAACCCGCGCCACGCGCGCTACTACCGGCGCGAATTCGGCTTCCGCGAGTGCGGACCGGAACGCACCTGCGAACGCGTCGGCGCCCCGGCGCGGCTGCTGCATCTGGACATGGCGGTGCCGCCGGCCTGCATCGCGCTCGACCTGCGGCCACGGCCGCATCTGCATTAGCCTGCGCGACGGGTCAGCGGCCGCTGCTGCCGGCGGCCGGCACCTGTTCGGCCGACACCGCCTCACCCTGCACCGCACGGATGCCGAGCGCGTACAGCCCGGCCAGCGTTTCCGCGTGTTCGACCGCCACCGCGATCGGCGTGATCGACAGCGCGGACGCAATGCCGGCCAGCGAGCTCACGTAGGCGCCGGAATCAGGGTTGAGCAGCGCTTCGCGTGTCAGCGTGACCGAGAACTTCACGTGCGCCGGACGCAGGCGGCGCAGCAAGGTCAGTGCGTTCGCGTGCAGGCCGAAGTGCTTGATGCCGATGGCCAGGCCATTGGCCTGCGCCTGATGGGCGAAGGCCTCGGCGGCATCCGGATCGCCGAGCAGCGCGGATTCGGGGAATTCGAGTACCAGCGTACCAACGCGCGCGTCATGGCGGTAGCCGCGCAGCCAGCGCTGGATGTCGGGATCGCTCAGCGTCGCCGCGCCGACATTCACCACGGTGGCGATGCCGTCGCGGCGCGCCTTCGCGTGTTCCAGCGCGCGCATCAGGCAGGCGCCGTCGAGTGCCGCCGACACGCGGGTTTCGCTGGCGTAGGCGATGTATTCGGCAGCGCGGATCAGTCGCTGGCCATCGTCCAGCGCGGCGCGCAGTTCGACATGCAGCGGCGCACCAATGTGTTCGCCATCGAGCGCCCGTGTGGTCTGTTCGGCAAAGGCGATGCGCCCGGCGCCTATCAGTTCGCGCACCAGGGTGCGCAGGCTGCCGCCACCGGCTTCGCCGGCGCGTGCGTGCGCCAGCACCGGCGCCGCACCGCTTTCGATGCGCCACTGATGCAGCGCGCGGTCGGCCGCGGCCAGCCATTGCGCGGCGTCGCCGTCGGCGGCGCAGTCGGCCGCACCGGCCCGCCAGGCATAGGCCTGCCCGGCTCCGGCGGCGGCCGCCAGGCTGTTGAGCCGCGCCAGCAAGGCCTTCAGCGCGTCGTGCGTCGTGTGCTCGTCGGCATCGAACAGCAGCGCAAAGCAGGCGCCCTCGACGCGACCGCACAGTTCGACCGTATCGATGGCCGCCATGAAAGCGGCCGATTCGGTCAGCAGATCGTCGACCGCTTCGCGACCATACAGATGGTTCAGGTCCTCCAGCCCCTCGACGCGCAACAAGGCCAGCCAGCCGCTGCGCGTACCGGCTTCGATGCGTGCCTCGAGCGCGGCGCGGAAGCCGCGACGGTTCGGCAGGCCGGTCAGTTCATCAACCAGCGCCTGGTCGCGGTACTGCGCGGCACGTCCAGCCTCGCTTTCGAGCGCACCGGCCATGGCGGTGAGCATGCGGTTGAAGGCACCGACCAGCGGCTGCAGTTCGATCGGCATGCGCGTTTCGTCGATCGGCACGAACTTGCGCGAGGCCGCCGCCACCGCCGAACGCTGCACACGGCGCAACGGGCGCAGACCCCAGCGCAAGGCCATCAGGCCGAGCACGCTGGCCAGCGCCAGACCGCCACCCATCCACAGCGCCAGCGTTTCGGCGACGGCCCACAGCTGCAACTGGGCCCAGTGCGGATGCGGCTCGACGACGACGCTGCCGGCAATGCGCCAGCCATGCATGATGTCGGCACTCTGCGCGCCGGCCGCCAGCGGCAGCAGGTCAGCGAACCACTCTGGCGCACCGCCGGGCAACCGCGCTGGCGCCTGCCGCGCGGCGATCACTGCGCCCTTGGCATCGCGCACCTCGATGCGGCGAAGGTAGCTCTGGTCGAACACCGGCTCGACCAGGCTTTCGGCGTTCTGCAGCGCCGGTTCGCCGCCGGCAGTCAGCGCGACGGTCAGCGACAGCGCGATCGACTGCGCCTGACTGGCCATCTGCGCCTCGACCCGGTCGCGCGACACCCACAGCGCGGTGGCCAGCGCCGCCGCGAAGGCGATGATGCCGACGCCGAGCAGTGCCGCCAGCAGGCGCAGGCGCAGGCTGTTCATCCGCGCGCCTCGGCCTCGACCCGGTCGAGCAGTTCGCGCCATTTGCGCAACTGCTGCGGCGAGCCCAGTTCGCGGTCGCCGCTGCTCTGCACCTTCCACACGCGGTCGTCATTGAAGCTGTAGACCGGCGTCAGGTCGGGCCGGTCCCGCGCCAGCATGAAGCGCTTTTCGAGATTGTCGAGCACCCAGGGCTCGGCGCCGGGCTCCGGGTAGTAGGCGAGCACCATGTGGTTTTCGAGGCGGCCCTGGCGCAGCAGGCGGACATAGGTGATGCGCAGCTTGTCGGCCGGCATGCCGAGTTCGCGCAGCGCAAAGTACTTGGCCAGCGAGTAATCCTCGCAGTCGCCGGCGGCCAGCGCCGCGAATTCCACCGGCGTCGCCCAGTAGTCCTCGGACTGCCAGAGCTGGGGGTCGGTCATGTAGCGCGCACGGTTGGCGATCTGGTTGATCCGTTCGACGCGCACCGCCTCATCGGCAATGCGACCGGCAGCGCTGAGCGCCTGTGCCAGTTCGGCCATGCGCGGCCCGGCCTTGTCGCCGAAACGCGACGTCATCCTCTGCTGCAGCTCAGTGCGCACGGAGAGCAGGTAGCCCTGGTAGGTGAACGCGGTCGCCTGCGCCGCCATGAAGGCCGGCAGCAGGCAGGCCATCAGGCGCGGACGGGACAGCACGACAGTCAGGACGGACAGCGATGGCATGGCGACGGAGCAAAGGACAGTTCTCCTTTAACGGTCGTGCCCTGCCCCGCCTTGATGCGGAGCGGGCGCTACCAGAACTGCCATTGTGCCGTGTGCACCACCCACAGGCCCAGCAGCAGATTGGTCAGCGCGTGCGACACGACGGGCAGCCACAGGCGACCGCTTGCCCGGTACAGCTGGCCATAGGCCAGACCGGCGACGATGCCGGCCGCCCACTGGCCATGCTCGAAACCGAAGGCGATCGAGCAGAACAGCATGCTGCGCAGCGTGACCGAGCGCGCGGCCACGGCCAGAAAGTCCGGCGAATCCAGCCAGCGCTGGACGAAGGAGCGCCAGAACAGTTCCTCCATGACGGGCACGACGACGGCGGCGCCGAAGATGCGTATGACGACCATCGGCAGGATGAGCGCACCGGCTTCGTCCAGCGGCTGGTAGCCCTTGCCCGGTGCGAAGGCAAAGGGCGGGAAGTCGAGCCATATCCAGATCCCCCACACCGCTGCACCCGAGGCAAGCGCGGCGACCCAGCCGGCGGCACCCGCCAGCGGCCCGGGCGGCGCGGCCTCGCGCAGTTCGACGTAGTCGCGCTGGAAATACAGCAGGGCGGCGATGACGCAGGCGATCTGCACCGCATACATCCAGCGCACGTCGATGCCGGCCAGCTCGGCCAGCGGCGCGGAGACGACGAGGAAGACGATGTAGACAGCGAAGGGGAGTACGCGTGCAAGCACTGCACGCCTGGAAGCTGCGGTGTTCGGGCTCATCAGGGCCGTGGCGGGAGATCCGGAGATGGCCGGATCATACGGCCGCCATGCGACATGGAAATGTCACCAACCGTTACAACGTCACCCGGCTGTCGACTGCGCCACGACCGGGGTCCACACCGGCAGCCAGCCGGGCTCCCCGGGTGCCGCCTGCCAGGGCGACGCCGGTTCGCAGCCGGGCATCCACAGCGCATCGCGTCCGACCGCAAGAATGGGGGCGCGGTCGCGCAGCCACGGTGGCAGACCGCACTCCTGCGCGATCTGCTTGACGCCGGCACGCGGCCGGCCGGGGCCGCGGCAGACGCGGTCCTTGGGCTGACGCGCACGTATCGTGAGCTGGCCCGGCGGCAGCGCGGACGGCGCAAACCCGCGCCCGATGACGGCATCGAAACGCAGGCGGCCGGCGCCCCAGGTGATGCCTGTTTCGCCCTGCCAGACGACAGCGGCCGGCGGCGGCTGATCAGGCATCAGCCACAGCAGGCCGCGATGACAGAAGCCGGCGACACCCGCGTGCGACACCGGGCATTCGGCACCCGGCTGCCAGGCGCGGATCTGGCGCAGCCATTCGTCCAGCCAGGCTTCGGTCGGCGCTGTGCGGGCGCCCTGCACGCGCAGCAGGCGGCGCAGCAGGTTGCGGCTGCGCGCATCGTCGAGCGCGCGCAGGCCGTCGATCGACCAGGCCATCCCCCACCCGGTCGCCATCGCCAGCGCGGCCGCATCGGCGTCGGCCAGGCCGTCGAGCAAGGTCTGCGCCTCGGCCAGCCGGCGCGCGACGCCGGACATGGTTTCGGCGGCACGCGGCCAGCGCGCGGCGAGTCGCGGCATCACCTCGCATCGCAGGTAGTTGCGCGCATAGCGGGTATCGGAGTTCGATTCGTCGTCGATCCACGCAAGGCCGTGTTCGATCGCGCAGGCTTCGAGTGCGGAGCGCGCCAGACCGAGCAGCGGGCGCAGCTGGGCGGGCCGCGTCGGCGTGGCCGGTCGCCAGACGGGCATGCCGGCCAGACCGAGCAGACCGGCGCCGCGCACCATGTTGTGCAGCAGGGTTTCGGCCTGATCGTCGGCGTGATGCGCGGTCAGCAGTGCGTCGGCACCGATGGCCTGCGCCTGCGTGTTGAGCACCCGGTAACGCGCGTCGCGGGCGGCGCATTCCAGTCCGTCCGGGCTTGCGCCATCGACCTGCACGCGGTGCAGCGAGAATGGAATGCCGAGCGCAGCCGCCTGCGCGGCGCAGTGATCGGCCCAGGCATCGGCGTTCGGGCTCAGGCCATGATGGACGTGCGCGCACGCCAGCCGCCAGCGGTGGGTGTCGCGAGCGGCCGCGAGGGCGTGCAGCAGTAAGGTTGAATCGAGCCCGCCGCTGAGGCCGATCAGCAGCTGAGCGCCGTCGGCCAGATGCGCCGCCGTATTGGCGGCGATACGGGCGTAAAGATCAGGCGACCGCCTGCTCCTTGAACTTTCCATAGGACATGACGCGCTCGAAACGGCGCTCGACCAGCTGGGTGGGGGTCAGGTCGGCCAGCTGACGCAGCGACTCGGCCAGCGCGCGCTTCAGCGAGGCCGCCACGGCCGCGTGGTCGCGGTGGGCACCGCCCGCCGGTTCGCTCACGACCTTGTCGATCAGGCCCAGCGTCTTCAGGCGCGATGCGGTGATGCCCATGATTTCAGCTGCGTCGGCCGCCTTGTCGGCGCTCTTCCACAGGATGGAGGCGCAGCCTTCCGGCGAGATGACCGAGTAGGTGGAGTACTGCAGCATCATCAGCGTGTCGGCCACGGCAATCGCCAACGCGCCGCCGGAGCCGCCCTCGCCGATGATGGTGGACACGATGGGCACGCGCAGTTCTGCCATCGCGTAGAGGTTGTGGCCGATCGCCTCGGACTGGCCGCGCTCCTCGGCGTCGATGCCCGGATAGGCACCCGGCGTATCGACGAAGGTGAACACCGGAATGCCGAACTTCTCGGCCAGCTTCATCAGGCGCAGCGCCTTGCGGTAACCCTCGGGGCGCGGCATGCCGAAGTTGCGGAGGATCTTCTCCTTGGTGTCGCGGCCCTTCTGGTGACCGATCACCATGCAGGGTTGGCCGTTGAAGCGGGCGATGCCGCCGACGATGGCGTGGTCGTCGGCGAAGGCGCGATCACCGTGCAACTCCTGGAAGTCGGAGAACATCAGGCGCAGGTAATCAAGCGTGTAGGGGCGCTGCGGGTGGCGCGCCACCTGGGCGATCTGCCACGGCGTGAGCTTGGCGTAGATGTCCTTGGTCAGCGCCTGGCTCTTTCCTTCGAGCCGCGTGATTTCCTCGGATATATCGACAGCGGAGTCATCCTGGACAAAGCGGAGCTCTTCGATCTTGGCTTCGAGCTCGGCAATCGGCTGTTCGAAATCGAGAAAGGTTGTTTTCATCAGGCTGACCACAAACAAAGGTGCGCAATTCTAGCGCGTCGAGGGCACGACGGCTCGTGCCGCGTGCAGGCGGCCGCGGCAGACGAATTACGTATTTGAATCAATGGGATGCAAAGAAAAAAACCGGCTTGCGCCGGTTTTTTTCCTACTTGATGCGCCGCAGATGCGGACGAGCCGCCGGCTTTTCCGGTGTCGTCAGCACCGGATGCTCGACCCGGTCACCGACCGGGTTGGGCGCCAGATCCGCACGCACCGGCTGACCCGGCGTCACTTCGAACGCCATGCCGTGGCCGTTCTCGCGTGCATAGATCGCGGCAACACATTCGACCGGAATCGTCAGTTCCTGTGCCACGCCACCGAAGCGGGCGGAACAGGTGATGAGCTCGTTACCCATCACCAGCTGATGCACCGCCTCGCGACCGATGTTCAGGATGATCTGACCATCCTTCACATACTGGCGCGGCACGCCAGCGCGGTCGTCGACGACGACCGCGATGTACGGCGTCAGCCCCTGGTCGGCGCACCAGTCGAACAGCGCGCGCAACAGATAGGGCTTGGTTGAAACGGAACTCATGACGTCCATGAAGACTTTCGCGCAGAGCCGACGCGGATCAGCGACGCATCACCTTTTCGGACGGCGTGAGCGCATCGATGAATCCCTGCCGGGAGAAGATGCGCTCAGCGTACTTCATCAGCGGTGCGGCCGACTTCGGCAGCTCGATACCGTAGTGGTCAAGACGCCATAGTAGCGGAGCGATGGCCACGTCGAGCATGGAAAATTCCTCGCCCAGCATGTACTTCTGCTTGGCGAAGATCGCGGTCAGCTCGGTCAGGCGGTCACGCAGGTGAGTACGCGACTTGTCGGCCGTGCGTGCGTTCTTCTCCAGCGCCTCGATGTGCGAGAACAGCTCGTTCTCGACCGTGTGCAGCAGCTGGCGAGCCCGTGCGCGCATGATCGGATCCGGCGGCATCAGTTGCGGATGCGGAAAGCGCTCGTCAATGTACTCGTTGATGATGTTCGAGTCATACAGGATGAGATCGCGATCGACCAGAACCGGCACGCGGTTGTAGGGATTGATGACCGCGATGTCTTCCGGCTTGTTGTAGAGGTCGACATCGATGACCTGGAAATCCATGCCCTTTTCATAGAGCACGATCCGGCAACGATGGGAAAAGGGATCGGTAGTCCCCGAGTACAGATTCATCATGGTGTTAACACCCCAGGAGTACTCGGCATCCCTCACCACGCGTCTGACGCGTGATGAGGTCGCTTCGCGATGACCGAGAGCTTGCATGACTTTCGGGCGTATTGATTAGTGAACGTCTTTCCAGAATTCGCGCTTGAGCAGGTAGCTCAGAACGAGAAGAACGGAAAGACCGATGATGACCAGAAGACCGGTCTGACGGCGCTTTTCGGCGCCCGGTTCGCCCATGTAGACCAGATAGGCGACGAGATCGCCGACCATCGAGTCGTATTCGGACTTGCTCATCTTGCCCGGCTTGGTGAGTTCGAGTTGGATGACTTCCTTCTCGCCGCCGTGACCGTCAGCCACCTTGACGTGCTTGGCCGTCTGCTCGCCCTGCAGTTCGTACAGGACGTGCGGCATGCCGACGTTGGCGAAGGTCGTGTTGTTCCAGCCGGTCGGGCGGTTCTCGTCGCGATAGAAGCTGCGCAGATAGGTGTACAGCCAGTCTGCGCCGCTGCCGTCGGCCGAGGCACGCGAACGTGCGATCACCGTCAGATCGGGCGGAGCCGCGCCGAACCATGCCTTGCCGTCGTCGCGGGTCATGGCCACCTTCATCGTCTCACCGACCTTGTCGGCGGTGAACAGGAGGTTGTCCTTGATCTGCTCGTCGGTCAGGCCGACGTCCTTCAGGCGGTTGTAGCGCATGTAGGACGCCGAATGGCAGTTCAGGCAGTAATTGACGAAAACCTGAGCGCCGCGCTGGATGGCGATGGCGTCGCGGAATTTCTCGGACGGAGCCCGGTCGAGCTGAACGGATTCCGAGGCGGCAAATGCCATGAGGGGCGCGCAGAGCGCGCCAAGCAACAGCTTTTTGAGTTGTTTCATGATCTGTGGGCTCTCAATGTCCGGTCACGCGCGTCGGTTCGGGCTTGCACTTGTCGATGGCGGTGTACCAGGGCATCAGCACGAAGAACAGGAAGTAGATGACCGTGCAGATCTGCGAGACCAGCGTGCCCATCGGCGTCGGCGCCTGCATGCCGAGGTAGCCCAGGATCAGGAAGGCGATCACGAACACCACCAGAGCCGACTTGAAGATCGGGCCCTTGTAGCGGATCGACTTCACCGGCGAGCGGTCCAGCCAAGGCAGCGCGAAGAAGATCATGACCGACAGGCCCATGAAGATGACGCCCCACAGCTTCGCATCGACCCAGAAGAAGTTGATCGTGTTGGCACGCAGGATCGAGTAGAACGGCGTGAAGTACCACACCGGCGCGATGTGCGGCGGCGTCTTCATCGGATCAGCCGGGATGAAGTTGTTGTACTCGAGGAAGTAGCCGCCGAACTCCGGACCGAAGAACACCACGGCCGAGAAGCAGATCAGGAAGACGACCACGCCGACGATGTCCTTCACCGTGTAGTACGGATGGAAGGGAATGCCGTCCAGCGGGATGCCGGTCTTCGGGTCCTTGTTCTTCTTGATCTCGACGCCGTCAGGGTTGTTCGACCCGACTTCGTGCAGCGCGATGATGTGGGCGGCGACGAGGCCGATCAGCACCAGCGGCACGGCGATGACGTGGAAGGAGAAGAAGCGGTTCAGCGTCGCATCACCGATCACGAAGTCACCACGCAGCCAGGTCGACAGGTCGTTGCCGATCAGCGGGATGGCCGAGAACAGGTTGATGATGACCTGGGCGCCCCAGTACGACATCTGGCCCCAGGGCAGGAGGTAGCCCATGAAGGCTTCCGCCATCAGGCACAGGAAGATCAGGCAGCCGAAGATCCACACCAGCTCGCGCGGCTTGCGGTAGGAACCGTAGAGCAGACCGCGGAACATGTGCAGGTACACGACGACGAAGAAGGCCGAGGCGCCGGTCGAGTGCATGTAGCGGATGAGCCAGCCCCACGGCACGTCACGCATGATGTATTCGACGCTGGCAAAGGCCACCGGCACGCCCGAGGCGTTCAGCGACGCGTCCGGCTTGAAGTGCATGACCAGGAAGATGCCGGTCACGATCTGGATCACCAGCACCAGCAGCGCCAGCGAGCCGAAGAAGTACCAGAAGTTGAAGTTCTTCGGTGCGTAGTACTCCGAAAGGTGTTCCTTCCAGAGCGATGTGAGCGGGAAGCGCTCGTCGATCCAGCCAAGCAGGCCGGTGGTGGTCACTACCTTTTCGCCAGCCATTCGATCAACCCTCCTTGGAATCCTGGCCGACCAGGATGCGCGAGTCAGACAGGAACATGTACGGCGGAACCTTCAGGTTGTCCGGGGCCGGCATGGCCTTGAACACGCGACCGGACAGGTCGAAGGTCGAACCGTGGCACGGACACACGAAGCCGGCGACGTCGCCGAGCTGCGCGTTGGAGCCCGACTCGAAGGGGCCCGACGGCGAACAGCCGAGGTGGGTACAGATGGCGACAACGACCAGCACGTCGGCGTGGTCTTCACGCGAGCGCTGCACGTTGCGTGCGTATTCGGGAGTGAACTCGGAAGGATTGCGCTCCGACTTCGGGTCGGCCAGCTTGTCCTCGATCTTGGCCAGCGCTTCGAGCTGGGTCGGCGTGCGGCGCATGATCCACACCGGCTTGCCTTGCCACTCGACGGTGGTCATTTCACCGGGACCGAGTTTGGAAATGTCCACCTCGACTGGAGCGCCGGCCGCTTTCGCGCGCTCCGAAGGGGAGAGACTGGTGAGAAAAGGCACTGCCACCGCAAGCCCGGCCACACCGCCAGCACAGGCTGTTGCCACGAGCAGATTGCGCCGGCCGCAATCCGCTTTCCGTTCATTGCCACTCATGCTTTATCCCGTCTAGACAATTGATTCTGCACAACCTGCGATTATACCCTCAAGCGGTGCCCCGTTTAAAGCCCTGCTGCACTGCAAACAACGCGGAAGCGGCGAGAGAAGCCGATTTCCGATGATTTCAAAGCGCGCCACGGGCGCGCAGCGCGGCGATATCGCCGGCGCCATATCCGAGCCCACCCAGCACTTCGTCCGTGTGTTCGCCCAGCGCCGGCCCGATCCAGTCGGTGCGCCCGGGTGTCTCGGAAAGCCGCGGCATCGGGGCAGGCGCCTTGAACGTGCGACCGTCAGGCAGGCGCGCGGTTTCGAACACCGCCCGTGCCAGATACTGCGGATCCGAGGCGATGTCCTCGATCGAGTACACACGGCTGACCGGCACGTCGGCCTCGCCCAGCAGGCGCAGCACTTCGTCGCCGTCGCGCGCGGCGACCCAGGCGTCGATCAGGCTGTAGATTTCGTCGCGACGCGCGTCGCGCCCGGCGTTGTCGGCCAGAGCGGGATCGTCGGCCAGATCGGGCCGCCCGATCGCTATCATCAGCCGCCGGAAGATGGCGTCGCCGTTGCCGCCGATGATGATGTGACGGCCGTCGCGGGCGGTATGCGTGTTCGACGGCGTGATGCCGGGCATGATGTTGCCAGTGCGGCCGCGGATGAAACCGAACACGTCGAACTCCGGCAGCATGCTCTCCATCATCGCGAACACCGCTTCGTACAGCGCGACATCGACGGTCTGACCCTGCCCTGCCCCGCGCCCGCCGGTGGCGTCGCGATGGCGCAGCGCCATCAGCGCGCCGATCACCCCCCACAGCGCGGCGATCGAATCGCCGATCGAAATGCCCACCTTGACCGGCGGGCGATCGGGAAAGCCGGTGATGTAGCGCAGCCCGCCCATCGATTCGCCGATGGCCCCGAAACCCGGCTGCTGCGCCATCGGTCCGGTCTGCCCGAAGCCCGACAGGCGCACGATGACCAGCGACGGATTGATGTCCTTCAGCACCGCTTCCGGCAGACCGAGCTTGTCGAGCACGCCCGGGCGGAAGTTTTCGACCAGCACGTCGGCGTCCGCCAGCAGCTTCTTCAGCACCACGATCGCGTCCGGATGCTTCAGGTTCAGCGTTACCGACTTCTTGTTGCGCGCCTGCACGAACCACCACAGCGAAGTGCCTTCGTACAGCAGGCGCCACTTGCGCAGCGGGTCGCCACCGTCTGGCGACTCGACCTTGATCACCTCGGCGCCGAACTCGGCCAGGATGCGCGCGGCGAACGGGCCGGCGATCAGCGTACCTAGCTCGACCACTTTCAGGCCATCAAGCGGGCGGGCCTGCGTGCTCACGCCGGCCGCCTTTCCGACAGCGCCTGGGCGATGGTGCCGATATCGGTGTGCTCCAGCTCGCCACCGACCGGCAGACCACGGGCGATGCGGCTGACAGCGAGGCCGCGCGCGCGCAGCATCTCGCCGAGGTAATGCGCCGTCGCTTCGCCCTCGTTGGTGAAATTGGTCGCCAGGATGACCTCACGCACGGCCGGGTCGGCAGCGCGTTCGAGCAGACGATCCAACCGCAGCTCCTTCGGACCGACGCCTTCGAGTGGCGCGATGCGCCCCATCAGGCAGAAATAGAGCCCGGCATAGCTGTGCGTCTGCTCCATCATCAGCATGTCGGCCGGAGTTTCGACCACGCACAGCAGACTGGCATCGCGGCGCGGCGAACTGCAGCGCTCGCACACCTCGAGTTCGGTGAAGGTATTGCAGCGCGCGCAGTTGTGCAGCCGCGTCAGCGCATTGCCGAGCGCGCGCGCCAGCTTCTCGGCGCCACCGCGGTCACGCTGCAGCAGATGGAAGGCCATGCGCTGCGCGCTTTTCGGGCCGACCGAAGGCAGGCAGCGCAGCGCGCTGACCAGCTCGTCCAGCACACCTGTACTCATGACGGGCGCAGGACCGGACTCAGAACGGCAGCTTGAAGCCCGGCGGCAGGTTCAGGCCGGACGTGAAGCCGGCCATCTTTTCCTGGGTGGTCGCCTCGACGCGGCGTACCGCGTCGTTGACGGCGGCCGCGAGCAGGTCTTCCAGCATCTCGCGGTCGTCCATCACCGACGGGTCGATGGAAACGCGACGCACGTCGTGCTTGCAGGTCATGATCACCTTGACCATGCCGGCACCCGACTGGCCCTCGACTTCGACGCTGGCCAGCTGCTCCTGCATCTTCTTCATGTTTTCCTGCATCTGCTGGGCCTGCTTCATCAGGCCACCGATGCCACCTTTCATCATGGTGCTGTCCTCAAAGGGGTTTGATCGAGTCTTCGATCAGCCGGGCGCCGAACTGTTCAATCACCTGCTGCACGAAGGGGTCATTCTTCATCGACGCGCACGCCTGTTCATGGCGCGCGCGCTGTTCTGCGTTCAGTCGCTGGGCAACGGTCTGTCCGACCGGGTCACCCTGTTCGAAATGCAGCCGGACATTGACGCCGAGGCGGGTCTGCAGCGCGGCGCGCAACTTGTCCTGGCCGGAAGTGATCAGGTGCGCCATGTCGCGCGAAAGGCGCAGGCGGATCGTCTCGCCTTCGCTGGCCAGCCATTCGCTCTGGTGCGCCAGCTGCTTGCTCAGCGCGGCAACCTCCAGCGTATCGACCAGCGCATGCCAGTCGGCGTTGGTGCGCGGCATCGCTGCTGCGGCCGCGGCGGGCGGCGCGACATTGACCGGCTCGTCCTCCTCCCAAGGCGGCGGTGCCGGATTCGCGTCGGCCAGCGGCGCCGGCACGGCGGGCGACGGCGTTTCTCGCGGCGACGGCGCGGCGACCGGTGCCTCGGCAGCGGGGGGCGGCACCGGCGCGCTGGTGCGCGCGACACGGTTGGGCGCCTGCAGCGCGGCGCTCTGGCCGCGCGGCGTGATGCCCAGCGCCGGCGGCGTCTCCGGACGGAAGGCCAGCAGGCGCAGCAGGGTCATCGAGAACCCGGTGACTTCGTCCGGCGCCAGCGCCAGATCGTTGCAGCCCTGGACAACGATCTGGTAGGCCAGCTGCACCGATTCGGCGTCCATCGCCGCAGCGTAGGGTTCGAGCCGCGCCTTCTCACCTTCATCAGTGATCGCGTCCGGCACTTTCTGCGCCACTGCCACACGGTGCAGCAGCACGGCCAGTTCGCGCAGCGCCTGGTCAAAATCGACGCTGCGCGCGCGCATCTGGGCAGTCAGCGTCATCAGCGCGGCACCGTCCCCGGCGAGCAGCGCGTCGAGAATGAGGTAGAGGTGTTCGTCGCCCACCGTGCCCAGCATGTCGAGCACGTCCTGCTCGACCAGCCGGCCGGCACCGTGCGCAATGGCCTGATCGAGCAGCGACAGCGCGTCGCGCATCGAACCGGCGGCGCCCTTGGCGATCGGCCGCAGTGCGGCCGCTTCGTACTCGACACCTTCGGCGTCGAGCACGCCCGACAGATGACGCACGATGGCGTCCGGCGGCATCTGCTTCAGGTTGAACTGCAGGCAGCGGCTCAGCACGGTCACCGGAATCTTCTGCGGATCGGTGGTCGCGAGGATGAACTTCACGTGCTCCGGCGGCTCTTCGAGCGTCTTCAGCATCGCGTTGAAGGCGTGGCCGGTCAGCATGTGGACTTCGTCGATCATGTAGACCTTGTAACGCCCGCGCGCCGGTGCGTAGGCCGCCTTTTCGAGCAGCGCGGCCATGTCGTCCACGCTGCGGTTGGACGCGGCATCCATTTCAACGTAGTCGACGAAACGGCCGGCATCGATTTCGGTGCAGGCGGCGCAGGTGCCGCAAGGCTTTGCCGTAATGCCGGTTTCGCAGTTCAGGCTTTTGGCCAGGATGCGCGAGATGGTCGTCTTGCCGACGCCTCGGGTGCCGGTAAACAGATAGGCGTGATGCAGACGCTGCTGTTCGAGCGCGTGCGTCAGCGCGCGCACGACATGATCCTGACCGACCAGGGTTTCGAAGCTGCGGGGACGCCACTTGCGCGCAAGAACCTGATAAGTCATCTGGACGCTGGCGTAAGAGGACGGCTGTGCGGACTGCAGAAAAGGGAGGGGTGGCGAGCCTGACCCCCGGCACTCGTGGTGAGCAGCTGTGGCTGCTTCCTTCCGGACCTGACCAGGTTCACCGCGCCACGATGCGGGGAGACCCGCCACGCCGAATATTAACCCGGGAGCCCCCCTCTCGACCAGCCCGACCTGAAATTCTGGCGGGACTCAGCCGCCGCCGCGCTGGAAATGACGGTCGAAGCGCGCCATGAAGGCGGCCATGAAATCGACATCGCGAACCGTGAAGTCGATCCGTACCCGCAGGCGAGGCAGACTCAGCAGCGCGATGTGAAGCGCCGGCAACACCTCGGCAGACACCGTCCAGCCGCGACCGCTCACGCTGTCACCGCGATGGACGATGGGCAGTTCGACCGCGCCGGGCAGCATCTGGAAGAACTCTTCGCGCCCTATGCTCATCACGCGCACGACCTGGCCGGCGGCGATTTCTTCCGGCTTCAGCGGAAAGGCGGCGCTCATCCGCCCGCCACCGGCGGCCAGATGGCGAGTACGTCGTTATCGACCAGCGCGCGCGCATCGCGGCTGACGGGAGGAATGAAATGACCGTTCACGAGAACTAGATGGACGAGCCGTGCAGGAAGTTGATGGCGCGCGATCATATCGCCAACCGTCGTTCCTTCCGGCACATCCATCGGCCACTCGTTGGTGCGCTTCGCCTCGTCCGGAAGAAAATCCGAAAGCGAGGCGTACAGCTTCAGCGTTACCCGCATCTTCAATGCAGCACTTCGGCCAGCGGCGGCGCGCTCTGCGCCTGGGCCATCGACAGATAGGCCTCCATCACGCGCAGCGGGTCGTGCATCAGCCGCTGCTTCCAGCTGCCCAGCGGCGTTCGGGTCTGGATCAGGCCGCGCAGCACGCCGACGTGGTCGGTCAAACCGATCGAGGTCGCGCCGACCAGCACGTCGTCCTTGAACTGCAGACTGATGTAACGGAAGCGCTCTTCGTCGATCAGCTCGACCGAATCGCCGCCGTCGGCGCCCCACCACTGTCCGAAGGAAGCCGAGATCAGACCCAGCGTATCGAGCACGTTGATCGCCATCGTGCCTTGCGAGCGCGTGTTGCGTCCCACCATGTTCATCGCCGCGACCCGGCCCTGGTCGACCGCGTTCGGCTGGATCGCATTGACCAGACGCTCGCCGGTCGAGAAATCAACCGCCTCCGCCACGTCGCCGGCGGCAAACACGCCCGGGATATTCGTTTCGCAGCGCTCGTCGATCAGGATCCCGGTCGCGCAGGCGATGCCGCTGCCCTGCAGGAAGGCCACGTTCGGCTTCACGCCAGCCGACGCGATGATGAGGTCGGCCACCACTTCGGTGCCGTCACCCAGCGTGGCAATCAGCTCGTCGCCGTTCTGGCGGATCGAAGTGACGCGCGCGCTGGTGTGCACATTGACGCCCTTCTGCTTGACCCAGCGCGCGATCATGCCGCCCGCCTTGGACGTCATCATGCGCGGCACCATGCGGTCGCCCATTTCGACGATGTCCAGCTTCACGCCGCGCGACGCGAGCGCTTCCATGATGATGCAGCCGATGAAACCGGCGCCGATTTGCAGCACCCGAGCGCCCTTCTTCGCCTTGGCAGCAATGTGGCGCGCGTCGTCCAGCGTCCAGCAGCTGTGAACGTTCGGTGAGTCAATGCCCGGCACCGGCAGCTTCAGCGGATGCGAACCGGTACAGATGAGCAGGCGGTCGTAGGCGAAGGAGCTGCCGTCCTCCATATGAACGACGCGACCGGCGGTGTCCACCGACTTCGCGCGCCCGAGTACTTCCTTGATGTTCAGCGACGCGAAATGACCGTCGGTCTTGCGCAGCCACGTGCCCTTCTCCTGGATGTTGCCGACCAGCAGGTAGGGAATGGCCATGCGCGAATACGGCGGCTCGGGTTCATCGCCGATCATGACGATGTCGGCATTGCGATCCGCACGGCGGATCGCTTCGGCGGCGACCACGCCGGCCGGACCGTTGCCGATGATGACGTGCTTCATGAGTGATGCTCCTGAAATGCAGCGCGCCCCGGAGGGCGCGCTGTGTTCATGCGACGACTTCGATCAGAGACCCAGGCGGGCAACCGTTTCCGCCGTCGGGCGGCCTTCGGTGTCCCAGCCGCGCAGTTCGTAGTACTCGGGAATCATCTTGTCGATGCCCGACACCAGGCCCTTGGCCGGACCGACCTTGGCGGCTTCGTTCTTCAGGCGCGGCGGCAGATCGTCGTCCTTGCGGGTGAAGCCGGCGGCATTGTTGAACTGACGCTCCATATTCCAGATGCGCTCGCCCATCAGGTCCAGCTTCTCCATCGACCAGTCGCCTTCGCAGGCAGCCTGCAGTTGCGGCTGGATGTCCGACAGCGCCCAGGCGAAGGTCGTGAACACGCACAGGCCGGACGAATCGACCACTGCGGTGGCGTCCTGGAAGGCCTTGACCAGAGCCGGCTTGCCTTCGGTGGTGTGCGGATCGGTCTTGACCGGGATGCCCAGCACTTCCGACGAGATGGTGTACGAACGCAGGTGGCAGGCACCGCGGTTCGAGGTCGCGTAGGTCAGGCCCATGCCCTGCACGCCACGCGCGTCGTAAGCCGGGAATTCCTGGCCCTTGACCGACATCGACAGTTCGGGATGACCGTACTTTTCACACAGGCGCTTCGAGCCGAGACCGACGATCTTGCCGAAACCTTCACCACGGGCCGTCTGTTCGGCCAGGAAGGTAAGCGCGCGGGCCGAGCCGAACGGCGCCTCGATGCCGATCTCCTCCTTGGTCAGCACACCCATTTCGTACAGTTCCATCACCGCACCGATGGTGGCGCCGAAGGAAATCGGATCGAAGCCGTCTTCATTGCACAGCATGTTGGCGTACTGCAGCGCCTCGATGTCATCGACACCGTTGGCACAGCCGAGCGACCACGCCGCTTCGTACTCCAGACCGCCGGAGGCGCCCCAGTACTTCGGGCTGTTCACCACGGTGTAGTGGGTCTGGTCGATCTTCGAAATGCGGCCGCAAGCGATGGTGCAGCCGAAGCAACCCTGGTTGTTCACCAGTTGCGCCTTGCCGTCGGACTCGCGCGGCTCGTGCATCGCCTCAGCGGAAATCTTGCGCGCACCCTCGAACTGCACGTCCTTGTGGTTGCGCGTCGGCATGGCGCCGATCTCGTTGATCACGTTCATCAGCACCTGGGTGCCATAGGTCGGCAGGCCCTGACCGGTGACCGCATTCTCCTTGAGGATCTTCTTCTTCTCGTAGGTGACCTTCATGAACTCCTTCGGGTTGGCCAGATTGCCGACGCCGAGGGTGCCACGCACCACGAGTGCCTTCAGGTTCTTCGAGCCGGCGACCGCGCCGACGCCGGAACGGCCGGCTGCGCGGTGCAGGTCATTGACGATCGCGGCGTACAGCACGCCGGCTTCGCCGGTACGGCCAATACAGGACACGCGCACCTGCGGATCCTGGTGAGCGGCCTTGATCGCCTCTTCGGTTTCCCAGACGGTCTTGCCCCACAGATGGGACGCGTCGCGGATTTCGACCTTGTCGTTCTCGATCGACAGGTAGACCGGGCTCGACGCGCGGCCTTCGATGATGACCATGTCCCAGCCGGCGAACTTCAGCTCGGCGCCGAAGTAACCACCGGAATTCGAACAGGCGATGGCGCCGGTCAGCGGGCCCTTGGTGACGACCGAGTAGCGGCCGCCGGTCGAGGCCATGGTGCCGGTCAGCGGACCGGTCGCCCAGATGATCTTGTTGTCCGGCGACAGCGGATCGACCTTGGGATCGATCTCCGACACCAGATACTTCGTTGCCAGACCACGCTGGCCGAGATAGTCCTGAGCCCACTGCATGTTCAGGGGCTCGCTCTTGCAGGTGCGGTCGGTCAGGTTAACGCGCAGGATTTTGCGGGTCCATGCCATTTTGTGTTCCTCCGAAAATCAGGCGGGCTGGTTGCCGAGCTTGTCGGCCCACTGGCGCATGCGGTCCAGACCGGTCCAGTTGGCGTCCACATAGGTGATGGCACCGGTCGGACAGGCTTCCGCACAGGCCGGGTTGCCGCCGCACAGATCGCACTTCTGCACCTTGCCGGTCTCGGCCACGTAATTCACGGTGCCGAACGGACAGGCGATCGTGCACACCTTGCAGCCCACGCACACGTCTTCGAACACGACCTTGGCGCCGTTGGTCTTGTCGAGCTTGATCGCCTCGACCGGACAGGCGTGCATGCACCAGGCTTCATCGCACTGCGTACAGGTGTAGGGAACCTTGGCGCCCGTATGGTGGAAGTCGAACACCTTGATGCGCGACAGCGAGTTGTTGAATACACCGTAGTTCTCGAACGAACAGGCCATTTCGCATTGCAGGCAGCTGGTGCATTTCGAGGGATCGATGTGTAGGGACTTCTGCATATTGATTCGCTCCTCCACGTTCTGGGCGTGACACGGTTCGCAGGGTGATTTTGGCGGGAAAGTCGCCCCGCTATGAAAAACACTTCATATTTTAGCGCTCGGAATTTGGCGCCTGTGCGCTTCCGCCGTCTCAATAAATCCTTATTTGCGAGACAGGTGTCCAGGTGTCCATAAACTGGACACCTGAACACTCAGGGTGCACGCCACTTGATATTGTGTCGCGCCATGATGCGCTCGATTTCGCCGTCGGCGACCAGCGCATTCATCGCCTCCATGATGGCCCGACCAAGCTGCTGTTCGCCCTTGCGGATGGCGATGCCGACCGGCCACTGACGGGTATTGAGCAGTGCGATCGGTGCCGGGCCGACCGGGAAGTTCGCGTCACCGGCGACCGCCCCTTCAAGCTCGCCCTGCAGCGCCATCACCCCGGCAACCTCGCCGGAGCGCAGCGCAGCCATCGCCTCAGCCAGCGTCTTGTAATGCTTGAGCTGACTGCGATAACGCCCGCCGTCGGCCGACAGCATCAGCGAATCGGGCAGCGTATCGACCACCACGCCACAGGGCAGTTTTTCGAACGGCGCCATCGTTTCGAGGTTGTCGACGCGGCGCCTGTCGTAGGCGATGGCATAGCGCTCACGGTGATACGGCGCGAGGAATTCCACCTTGTCCTGACGGGCCATGTACTCGCGGTCGACCGGCGCGTGCATCATCATGTCGGCCGGGCCGTAGCCCATGTAGTGGCCCTTCCAGACCATGTTGCGCAGGTCGTCGCCCATGTTCTCGTCGGCGTCGAAGAACATCGGCGACATCTTCAGTCCCATGCGTGCCGCCAGCGCGGCGGCGATATCGACGTCGGAACCCTTGCCCTCATTCGAGAACGGCGCGAAGTCCTTGTAAAAGGCAACGCGCAGCAGACCGGACTTCTTCACGCCGGCCCAGACCTCGTCGCCCTCCGCCCACGCGGGCAGCCCGGTCAATGCCAGGCCGGCGCCGGCGAGCAGCAGGCGGCGGCGCTGAGCCCCAACATCAGTCTTCATGACGGGTTTCGATGTAGGCACGGATGGCCCACATGGCTTCCTGCGACAGCGCTTCCTCGAACGGCGGCATGTAGACGGCGCCGTTGCGCACGCGGCCGCGGCGCACGGTGTTGAGGAAATAGTCGTCGGTTTCGGCATCGATCGGGAGCATGCGCAGATCCGGGGCGATACCGCCACTGACGGCTTCCAGACCGTGGCAGCGCGCACAGTTCTGGTTGTAGGCGGAACTGCCGATGCGGATCGCTTCCTTGTCGCCGCGGTAGGGGTTCTCTTTGCGCCACTCGGCGCCCAGCGCCTTCAGCGTGCTGACATCGACGGCCTGCGGTACGACGTCGCCGTGAGCTTCGACACGCATCGTGGTCATGCTGCCCAGTGCGATCAGCGCGGTGACGATGGCCGTCGTCTTCAAAGTTGCGGCTCCTGCTTTCATAACTCCTCCGTAGATGTTCACATGCTGCAAGTCAGCTTGCGGGTGTGCCCGTTTGCACGAATCGTGCCAAGTTCGGCTTCACTTTGAGACAGGTGTAGCGCAGCGAAGCGAATCACGCTATAAAGCTTCGACAGTCCGGTGGGACGATGGCGCAGGCACGAGCTGCCGCCAACCCGCCGGAGGCGAGAGCCGGTACAACCGGCCGTGCATCCCGGAAACGGGCTCGGAGGAGACCATGGAATCAAGCCCCGCCGACATCGCGCGCAGCGAACAGGCACACGAAATCATGCGCAGCGCCGGCGAAGTGCCGGCAGGCGTCCTGCCAGCACTGATCGAAACATCGTGGAGCCGCTGCATCAGCCGCGGCCTCGACGCCGACAAGAACAGTCGCGAAGTCGAAAGAGCCCGCCGCGACCTGCTGCTGACCGAACGCGAGCGCAACGAGTCGCTGCTCAAGCACGCGGCGCCGGTGATGAACGGCCTGTACGCGCAGATCGCCCGCTCGGGCAGCATGATCGTGCTGACCAATGCCTCGGGTTTCATCATCCATTCGGTTGGCGACCAGACCTTCCTCGACCGCGCATCCAAGGTCGCGCTGTCGCCCGGCGTCGAATGGTCGGAGGAAAGCAAGGGCACCAACGCCATCGGTACCGCGTTGGTGGAAAAGGTGCCAGTGTCGGTGCACGGCTCGCAGCACTTCTTCTCGGCCAACCATTTCCTCACCTGTTCGGCCTCGCCCATCTTCGACCCGTGCAGCCGCATGCTCGGCGTGCTTGACGTCACCGGCGACTCGCGCAATCCGTCGCATCACAGCCTGGCGCTGATCAATCTGGCGGTGCAGACCATCGAGAACCAGATGTTCGCGCACGCCTTCCCGGACGGTTTCCTGCTGCACTGTCATGTCCAGCAGGAGCTGATAGGCACCGTGTTCGAGGCGCTGCTCGCCTTCGACCAGGATGGTCGCGTACTGTCCGCCAACCGCAGCGCCTGTCGGCTGATTGGCCGCAGCCACGCCGAGCTGCTGACGCACACCTTCAGTTCGATGTTCGACAAGCCGCTGGGTGCGCTGTACGACCCGCTGCTGCGCGGCACCGACATGCTCGAACTGCGTCTGTTCGGCGGCCGCACGCTGTTCGGTCGCCCGCAAGCGGGCAATCAAAGCCGTCCGCCGGCCCGTGTGATCAGCATGGACGTCCAGCGTCCGGAATCCGGTCAGTCGGTCAGTCGGGTGCAGATCGCCAAGGACCGCGGACTGGCCCGGCTCAGCACCGGCGATGCGCAGATGGATGCAGTCGTCGAAAAGGTTCGCCGCGTGCTCGGGCGGGACATCCCGGTACTGATTCAGGGCGAGACCGGCACCGGCAAGGAACTGCTGGCACGCGCCATTCACGACGAAGGGCCGCGTCGCGACCAGACCTTCGTCGCTGTGAACTGCGCCGCCATCCCCGACGGCCTGATCGAGTCGGAGCTGTTCGGCTACGAGGAAGGCGCCTTCACCGGTGCGCGTCGCAAGGGTTACCCCGGCCGCATCATGCAGGCGGACGGCGGCACTCTGTTCCTCGACGAGATCGGCGACATGCCGCTGGCACTGCAGGCGCGCCTGCTGCGTGTGCTGCAGGAACGCACCGTGGTGCCGCTGGGCAGCGGCCGCGCAACCCCGGTCGATCTGTCCATCATCTGCGCGACCCACCGCAAGCTGCGCGACCTGGTCGCCCAAGGCAGCTTCCGCGCCGACCTCTACTACCGGCTCAACGGTCTGACCGTGATGCTGCCGCCGCTGCGTGAACGCAGCGATCTGCGCGCTCTGGTGCATCGCATTCTCGCCAGCGAGGAATCCATTCCGCAGGGGCTGCGCATCGACGACGAAGTGGTCGCGCTGTTCGAACGCCATCCCTGGCCGGGCAATATGCGCCAGCTGGCGAATCTGTTGCGCACCGCCGGCGTGATGGCCGCCGACGATGGCTGCATCCGCAAGACTCACCTCCCAGACGACTTCATCGATGAGCTGGGCGGAGCGCCGACGTTCGCTCCGAGCGAACCCGAGTTCCGTGCAGTCACCACCCAGGCACCGTGCGACCTGGACAGCCTCACGCTGCGCGCAATACGCGAGTCGCTGTCGCGCAACGAAGGAAACGTGGCCGCCACGGCGCGCGAGCTGGGCATCAGCCGGACCACGCTCTATCGCAAGCTGAAGGAAGGCTGATCAGGTTCCGGCTGCCGCACTGCCAAGGCGGCAGCCACGGAACTGAACACTTCGTACAGTAACGTTCCACCTGTACAGCGGGCGGGAATCGCTCCCGCGCATCCCTTGGCACCCGTTTCGGACAGGCAAAAAAAATGGCCGGCTTGGGTAAGCCGGCCAAAGAGCCATGTCTAACTGAAGAGAACAACACCACCCCGAAACTGCCTGTAACGGAACGGATACGGCCGCGAAACCGGGGATGGATCACACCACCGGAAGCGGGCTCGGCCTGAAGTTCCAGTACGTCGCTCCAGTCCGCCGCGACCTGCCCGCTTGTTTCCTTCATCCCGACGCCCACAGGCGCCGGGATACACGACTTATGCAAGCGCTATGCCAGCACAGGTCGTCTGTGACATTACTTGTGCAGCTTGAACACCCACATCGAACCACCCTGGTTCAGGTAGTTGACCTTCTTGGCCACGTCCCCACCCCACAGCGGCACAGCGCCACCCCAGCCGGCAGCGACGCCGATGTACTGCTCGCCGTCCTGTTCCCAGGTGATCGGGGGCGCCACGACGCCGGTACCGGTCTGGAAGGACCACACTTCCTTGCCAGTCTTCGCGTCGGCGGCCTTCAGGAAACCTTCAGGCGTACCCCAGAACACCAGGCCACCCTTGGTCGTCATCACACCACCCCACAGCGGAGCGTTGTTGGTGACTTCCCAGACGATCTTGCCAGTCTTCGGATCGACCGCACGCAGCGCGCCGATGTACTTGTCGTCGATGGTCTTGATGGTGAAGCCGGCGCCCAGATAGGCAGCACCCTTCTTGTAGGTGATCGGCTCGTTCCAGATTTCCATGCCCCACTCGTTGGCCGGCACGTAGAACAGGCCGGTGTCCGGGCTGTAAGCCATCGGCATCTGGTTCTTGCCGCCGAGGAAGGACGGAGCGGAGAACACGACTTCACCCTTCTTGCCGTCGGCGCCCTTGGACGGGTCGCCAGGACGGTTGGCCGGATCGAAAATCGGCTTGCCGTTGGCATCCAGGCCCTTGGCCCAGGTGATCTTCTTGACGAAGGGGAAGCCGCGCTCGAACTTGCCGGTGTTGGCGTCCAGCACGTAGAAGAAGCCGTTGCGGTCGGCCTTGCCGCCCATGCGCTTGCCGTTCATGTCGAACGTGACGAATTCGTTCACGCCGTCATAGTCCCAGCCGTCGTTCGGCGTGCCCTGGAAGTGCCACTTGATCTGGCCGGTGGCGACGTCGATGGCAACGGTCGCGCACGAGTACAGGTTGTCGCCGGGACGCAGGTGGCTGTTCCACGGAGCCGGGTTGCCGGTGCCGAAATAGGCCAGACCGGTCTTGGCGTCGTAGGAGCCGCCGAGCCAGGTAGCCGCGCCGCCGGTCTTCCACAGGTCGCCCTGCCAGGTGGCGTTGGTGGTGCCGCTGATGCCATTCTCCGTCTTGTTGCCGGCGGCATCGTACTTGTAGCCCATGTGGCCTTCGACGGTCGGACGGCTCCACACCATCTTGCCCGTCTTGGCATCACGCGCCTCGACGCGGCCGACGATGCCGAACTCACCACCGGACACGCCGGTCAGGATCAGGCCCTTGGCGATGATCGGGGCTGCGGTGTTGGAGTAACCAGCCTGGTAGTCGTCGATCTTTTCCTTCCAGACGACCTTGCCGGTGTTCTGGTCGAGAGCGACCAGTTGTGCGTCCAGCGTGCTGAAGATGACCAGGTTGTCATACACGGCGGCGCCGCGGTTCACCACGTCGCAGCACGGCATGATGCCGTCCGGCAGGCGGTGCTCGTATTGCCACAGCTTGGCGCCGGTCTTGGCATCGAGTGCGTACAGGCGGGAGTAGGAACCCGTAACGAACATCTTGCCATTGACGACGAGCGGCTGCGATTCCTGACCGCGCTGCTTTTCGCCGCCGAACGAGAACGACCACACCGGAACCAGATTCTTGACGTTGCCGACGTTGATCTTGTCGAGCGGGCTGTAGCGCTGGCCTTCCGTGCCCATGCCCCAGGACAGCACATCGCCGGTCGTCTTCGCGTCGTTTTCGATGTCACGGTCGGTCACACCGGCCATGACCTGCGGTGCTGCCATCGCGGCGAACGCCGCAACCAGCAGGCTGGACAGCGTGGAATTACGCAAGCCTTTCATACTTCCTCCTCGTTGGTGAATTTCTCTCTTGCACGAAGGGAATGGTTCCCTTTTTCGGCAGGAGACCGACCGCAAAAACCGGGCCAGCCCAAAACAAGGAGAAAATCCCGTTCGCACCGCACTCCTGCGATGCGAAACGGGTCAGGTGTTCATTTTTGTTGCAACACAGGCAGTGCAACACTGTCCAGCGCGCGCAACTCGTAGGCACCGTAAAGATGGGTGACCGAACGCTCGAACTCGCTGCGCGCCAGCGGCATCCGCTCGAAGCGCTCGGGCAGCGGCAGGCGCATCACCTCGGCCATGTCGAGACCGTTTGCCGCTGACTGCATCAGGGTCTGATCAAGCCACTTGAGCCAGTCGCGCGTCTGCTCGATGCCGGCGCTACCCGCATGCACGGGACCGTGACCGGGCAGCGTCTTCTTTGCGCCCAGCGCAGCGAGCGCGTCGAGCGACTTCAGCCAGCGCTGCACCGACGCGTGCGGCGTGGTCGGGGCGCGATCGAGGAACACCAGATCGCCGGCGAACAGCACGCCGGTCCGGTGATCGAGAATGGCCAGATCGCCCGCGGTGTGTCCTTCGAGCGCGATCAGTTCGAACTCGTGTCCGCCCACCGTCAGCCGTCCCGGCTGCGCGTCCTGCTGCGCAATCTGGGGCTCGGTGCCAGATGCCCAGTCGCCCGCCATCCGGTACATGTTGTCGGCGAAGGCGCCGCCGTCGTCACGCTCACCGGCCCGCGTGGCGGGCAATGCGGCAATCGGAACATCCGCGTACGCCTGATTGCCGAGGAAGTGATCGGGGTGATGGTGTGTGTTGAACACGCGCACGACCGGCTTGTCGGTGACGCGGGCGATGGCCGCCCTCATCTGTTCGCCGTAGCGGCGCGACGGGCCGCTGTCGATCACGACCACGCCCTCCTTGGTCACGACGAAGGCGGTGTTGACGATATTGCCGCCGTTGGCGCGCGTGATGTCCTCGGTGCTGCCGATCAGCACCCAGGTGTCGTCGGCGATCTTCTCCGGCTTCAGGCGATAGTCGAAAGGTGTGGCCGCGTGTGCAGCGAAGCTCAGCGCGAGGGCGACCAGTGCAGCAAGGAGGCGGGCCATCATGGCTGCACCTTGGCGTCGATGCGATTGCCGTTGTTGTCGCGGCCGACGACACGCAGCGCCACCGCGCCGGTGTCCGGCAGATCGAACGAGAACACCGGGTTCTCGCTCAGCGGCTCGAAAGTCTCGAGCTTGAGCATGGCGTCGCCCTTGTCGTCGACGATGGCGAGCTGTTCGATGAAGAAGGCCGGAATGCCGGGTGCCAGACCGGTGTCCATCGGATGCATGATGCGCAGACGGACCCGCTGGTTCTGTCCGTCGCGCCACACCCTGCCCTGCACCTGGTTCAGCTTCTGCGCCCAGTCCGGCGCGCTGCGACCGGTGCTCGGTGCGGTACAGCCGCCGCCTGCCGCATCCACCCAGACCCCGCCGGCCAGCCAGTTGCCGTCGCCGGTCTGCACCAGCGCACGGATCGGGCTCGCCTGCTGCAGCTTGATGCGGAAGGACAGGCCGGGCTGCGCCAGCAGCGGCTGGAAGTCGAGCACCTTGACGATGGGATTGAAGTCGGCAATCACCAGCACGCGCTTGACGTCAGGCAAGCCCTTCAGCCTGACGGTCACCGGCACGTTCATCGAATCCTCGGCCACCTTGGGCGCGAGCACTTCGATGCGCGGATCGAAAGCGACCGACGCATCGTTCAGATATTCGCGCTGCAGATCCGGCCAGCGCGAGGAATTCAGCGGATCGGCATCGGCCGCCTGCACAGTGCCGGCCAGCGCAAGCGCGAGCCCGAGGGCCGCAATCACCTTTTTCATCGGGACAAACTCCTCCATTGCATCTTCTATATGTATAAACGGCGCCAGAAACCGGGCCCCGCGCAGCGAGGCAAGCAAGACGAAGACCATCGCCACCCGCAACAGGCGGAAGGCCTCGCATCCGGCATAAAGCTTGCCGAACCCACATCTGTTACAGACCTCGACAACTCAGTGTCCATCCCTGAAACAGTCCCGAAAAACGGGATCGACTCCCTGATTCTGCGGGAGCTTTGAACCTTCGACACCTCCAGGTGCTGCCGAACCTGCAGTGCGCATCACGACCCTGTGTCCGCGAAACAAGCGGGGCCGCGATGACGACACGACAGATCAACACTGAAAGAGGAGTCAGGATGAAAACGTTTGCCCTCAGGAACCCGGCACTGCTGATCGCGCTGGGCATCCTTGCAGCAGGCCCGGTGCACGCCGCCAAGACGGTGAGCTGGGAAGATATCGTCAACGACGACAAGACGACCAAGGACGTGCTGACCTACGGTCTGGGCATGAAGGCCCAGCGCCACAGCCCGCTCAAGCAGATCAACACGCAGACCGTCGCATCGCTGAGCCCCGCGTGGTCCTACTCCTTCGGCGGCGAGAAGCAGCGCGGCCAGGAAGGCCAGGCGCTGGTGCACGACGGCGTCGTCTACATCACCGGCTCCTACTCCCGCATGTACGCGCTGGACGCCAAGACCGGCAAGCGCCTGTGGTCGTACGAACACCGGCTGCCGGACGACATCCGTCCGTGCTGCGACGTGGTCAACCGCGGTGCAGCGATCTACGGCGACAAGGTGTTCTTCGGCACGCTGGATGCCGGCATGGTGGCGCTGAACAAGGACACCGGCAAGGTCGTGTGGTCCAAGAAATGGGGTGATCACAAGATCGGCTACACGATGTCCGGCGCGCCCTTCGTCGTGAAGGACCAGAAATCCGGCCGCGTCATGCTGGTCCATGGTTCGTCGGGTGACGAATTCGGCGTGGTCGGCTATCTGTTCGCCCGCGACGTCGATACCGGCGAAGAGATCTGGGCCCGTCCGATGGTCGAAGGCCACATGGGCCGCCTGAATGGCAAGGAAAGCACCCCGACCGGCGACAAGAAGGCGCCGACGTGGCCGGACGACCCGAGCCGCGAAACCGGCAAGGTCGAGGCATGGAGCCATGGTGGCGGCGCCCCCTGGCAGACCGCGTCCTTCGACGTCGAACAGAACATGGTCGTGATCGGCACCGGCAACCCGGCCCCGTGGAACACCTGGAAGCGCACCAAGGAAGGCGACAGCCCGACCAAGTGGCCCAGCCTGTTCACCTCCGGTCAGGCCTATGTCGATGCGTCGACCGGCGAACTGAAGGGCTTCTTCTCGCACACGCCGAACGACGCATGGGACTTCTCCGGCAACAACTCGGTGCTGCTGTTCGAGTACAAGGATCCGAAGACAGGCAAACTGGTGAAGGCATCGGCGCACGCCGACCGCAACGGCTACTTCTTCGTGACCGACCGCGAGAAGCTTGCCACCGGCGCTGGCTATCCGTGGAAGCAGACCGCGCTGATCGGTGCCTGGCCCTTCGTCGATGGCATCACTTGGGCCAAGGGCTTCGACATGAAGACCGGCATGCCCAACGTGGTCGAGAGCCAGTATCCGCCGAAGCCCAAGGCCGGTGCGGACAAGGGCGAATCCATCTTCGTGTCGCCGCCCTTCCTCGGCGGCACCAACTGGATGCCGATGTCGTACAGCCCGGACACCGAACTGTTCTACATCCCGGCCAACCACTGGGCGATGGACTACTGGACCGAGAACGTCACCTACAAGCCGGGTGCTGCCTACCTCGGCCAGGGCTTCCGGATCAAGAAGCTGTTCGACGACCACGTCGGCGTCCTGCGCGCGATCGACCCGAAGACCGGCAAGATCGCCTGGGAGCACAAGGAAGCCTTCCCGCTGTGGGCCGGCACGCTGACCACCGCCGGCGGCCTTGTATTCACCGGCACCTCCGATGGCTACGTGAAGGCCTTCGACGCCAAGACCGGCAAGGAAGTCTGGAAATTCCAGACCGGCTCCGGCGTGGTGTCGGTGCCCATCACCTGGGAACAGGATGGCGAACAGTACATCGGCATCTCTTCCGGCTACGGCGGCGCGGTGCCGCTGTGGGGCGGCGACATGGCCGAGCTGACCAAGCAGGTCAGCCAGGGCGGCTCGTTCTGGGCCTTCAAGCTGCCGAAGCGCTGATTGACGGCGCGCCCCCGCCGCCCGGCGGGGGCCGGCCACTCCTCCTGCCGGCCCTGCGTGGCCGGCCTTTGCCTGGCAACTGCGATAAGGTCTCCCGAGGGTTTCCGGTGCCGTCGCGTCCGCGTCGGCCCACGATGCGCGGTTGCCAGGTTCTTTCTGTCCGGAGTCCTGGATGCGAAGACTTTTCCCCACGGTACTGCTCGCACTGCTCGGCCTGAGCACGCCTGCCGTCGCCGAAGACGCCTCGGCCAGCGAAACACTGGTCGTCAATGGCTGCCCGATCTGGCCCTACACCCGTTGCCCGGGTGCCGACCTGCGCCACGCCGACCTGTCGGCAAAGGACCTCGCCGGCGCCGACTTCACCGGCGCGAACATGGTGCGCGCCGACCTGCGTGCCGCCAATCTTGCCGGCGCGATACTGGACCGCGCCGATCTCAGCTCGGCCCGCCTGCAGAAGGCCAACATTCCCGCCGCCAGCCTGCGCGGCGCACGGCTGGTCGGTGCGGACATGGAGTTCGCGCGCATGTTCCGCGTCGATTTCAGCTACGCCGACCTGACCGCCGCCAACCTGGAAGCGGCCCGCCCGATGTTCGCGCGCTTCCACTACGCCCGACTGGTCAACGCCAACCTGCAGGAAACCAAGTTCGGCAGCGCCGATTTCCGCAACGCCATCATGGAAGGCTGCGTGACGCGCTACACCGTTTTCCTGGACGCCAATTTCGACGACTGCAAAGGTTGTCCGGTAGGCTGGTAAGCACCGCCCCGCCGCAATGGAGATACCGCACATGATCAAGACACTGGCCGCACCGCTTCTGCTGGCTGCGCTGCTCGGCAGCGCACACGCTGGCGATCCGGCGATGGAAGCGCATCCGCCGAAGACCGACATTTCGGCGCTGCCGCCGGTCGGCGACGTATGGAAGGACAGCAATCCCTACCGCGGCAACGCTGCCGTCGTCGACACCGGTCGCGCGCTCTACAACGAGTCGTGCGCCGTCTGCCACGGTACCGATGTCAATCACAAGAACCAGGTCGGCCCCAACCTGCTGCGCCTGCACCGCGGCTGTCGCAAGGTGACCGAACCCGACCTGCAGCTTCGCTGCCTCAGCGACGTCGATCACTACTTCGTCAAGACGGTACGCAAGGGCAAGCGGGTGCTCGACGTGCAGCACATGCCGCCGTGGGACAAGGTGCTGACGCAGGAGGCGGTGTGGGCGATCAAGACCTTCATCGAAGCGCGCATCGACGAGGATGCGCGGATCAAGGCACAGGGGAAGACCGCGGCACGCTGACCCTCGCACAAGAAAAAGCCGGCGCATCGCGCCGGCTTTTTTCTTGGTCGGAATCGACGCGTTTCAGATCTGGAAGGTGCGCAGGCTGGCTTCGAGCTCGCGCGCCGAACCGGCGACCGATTCGCCCTGCGACGCGGTCTGCGCCACGCCGCGTGCGTTGTCCTCGGACAGCGCCGACAGTTCGCCCGCGTTGCGCAGGATGGCGTGCGCCGTGGTGTCCTGTTCGCGCATGCTGGTCGCCACTTCACCCGACTTGTTCACCAGTTCTTCCATGCGGTGCAGGATGGATTCGAAAGTCTCCACCGCACCGCGCGAGGTGGTCACCGCGCCGCTGACGCGTTCGCTGGCCTGACCGACACGCTCGACCGTTTCCTGGGCATCGTGGCGGATCTTGGCGACGATCTGCTCGATGTCTGCGGTCGAACCCTGCGTGCGCTGCGCCAGCTTGCGCACCTCGTCGGCCACCACCGCAAAACCGCGACCCTGCTCGCCGGCACGTGCCGCCTCGATCGCGGCGTTGAGCGCCAGCAGATTGGTCTGGTCGGAAATGTCCTTCACCACGTCATTGATCTTGGCGATCTCTTCCGAATCCTTGACCAGACGCTCGATCACCTGCAGCGACTCTTCCATCTCCTTGGCGATACGGCTGACGCCATCCATCGACACTTCGAGATCGGTCTTGCCGCTGCGCGTGCTGTCGCCGGCGGCGCGCACGATGCTGTCCATGTCGGCCGACAGGTCGGCCACCTGGCGGGCCGAAGCGGTCATCTGCTCCATCGCCTCGGCGACGGTTCGGATACGGTCGGCCTGGCGCGAGCCGGTCTCGTTCGCGGCGATGGTCAGCTTGGACAGTTCTTCGGCCGAACTGGTGAGCGTCGACGACAGGGTCGTCATCTTCTCGATCAGCTTGCGGAAAGACTTGCAGGCCTGGTTGTACTCGTAGCCCAGCCAGGCAAAGTCGTCCTTGCCGGACAGGCTGAGCTTGTGATTGAGCTTGCCTTCGGCAAGGCTGTGCATGGCGTTAACCAGCAGTTCGGCGCGCTGACCGAAGCCGGTGCCGAACCAGATGCCGACACCCATGATGAAGACGGAACTCATGACAGACGAGACGACAAGGCCGGTCCAACCCGGAAACAGAAACTCCTGCACGCCGAAAATGGCCGTGCACATGGCCGACGCAAAGATCGAGTGAAAAAGGAAGGCTTTGCGGATGCTCAGCATGTTCTTCATGTGTCTGTTCCCTGTTTTCGATTCACTACATGGCCAATATCGACAGGTGCTTATAGGACTTTAGTTATACGGAAGCGCACCGTCGATCTCCTCGTAGGACCATTTACGACTGTCGGCACCGCGGACTTGAGCGAGGGCTCCGCAAAAAAGAAAAACGCCGCGCATAACTTCACGCGGCGTCAGAACTGCGGGTTGCAGCGGTGTCAGGTGCGCATCAGCTGATCATGCCCAGCGTCCGCGGCAGCCACAGCGACAGAGCGGGCCAGTAGGTGACGATGACCAGGAAGATGAGCATCGTGATCAGCCACGGCGACACCGCCTTGGTCATGTCCGTCATGCCCAGCTTGGCGATGCCGCTTCCGACATACAGGTTCAGGCCCACCGGCGGCGTGATCATGCCGATTTCCATGTTCACCGTGATGATGATGCCGAAGTGCACCGGATCGATGCCCAGCGCCATCGCCACCGGGAACAGGATGGGCGCGGTGATCAGGATGATGGACGACGGCTCCATGATGTTGCCGGCCAGCAGCAGCAGGATGTTCACCACCAGCAGGAAGCCCAGCGCACCCATGCCGCTATCCACCAGCCAGGCCGCCACCGCCTGCGGAATCTGTTCCGAAGTCAGCAGGAAGGAGAACAGGATGGCGTTGGTGATGATGTAGAGCAGCATCGCGCTCATGTTTGCCGAATCGAGCAGCACCTTGGGGATGCGCTTCAGCGGCAGGTCGCGATAGACGAATACCGCGACGATGAAGGCGTACACCGCACTCATCGCCGCCGCTTCGGTCGGCGTGAAGATGCCGGTATAGATGCCGCCCATCACGACGACGATGAGCATCAGCCCCCAGAAGGATTCGCGAAAGGCCTTGATGCGATCGGCCATCGGCGCCTTAGGCATGCGCGGGTAGTTGTTGCTCTTGGCGCGCCACCAGGTGGTGAAGCCCAGCATGAACAGCAGCACCGCGCCCGGGATGATGCCGGCCATGAACAGCGCGCCGATCGACGAATTCGTCGACACCGCATACATCACCATCACGATGGACGGCGGAATCAGGATGCCCAGCGCGCCCGAGCTGGCGACGATGCCGGCGCCGAACTTCATCGGAAAGCCCTGCTTGACCATCGCCGGCAGCAGGATGGCGCCGATCGCCGCCACCGTCGCCGGGCTGGAGCCCGACACCGCAGCGAACAGACCGCAGGCCACCACGCCGCCCATGCCCAGGCCGCCGTGGAAATGGCCGACCAGCGAGGTGGCGAAGTTGATCATCCGCTTCGCCACACCGCCGTGGGTGAGGAAGTTGCCGGCCAGGATGAAGAACGGAATCGCCATGATTTCGAACTTCTCGATACCGGTGAACAGCTTCAGCGCCACCGACTCGACCGGCACATCGGTCATCGTGAACAGGAAGGTCAGTACGGTCAGACCCAGCGAGATCGACACCGGCATGCCGGTGAGCATCAGCACCAGCAGCAGTGCAAAGATGATGGCGGCGCTCATTGGCGGCCTCCCTTGGCGTGTTCGCGCTCTTCGGCTTCTTCGACCGCCTCGCCGATCAGTACCGGCTTGACGTCCTCCATGCCCTCGACGTGCGCATGATCGTGGTGCGGCAGCTCACCGGTGCGGATGAAGGCCGTCATCACCTGCAGGAAGCGGAAGCACATCAGGCCGGAACCCAGTGGTATGGCCATGTATACGATCCAGGTCGGCCATTCGAGGTCGGGCGTGGTCGGCCCCTCGAACAGGTCGCCGGTGTCCTGGCCGAGGGCGCTCAGCACTGCATAGGCGGCGCCGTTCTCCCACACGAAGTGGCTGCCCAGCGCACAAATGACGCCAGTGAACAGCGCGCCGGCCGCCAGACCGAACACGACGAACTTGTTGCGCAGTGCCGGCTGCAACTGGTTGATCAGCACATCGACGCCGACGTGGATGCCGGTGCGCACACCGTAGGCGGCGCCGAACTTGGCCATCCAGACGAACAGGATGATGCACAGCTCCTGTGCCCAGCCGAGATTCAGCGACAGCAGCCAGTCCTGCAGGCCGGGCACGTCGAAACCGGCGGCGTAGCGATGCACGACGGACACGAAAATGATCAGGGTGGCCACGCCTATCAGCAGCGTGATGAGCCACTCCTCGATATGGTCGAGTATTCGGAGCACGATGGTCTCCCGATGAGGTGAGGGTGATGCGATGTGCGCGTGTGCGCGCAGGGATGCGACACGTGCGGCGGACGCCGCACGTGTGCGGGGTGGATTACAGCTTCGACGGATCGAACTGGGTTTCCTTGTAGATGGCCTGGATCAGGTCGGCGCCCATCCGGCTCTCCATCTTCTTGTGCACCGGCACCAGCGCACGCTTGAACGCCAGACGCTCTTCCGGCGTCGGCACATAGACCTGGGTGCGGCCGCTCTTGCGCACGCCCTCGAGCGCAGCGTCGTTCTCTTCCTTGGCGATCTTGTTGGCGTAGTTGGTGGCTTCCTTCATCGCGGTGTCGAGCTGGCCGCGCACATCCGCCGGCAGCCCGTCCCAGAACTTCTTGTTCACGATGACGGCGTAACCCAGGTAGCCGTGGTCGGTGACCGCCATGTGCTTCTGCACCTCGTGCATCTTCTGCGTGTAGAGGTTGGAATGCGGGTTCTCGGTACCGTCGACCACGCCGGTCTGCAGCGCCTGATAGACCTCGGAGAAGGCCATCACCTGCGGCAGCGCACCGAGCGAGCGGATCTGCTCTTCCAGCACCTTGGACGACTGGATGCGCAGCTTCTTGCCCTTCAGGTCAGCCGGCGTCCTGATCGGCGTGTTGGCCGAGAAGGACTTGAAGCCGTTGTCCCAGAAGCCCAGGCCGACGATGCCCTTCGGCTCCAGCTTCTTCAGGATGGACGCACCGATCGGGCCCTGCGTCACCTTGTGCAGGTCGGCGTAGCCGTCGAAGATGAAGGGCAGGTCGAACACCTCGAATTCCTTGACGCCCAGCGGGCCGAACTTGGCCAGCGATGGCGCCAGCATCTGCACGGCGCCCAGCTGCAGCGCCTCCATCTCTTCCTTGTCCTTGTACAGCTGGCTGTTCGGATACACCTCGACCTTCACCTTGCCGCCGGTCAGTTCCTCGGCGCGCTTCTTGAAGAAGTCCGCGGCCTTGCCCTTCGGCGTCTCGGTCGCCACCACGTGGCTGAACTTGATCACGATGGGCTGTTGCGCCAGCGCGAACGGAGTCAGGCCGAGCGTGAGCAGGCCGAAAAGCATGGAATGAAGTTTCATGGTGTCTCCTCTTGTGTATGAAGGCCACACGGCGCGAACGGCCAGTGTGATGTCCGGATTGTGGTCGGCCGGTGTGGCTGCGGCCATTGTGGATATCCGCAACCGCGCCGCCGCTGTGGAAAACCGAAGCCCCCGGCGCCACGCGCACACTTATGATGTGCCCATCGCACGCACCGTCGCCATGAACGCCCTTCCTCATTCCTCACCGCTGCACGCGGCTTCTCACCACGCCGGTCCGGGCTGGTACTGGATGGTGCCGCGCGTGGCCATCGCGCTGTTCCTGCTGGCCATAGGCACGCTGGTCTGGTGGCTGCACCGCAACGACCTGGACGAGCAGCGCGCGACGATGATCAACGACGTGCTGTGGATGGAGCAGGACCTGCGCTTCCACCTCGACCGCAACGCCGAGCAGATGGCGCAGATCGGGCGCGAAGCCGCCGACGGCCGGCTCGACGCGCGGGTGATCGAAGCGCGCCAGCGCAACCTGATCGCCAACGGTCACGGCCTGCTGCGCGTCGACGCGGTCGCGCACGTCGACGCCGACGACCCCGAACAGTCGGGCCCGGCGCGGCTGGCCGAGCAGCTTGGTCGCGCGGCCTACCTGCCGCCCTACGCGACCGCCGACGGTGACGTGCATTTCGACGTGCTGGTGCCGCTCGGTGTCGGCCAGGGCTGGATGCGCGGCACCTACTCGATCGAGCAGATGCTGTCGCAATCGGTGCCCTGGTGGTTCGCCGAGCGCTACAAGCTGGATGTGATCGACAACACCGAAACCGTGCTGGCCAGCAAGTCCAAGGTGGCGGCCGAACACGACGAAATGAACTACGCGCTGGTATTCGATCCGCCCGGCCACGGCCTGCGGCTGCGCGTCACCGCCTACCGCAGTGACACCCGACTGCTGCCCGCCCTGCTCGTGGTCACCATCGTCGGTCTGGCGTTCACGATGCTGTGGAGCCTGTGGGCGCTGCGTCGCCACCTGGCGCGCCGACTGGAGGCCGAACAGGCGCTGCGCGAGGAACACACCTTCCGCTCGGCGATGGAAAATTCCCTCAGCATCGGCCTGCGCGCACGCGATCTGAGCGGCCGCATCACTCACGTGAACCCGGCCTTCTGCCGCATGGTCGGCTGGAGCGCCGAGGAACTGATGGCGATGAACCCGCCGATGCCCTACTGGGCGCCGGAAGAGGCGGAACACATCCGCGCGCTGCACGACGGCATCCTGGCCGGTGGGGCGACCGCGCACGAGGCGCTGGAACTGAAATTCATCCGCCGCAACGGCGAACGCTTCGACGTGCTCATCTCGGAAGCGCCGCTGGTTGACGCCGACGGCCGCCACGTCGGCTGGATGAGTTCGGTGCTCGACATCACCGAACGCAAGCAGGCCGAGGAACTGTACCGGCAGCAGCAGGAAAAGCTGCAGTTCACCGGCCGCCTGATCACCATGGGTGAAATGGCCTCGACGCTGGCGCACGAACTGAACCAGCCGCTGTCGGCCATCGCCAGCTACAGCACCGCCTGCCTGAACATGGTCGACAATGGCAGCGGCTCACTGGCCGATCTGAAGGAACCGCTGGCGAAGATGAATGCGCAGGCGCGCCGCGCCGGCACCATCATCCGCCGCGTCCATGAATTCGTCCGCCGCTCCGAGCCCAAGCGGGTCGCCTGTTCGCTGAACGACGTGGTCGAGGAGGCGCTGGGCCTGATCGAGGCCGATGCGCGCAAGCGCGACATCCGCATTTCCAGTTCGCTGGCCGGCGCCCTGCCGACGGTCAGCGCCGACCGGGTGATGATCGAACAGGTGTTGCTGAACCTGATCCGCAACGGCATGGACGCCATGGCCGCCTGCCCGCCCGAGCGGCGGCGGCTGCTGATCCAGACCAGCGCCGACGCCGAAGGCGTGCAGGTGTCGGTGCGCGACAGCGGCAGCGGTATCCCGCCCGAGCTGGCGGACAAGCTGTTCGCGCCCTTCTTTACCACCAAGCCCGACGGCATGGGCATGGGGCTGAACATCTGCCGCTCCATCGTCGAACTGCACCGCGGCCGGCTGTGGTTCGAAGCGGCCGACGGCGGCGGTACCGTGTTCATCCTGAAGCTGCCGGCCGGGGAGTGAGCCGATGAGCCAGATCTTCATCGTCGACGACGACGACGCCATCCGCGACGCGCTGGGCTGGCTGTTCCGTTCACGCGGTCACACCGTGCGTACCTGGCCCTCGGCCGAGGCGCTGATCGGCAGCGGCGAGATCGCTCACTGCGGCTGCCTGCTGCTGGACATCCGCATGGACGGCATGAGCGGGCTCGAACTGTTCGGCTGGCTGCAGGAGCACGGTCACGACATGCCGGTCATCTTCCTGACCGGCCACGGCGACGTGCCGATGGCGGTCGGCGCGATCAAGCAGGGTGCCTTCGATTTCGTCGAGAAGCCGTTCAACGACAACGAACTGGTGGACCGCGCGCTGGCCGCGCTCGACATGCACCAGCAACAGCTGTCGAAGCGCGCAGCCGCGCAGGCCATAGAGGAGCGCGTCGCCCAGCTCACGCAGCGCGAGATCGAGGTGATGGAGCGCGTGCTGGCCGGCCAGATGAACAAGGTGATCGCCAGCGACCTCGGCGTCACGATGCGCACCGTTGAAGTCCATCGCGCCCGCATCTTCGAGAAGATGGGTGTGCGCTCCGCGGTCGAACTGGCGCAGGTGCTGGCGACGAGGAAGTAGCGCCGCGCACTTTCACCGCCGCTGTCGGGGTCAGAAGACCCCTCCCGCAGAATTCCGGTCCGGGCTCCGGTGGCGGGGCGGGCGCAACCCCCGTGGGAGCGGCCTTGGCCGCGACAGGGCCGCCGGGGTCCGCCGGTTGCGATGAAGAGTGCCGTCGGGGTCAGAAGACCCCCACGGAATCCCGGTTCCGGGATGGCGACCGGACTACAGACCTGCCGCGTCGTCCAGCGTGGCCGCGGCACCGCTGCACACCATGTGCGCCAGGCCACTGCACTCGCTCAGTACGTGATCGGCGTAGAAGCGCGCGGTGACGATTTTCGCGCGCAGGAAGTCGGCGTCGCCTTCGCCGGCGGTCAGGCGCTGCTGCGCCAGCAGCGCGCCGCGCGCGAGCTGCCAGCCGCCGGCGACGCGGCCGAACAGCATCAGCAGCGGCACCGCGCCGGCCAGCACGGCGCGCACGTCGCTGCGCCAGTGCGCGACGACGAAGTCGATGCCGCGTTCGAGCGCCGATGTCGCCTCGCCCAGCGGCACCGACAACATCTGCAGCGCCGCCGCATCGAGCGCCGCGACGACATCGCGCATGTCGGCGATCACCGCACGCGCGGCTGTGCCGCCGTCGCGCGCGATCTTGCGGCCGACCAGATCGTTCGCCTGTATGCCGGTCGTGCCTTCGTAGATGCTGGTGATGCGCGCGTCGCGCAGATGCTGCGCGGCGCCGGTTTCCTCGACATAGCCCATGCCGCCGTGCACCTGCACGCCGAGCGAGGCGATCTCGTTCGCGCCTTCGGTGCTCCAGCCCTTGACCAGCGGAATCATCAGCTCGACGAAGGCCTGGGCGCGCACGCGCTCGGCCTCGTCCGGATGGCGCGCGGCGCGGTCGCGCGCCGCCGCGGTCACCGCGGCGAGCGCGCGCATCGCCTCGATCTGCGACTTCATGCGCAGCAGCATGCGCCGGACGTCCGGATGGCGCACGATGGCCACGCTGCCGCCGCCCTTCACGCCCGCCTCGCCGCCCTGGCGGCGCTCGTTGGCGTACTCGCGGGCCTGCTGGAAAGCGCGTTCGGCCACCGCGATACCCTGCACGCCGACCGCGTAGCGGGCGGCGTTCATCATGATGAACATGTACTCGATGCCGCGGTTCTCCTCGCCGCACAGCCAGCCGATGGCGCCGCCGGCGTCGCCGAAGGCCATCACGCAGGTCGGGCTGGCGTGGATGCCCAGCTTGTGTTCGAGCGACACGCAGCGCACGTCGTTGCGCGCGCCCGGATTGCCGTCGGCATCGGGAATGAACTTGGGCACGATGAACAGCGAAATGCCCTTCACCCCTTCAGGCGCACCCGGCGTGCGCGCCAGCACCAGATGCACGATGTTGGACGCCAGTTCGTGCTCGCCGAAGGTGATGAATATCTTCTGCCCGAATACGCGGTAACTGCCGTCGGGCTGCAGCTCGGCGCGGCTGCGCACCGCCGCCAGATCGGAACCGGCCTGCGGCTCGGTCAGATTCATGGTGCCGGTCCATTCGCCGCTCACCATGCGTTCGAGATAGAGCGCCTTCTGCTCTTCGGAGCCGCACAGCGCCAGCGCCTCGATGGCGCCCGCGGTCAGCAGCGGACACAGCGAGAATGCCATGTTGGCGCCCATCACCATCTCCTGGATCTGCGCCACCACGAGGTGCGGCATGCCGGCGCCGCCGTGTGCCGGGTCGCAGCCCATGCCGTTCCAGCCGTTGTCGGCCCAGGCGCGGTAGGCTTCGGCAAAACCGTCGGGCATGCTGACCCGGCCGTCCTCGCCCAGCCTGGCGCCCACGCGGTCACCGCTGCGGTTCAGCGGCGACAGTACCTCGCCGGTGAACCGGGCCGCCTCGTCCAGCACTGCGTCGACCACGTCCGGACTGGCGTCCTCGTAGCCGGGCAAGGCCACCACTTCGTCCAGACCTGCCAATTCCAGCGCAAAACGCATGTCCTGCAGCGGCGCGGCGTATTCGCTCATGAGCCTCTCCTCCAGCGGGCTCTGACGGCCCTCGAAATTGATCGGTGACGATAGCGGGCGCATGCCCGCTGCGGATCAGTCCAGTGCCTGCACCAGTTGCGGCACCAGTTCGAACAGGTCGCCGACCAGACCATAGTCGGCCACCTGGAAGATGGGCGCGTCCGGGTCCTTGTTGATGGCGACGATGACCTTCGAATCCTTCATGCCGGCCAGGTGCTGGATGGCCCCCGACAGCCCGACCGCAACATAGAGGTCGGGCGCGACGATCTTGCCGGTCTGACCGACCTGGTAGTCGTTCGGCGCGTAACCGGAATCGACGGCGGCGCGACTGGCGCCCAGTGCGGCACCGAGCCTGTCGGCCAGCGGTTCGAGCACGCCGTGATAGGCCTCGGCACTGCCCAGCCCGCGTCCGCCGGACACGACGACGCGCGCCGCGCCGAGTTCCGGGCGGGCGGAGTGAGACAGTTCCTGCGACACATGGGCGGACAGTCCGCTGGCCGGCGGCGGCGTCACCGCCTCGACCGGCGCCGCTCCGCCGGTCGCCGGCAGCGGGTCGAAGGCAGTCGCGCGCACCGTGATCACCTTGACCGGATCCGCGCTCTGCACCGTCGCCAGCGCGTTGCCGGCGTAGATCGGGCGCACGAAGGTATCGGCCGACACCACCTCGACGATGTCCGACACCTGCGCGACGTCGAGCGTGGCCGCGACGCGCGGCATGAAGTTCTTGCCGAAGCTGCCGGCCGGCGCCAGCAGGTGGCTATGACCGGCCGCTACCGCCAGCGTCACCGCGGCCAGATCTTCCGCGGTTGGGTGAGCCAGGTGGGCGGCATCGGCACTCAGTACTTTCGCGACACCCGGCACCGCGGCGGCTGCTGCGGCGGCGCCGGCGCAGCCGCTGCCGGCCACCAGCACGGTGATGTCGCCGCCGATCTTCGCCGCCGCGGCCAGGGTGTTCAGCGTGGCCGGACGCAGGCCGGCGTTGTCGTGTTCTGCAATGACCAGAATGCTCATGGCGGGCTCCTCAGCGCAGCACTTTGGCTTCGTCGCGCAGTTTCGCGACCAGTTCGGCCACCGAGGCGACCTTGACGCCGGCTTGACGCTTCGGCGGCTCGGCCACCTTCAGCGTCTTCAGGCGCGGTGCGACATCGACGCCCAGTTCGTCCGGCGTCACCGTATCGAGCGGCTTTTTCTTCGCCTTCATGATGTTGGGCAGGCTGGCGAAGCGCGGTTCGTTCAGCCGCAGGTCGGTGGTGATCACCGCCGGCAGCGCCACACCGACGGTTTCCAGACCGCCGTCGATCTCGCGCGTCACCGTTGCACGACCGTCGGCGATGACGACTTTCGAGGCGAAGGTGGCCTGCCCCCAGCCGAGCAGCGCGGCCAGCATCTGGCCGGTCTGGTTGGCATCGTCGTCAATCGCCTGCTTGCCGCAGATCACCAGCTGCGGCTGTTCGCGACCGGCCACCGCCTTGAGCAGCTTGGCCACCGCCAGCGGCTGCAGCTCGACATCGGTGTGCACGCGGATCGCACGGTCGGCGCCCAGCGCCAGAGCGGTGCGCAGCGTATCGACGCAGCCCGCCACGCCGCAGGACACGGCGATCACCTCGGTGGCGATACCCGCCTCCTTCAGCCGCACCGCCTCCTCCACCGCGATCTCGTCGAACGGATTCATCGACATCTTCACGTTCGCGGTGTCGACGCCGCTGCCATCCGCGGCCACGCGGATCTTCACGTTGTAATCGATCACCCGCTTGACCGGGACCACAATCTTCATGCCTGTGCCTCCTGTGTACCGCCGCACGGTTGCACGCACCCATACGGATGCGTATGTTCAGACCATACGCTAGCGTATGCTTTCATTCGAGGTCAACCACGCCGCAGGAATACCGCCATGCCAGACACCGCCACCCGCCCGCAGACCGACCGCGACACCTGGGTGCGGGCAGCCACCCAGACCCTCGCAGACAGCGGTGTCGATGGCGTCAGGGTAGAGACGCTGGCGCGCAGTCTCGGCCTCACCAAGGGCAGCTTCTACTGGCACTTCAAGGACCGCCGCGCCCTGCTCGACGCCGTTCTCGAACACTGGCGCGACGGCCGCATCGACGACATCCGCGGCCGCACGCAATCTGCGCCCGGCAACGAAATCACGCAACTGCAGCACGTGATCGACACCTACAGTCTGGCGCGCAACCGGCGCGGCATGCAGATCGAACTGGCGCTGCGCGACTGGGCGCGCCACGATGACGCGGCGCGCGCGGCGGTGGACGCCGTCGACAGCGTGCGTCTGGAGTGCGCCGCCGCGCTGTTCCGCGCCGCCGGCCGCGACGCGGACGAGGCGATGAACCGCAGCCTTCTGCTGTATGCCTATGTGTTCGGTCTGGGCATGATGGACGGGCCGCGCGATACCGCCCGGCCGGCGGCGGCGCGCCAGTTCATCGCCAACCTGATCACGGGCCACTGATATTTTGCAAAACAATGCCGCGCGGCCGTCATCGTTCGCACGGGATAATTGATGCGTTGCCGCATCCGTGCGGGCCTCCCACAGAACAGAACGCAGAAAGGAAACCCGATGACCTTCCCGGCACCCGAAATCTTCAAGGCCTACGACATCCGCGGCATCGTGGACCGGACGCTGACCGCCGACGCGGTGCGCGCCATCGGCCACGCGCTCGGCTCGGAAGCCGTGAAGCGCGGCCAGCGCACCATCGCGGTCGGCCGCGACGGACGCCTGTCGGGCCCTGAACTGGCGGGTGCGCTGGCCGAAGGCATCAACGCCGCCGGCGTGGACGTGCTGGACATCGGCTGCGTGCCGACCCCGCTGTCCTATTTCGCCGCCTTCGATCTGGGCACCGACAGCGCGGTCAGCGTGACCGGCAGCCACAACCCGCCCGACTACAACGGGCTGAAGATGGTGCTGGGCGGGCAGACGCTGTACGGCGACATGATCCAGGACCTGCGCCGGCGCATCGTCGACAACGATCTGGTGCACGGCCAGGGCACCACCCGCCACGCCGACGTGCGCGACGCCTACATCACCCGCGTCACCGGCGACGTGAAGCTCAAGCGCCGGATGAAGGTGGTGATCGACTGCGGCAACGGTGTGGCCGGCGACATCGCGCCGCGCCTGTTCGAGGCGCTGGGCTGCGAGGTGGTGCCGCTGTTCTGCGAAGTGGACGGCAATTTCCCGAACCACCACCCGGATCCGTCCAAGCCGGAGAACCTGGAAGACGTGATCCGCGTGCTGGCCGCCGGCGACGCCGAGATCGGCCTCGCTTTCGACGGCGACGGCGATCGCCTGGGCGTGGTCACGCGCGACGGCGAAATCATCTACCCGGACCGCCAGCTCATGCTGTTCGCGGCCGACGTGCTGTCGCGCCAGCCGGGCGCGCAGATCGTCTACGACGTCAAATGCACCCGCCTGCTGGCCCCGTGGATCCGCGAACACGGCGGCGAGCCGGTCATGTGGAACACCGGCCACGCGCTGATCAAGGCCAAGCTGAAGCAGAGCGGCGCCGCGCTGGCCGGCGAGATGAGCGGCCACATGTTCTTCAAGGAGCGCTGGTTCGGCTTCGACGACGGCCTGTACGCCGGCGCGCGGCTGCTGGAAATCCTGTCCGCCGCGCCGGACGGCAATGCCGTGCTGAAGGCGCTGCCGACCGCCACCTCGACGCCCGAGCTCAACCTGAAGATGAACGAGGGCGAGCCGCACGCGCTGATTGCCGCATTGCAACAATCGGCGGTGTTCGACGGCGCCCGCGACATCATCAAGATCGACGGCCTGCGTGTCGAGTACGCCGACGGCTTCGGTCTGATGCGCGCCTCGAACACGACGCCGGTGGTGGTGCTGCGCTTCGAGGCGGACGACGCCGCGGCGCTCGAGCGCATCCAGGCCGATTTCCGCCGCGTGCTCGGCGGCGCCCGTCCGGACCTCGTCCTGCCCTTCTGAGTGCGACCCGCACCGGCGCCCTGCAGGGCGCCGGTTCGACGTGCGATCCGGCGCCGTCACCGGCGTGAAATAAAGCCCCGCCACACCCTAAATGTGGCGGCCCGCATGCCGAAAACAGAGGCATGCCCTCCGCCGCCACAAACAACATCTATGTGGGCCGCCAGCCCATACTGGACAGGAGTCAGGCGATCTACGCCTACGAGCTGCTGTTCCGCTCCGGCCACGTCGAACAGGCCGAATTCCACTGCGACGTCAGCGCCACCGCACGGGTGATCACGTCGGTGTTCAACGAACTGGGTCTCGAGCAGGCGCTGGGCGACGCTTTCGGTTTCATCAACGTCAGCGAAGACATGCTGATGTCCGAAGCGGTCGAACTGCTGCCGGCCGACAAGATCGTCATCGAGCTGCTGGAAACCATTCCGCCGACACCCGCAGTCATCGAGCGTGCGCGCGAGCTGGTGCGCAAGGGCTTCCGGCTGGCGCTCGACGACGTGCTCGATCTGGAAGAGCGCTACAAACCCCTCGTCGAGATCGCGTCCTTCATCAAGATCGACCTGCTGGGCGTCGCCACCGACGCACTGCCCGATCTGGTCGAACGCTTCCGACCCTACAGGGCCAAGCTGCTGGCCGAAAAGGTCGATAGCGCCGAACAGGCCCGGCGCTGCCACGAGCTCGGTTTCGCCTATTTCCAGGGCTACTTCTTCGCCCGCCCGAGCGTGCTGAGCACGCGCACGCTGAGCGCCGGCGAAACGACCCTGCTGCGCCTGCTCGGCATGGTGATCGGCGACGCCGACACGTCGGCGATGGAGCCGCTGATCAAGCAGGAGCCGGCGCTGCTGGTCAACCTGATGCGCATCACCAATTCGATCGGCAGTGGCAGCAAGCGCCAGATCTCGACCGCGCGCGAGGCGATCACGCTGCTCGGCCGCCGCCAGCTCCAGCGCTGGCTGCAGCTGCTGCTGTTCTGTTCGCAGGGCAGCAGCAAGACGAACATGCCGCTGCTGAACATGGTGGCGACGCGCGCACGCACGATGGAACTGCTCGCCGAGCGCTGCGACATGCGCGACGGCGACCCCGACAGCGCCTTCCTGACCGGCATCCTGTCGCTGCTGCCCGCGCTGCTGCGGGTACCGATGGACGAGGTGCTGAAGACGCTGGCCGTCGATCGCGCGATCCACAGTGCGCTGACCGATGGCGCCGGCACGCTGGGCAAGCTGCTCCAGCTGCTGCGCTGCTGGGAGGAAGACGCCACGACCGACTTCGCCACCACGCTGGCCGCCCTGCCGCCACTGAGCGGCGAAGATTTCACCGTTGCCGTGTCCGAAGCCATGGGCTGGGCCGCCGGCCTCGGACAATGACTGCCGGAAAGACGCAGCAATGATTTCCCGTACCCACGCCATCGAACGCCTCTTCGCCGCCGCCGGCCAGTTGCCGAGCATTCCGCGCGTCGTGCAGAAAATGATCGAGACGCTGCGCGACGAGGACGCCGACCTGCTGCCGCTGATCGGCGAGATACGCACCGATCCGACCATTTCCGCACGCGTGCTGAAACTCGCCAACTCGGGCTACTACGGCAGCAGGCGCGCGGTCGGATCGATCGATGAGGCAGTGTCACTGATCGGCACGCGCGCGATGCGCACACTGGTGATTTCGGCCGGCGTCAGCAGCAGCTTTCCCAAGGTGCCGGGCGTCGATCTGCAGTGCTTCTGGCGCCACGCGCTGCTGACCGCGTCGATCGCATCGCAGCTGGCGAAACGCGCCGGCGAGAACGCGGAGCGCGCCTACAGCGCCGGCCTGATGCTGCGCGTCGGCCAGTTGATGATCCACATCGCCTTCCCGCGCGTCGCCGACGAAATCCTGCGCGAATGTCAGGGGCTGGGCATGAGCGAACGCGCCGCGGTGGAACAGCACGCGCTGAACAGCAACCACTGCGAGGTCGGTGCCGAACTGGCGATGCGCTGGAACTTCCCGGACGACATTTCCAGCGCACTCGAGTACTACTGCCAGCCGCGCAATCCGGACGCCAGCCCGCTGGCCCGTCTGGCCCACGTGGCTGCGCAGTGTGCGTTCGAACTCGAACAGCAGACCGCGCCGGAGGACATCGTGCAGCGGCTGGACAGCACGGTGACCGACCTGTGCGGACTCGACCCCGCCGGCATCCTGCACGACATCCGCGCCTGCGCCGAACACGCGGCGGGTGACGGACAGGCGGACTGAAGACGCCCATGTCCGCGACGCAATGAAAAATGCCGCCCAAGGGCGGCATTTTCGTCACTGCGTTCAGCGCATCTTCGGGTTCAGCGTGCCGCGGTTGTAGTCCTTGTCGCCGGGCAGGATGGTGCGGGTACCGAACCAGCCGCCCTGCGCACCTTCCGGCCGCAGATGATTCTGCGGCCAGGTGTCGGCCACCTTCTTCGCCTCCGCCTGTTTCGCCTGATCGACGAAGCGCCAGCGGCCGTCCGGCATCAGTTCGACCCGGTCGCCGGCGGCGGTGGTCGCCTCGATCACGGTGCCCTCGCCCGCCTGCGCGCAGACGGACGCCAGCAGCATCAGCGCGGCCGCGAAGGTTCTCATCCGAGCTTGCCTTCCACCCACTTCGCCACGCCGGCCAGCGCGGCCGGCAGGTTCTCCGGCTGGGTGCCGCCGGCCTGCGCCATGTCCGGCTTGCCGCCGCCCTTGCCGCCGACCTGGCCGGCGACGAAATTGACCAGTTCGCCGGCCTTCACCTTGGCGATCAGATCGGCCGTGACACCGGCGATCAGGCTTACCTTGCCGTCGTTCACCGCGGCCAGCACGATGGCCGCCGAGCCGAGCTTGTCGCGCAGCTTGTCCAGCGTTTCGCGCAGCGCCGGCACGTCGGCGCCCTCCATCACCGCAGCCAGCACCTTCGCGCCGCCGACGGCGACCGCCTGCGCGGCCAGTTCGTCGCCCTGGCTGGCAGCGAGCTTGCTCTTCAAGCGGGCGATCTCCTTTTCCAGCGCGCGCACGTTGTCGATCACTTGGGCGATCTTGGCCGGCAGCTCGTTGGCCGGTGCCTTGAACGCCGCGGCCGCTTCCGACACCAGCCTGTCCTGACGCTGCACGAAAGCCACCGCGTTCTCGCCGGTGATCGCCTCGACGCGGCGGATGCCGGCAGCCACGCCGGCTTCGACCGTGATCTTGAACAGGCCGATGTCGCCGGTGCGGGCGACGTGGGTACCACCGCACAGTTCGCGCGATGAACCGATGTCGAGCACGCGCACCTCGTCGCCATACTTCTCGCCGAACAGCATCATCGCGCCCGACTTCTGCGCGTCCTCGATCGCCATCACGCGTGCCTGGGTGGCGGCGTTGGCGAGGATTTCGGCGTTCACGATGCGTTCGACGCGGGCGATTTCGTCGTCGGTCATCGGCGCGGTATGGACGAAGTCGAAGCGGGTCTTGTCGGCATCGACCAGCGAGCCTTTCTGCTGCACGTGATCGCCCAGCACCTCGCGCAAGGCCTTGTGCATCAGGTGGGTGACCGAGTGGTTGCGCGCGGTGGCGGCGCGGGCGCGCACATCGACGCGCGCGCTGACGCTGTCGCCGACCGCGATGCGGCCGGTGCCGATCACGCCGTGGTGACCGAACACAGCCGCCTGTATCTTCAGCGTGTCCTCGACCTTGAAAATGCCCTGCGCCGCGCGCAGTTCGCCGCGGTCGCCGACCTGGCCGCCGGACTCGGCGTAGAACGGGGTTTCGTCGAGCACGACGACGCCCAGTTCGCCTTCGTGCAGTTCATTCACCGGCGCGCCGTCGCGGTACAGCGCCACCACCTTGCCCGCCGCTTCCAGCGTGTCGTAACCGCGGAAAGTGGTCTGTACGCCGTCGTATTCGAGAGCGGTGGCCATCTTGAACTTTCCGGCGGCGCGCGCCTGTTCGCGCTGAGCGGCCATTGCGGCGTCGAAGCCTTCGGTATCCACCGTCACGCCGCGCTCGCGGCAGATGTCGGCGGTCAGGTCCAGCGGGAAGCCGTAGGTGTCGTGCAGCTTGAACGCGGTTTCGCCATCGAGAGCCTCACCCTTCGGCAGCGCGGCCAGCGCCGATTCGAGAATGTCCATGCCGTTGGCGATGGTGGCGAAGAAACGCTCCTCCTCCTGCCGCAGCACGTCCATCACCTTCTGCTGCGCCGCCGCCAGATCCGGGTAGGCGGCGCCCATCTGCGCCACCAGGTCCGGCACCATGCGGAGGAAGAAGGCGGCGCGCGCGCCCAGCTTGTAGCCGTGACGGATGGCGCGGCGGATGATGCGGCGGAGCACATAGCCGCGGCCTTCGTTGCCCGGAATGACGCCGTCGGCGATCAGGAAGGAACAGGCGCGGATGTGGTCGGCCAGCACCTTCAGCGACGGGCTGTCGAGGTCGGTGGTATTCGTTTCGCGGGCGGCGGCGGCGATCAGCGCGACGAACAGGTCGATCTCGTAATTGCTGTGCACGCCCTGCAGCACCGCGGCGATGCGCTCCAGACCCATGCCGGTGTCCACGCTGGGCTTGGGCAGCGGATGCAGCACGCCCGCCTCGTCGCGGTTGTACTGCATGAACACGTTGTTCCAGATTTCGATGAAACGGTCGCCGTCCTCGTCCGGCGAACCCGGCGGGCCGCCCGGAATGTCGGCGCCGTGGTCGTAGAAGATTTCGGTACACGGGCCGCAGGGGCCGGTGTCGCCCATCATCCAGAAGTTGTCCGAGGCGTAGCGCGCGCCCTTGTTGTCGCCGATGCGGATGACGCGCCCGGCCGGCACGCCGATCTCCTTCGTCCAGATGTCGAAGGCTTCGTCGTCTTCCGCGTAGACGGTGATCGTGAGCTTGTCCTTGGGCAGCTTGAACACTTCGGTCAGCAGTTCCCAGGCGAACGCGATGGCGTCGCGCTTGAAATAGTCGCCGAAGCTGAAGTTGCCCAGCATTTCGAAGAAGGTGTGGTGGCGCGCGGTGTAGCCGACGTTCTCCAGATCGTTGTGCTTGCCGCCGGCGCGCACACATTTCTGCGAAGTGGTGGCGCGGTTGTAGCTGCGCTTGTCGAAGCCGAGGAACACGTCCTTGAACTGGTTCATGCCGGCGTTGGTGAACAGCAGCGTCGGGTCCTCGTGCGGCACCAGCGAGCTGGAAGCCACGATCTGGTGGCCCTTGGAAGCGAAGAAATTCAGGAAGGCGGAGCGGATATCGGCGCTGTTCATGGTCGGCAATCAGGATTTCAGGGCGCGCGCTGCGGCGCGAAAACAGTCGCGGATTCTAGCATTCGCGCCGCCGCCGGCCGGCGCGCGCAAACGCGCTCAGGCGACGGCCGGCTCCGCACTCACGCCGGCCACCTCGGCGACGATGCGGCAGGAGCGCAGGCGCAGCGCGAAGTCGTGGATGTCGGTCACCACCATCAGTTCGTCCGCGCCAGTGCGCTCGACCAGCGACGCGAGGCCGCGGCGCACGGTATCCGGGCCGCCGACCACCGCTTCGGCGAGGAAGGCATCGACCGAGGCCTTCTCGTGGCTGGCCCACAGCGGCGTCATGTCGGCCACAGGCGGGCGCAGCCGCAGCGATTCGCCGCGCAGCAGCGCCAGTACGCGCTGCTGCACTGAAGTGAACAGCCCGCGCGCCTCGTCGTCGCTGTCAGCGGCCACCACCGGCACGCCCAGCATCAGGTGCGGCCTGTCGAGCACGGCCGACGGCCGGAACAGCTCGCGGTACAGGCGGGCCGCCTGCAGCATCATGCGCGGTGCGAAATGGGCGGCGAAGGCATAGGGCAGACCCAGCTGGGCCGCCAGCTGGGCGCTGAACAGGCTGGACCCGAGCAGCCACACCGGTACTTCGGTGCCCGCGCCGGGCATCGCACGCACCGCCTGACCGGGCTGTGCCGGCGCCAGCAGGGTGCGCAGTTCGGCCACCTGCTGCGGGAAGTCCTCGCCATTGCCCGCCAGGTCGCGGCGCAGCGCACGCATGGTCGCGCGGTCGGCGCCCGGTGCGCGGCCGAGGCCCAGGTCGATGCGCCCCGGATACAGCGTCGCCAGCGTGCCGAAGTTTTCCGCCACCACCAGCGGCGCGTGATTGGGCAACATGACACCGCCGGAGCCGACGCGGATGCGCGCAGTGTGGCCGGCCACGTGACCGATCAGCACCGCGGTGGCCGAACTGGCGATGCCATCCATATTGTGGTGCTCGGCCAGCCAGTAGCGCCGGTAGCCGAGCGCCTCGACATGACGCGCCAGCGCGACGGACTCCTTCAGCGCATCGGCCACGCTGCCCCCTTGGCGCACGGGCACCAGATCGAGCATGGACAGCGGAATGTTGAACGGTTCGGACATCGGGACTCCAGCCTGAAAGCGATACGGCAGCGACGCGCCGGCACTCCGGTGGATATCGGGGCGGCCGGAAAGTTTGCAAGCGCGCGCCGCCCCGGTATCGTCGGGCCCTGTCGCCGGAGCGGACACCCCGCTCCACTCACATCCACCCGCGGATGGAGGATTCCTGCCGTGACCGCCTCTTCGAACACAGCACAGCGCTTCATTCTCGCGCTCGACCAGGGCACGACCAGTTCGCGCGCGCTGGTGTTCGACACCGCCGGCCGCGTGGTCGCGATGGCGCAGCGCGAACTGCCGCAGAGCTATCCGCACCCGGGCTGGGTCGAGCACGACGCCTTGCGCATCTGGACCGACACGCTGGCCTGCGCGCACGAAGCCCTGCTGCGCGCCGCGGTGAAGGCGGACGGAATCGCCGCCATCGGCATCACCAATCAGCGCGAAACCGTGCTGCTGTGGGAGCGCGCGACCGGCGCCCCGCTGGCGCCGGCCATCGTCTGGCAGGACAGGCGCACCGCCGGCATCTGCGACCGCCTGCGCGCCGACGGCCACGAGGACTTCGTGCGCAGCCGGACCGGCCTGGTGCTCGACCCCTATTTTTCGGCCAGCAAGATCGCCTGGCTGCTCGACCACGTGCCGGGCGCGCGCCAGCGGGCGGAACGCGGCGAACTGGCCTGCGGCACGATGGACAGCTGGCTGGTGTGGCAGCTCACCGGCGGTCGCCGTCACGTCACCGATCTCACCAATGCCAGCCGTACCCAGTTGCTGGATATCCGCAGCGGCCGCTGGGACGACGATCTGCTGGCGCTGTTCCGCGTGCCGCGCGCGCTGTTGCCCGAAGTCGTGCCGTCCAGCGGCCGGCTGGCCGAAACCGACGCTGCGCTGTTCGGTCGCGCGCTGCCGGTGAGCGGCATCGCCGGCGACCAGCAGGCGGCGCTGTACGGCCAGGGCTGCAACGCGCCCGGTCTGGCCAAGAACACCTATGGCACCGGCTGCTTCATGCTGATGCACACCGGCCGCGAGGCCGTCACGTCGCGCCACGGACTGCTCACGACCTGCGCCGCGCAGACCGCCGACACGATCGAGTACGCGCTGGAAGGCAGCGTGTTCGTGACCGGCGCGCTGGTGCAGTGGCTGCGTGACGGTCTCGGTCTGATCACCCGCTCGGGCGACGTCGAGGCGCTGGCCGCCAGCGTACCGGACAGTGGCGGCGTCACCGTGGTGCCGGCGTTCACCGGGCTGGGCGCGCCGCACTGGTCGGCCGCGGCGCGCGGAACGATGTTCGGTCTGAGCCGCGGCACGACGCGCGCCCACATCGCGCGCGCCGCGCTCGAATCGATCGCGCTGCAGACGGTGGACGTGATGCGGGCGATGGAGGCCGACGCCGGCGCGACGCTGCGCGAGCTGCGCGTCGATGGCGGCGGCACCGCCAACGCATTGCTGATGCAGATGCAGGCCGACCTGCTCGGCTGCACGGTGCGCGTGGCGCCGACCCAGGAAACGACCGCGCTCGGCGCCGCGCTGCTGGCGGCGCGCGGCTGCGGCTTCGACATGTCACTGCCGGACGGCGATGGCCGCAGTTTCGAAGCGCGGCAGTCCGATCTTCACGCGCGCCTGGCGCCGCGCTGGCAGGCGGCCATCGCCGCCACACTGGACTACGCGCGCGCTGTCGGCTGATCGGCGCTCACGCCTCGCCCGGACCTTCGGACGCGCCCAGGCCCCACTTCATCGCCAGCCGTACCAGATCGATGTCGGTGCGCGTGCCGAGCTTGGCCTTGATCTGGTAGTGCGTGTTCTGCGCGGTCTTCGGGCTGATGTGCAGCGCCTGACCGATCTCGTCGGCCGAACGGCCGTCGAGCAGCATGCGCAGCACCTCGAATTCGCGCGGCGACAGCGCATCGAGCGGATTGTCGGCATCGTTCAGCAGCGCCAGCGCCAGTTCGGGCGCGATGTCGGGGCTGAGCACGCGGCGGCGCGCGGCGACCTGATAGACCGCATCGATCAGCACGTCCGGCGCACAACTCTTGGTGACATAGCCGAGCGCACCGGCGCGCAGCGCCTGCGACGCGAACAGCGGGTCGCGGTGCATGCTGAACACCAGGATGCGCGCGCGCGCGTCGCGCTGCATGAGCCGGCGCACCAGTTCGACGCCGCCCATGTCGGGCAGCCCGAGATCGAGCACGACGACGTCCGGCTCTACCGCGCGGAAGGCGGTCAGAGCCTCGTTGGCGGTGGCCGCTTCGGCCTCGATGCGCAGGTCGGCGCGACGTTCGAGCAGGCGCCGGTAACCCTCGCGCACCACCGCGTGGTCATCGACCAGAAGCAGACGGATCATGCAAGCACCTCCTGCAGATGGGCGGCAGGGCTCGGCCGTCCGGCGTCGGCGGGTACGACGACCTCGACGCGCAAACCGCCCTCGTCACGCAGCGTCAGCGTCAGCCGGCCGCCCAGCGCCTGCACGCGCTCGCGCATGCCGAGCACGCCCAGCCCGCCGTCGAAGGTCGTACCGGGTTCCGAACGGCCATCATCGTCGACGCACAGCCGCACTTCGCTGCCGTCGCAGCGCAGCGTCACCGCGATGTGGCGGGCGTCGGCATGCTTCTGCGCGTTGGTCAGGCTTTCCTGCACGATGCGGAACAGGCTCACGTTCAGGTTGTCGGCCAGTCCGCCGACGTCGCCGTCTATCGTCAGCGTGTGCAGGCAGCGGCCGTGGCTGCTGCGGTTGCGGCTGTCGATCAGCTGCTCCAGGCTGGCGGCGAGGCCGAAGGCCTCCAGCCCGACCGGCCGCAGTTCGCGCAGGATGAGCTGCAGCACTTCCATCATGTGCGCGGTGATGCGCGAGATCGCCTCGGCGCTGGGCGTCAGTGCCGGCAGCTGGTCGTGCGCCAGCTCGCGTGCGTAGGCGGCTTCCGCCTGGATCGAGGTGAGGCACTGGCCGAGCTCGTCATGCAGTTCGCGCGCCAGCCGGCGCCGCTCTTCCTCGCGCACTTCGAGCAGCCGGCGCGCCAGTTCGCGCTGCTCGCCCATCGTATGCTCCAGCCGCTCGGCAAGGTGATTGAACACGTCGCTGATGCGCTGCAGCTCGATCAGTTCGAAGGACGGCAGCCGCACCGACAGGTCGCCCGACTCCATGCGGCCGAGCCCGCGCAGGATGTCGTCGGTCGGTCGCAGCACGCGGCGCACCGGCAGGTAGACCAGCACATTGAGCAGCAGCACGCCGGCGGTGATGAGCAGCAGGTTGCGGATGTCCGACCACACGGACTGCGCCACGCTGGCGAAATTCGGCGTCACCGTCAGCTCGCCCACCTTGATGCCCGGATACTTGCCGACCGGACCGACATGGCGCGCGCCTTCGCCGACCACGCGGCGCATCAGCGACGCCGGCAGCCAAGGCGGCGCCTCGGTGTCTCCGAAGCAGCGCTGCACCACCGGGCGGCTGTCGATATCGGTCACCTCGGCACAGAAATGCACCAGCCGGCCTATGCCCTCGAGCCCGCTCAGTTCGATGCCGCGCAGATCGCGCAGGAAAGGCGGCGTGGCGCGTGCGATCTCGGTCTCGATCAGCTGCTTCATCGTGCCGCCAGTGAGCGGAATGTCGGCGAGCAGGCGGTCGCGGGTCTGTTTCAGCGTGACCGCGATCGCGCAAACCAGCAGCACGAGCGCGAACAGCGTGATGCGCAGCAGCAGGATGCGCTTGAGGTCGACGCGTTTCATCGGCAGGAACAATCGAGAGGGTGACCGGGACACGCTGTCGGCGCACGGGGCGGCAGCGGCGGCAATGATAGGCCGGACGGCCGGAACGCACCGCGGGCAAATTGACTGGCCAGGCCGCTGCAGAACGCCGGTGCCGGCGGGCCCGCCAGCATCTAAGTTCGACCCACCTTACCTACGGAGTCTGCCGATGTCTGCCCTGCCCTTCGCTACCGCACTGATCATCGCCGTCTGCGCCTTTGGCAGCGCACACGCCGAGGCGCGCGACCTCGCCGAAGTCCGCGCCAGCGGAACGCTGCGTGTCGGCGTCTACAAGGATTTCCCGCCCTATGCCGACGCCGGGCGCGGCATCGACGTCGAACTGGGCCGCGCACTGGCCGAGCGGCTGGGCGTCAAGGCCGACGTGCGCAGCTACGACGCCGACGAGAACATGAACGACGACCTGCGCAACATCGTCTGGAAAGGCACCGTGCTCGGCCCCGGCGTGTCCGACGTGATGATGCACGTACCGGTCGATGCGACGATGAGTGCGCGCAATCCGCAGGTGAGGATATTCGGCCCCTACCACCGCGAAACGCTGGCCGCCATCCGCTCGACCGAGCTGCTGCCGAAGCTGGACGCGGTGACCGACATCGACGGCCAGGTGCTGGGAGCGGAGAGCGAATCCATCATGTCGATGGCGCTGCTGTCATCGAACGCCGGGCGGCTGCGCAGCCAGGTGCAGCACTTCCACTCGATGGACGACGCGCAACGTGCGCTGGAGGAAGGGCGCATCGCCGCCTTCTTCGGCATGCGCAGCCAGATCGAGCCGATGATGGCCGCCACCGGCCGCCGCTTCACGATGAGCATGCCGCCGCCGCTGCCCGGTCTGCCGCAGGCCGGCTGGGCGCTCGGGCTGGCGGTCGGCGCCGACGACGAGGCGCTCGCACAGGCGCTGCAGTCGGCGCTCGCGGAACTGGAGCGCGACGGTACGCTGGACCGCATCTTCAAACAGCACGCGGTCACCCGCATGCCGCCGCTGTAGTCCTCAGGTCAGCAGGTCCAGGCGGTCGGTGAACAGGCCGCTGACGCCGGCCCCGATCAGTGCCGCCGCGCGCGCGGCGTCGTTGACCGTGTAGCAGCGCAGTGGCACGCCGGCCGACACGATGTCGCGCGTGCGCTCATCGCTCAGCCGGCTGTGGTCGCAGTGGATGGACATCGCGTCGTGCGCCTGCATCTGTGCCCGCCAATCGTCCGGCACCTCCTCGAACAGCAGTGCACGCGGCAGGTGCGGCGCAACGCGACGGGCGGCATCGAGCGCGGAAAAGTCGAATGAGGACAGCAGGGGCGGTTGCCGGTCGCTCGGCCAGCGCGCCGCGATCAGGCGCGCCGCCGCCTCGCCGGTCACCTGCTCGAAACCGCGCGCCGGCTTGATCTCTATATTGGCGTCCAGATCCAGCGCCCGCAGCAGGTCGAGCGCCTGTTCGAGCGAGGGCAGGCGTTCGCCGGCAAAGGCCGGGCTGTGCCAGCCGCCGGCATCGAGCCGCTGCAGCGCTGCAAAATCGTGCTCGCACACCCGGCCGTGGCCGTCGGTCGTCCGCTCAAGTGTCTCGTCGTGGATCAGCAGAGGCACACCGTCACGACTGAGCATCACGTCGAACTCGACCATGCGGAAGCCCGCTGCCGCGCCGGTCCGGATGGCGGCCAGCGTGTTCTCGGGTGCGGCGGCCCCGCCGCCGCGGTGGGCGATCCACAGCGGCCGGGGCCAGGTGCTCACGATTGCGCCAGCACGTCGCGCGCCTCGCGCGCCACATCGTCGTCGGTCAGCCAGGCGATCGCCGACAGCAGTTCGATCGACTGGCCCGCGGCCACGCCCTCCTTCACCCACTTCTCGATCGCCCGCACGCGGGCGGCGTCGTCGAGCGCGAGCAGCTTGAGCAGCGGCTCACGCACCGACGCGTCCTCGCGCGCCGCGCGGATCAGCAGGACAAGCTGGTCGCTGCCGCACATGGCCCCACCCTCTGCACTGCGGTATCGAGAACGGCCTTGGCCGGCTTGCGGTCGGCCCACAGCTCTTCCAGTTCCTCGTCGAGCACTTCACGCACCTTGGGATTGCCGGCCACCGGACTGGGCTGGGACTCCGCCGTGCCCGGCTTGCTCGCCAGCTGGCGCAGTGCAACGCGCGCCACGCCGTCGATGGTCGGTGCATCGACCGGGCTGATCGCCACCATGCCGGCGCGATTCAGAGGAATGAAGCCGGTGGCGCGCGCCCACTGGGCCTGCCGCTCCGGATCGAGCACGAAGGTGACGAAGCGCGCGATGGTCTGCGTTTCGGTCGCACTGCGACCGGCGCTGACCCACAGGCTGGCGCCGTCGGCCAGCGTGTGGCGCGGCGCCTGTCGGATGTCGTCGTGGTAGGGCAGCGCCGCGACACCGACCTCGAACTTGGCGTCGCGCTTGATCTGCGGCCAGGCCGACGAGCGCGCGGTCAGCACCTGGCACTGGCCGCCGGAGAACATCGGCACCGCCTCGTCGCCGCGGCCGAAGATGTGCAGGTAACGGCTCTTGTACCAGGACGACATCAGCGCCAGGTGCTTCACCTGCACCAGACCGTTGATCGCCAGCGCCTCGCCCTTCTTGCCGTTCTTGCGGGCGAAGGGCTCGTTGTGCCAGGCGCTGATGTTGTCGACGTGGATCTGCGTCGGACGCGCGCTGGTGTACGGGCAGGCGTAGCCGCCGTCGCGCAGCTGGCCGAGTGCGGCCTGCAGCGTGAACCAGTGGTCAGGCGGCGCGGCCGGATCGAGGCCGACGCGGGCGAAGGCATCCTTGTTGTAGAACATGACCGGCGTGGTGAGGCCGATCGGCAGCGCGTTCAGGCGTCCCTTCGCACCCGCCAGATAGGGCGGCATCGGCGCCGGGATCGGCGCCGCGGCGAACTTCTCCTTCGCCCTGGTCATCACCTCGTGCAGCGGCGTGTAACGCGGCTTGCCGTCTAGGAAGTGCTGGCGCGCCTCGTCGTCGAGCACCTGCATCGCCGGCAGCTTGGCACCGTCGCCGCCCAGCGGCGCCAGCACGATCTTCTGCTTGCCCTTGCCACTGGCGTTGAATTCATCGACCAGCGCCTGCAGCGCGGCCGTACCGGCTTCGTCCAGCCCGTGCGCCAGTTCGATCTCCGCCAGTTCCTGCGGCGCCGCCGGTTTTGCGGCGGTCTTCGCCGGCGCGGACTTTGCCGACGACTTGGCGGCCGGCTTGGTCGCCTTCGCTGCGGGCTTCTTCGCTTCGGTGGCTGCCGGCACCATCAGCGGCCACGACACGACGCTGGCCGCGAGCAACGCGGCAAACGACTTCTTGAGCATCAGTTGTTCTCCTGTTCGCAGCCGCTCATCGCGGCTGCCGCGCCCGGTCAGGGTGCCGGGTTGGTGTAGCGAAGATGGATGGCGTCGATGGCGGCGCTGACCTCATCGGTCAGCGCCACTGTCCACGCACCTATATTTTCGCGCAACTGCGCTGCCGACGTCACGCCGATCAGCGTGCAGGCGACAGTGCGCCGGCGATAGCAGAAAGCCAGCGCGAGCTGCGCCGGCGTCAGATCGTGCGCGCGCGCCAGGTCGGCGTAAGCGCGCGAGGCCGGCGCGACATTCTCCTTGAAGTAGCGTTGACCGAACTGCGGGAAGGCGGTGATGCGTCCGGCCGCATCGACGTCGTCGACGTACTTGCCGCTGAGATGACCGAAACCGAGCGGCGAATAGGCCAGCAGCGACACCTGTTCGCGCTCGCACACCTCGGACAGCCCCATGTCGAAGGTGCGGTTCATCAGATGATAGGCGTTCTGGATGCTGACCACCCGCGGCAGGCCTTCGTCGGCCAAGCGCAGGCAGCTCATCAGGCCCCACGGCGTCTCGTTCGACACGCCGACGTGGCGCACCTTGCCCTCCTCGATCAGCTTCGCCATCGCCTCCAGCTGGCTGCGCAGCGACGCCGCGTCGCGCTCGGCCGAGGGGTCGTACTCGTACTGGCCGAACATCGGCACGTTACGCGCCGGCCAGTGGATCTGGTAGAGATCGATGTAATCGGTGCCCAGGCGGCGCAGCGATCCTTCGACCGCCTCGCGGATGTTCGCCGCGTCCAACGCCAGCGGCCCGCCGCGTATCCAGGGCATGCCGCGCGCCGGTCCGGCCACCTTGGTGGCGACGATCACCCGGTCACGCGGCTTCTTCGCCAGCCAGCTGCCGACGATGCGCTCGGTGGCACCGGAGGTTTCGGCGCGCGCCGGGACCGGGTACATTTCGGCCGCGTCGAGCAGATCGATGCCTGCTTCGAAGGCTTCGTCCATCAGCGCATGCGCAGTGCGCTCATCGACCTGCTGGCCGAAGGTCATGGTGCCGAGGCCGATGGCCGGCACTTCGAGCGCCGAGCGCCCGAGCCGGCGCCGCGCGATATCCTTGCTGTTCATTTCGTCGCTTGTCGTGAAACGGTATGTCGTTCGGCGAAGCCCAGACATGTACCACAGACCGCGACCGGCGACGTCGATTCCCGCTGATCGGAAATACCTTGAAAACTAATCTTCACGGCCTGCTCCTCTACTGCCGCCCCGGCTTCGAGCGCGAATGCGCTCAGGAAATCGCCGACCGCTGTGGCGAGGCCGGCCACATGGTCGAGGTTCAGGCAGAGGCCAACAGTGGCTGGGTCGTAGCCCGCGCCGAGGGCGGCGCGCTGTGGGCGCTGACCCGCGTGCTGCGCTGGCAGGACCTCTGTTTCGCGCGCCAGCTGCTGTGGTCGGGCCGCACGGTCGAGGGCATGAGCCCCGGCGACCGCGTCACCCCCATCGTCGACGCCGCGCGTGCGCTGTGCGACGGCTACAGCGACTTCCTGATCGAAACGCCGGACACCGACGGCGCGAAATCGCTGTCGTCGATGACCAAGAAGCTGGAGCCGCACCTGAGCCAGGCGCTGGAAGAGGCCGGCGCGTTCACCGACGATCCGTCGGCGCCGCGCCTGCACGTGCTGTTCACCGCCGCCGACCGCGCCACCGTCGCGCTGAGCTGGCCGAACCGCCGCAGCGAGTGGCTGAACGGCATTCCGCGCCTGCGCATGCCGCGCGAAGCACCGTCACGCTCGACGCTGAAGCTGGCCGAGGCCTTCCACACGCTGCTCAGCGAGGACGAACAGGAGCGCCTGCTCAAGCCGGGCATGACCGCGGTCGACCTCGGCGCGGCGCCCGGCGGCTGGACCTGGCAGCTGGTGTCGCGTCACATCCACGTGACCGCGGTCGACAACGGCCGCATGAATCCGGAGCTGCTGGAATCCGGCCTGGTCATCCACAAGCGCGAGGACGGTTTCCGCTTCGTGCCGCGCAAGCCGGTCGACTGGCTGGTGTGCGACATGGTCGAACAGCCGCGCCGCGTCGCCGCGCTGGTCGCCCGCTGGATCGCACAGGGCCTGTGCCAGCACGCCATTTTCAACCTCAAGCTGCCGATGAAGCGGCGCTATGACGAGCTGCAGCTTTGTACCGATCTGATTGGCGAAGCGCTGGCCTCGGTCGACAAGAAACACGAATTGCGCTGCCGTCAGCTCTACCACGACCGGGAGGAGGTCACCTGCTACCTCGGCGTGCCGGGCAAGGCAGGCGGCGGCCGCAAGCGCAAGCGCTGAGGCGCTGTGGGGCTGGGCCGCCGCCCGGCCTCAAGATCAGCCACAAGCGCCCGCCCCGCCTGTGCGATAATGCGCGCGCAGTCGCCTCGCCGGTTATGGCGCGGCCCGGAGTTTCCGATCCGGCCATGAATCCACGGCCGATCCCCACTTCCCCCGCCCTGGCGCCTGCGCCCCCGGGCACGACATCCGCGCTGGCACCCTCGCCGCGCGCCTCGCGCCGGGTTTTCCGGAACCGATTTCCCCAGCCTGAACCGGCATGCCAGGCGGAAGTCCACAGAAGCACCAAGCACCGCGGCGAGCCGCCCGGCGCGCGCTTCTGCACAAGAGAGCTTCGCATCCATGTCGTTTGAAGAACTCGGGTTGATACCCGAACTGCTGCGCGCTGTGGCCGATACCGGCTACACCACGCCCACCCCCATCCAGGCGCAGGCCATTCCCATCGTGCTGGCCGGCCGTGACGTGATGGGCGGCGCCCAGACCGGTACCGGCAAGACCGCCAGCTTCACGCTGCCGCTGCTGCAGCGCCTCGCGCCGCACGCCAGCAGCTCGCCCTCGCCCGCCCGCCATCCGGTACGCGCCCTCATCGTCTGCCCGACGCGCGAACTGGCGATGCAGGTGCACGAGAGCGTCAAGACCTATTCGAAACACCTGCCGCTGCGCTCGGTGTGCATCTACGGCGGCGTAGACATGAAGGCGCAGGTCGCCGAACTGCGCCAGGGCCGCGAAATCGTCGTCGCAACGCCGGGCCGCCTGCTCGACCACGTCGAGGGCAAGAGCATCAGCCTGAATCAGGTGCAGATGCTGGTACTCGACGAAGCCGACCGCATGCTGGACATGGGCTTCATCCCGGACATCAAGCGCATCCTCGCGCTGCTGCCGGCGCAGCGTCAGAGCCTGCTGTTCTCCGCCACCTTCTCGGAAGAGATCAAGAAGCTGGCCCAGGCCATGCTGCGCGACCCGCAGCTGATCGAGGTCGCCCGTCGCAACGCCACCGCCGAAACCATCACCCACCGCGTGCATGCCTGCAGCACCGACGACAAGCGCGCGCTGCTGACCCACCTGCTCACGCAGGACAGCTACGCCGACCGTCAGGCACTGGTGTTCGTGAACACCAAGTTCGGCGCCAGCCGGCTCGCTCACCACCTGGTGCGTCAGGGTGTGGCGGCGGATGCCATCCACGGCGACAAGAGCCAGCAGCAGCGTACCGAAGCGCTGGAAGCGTTCAAGAACGGCAGCGTGCGCGTGCTGGTGGCGACCGACGTCGCCGCCCGCGGCCTCGACATCGAAGACCTGCCCTTCGTGATCAACTTCGAGCTGCCACACAACGCCGAAGACTACGTGCACCGCATCGGCCGCACCGGTCGCGCCGGCCGCTCTGGCGAAGCCATCTCGCTGGCGGCACCGGAAGAGAAGGGTCGCGTGGCGGACATCGAAAAGCTGATCCGAAAGCCGATCGAAATCGTCGTGCCGGAAGGTTTCGACCCGGCGCGTGCGCGAACGCGCGAAACGCGTTCCGAGCGTCCGGAACGTGCAGCGCGCAGCGAACGCGGTGAGCGTGGCGAACGCCGCAGCCGCCCGTCGGCCGGCGACGCGCCACGCGCCCCGCGTGCGCCCCGCGCCAGCGCATCGACGGTCGCCGCCGACGGCTTCGACTTCACCAAGCCCTACGAATCGGCAACGCCTGACGCCCCCGCTGACGGTGGCGACGGCACATCGGCGCCGACACCGGCCAAGCGCAGCGGCAAGCGGCAGGTCGCCGCACTGCTCGGCGGCAGCGGAAAACGCTGAGGCGGGATGAAACGACAACGGCGCCGATGGCGCCGTTTTCTTCGGTGTTGGCGGAAGCGGTGTCCGCTGTTACTACGTCTCCAGCCGTCTCACACACGCTCCAAAAATTCCTCCATAACGGCTATCTCAAGCCATCTCGTGAGTTTTCCTCACTCTCCACTCGTCGCAATTGATTTCATCTGATAGCATCCATTTTGTTGGGTATTTGGTTGGGTCCATGGATGCCGAAGATTGCGAAAGAGCTCAGCGCGCTCGCAGTGCAGCGACTGACCACACCAGGGCTGCACGCCGTCGGCGGTGTCGCCGGGCTGCTTCTGCAGGTGAAGGACAGCGGCGCTCGTACCTGGATACTTCGCGTCCGGGTGAGCGGCAAGCGCCGCGACATGGGGCTCGGCGGATTCCCAAGTGTCACGCTCGCGATGGCGCGCGAACGGGCCCGCGAAGCACGCCTTGCCGTCGATCAGGGCATCGACCCCGTCGAACAGCGGATCAATGCACGGAAGGCAGCAGCCGCCAGTTCGCAGAGCAATATCACCTTCGAACAGGCCGCGCGCCAGTTCATCGAGGCCAAGCGCCACGAATGGAAGAACGAGAAACACGAGGCCCAGTGGTCAAGCACCCTCGATCAGTACGCCTTTCCGGTCATCGGCCGTCTCCATGTGCGCGACATCCAGCTCAGTCATGTGCTGAAGATCCTTGAACCGATCTGGACCCAGAAGACCGAGACGGCCTCACGCCTCCGAGGGCGAATAGAGTCGGTGCTCGACTGGGCCACGGTACGCCACTATCGCGATGGCCTGAACCCGGCGCGCTGGAAAGGCCATCTCGACAAGACGCTCGCTGCCCCCAACAAGGTCACCCGGAAAAAGCACTTCGCCGCGTTGCCTTGGACCCAGATGCCCGCATTCATGGCCGAACTGCGCAAACGAGAGGGCATCTCGGCGCGCGCCCTCGAATTCGGCATCCTCTGCGCCTCTCGCAGTGCGGAGATCCGCGGCGCGCTCTGGTCTGAGATCGACGTCGATGCCGCACTCTGGGTCATCCCGGCGGACCGCATGAAGGCCGAGAAGGAGCACCGCGTACCGCTCTCCCAGGCTGCCGTCGACTTGCTCCGCGCCATGCCGCGTTTGGCCGGGTCGGAGCTTGTATTTCCATCGCCCAGCGGCAAGGAGCTGTCCGACATGAGTCTCACGGCCGTGTTACGCCGAATGAACGTGGACGTAACGCAGCACGGTTTTCGCTCGACCTTTCGCGACTGGGCCGCCGAGGCGACGAACTACCCGCGGGAAGTCGCCGAAATGGCGCTCGCACACACGATTGGGGACAAGGTTGAAGCTGCATATCGCCGGGGTGATCTGTTCGAGAAGCGCCGGGCGATGATGGCCGAGTGGGCGCATTACTGTGCCCAAGCGGATACGACGCCTGCCGTGTCGGAAAATCTCCGTTAGGAATCCAGCGTTAGCAAATGACTCGAAAATTGACAACAGCGGTCACTGCGTACGCGGCACCTCCGGTTTCGCCCGCACCGACACCCAATGCCCGCCGTTTTCATGGACCATGAGCAGATCCGGATAGGTGGCTACCATCTCCGAAAGCGATCCATGGCCATAGTTCTTCGGTGAAAACCCCGGGTCGGTGCGCTTCAGGTACTGGCCGAGCGCGCCGAGACCGACCTTTCCCTCGGGGGTGTCCGCGGCCAGCAGCGCAACCGCGCTGATCAGCATCTTGGGCCGACGTTTCACCGGGGGCTTGGGTGCATCCGGCTTGGCTTTCTGCCCCTCCTCGGCGTCGGAAGCCGGCTCAGGCGGAACCCATTCGAAGAACTGGTCGCTCGCGTTGCGCAAAGCATCGGGCGTCTTCGATTCGCCGACGATGAGCACGGTGGCGCCCCGCTCACGCAGCTTCCGGCACAGGTAGGCGAAATCGGAATCGCTGGTTACAAGACAGAAGGTTTCCGCGCGAGCGTCGAACATCGCCTCGAGCGCGTCTAGTGCCAGCGCGATATCGGCAGTGTTCTTGCCCGCTGCGTACTGGTACTGCAGACACGGCGTGAACGCCAGTCGCACCAGCGCCTCCTGCCACCTGTTTGCCAGCGTCGCGTGATTGCCGTACCCGCGCCGAACTACGACACGACCGAACTGCGCGACTACCCGTAGCGCGTACTCGAGGATGTCGGGCGAGGTGTTGTCGCAATCTGCGAGCACCGCGACCCGCGCGTCGGCTGCGCACATGGTGTTCCCCTGAGAATTCTCCGGGCACCTGCCCGTCGGCTCGTCGTTGAATATGCGTTATTCCGGAATGCTAACCAATCCAGTGGATCAAATAAATCATCAGCAGAGCCGCCGGAAAGAAGCCGCCCCGACCGCGACGCATTTCGTCGCACCCCAACTTCATCATGGACGTCCTCGATCCGGCAAGGATCTCGAAAAAGGAGTCCATATGAGTACATCCCCCGCCTCCGCGATACCCCCCACCCCGCAATCGCGCGAAGTTCTGTCGTGGCTCGAAACGCAGGGCTACAGGCCGTCGGTCGACGACGACGGAGACCTGCGCATCGTTATGTTCGGTCGCCGCTACCTGATCACCCACCAAGGCGATGACGATACCTACTACCGGCTGGCCGCCCATCGTATCCACACGTTCGACGACGTCGGGCGCAACGACGCATGGGCTGCCGCGCTGGAGGTCACCGCCTCGACCAAGGTCGCCCGCTGCATCGTGCACGGCAATCATGTGAGCGTGATTGCCGACGGCCGCCACATCGATCCCGCTCATTTCGTGGCGGTGTTCGAAGACCTGATCGGCGCGGTCGACCATGCGGTGCGCACATTCAGAACAACGCTGGATGAGTACGCTGCCCGCCATCGCGCCGAAGAGATCATCCAGAAGGCCCGGTCCGAGCAATGACCACGCAATCGCAGGCATACTCGCCGCCGGCCGCCTCCTGCATTCCCGACGAAAGGGCGTTGCGCCGAGCCCCGAAGGATCGCGTGTTGTCATCGCTGAGTAAAAGTCAGACTTGTCCGCTGCGGATCGCTGCATTGGGGATAGTCCGTCGCGGGCGGATCGACCACGCCCTCTGCCCGCGCAACCGCCTAAGCGCTGCACGGACCCGCGCCTGGGCATGTGACCTTGAGACTGACTGCAAAGTGATAGCCGTTGGGAACACCTGCTCACTACCGACGCTCTTCGAGGCAGACGAGAGAACTGCACCGCATACACGGCTGCCCGGTGACCATCGCATCCTGCTCCGCAGCCGAGAGGTACTTGAGCCCGGCGGTTCGGTCGCGGTCATGCGATGCGTCGAACGGGTTACCGGAGCACGCCGCGCCATGGTCTGCATCCATTCAGCACGTCCTTCAGCTTTCGAGAACGCCGAGCATGCGCGCATCGGACTTGACCGGGCCGCACGGTGCGACAGCGCAGGCGCTCCCGACAGGACACGCCCTCCGCGGAAGAAGCCCGATGCCCGCCCGTAGCACACGATCCACGCTTGCCCGGCAATGGACCCTGCTTCGTCTGCTACCCCATCGGGGAAGTGGCCTGACCGCGCGCGAACTGACTTCAGAACTCGAGGCTGCCGGACACGCAGTCACCAAAAGGCAGGTCGAGCGGGATCTCACAGAGCTGGCCACGCTATTCCCGATCGAGTGTCTGGACAGCAGCACGCCCTGGGGCTGGCGCTGGATGCCACAGGCCGACGCGCAACTGCCGGGCCTGGACAAGGCCGAGGCGATGTCGCTGCTCGCCATCGAGAAGCTTCTGCGTCCGCTGGTACCCGAAGCGCTGCTGCAACCGCTGACGGCCCGCTTCAGCCATGCTGACCACCTGGTCGATTCGCTTCCGCCGGCACAGCGGACGCGCGCCGCCGAGGCGGTACGTGTCGTCCAGCCAGGTCAGCCCATCCTGCCGGCGCGCATCGATCCGGACGCTCTGGCCCAGGTCCAGAACGCACTGCTGGCCGGCACCCAGATGGAGATCGACTACGCGGGCCTTGGCGAACCGGCCTCGTGTCGCACGCTGCGCCTGCATCCACTGGGTCTGGTTCATCGCGGACCGGCAAGCTATGTCGTCGCGACCGCATTCGACTACGCGGACATCCGGATGTACGCCCTGCACCGTATCGCGGCAGCCCGAACGTCGGAAGAGACTGCGAGGCGACCGGCGAACTTCGACCTGGACAGGTGGCTCGCCGACGGCGGCGCCGGATTCGGCCGCGGCGACACGATAGACCTTGAACTGCGGATCAGTGCCCAACTCGCCGCCTACCTCGGCGAGACACCTCTGACCGAGGAACAGGTGCTGGCGCCGGATGGTGAGCACTTCGTGCTCCGGGCACGAATGCAGGACACATGGCAACTTCGGTGGTGGCTGCTTTCGCAGGCCGACCAGGTTGAAGTCATGTCACCTGCACCACTGAGACGGTCAATCGGTGACCGCTTGAAGAATGCGTCTGCCCGCTACGGAATCGATCAGGACAACACGCTCACACTCACGCAGGAGAAAACATCGTGATGAACCGTTACTTCACTGAATCGTTTCCTGACGACTGGCGCAAGCTGGCCTTCCTGGAGCCGAACTCGATCGTTCGCGAACACATCCTGAAGGATCCCACCGCGCTCGTGTTCGGCGGCCCGGACTGGCGAAACGTTTCCAGCGATCTCGGGCGCATTTCGCCAGAACGTCGCGAACACTTCGTACTGTGTCTCTTCATGGCGGTCGTCACCGACCAGGCGCTCCACGCGCATTTTCCGGACGCTTTCCCCACATGGCAGGCGGCGACCCGTTTTCCCAAGTTCGGATGGTCAGGATTCGGAATGCACAATGAAAACCCGCTGAAGATCGTTTCCGCGGCGGAGGCGTCCGGACTGCTGGACATGGAGGTCATTCAGGCGCTGATTCCCGAGTTCGTCGATCTGTTCAAGGCCCAGGTCGCAGCCTTCTTCGAGTCGCATCGCCTGAGCATCCGTCCCATCGACTTCTTCCGTGCAGTGGTCGCGGACGCGGCGTTTTCCGAACCCGCGGGGGCCCTGCTTCCGCAGATCAAGGCTGCGCTGGACGATGTTGCAGGGCAGTGAGCACCCAAAAAAGTTTCCTCAGGCCGCGACGCGGCAGACTGCCCCGACATGGAGAATGAATGACAACGATGCAGGCCGCTCCGGGTCCTGACCCACACGTTCTGTCCCGCTTCCGCGGCTGTCTCCTCGGCGGTGCGGTCGGCGATGCCCTTGGCGCACCGGTGGAGTTCTGGTCGCGCGACGAGATTCTGCGGCACTTCGGGCCGGATGGCGTACGCGATTACATACCGGCATACGGTCGCGTCGGTGCGATTACCGACGACACACAGATGACGCTCTTTACGGCCGACGCCCTGCTTCGCTCGCATGTGCGTGGTTCAACCAGGGGTATCGGTGCGCACGGAGGTCTGTTGCGCCGGAGCTATCTGCGCTGGTACCGCACACAGGGCTACCGCCACCCTGAAATCGACGATGAGCATATGGATGGCTGGCTGCTCGCCCATCCTGCACTGTACGCCCAGCGCGCGCCCGGCAACACCTGCCTTGCGGCCTTGAGCGAATCGGAGCAGGAGCGCCCTGTCGACAACGAAAGCAAGGGCTGCGGAACGGTCATGCGGGTGGCGCCGATCGGTCTGTACTGTGCCCATCCATATCATGGCGATTCAGCCCCGGAAGTCGCCTTCAGGCTCGGCATGCAATCGTCCCTGATCACGCACGGGCACGTCACGGCCACGTTGTCGGCGGGCTTTCTGAGCGCGCTGATCACGCTGATCTGCAGGGGTCATCCGCTCGAACAGGCCATCGACGAAAGTATCGCCTTGCTGGTCGCCCACCCCGGTTATGACGAAACGCTCGATGCGATCGAAGCTGCACGCATTGGCGCGTCGCATTCACCCAACGATGCGGATCAGCTTGCATTGCTCGGCGAGGGGTGGGTGGCCGAAGAGGCGCTGGCCATTGCACTCTATGTCGCACTCGGTTGCGAAGACTTCGAAACGGCCATCAGCCTCGCGGTCAGCCACGACGGAGACAGCGATTCGACCGGGGCCATTGCCGGCAACATTCTTGGCGCGCTGCAGGGCGAACAGGCCATTCCGCAGCGATGGCTCGCGCCGCTCGAACTGCACGACGTGATCCGCGACATCGCGGACGACCTGAGCGCCTATCCGGACTGGAATCTGTGCGGAGGACTGCTTCCGTGGATGCCCGACAACCCTGCCCTGACCGCTGAAACCGTCGCAGCCCTCGACGAAACCGAGCGAATCGCGCTGCGCTACCCTCCGTACTGAAACCTGCACAGCGCTCCGGATACCCTGAACGACTAGAATGCCGATGTCTTCCAATCAGGCTTGAGACATGGCACACCTGCATCCGCAGCATCCGGGCCCTCGCCTCGATAGCGGCTATTACCGCGAACTTGACGTCATCCGCCGGCTGCAGGATGGCCTGGACGGCGGCTTCGACATCTTTCACAGCCTGACACTCCACACCCTGCGTGACGGTGCGGACGAACACCGCGAGATCGACGTGGTCGTGCTTGGCCCCGCGGGCGACATGGTGCTGCTTGAAATCAAGGCCGGCCAGCTCAGTCTGAACAACGGCGAGCTGCTCAAACTCTACGCAGGGCGCACTCACGACGCGGCGCGGCAGTCCCGCATTCAGTTTGCAGCCATGGTGAACAAGCTGAAGCAGGCAGGCCTGCACGCGAGAGTGCTCAACTGCCTGGTACTGCCGGACTTTTGCATCGGCAGCGACCAGATCGCCTCCTTTGCCCGCGAACGCATCTTCGATGCCGACATGTTCGACCGGCTGCCGGAGCTGGTACGCGGCCTGATGCCGGCCGACCCCGACAACAGTCCGCGCGAAGACATCCGGCGCTTCCTTTCAGACGAATTCCGCGTATCGCCGGATCTGCGTGCGCTGGGCGTGCAGTTGCGCGACACCACGCACAGACTGTCAGACGGCCTCGCCACCTGGGTGCCTCGAATCGAATCGCCGTCGGGCGTCATCCGTGTCGACGCCACCGCGGGGTCAGGCAAGACGCAGCTCGCGCTCAGGCTGCTTGAAGAGGCGGCCGCACGGAAGCAGCGCGCGCTCTATGTCTGCTTCAACCGTGCCTTGGCTGATCACATCGTCGGCCTTGCACCGGCAACGGTAGAGGTCGGGACCTTCCATGAACGCTGTGTCGAGCACTACCGCCGCGTGGTCGGCGAGCCGGATTTTGCCGACGCTTCGGTGTTCCAGGCCATCGCCGAGCGCTATCACGCCGACGCACCGTCGATGCCTCCGCGCTACGAGCTGCTCGTCATCGACGAGGGCCAGGATTTTCAGCCGGCCTGGCTTGAAAGCCTGCTGCCGCAACTCACCGGCCAAGGGCGTCTCTACCTGATGGAAGATCCCTCACAGCGGCTCTACGAGCGCGAGGAATTCGATCTGGACGGCGCAGTCACGCTGCGCTGCGACGACAACTTCCGCACCCCGCGCCACATCATTGGCGTCATCAACGCGCTCGCACTGACGGCCCGACCGGTCAGCGCATGCAGCCCCTACGCCGGCGAACTGCCGGACTTCCTCACCTACGGCGGCTCGGCGGAACTGATGCGCAAGACGGTTGAGGCCGTACAGGCGCTGCTCGAACGGGGCATACCGCTCAACGACATCGCCGTGCTCACCGGCCACGGTCTCAAGCACTCTCAGCTTCTTTCACTCGACCGCATCGGCCCGTGGCGTACCCGGCGTTTCACCGGCCGCTACAACCGCAACGGCACGCCGCTATGGACCGACGGCGAGCTGCTGATCGACTCAATCTTCCGCTTCAAGGGCCAGAGCCGGGCCGGAATCGTGCTCACCGAACTGGATTTCGAGGAGCTGACGCAGGCGGAAAAGAGGAAGCTGTTTGTCGGACTGACTCGCTGCCATCTGGCAGCACATGTCGTCCTGTCCGGAGACGCCGAGCACGCAGTGGTGCGAGAGATCGGCTAGGGGATCACCCTGCTCCTGCTGACGAGGATGTAAAGCGCGCACTCTGCAGACTTCTGAGGTACTCCTCCCCATAGCTGTTCTTCAGCGTCTGCAGCGCATCCTCGACCGATATCAAGCTTACTTGGCTGCCGAAAACGGGAATCGAGGCCCGCGGGCAAAAGAGGTACAACTTGGCATCGGTCTCTCCGGCCTCATCAATCATCCTGTTCGCAGCATTGATAATCGAATTCGGGCTTCCACCATTTTTAACCTGGGCAAGAATGGGGCCCTGCTGCCCAAAGCCCACGATATCGAAAGCCGCCATCGTTCCACCGATGCGCAAAATCTTTCGATTTAGCAGTCCAGCCACACGCATGTACTCCTCGCATGCCACTTCAATCGAAGCGGGGAGGTAGGTCCCCGGATCGAGCAAATCAACGGGACGATTCTGAACCCAAGGTATCGCTACACGCTCGACCGATCGCCATCTCACAAATGTGGTTAGCGGAGGAGCCAGCAAATAGGCCAGCGGGAACTCATCGCGCCCCACGGGACGTACGTCATCGAGAAACAAGACTTTCAATGGGCGGATAGGTCTTCCATCAACCGGACAGTCATCAAGCTCAGACAGGAAACGTTTGGAACCAACTCTGGGTCTCCCGCAAACAACGTGAGCCTGCCCATCGAAACTGTAAGACGCAAAGATAAAGGCATCCTCATTCCCCGCATTCAGTTCGTTTAAGTAGCGAATGGCTGACTTTCCACCGCCGCTCCCGGAGTAATCCTCCGGATCCCAGGACTCATCACCGTCAAATTGAATGGCAACTGCTTTTCGGTCAAACAAAAAACGAATCCAGTCCCCTCCGTCCCAATCGTGAACATGTCGAGCAAAGTAAATATTCATATGTATATCTCCTTATGTTGATGAGCTACAACAGCGTGCGATCTCCCTCGCCCAGCACAGCGTATTCACCAGCGCCATGTCCTCCGGCGTCTTGCAACGAATCGCCGTGAGTGCAGGGTTGGCGATGAGCACCGCCAGGCAGCGGGCGCGGGAGATGGCGACGTTGAGGCGGTTGCGGCTGTATAGAAAGCCGATGTCACGCGGCAGGTCGTCGGCGCTGGAGGTGGCCATGGATACGATGACCACTTCGGCCTCCTGCCCCTGGAACTTGTCCACGGTGCCGACGCGGGCGCCCTCGGGCAGAGTTTCCCTGAGCAGGTTCACCTGCATGTTGTAGGGCGCCACGACCAGGATGTCGTCGATCGTCAGCGGGTGTTCCTGACCTCGGCGATCGCGATATCGTTGCTCCAGCAGACTGCTGAAAAGTGCCTTCACCATGTCGGCCTCGACCTCGCTGCGCTGGCCACAGCCTTCGTGTTCGGCAGGCAGGAACACGATGCCCGTGGGCTTGAGCGCCGGATGGTGCCCGGCGTCCAGCAGCAGCGACTGATTGCAGGTCCCCGGTTCCGATTCGAGTCGACCGTCATAGACCGCATCCGAAATGAAGCGACAGATATCCGGGTGCATGCGCCAGGTCTGCGCGAGGAAGATGCCGCGATCAGGTGCGATGGTGGCGACGCCGTCGAGCAGATACTCGAGTGAAGATTCGCCCGAACGCCCCGGGTGCACGCCCTGGATGGGCTGGCCGAGCTGCATCTGGTCACCCAGCAGCACGATGTTTCGGGCGGACGTCCCCATCGCCACCAGATTGGCCACGGCAACCTGCCCGGCCTCATCGACGAAGAGGTAATCGAGCTGGCTATCGAGCGCCGGATCGGCAAACAGCCAGGCCGTGCCCGCAATGAGCTGGTAGGGATGCGGCCCCTCCAGTTCAGTCGTGATGTCCTTGTTGTCGAACACGTCCTCAACGAACGCGCCGTTGAAAAGGCTGTCGCCGTTCTTCGACGTCGACTTTTTGGCGCCGCGGAAAATGAACCCGCATTCGCGCGCCACGCGCTCCACGCCGGACAGCAGATTGTTGATCGCCTTGTGGCTGTTCGACGAAATTCCCACACGCCTGCCCTGGCGCAGCAACGCGACGATGACGTGCGAGCCGGTGTAGGTCTTGCCTGCGCCAGGCGGCCCCTGCACGAAGATGCAGCTCTCTTCCAGCCGGGAGATGACGTCGATGATGTGCGGCAACGGGTCAGCGGACGCCGGGATCAATGGGCGCCCCGGCACGTGGTCGCGCATGAGCGGCGGCAACTGCTGCAGGAAGCGCTCGAGGGCCGGATACATGCGATTCCCCTCAACCAGGCTGTCCGCGAACCGGAAAACCGCATTCACGAGATCTTTCTGGTCTACGGGTTTCCCCGGTCCCAGCGCGAGCGGGGTCGGCGGCAGATCGCGGTTGGCGCCCAGCGTGAAGCTCACCCGCCTCACGTCCTCGTCGATGACCAGGTTGCTCACCGCCGCGCCGGTACGCGCAATCGTGGCGGGCACCCCGGTGCGCAGCTTGGTGTCCTGCTCCGGATAGCGGAAGGTGTAGCGTGTCGACCGCTTTACCCTCTCGGGCGGGCACTCCGGGTCGGGCTCCAGGCCCGCGAGACATTCCCCGTCGTCGAGCAGCTCTTCGTCGCTCATGTCCATGCGGGCGAACAGTGCCCACCATTCCGGCTTGGCCGCACGACGGTGAAAGTCCAGCAACTGGTAGGTGAGCAGTTGCAGACATTCTCTCGGCCCCCAGGCGTCGGTATCCGCCGGCAGCAGATCGACCAGGCGTTGGCGATACGGCAGCAGCCGCTGTTCCGCCGGGTTGAGCGCTCCCGCAGCCGGCGCCTCGCCGGTCTCGTCGCAATCTGCGGAGAACCAGGGCAGTCCCTCCGGTCGCAAGGTCAGCAACCATTGCCGCAGTTCGAAAGTCGAGCGCACATCGTCGTAGTTGTAGGCCTCGATGTCCTTCAGATACTTCTCGTCGCCCGTTTCCTTCCAGCGTTCGAACCAGACGATGCTCGCCCCCGCATTGGTCACTTCGCCGGTGCGCCCTTCGAGATAGAAGTGCTCGATGTTCTTGATCGAATAGCGCGGCTCGGAAACGCGCAGGCCTTCGCGCACCACCTTGTACAGATCGACCAGGCGATGGGTACGCAGCAGGTTGTCCACCTCGGCCTCGCGCGTACCGTGCAGAGACATCAATCGCTTCAGCGCCGTCTGTTCATAAGCGGCGTAGTGATAGATGTGCGCGCCCGGATGGTTGCGCAGCCAGGCCGTCACGAAATCCATGAACTGCTCGAAGACCCGCCTCTCTCCGGCGCGGTCATAGGCCCAGAAGGCGCGGAACTGCGCCTCGCCACCCTCGTGGAAGTAGAGACCGAACAGGTACTCCAGCCCGCCGTCCTCCAGCGGGTCGCCTTCCATGTCGAAGAAAAGGTCGCCGGCATCCGGTCGAGGCATGCGGGCAAAGCCGGTCACGCGGCCATCCGGCTGCGGCAGTCGCTCGACCACGCGCTCACCCGTCTGTCGTGCACGAAGCTGGAGACCTGCCTGATGACGGAGGCGCGCAAACGTGTCCGGTGCAATGTTCGCGACCGACACCTCCGCCGGCAGATCCGCCAGCGCCTCCAGCGTTCGCACTCCGGCAGCTTCAAGCTTGCGGATCTGCACACGGCTGATGTTGGCCACCTGACTGAGGTGGTCGTCCTCGAGCCGGCGCGCGTCGCACAGATCTTCCCATGCACACTGCGCACACTTGTCACAGGGATCGGGATAAGTGTCGACAGGCCCACCCTGCACGCGCTCGAGAAAACGCTGTCTGACCGTCTCGAAGTAGCGCGCGTAATCCGCACAGCGGTAGGTGAGCTCCCGGCGATCGCCAAGCACCACATGCATCGCCCGCGGAGCCACGCCCTGCGCGACGGTCAGCAAGGCCGAGTAGTAAGCGAGCTGAACCAGAAACTTCGCGCGCGCCTTGCGTGCGAGCTTGGTATCGATGACCTCGTAGCTCCAGTCGCCGAAGGCCGAGGGCTGCTCTACCCGACGCAGGAAGTCGGCGTGCCCGATGAAGCAGCCGTCACGCAGCGTCGCCTGAAAGATCACATCAGCCCCCGAGCGCATCGCGTCCAGCGTCGCGGCAACCTGCTCGTCCATCGTCCCATCGACGTCCGACAGATCGATGACCCGAGCAAAGGCGCGCTTCAGGTGATCCAGATACGCGCTCTCGTGTTTGAAACCGTGCTGCTGGATCAATCGGTCTTCGTCACTTGCGACCTTGCGCGGCAGCGGCGTGTCGAGATTGATCAGATCGAGCGTCGTCAGGTGATCGCATTCGAGGAAGTTGACGAGGTCGGAAGCGGAGTAGAGGACGTTACCGTTGCGTCTTTGCATATGCCATTAGAATCAATGAGCGCATCGCAGCAAGGCGTTCAGCGTAGGTGACAAGTGCGTTTCCGCGCCGTGACTTGAGCTCGCCGATCAGAATGTCCGCAAAACACACTTCTTCAACGGAGGAGCGCCACATGAGTCACAAGTCATTCCTAGCCGTCACCGCGGAACACCTCGGAGCGATGCCAACGCAGGTACTTCCGATGCTCATCCGTAAGCGAGCTCACGCATGTTTCCGAGCCGCTGACACCTGCCAGCGCACACTGGTGCTCGCTGAGGCGTGAAGAGCGCAACAGAACTCCCGCATCTGAGAATGTGACGAATCCTCTATCGAAAAGTGCATCCAGATGCGGGGCAAGCAACAGCCCGTTAAATACATCCAGACGTTCCGCGTCACTATCGCAACTGGCCCACGGCTTGATGTGCGATGCGCGCAGCAACTCGACCACATCCAGGCCCGTCGCCGCGCACCGCCCTCCCCAGTATTCAATCAGCGACCGCCGGAAAATGTCCTGACCCACCCGCTGAACAACCTCACGGACGGCTTCCGTGCTGTTCGGGGGCGTTTGAGTTGCCGCGACGAATGCACTCAGTCCCTCCTGGTGCACCACGCGAGAAATCGCGGCCACGCGCAGCAGGATCCCATGCAGCCTGGAGTAACCCTCCACCCCATCAAACCGCACCGCCCACGGCCCCGGCTCCGCAGACGATACCAACGCAAGCTCAACGCCAAGCCGCTGCCCTACCGCTGCATCGGACAAGCCAAGGCGGTAGATCCCAGGCTCCTGAACGGCCAGTCCAACCCGTACGGGAAAGGCTGTCGAACGGAAGAGCGTCCAGCTCCCCTGCTGCTCGGGTGTCAGGTCGTAACCCGCATCCGCCGCCGCCTTTACGATACGCGTCTGCTCAATAGATCGCCCTGCCGTGACTTCCTGTGGCCTGCCCGCATACCAGCGGAGAATTGCCTGCAGCGCCGCCTCATCCGCTACGAGACAGGAAACCTGGTTGGGGGGAGCAAGCCTGGAGTCCTGCTGATGCTTGATTCGGGAGCCTTGGTAGGGCTCCGAGCATGCCTCGATGCCCGCCATAGCCGGCAGCTCGCAACGTTCGAACAGCAGGCGAGTCTGCTTGGCCGGGTGGTAGCCCGCAGAGACGTTCGTGTTGCCCAGCACGATTGCGAACTGTCTGCCGAGCGCTCCACCTACGGCAAAGAGCTGCGCCTTGCTTCGACTGCGTGCATCGAATCGATGGATGCCCAGCTCATCAGCTAGCGGGCCATCGATGACGTCCAACGCCCCCTGAGCGGGAAATCCGGGGGTGGTCGCCATCAAGCCCCCGCTCCAACCAACCTCTGGTAGCCCTGTTCGATCATCCGTGCAATCAACGGTCGCCGGGCAACCAAGAAGCGCTGGTACTCCATCTCCTGCCATCCCTCCGGCAGAGCGTGCCAGTGCATCATTTCCTTCAGCTCTTCCTCAGAAAACCTATTGGCATACTTGGGCCAGTAATCATTGGGCGGGATGTCGGAGATCGCAATGTTGTCATCCCACTCCACCAGCGCATAGTTGGCTATCTGGTTGGTGTCCCGCAGTTCCTTGACGCCGATCTTGTGCAGGTAGCGCTTCGGAAACAGGTGGTGACGCTCCAGAGGCTTCTTGTTGCCCGTGGCCGGCGGATCGAGCAGGTCGGCGACCTTGCCCTTGGAGAACAGCGCCTTCGCCTCGCACAGCACCAGTGCGGCGTAATAGGCAAACAGGCTGGGGCCACGTGCGGCCGAGGTTGCCAGCGCCAAGGGAAGCGACTTGGCCCAATAATCGTCCGTCAGCGTCGCCGCCTCCACCTCGCTCAGCGCTCGCACGAAATCCTTGGGGTCGCTGCCCTTGGGCAACCGCTTCAGGTCCGTTTCATACTGGGATTCCGGGGAGCTCGTATACCGCCCTGTCAGCAGCGACATGAATAGCCATCGGGCCACCACCTGCTTCAGCTCAAAAGGCTCCACGCGGAATTCTGTGCGGCCGATGAGGTATAGCTGATACGCAAATATGAGCGCCCCCTCCGAGCTCACATATCGCAGGTGCCGATAGCCCGCGGTCCGCACCACGTTGAGGAAATCCGCCCAATGGGTCAGGTTCAGTACCTTGGCCTGCGCCACCCTCAGGCGCTCGAACTGCTCTGCACGCCGAAGCGCGCAGAATTCGCCGGTATGCAGATCCTTGCCGCGCAGAATCGAATACACGTGCTCAAGCCGGCTGCGCCGGAAGGCCACGCCGACATCGACCCGCAGCAGCTGGTCGGGCTCGGGCTGAAAGATCGGGTTGAGCGGACTTGCAACGTTGCCGGCGATCGGTCTGCGTGTCGCCACGCTGAAACGTTCGAGGTCGGTGCGGCCTTCGTCCCAGTGCACAGACATCAGCGTGAGGATGAAGTCCGACTGGTTGAGTTTCTTGCCCTCGCTGTTGATGCGCACGAAGACGTCGGCCACCTGCTCTTCGCTGGCGGCCTGGGTGAGTTCCAGGGCTACGAAGGGGAAGCCGCTCAGACCGGCGAGACGGCCAATGGCCTTGGCAATCGCGCGCTCCTCATCCTTGCTCACCTCCCGACTCTGACGGAGGCGCTCCAGATAGTCACTGATGGTCTCGTAGGTGTCCCGCTGGAAAACCAGTGAAACATCGGGGATGAACTCCGGCTGCTTCTCGGTCGTGGCATCCGGCACGGCGAACTCGCCTTTAAGCGGATTGAACGCAATCCGGATGTAATCATGCTCGAAGTTGTCACGCAGGACGGGTTCCCTCATCACCACCGCGTACAGCGAGGTCAGCCGCTGCTGGCCGTCGACGATGAGCAACGATGGCGACTTCTGCTTCTCGCCCTGGCCGATGCCCCTGGCACCTGCCTCATCCGCGCCCGTTTGCCAGAACAGGAAATATCCGACCGGGTAGCCCCTGTACATCGAATCGAACAGGTCGCGCACCTTTGCGTTCGGCCAGACGAACGGGCGCTGGATATCCGGCAGGCCGATGACCCCGAGCTTGATCTGGTTCAGCAACACGCCGAGCGTGTAGTTCACCTCCTTGAAAAGGCGTTCGTTCATTCGCTTGCGGTCTCCATGCCGTACTCCCGTTCCGTTCCCGCCATTTGGCCTTCTGCCGCCTGCTTCGCCCAGCCGGCAATCCAGGCAACGCACTCTGGCAGCCGGTCGCGTACCTCGTAGACCCAGAAGCGCTTCACTTCCCAGCCCAGTTCGATGAGGCGCTGGTTCCTCAGCTGGTCGCGCAGGCAAAGCTCGCCAGTCCAGCTGCGGTGGTAACGCTCGCCATCCACCTCGATGTTCAAGCGGCGATTGCCGACTATCAGCGCGAAATCCAGGTCGTACTGGTCGACGCTGTACTGGGGAATCGCACGGATACCCGCGGCGAACATCGCCCGGTAGAGCACCCTCTCCCAGTCCGACACGCGCTCCGGTCTGGATACCGGCGGGTAATCCGGTCCCAGCCGCTGCAAGGCCTCCGGCTCTCCGCCGGTCTGGCCTTGTCCCACCGACTCAACGTAGCGCGCGAAGGCGGACAGGTAGTCCACACCGCAATCGGCTGCGGCCGCGCGGTCGCCGACCACATGAAGGAGGCCTCTGGCCCGCGTGATGGCCACATTGAACAGATTGCCGTTGCTGCGCAGGAATCCGAGTGCACCGGCCGGGAAGCCATCCGACACCACCGGTGAAAAGAACATCACATCGCGCTCGTCACCCTGGAAGCGATGCACCGTGTCGACCAGCAACTCGCGCCCGGCCGCCACCTCTGCCAGCGCGGGGCTCTCTGCCAGCATGGACTGGATGAGCTGGACCTGCGCCCGGAACGGCGTCACCACCCCCACCGTGCCCACGTAGCCGCGCGTCACCAGCAGATCATGCAAGGCTTCCACCAGTGCCTTGGCCTCCGGGGCGTTCTGGGCGCCGCCGCTGGCCGGTTGAATCGTCCAGCCTTTTACGTCCTGCCAGACCACCCCGGGCCCGCCCTTGCGCGGCCGCTTGAGCTGGTGGTAGCGGGTCGCCACGCGCAGCTTGCCCGCATAGAACTGGCGGTTGGAAAATTCGATGATGTCCGCATGGCAGCGATGATGGTCGCGCAGATTGATGACCTGCCCAGAGTCCGCCACGCCGGCAGCGAGGTCGTACAGCGAACTGACCGAATACATCCACGCCGCACGGTTCTCGACCAGGCCGTACTTGCTCTGCAGATCCGCATCCTTGCTGCGTGAGACCGCGCTGATGTGGCGCAGCTGCATCGGGTCGCCGATGATGACCGAGCGCTTGGCGCGGTAGAGCAACGGCAGCGCCGAGGCGATGTCGCATTGACTGGCCTCGTCGATGACCACCAGGTCGAAGTAGCCCGGCTCGAAAGGCACCTTTCCGCGCGCCGAAAGCGATGTCACCGCCCAGCACGAGAACAGCTTGCTCACCTTGGCCTGCAGTTCACGCGCCTTCCCGCGCACGCTGGCATTGACCGACTCGCCATCGCTTGCGGTGATGATCTGCAGCAGCGCCGTATAGTCGGCAACATCCTTGCGCTCGGCCGGGGCGAGCCTGCTCGGCGCCATCTGCACCCAGTCGCGCCAGAGCCGGGTCGAGTTCTCGGCGATCTGCTCGGTCAGTTCCTGCCGCTGGCGCGCGATCTCTTCAAAAGGCGGGCTCGCGCGCAGGGTTTCGAGCGCCCTCTGATAGGCCAGCACCTTGCCCGCGGCGGCAACGCGCTCCTGCACTGTACCTAGCCAGCCGCGCACCCGTGCGGTATCCACTTCGCCGTCGATGCTCATACCGGGCGCGCCGAGGTACTGCGACAGGACGCCCAGCTTGGCGAGCTGCGCGCGCAGCGCCGCCTCCCGGCCCTTGCGGCCCAGGCGCAGCGCCAGCTTGCCGAAAAGCCCCTGTTTGGCGGGGTCGAGGGCGTCGGCCGCCGCTTCGGCGCCACGCAGCACCGGCGCAGCACCGCCCAGAAACCCTTCATCCAGGTCGTTGAACCGTGTCTCACCCAGAAGCTCGCGCAAATGCTCCACGTCGGCTTCCATCCGGTCCACCTCGTTGCGGATCGCCAGCGTGCGGCTCTGCAGATGCTCCAGATGCGCGAGCTTTTCCGCGAGCTGGCGATGGCGGGTCAGGCCCTCTTCGTAGCTCACCCGGTCGTCCTCGCTCACATGCCCGGACAACATCGCGCCAAGATAGCTTGCAAGCTTCGCCTGATACTCCTTCGACCCCAGCCGCAGCAGTACCGGGCGGTTACCCAGGCCATTGACCCGTGCCTCGACCACATCCACGGCCTTGTTGTTCTTGCTCGCAAACAACACCTTCATGCCGCGCCAGGCCGCGTTGACCAGCAGATTCGTCACCACCTGCGACTTGCCGGTGCCCGGCGGGCCGGTGACCACGGTGTGCACCGCCGTCAATGCCGACTGCACCGCGGCGCGCTGCTCCGAGTTCATCGGCAACACCTCGATCAGCGGCTGCGCCTCCCCGGCATCCGCGCCCCTGCCCTCGCCGCCACCGGTGTCTCCACTCAACCAGCGTCCCAGCGCCGTGCCCGCCAGCGCCTCATCACCCTTTTCGCTCAACTGCTTGAGCTCGGTCTCCAGACCCTGTGTGTAGGGCGAACGCTCGCCGGGCAGAATCACCGCCCGGTTGTAGATGCCCGCACGGTCGATTTCAGCCAGCGGCGCATCCTGGGTGCAACGCTCCGGGTCGATCGCCTCGCGCCAGTCCCAATCCGGGCGGATGTTCACCAGGCGCTCGATGAGCTCGTCCACCTCCGGCCGGTCCTCGAGCACGTTGTTAAGCCCCAGCTCTTCGTCGAGACGCGCGGCCTCCTCCACCACCGCGGCGGGGTCGCCCATGGCCACACTGCGCAATACCGAAAAATTGGGCACCGGCACGTCATCGACGAAGCGGTAAGGGTCGCCCGGGTTCTCGGGCAGTTCCACCTGCCACAACATCACCGGCTCCACGAAATAGCCGTGCCACTTCGGCGTGCGGTGCTCGCGCAGGCGCACCGGATAGCCCATCCAGGCAATCAGCTTGTTGCGATCTGCCTTCACCTTGCTCAGCACGCGCTCCACGCCGGGGCTGTTCCACCAGTCCCAGCCCGCGGTGGCGAGGGGCAGCGCGGGCAGCTCCGCGTAGTCCGGCTCGCCGTAGCGCGACGCGGCAAACACGCTCACGCCCTTGTCCGAATCCTGGCCGATGCACTCCAGGTAGTAGCGGGCCAGCCGGCCCAGTTCGCTCAGCGGCGCGCGGCCTGCCGCGCCCCCGGCACCGGCCTCCTTGGCTGCGGCGCGCACGCTCCAGCGGTAGGCGGCGTCCTGCACCACCTTTCCGGCCAGCGTGTGCGACAGGCAACGATTGACCTCCTTGCGGTCCGCGCCAAGCGCACGCGCAAGCTCTGCGGCCTTCTGGCCGGGCTTGCGCTGCAAGGTATCGAGAATGCGCTCGGCAAGCGGCCGAGCATCCTGCTGAGGATTCGATTCGTGAGCACTCATTGTTCGACTTCTGACTACTTCGGTTTCCACGTTTCGAGATGCAGGCGGGTCCTGGCCCGCCCGGGGTTCATACGGTCATCGCTTCCTGCGCCAGTCTGTCCCAGGCTTCCAGCACCAGCCGGCGGGTGCGGTATTCGCCGAACTCGCGCAGCTCATTGTTCTTGAGCACGCGGAAGGTCTCGCTGGGGTAGTCCTCGCCCATCACGTCGGCGGGGTCGAGGATGTAGCGGAGTTCATCGCGGGTCAGGCCGTAGAGGCGGGCGTACCAGGCGTCGAGCTCGGCGCGCAGTTGGGCGCGGCGTTCCGGGTTCCACGGGAAGGGCTCGCCGTCGTAGCCGAGGTCTTCGGCCCAGGGTTTAAGGTCGTGGGCGGTGTAAGTGAGTTCGAGGACGCGGGGGACGACAAAGGCGAGGTCGGCGTCGGTGTAGCGGTCGGGGGGGATAAGTGGTAGTTGCCTAAGGTGGTAAAACTTTATGTGAGCACCACTTACCTTTTGCCGAGCGACAAAGTCGGTCATCAAACAGTTCATGTTTGCAAGCAAGGCAGCCGCCGCGCCGCGCTGCGTAGCTGCTACGGCGATGTTGGCGATTACGGGCAAGTCTCCAACTATCGCGCCACGCGGAAGTACGGAGGCAATAAGTGTCCGAACGTCCGTATTTCGACAGATATCGCGCCAACCAATGAACCATCTCTTTTCCCAAGCCTTTTCGCCCAAACGCTTCTCAACCTCGGCAGTTTCCACCCAGTAGCGAGGGGAAACACTGAAGGTCGGGTCCTGCTTCTGGGCGCTGGAGACCTCGCTACTGCCATCGGCCGAATAGGTGGCCCAGCGGTGGTCGAACTGGTGAATCATCTTGGCTTCATAGAGCGGCAGGCGGCTGGGGCCCGGGGCATCAAAGAACAGGCCGCTGTCGTTGGACATGTGAATCATGGCCATGAAGCGGATGCCCCAGGGATTGACCTCGGGTGGGCCTTCTGCAATCAGCACCGGCGCAGCCCGGTAGAGCTTCTTGGTCAGCGCCGCGTCCCGCTCGCTGCGGAACACCGGGCAGGTAAGGGTGTTGGGGTTGATGAGGCGGAATTCGTCCGGGGTCAAAGTGAAGCGGCGGCGCGGGTCGGCCAACTGGTGGGTCTGGGTGGCGAAGCTGACGAACTCGGCGGCCTCGGCGCGGCCCAGGGTCAGCAGGCAGAACTTGTAGCTGCGATGAACCGATGGAAAGACGGCCTCCCGGTTTTCGATGTCGTACAGGCTGGCGAGCCTTCCCCCCTGGGTCAGCCCGGCAAAGAAAGCCTTGGTGCTGTCATCGGTGGCGATGCCGGTGGGCACGATGAAGCCTGCCCGGCCAGCTTCGGCCATCAACTGCGCAAAGGTCTCGGCAAACAGCGCATAGGTATTCACATCGCCCACACCGGTGAGCGGATAACGCCCGGCGTCGTGGGCGAACAGGCTGGCAGCCTCAGCATTGCGCCGCGCGGCGAGGAAGTCCGCATATAGTGCCTGCTCCGCGCCATTGGGCGGCACCAGCCCCTGGGCAGCCTCCACCTCCGGATACAGGGTGTGCAGCAGCATGCCCTCGGCCAGCAGACCGATACGCCGGCCCCGTTCGGCCTTGTGCTGCGCCTCGGCCACCAGCGGACTGCGGGTGGCGAAGAACTCTTCCTCCTGCAGCTTGATGCGCTCCCAGGGCGGGTTGCCGAGCAGCACATCGAAGCCGCCCCTGGCCTTGACCTGCGGAAACGCCTGCCACCAGTGGAAGGCTTGCGCGGCCTGGGCGGCAGCATGGGCCGACTCGTCGATGCCGGGGCGCGGGTTGTCACCGTTCAGCACCAGCCATAGGTCCTGGCTGGTGGGCACGCGGGCTTCCGTTTCCGCCGTCTTGGGCAGCACGAAGGCGGCGACGAAGAGGTCCGCCGCCAGCCGGGCTTTGGAGGCGGCAATGTTCGCTTCCAGCGCGGCATGGGCGGCGCGCTTGGCTTGCAGGGCTTCCAGGGTGTCGTCCGGCAGGGCCTCGAAGGCGGCGGCATCGATGTTTTCGCCCAGGCCCAGGCTCAGCATCTGGCGAGATTTTTCCCTGGCCTTGGCAATGCCTTTCGCCGCGTCGCGGTTGGCCTTCTTGATGCGTTTGACCACCTCCTTGTCGTCGCCGGACAGCGCATTGAAGGCTTTGTCCGGGATGCCGTCCCGCAGGATGGCTTCATCCAGCACGCCGAGCAGCGCGTCGCCGCAGCGCAGGTGGGCATCGAGGAAGGTGAGCGGCCGGTCGGGGGTGTAGGCTTCCAGCCACAGGGCGGTACGGGCGAGTTCCACCGCCATCGGGTTCTTGTCCACGCCGTAGATGCAGTGGGCCACCACGTCGCGCAGGGCGTGGCGGAAGTCCTGCTGGCTGGGGTTGCCTTCCGGGGCGCGCAGCAGTGCGACTTCGTCGGCGATGCGGCGGGCGGCAGCGAGCAGGAAGTGGCCAGAGCCGCAGGCCGGGTCGCAGACGGTGAGTGCCAGCAGGGCCTGGACTGGCTCCTGCGGGTTTTCCGCCAGGGTGCGGGCGATGACCGGCTCCAGGGCGCTCTTGATGAGCTCCTGCACCAGACTGTCCGGGGTGTAGTAGGAGCCGGTGAGCTTGCGGGCGTTGCCCTTCGTGCTGCCTTCTTCCTCGTCGCCGACGAAGCCGAAGCGGCGCGCGCCGCTGGTGAGGGTGAACTGGGGCACCAGCTCCAGCAGGCTCTCATAGACGCTGCCGAGTTCTTCGGAATCCATGTCGCGGTAGTTCACCCGCGAGAGCGCCGCGCCATCGCGGAAGAAGCACAGGCTGAAGAGGGCAGACAGCAGGGCCTGGTTTTCCAGGCGGGCGGAGTCCAGGTCCGGGCATTGGGCGGCATCGAACAGGCCACCGAGGGCGGGCAGGCCGAGCGCTGGCTGGCCCCGGCCCAGGCCGCCGAAGGTAATGGTGAGCACCTGCCACAGGTCGGCGTGGCGGTCGTAACTGCGACGGCGGGCGGCGAGCTGACGCAGGCGGGTCAGGCTGTAGCCGGCGAGGTAGCGTTCGCGGGCTTCCGGGGTGGCGTCCGGGGCGAAGACGAGTTCGCGGTCTTCGATGGTGGCAAGGAAGATGAAGCGGTAGATGAGGCGCAGCAGTTGCTCGAAGTAGGCTTGAGTGCTGATTTCGCCGGATTCGATGCGGCGGCGCAGTTCGGCGTTGTCCTTGTGGGCGAGGAAACCGGTGCCGAGCGCGCGCAGGGCTTCGGTAACGCCAACCCGCAGGCGGTCGCGGGCGCGGATGCCGTCTTCCTGCGCGGTGTTGCGCCAGCGCTCCAGGGCGCAGTCGGCGGGCTCGGCGCCGACCTTGCCGAAGCGCGAGGCATGGGCGAGCAGCCACAGGGCGGTGAAATCCGGGTAGAGGCCCTCGTTGAAGATGGCTTCCAGGTCGGCCTCGATGTAGGCCGGACGGGTCAGGCTGGGGTTGTCGCGCAGGATACGCAGCTTGAGGCCGTTGCTGACCACCGCCCAAAGACAGTCGCTGCTGGCGTTGAGGTATTCCTGGGCGAGCAGGAAGGGCGAGCGGCGGCGCACGCCGTCGCCATGGCGGGTGCTGGGTTTGTCCAGCCCCTGGTCGTGGGCGGCAAAAACCAGCGGCACCCTGCCCTCGCCGGCCGCGAAGCCTATCGGGAAGATGCGCTCATCCAGGGTAACTTGCCCCACCGGGCGCATGTCTGCAAAGCCCAGCACCTGGCGGCAGAAGGGTTCGAGGAAATCGCGCACCGTGACCGCGTGGCTGTCCACGTCCGACCGTTCGCGCCGGGCAGAGAAGTCCTGCCAGAGATTCTGGGCAATCTTCCAGTAGCGACCGACTTCGTCTCGCAGCTTGAGGCCGCGGGGGATGTCGTAGTCGGTTTCGCTCTGGTCGGACTTCGCGTCCAGGTGGGCGACCTTGTTGAGAAAGTCCGGTGCGAGCAGCGCCCCTTCGATGGACAGGGCAGCAAAGGCGAGTTCGTGGTTGTTACGGCGAGCCATCTTCTTGTCGATTCCTGTTTGCTGGCATCAGGCCGGGATGAGAACAAAGACACCCATGATGTCTACCGGCAGGCTGGGCGTAACGCGGTAATCGCCTCGCGCATCGGAGGCCACCCGCACACGGCGGTGGTCTTCGAGCAGTTGCTGTGCGCGGGCACGGGCGAGCGTCTCCAGCGTGGGCTGAAGCTCCGGCAACTGCGCCAGCGCGCGCTGAATGTGCTGGTCGCGCAGCGGCGGCGGCATGTTGCGGGCGGGTTCGGCCGTCATCAGCGAGCGGGCGGCTGCGTCCGCAAGCGGGGTCGATTCGCTGCCTGCCTCCAACCCGACGGTGAGCGTCTCCTCGCAAAGGAGCAGACGGGACTGACCTCGGTGGCTGACGGTGAGTTGGTGGCGCAGGCGGACCAGCAGGACAGTGGTGCGCGTCTCAACGGCCTCGGTGAAGATTGCGCCCGCACGGGCGACGGCATCGAGCGACGTGTCGGCCTCGACTGCGGCATCATCCAGCGCAGTTTCGAGCAGGAAGTCCGCCAGCACCGAGACGAGCGGATGGGTGCGATGGATGAACTGCGTGCCCGGCGCCGGCGGCTGATGGAAGTCGATGCGCAGCGTACCCGAAAGTCCCTCGCCTTCCAGGCGCTCACGCACTGCCAAGGGCAGGCTGGAGGCGTGGAGTTTCCAATGCGTCACACCGGCCTTGCTGGTCTCTTCCAGCGGGGCGCCGAGTTGCTGGGCGGCCCGTTTGACGAAGCGCGCCACGTCGGCCTCGCCGCCGAGTACGGCCAGCGTCTTCTGCCATTCGGGCAGCACATCCTCGGGCTTGAGGCGGCGTTGAGCGAAAAGGGTGCGGTTCTTGGCGGCCTTTTCGCGCGCCGAGGTCCACGCGGTGTCGATGGACTGCTCCGGGTCGCCGAAGTCGAGTCCCAGTTGCGGCATGCGGGTGGTCGTCGTGCCCTTGCGCAGCAGCACCGCACCGACCAGGGCCTGGGTGAGTTTGCCCTCGTCGTCGGGCATGGGCACCAGCACACCGAGCTCCTTGCGGATGCTTTCGGCCTTGCGCAGGATGACCTGCAGCACCGCACCGTCGACCGGGTTGTCCTGACCGTACAGCATGGTGGTGCGCACTTCACGCGCCTTCTGGCCGAAGCGGTCCACACGGCCTTCCCGCTGCTCGTGACGGGTGGGATTCCACGACAGGTCGTAGTGCACCACGGCGGTGAAGAGGTTCTGCAGGTTGATACCTTCGGACAGACAATCGGTCGCGACCAGAATGCGCTGCTCGGCTTCGCCCATGGCTTCGACGGTAGCCTCCCGCTCGGCGGGTGCAAATTGGCCTGTTACCGGTGTCACCTGATGGTTGCGGAAGACAGTACGCAGATGCTCGGCCACGTAGTGCGCTGTGGCGATGTAACGGCAGAACACCACCGGTTGAAACCCAGCCTCGGTGAGTTCTTTGAGGTGGTCGATGAGCTTCTTGAGCTTGGGGTCCTTGGATGGACCGGCGAGCCCTTCGGCACGCTCAATCAGTTCAGTAAGGCGAGCGCCATCTTCGGTGCGAGCGCCCGGCTCGATGTCCTGGGTGGAGAGGTCGTCCTCGACACCGTCGAGCACCCGCTCGCGGCCCTGCTCTTCTGCCTCCTCCAGCGTGAGTTCGACCTCCGCGGCATCTGTGTCCTCAGTCGGCCCTGTGCCCTGCAGCCGTGTCCGCAAGGCGTTGACGGCGGCTGCCGGCGAAGAGGAGATGCAGCGCAGCAGGGCGAGCGCGGCCCACCAGCTCATGCGTTGCTGCAGAAGCCCCTTGCCTTCGGCACGTTCGACCAGGTCGCGGGCGTAGTCGAGCACCTCGTCGAACAGCCGACCCCACTCACCGGTGAGCTTGTACGTTATTTCGGCCGAGAACCGCTCAGGAAAAACATTGCGGTCATTCCACTCTTCGATGTCAGGGCGGCGGCGCTGTACGAAATGGTTAGCGAGCTGCTCACGCAACGGACGACGGGCGTCCGAAGGGATGTCCTTCAGTTCTCGGAACTCCGGATGAAGCAGCCCAAGCAGGTTGTAGAAGGCCTCTTCGTCGCCTGAATGTGGGGTCGCCGTGAGCAGCACCATGTGGCGCGACGTGTCTTCAGCCAGCCCCTTCAACAGGGTGTAGCGCTTCTGCTTGCCCTGGCCGCTGAAGGTGCAGGTATGCGCCTCGTCGACAATCACGCACTCCGGGCAGGCGCGTTGAAAGTCGTCCCGGCGGCGGTCGGACTTGATGTAGTCCAGGCTGACCACGGTAAAGGGATAGGCCTCGAACACCGACTGGTTCGCTGGCAAGCCGCGCTCCAAGCGATTGGCGGTGGTGTTGCGAACCACAACCGCATTGATGTGGAAGCGCTCCTTAAGCTCGCGCTGCCATTGCTCGCACAAGTGCGGTGGGCAAAGCACGGCCATGCGATTGATTTCGCCACGGTCGAGCAACTCACGAACGATGAGCGCCGCTTCGATGGTTTTGCCGATACCCACGTCATCCGCAATCAGCAGGCGTACCACTTCCTGCTTGAGCGCCATCAGCAAGGGGACGAGCTGGTAAGCGCGTGGCTCAACGGCGATGTTGCCAAAGCTGCGGAACGGACCTGCGCCGGAGCGCAGCTTGAGCTGCAGTGCATCCCGCAGAAGCTGGCCAGCGGCGAAATTCGATGCCTGCTCAGGCGTGGGCCAGGGGAATGTCGCCGGTCCTACCGGCCCAGGTTCGATGGGCAGGTAGATGAGCGTGGCGTCGTCATCTGTTGCGCCGAGCGGGCGAAGATGCAGTGTGTCGTCGGAAGACTGGGGAAGGACTATCCACTCTCGGCCGCGGGCAGAGACGAGGGAGCCCGGTTGAAAAGAAGCTTGAACCGTCATGGTCAGGTGTTTCCAGTTCCGAACAGGCCAGCATGGGTCTTGAAGACCTCAGGCCAGCGGTGGGTGTCTTTGGGGAAGCGAACAACGTAGTAACCGGCGGCTTCCAGACATGCGTTGATGGCGACGTCGCGCTCGGCCTGAACTTCGGCCTCATGATGCGGCCCGTCGATGAAGACCGCGGCCTTCCAGTCCTCGTAGAAGTAATCCGCCGACGCCTGACAGCGCTCGATGGTGTGCTGCCCCTTGTCGGGCAACCGATAACCATGCTCACGGACATAGTTCAGCCACGCCTGCTCCAGCGAACTTCCGGAAACGCGTTCCAACTCACCGAGCTGCGCCTCGGCCGTACGCCCGAAGCTGCCCGCCTCGCCCCTCGCATGCGACAGCTGGCACAGGATGTCGAGCACCTTCCCGTCGTTGTCGGCATCCTGCCGGTCGATGTTCACGTGATCGGGTTGGTTGTAGTAGGAGAGCAGGCAGCGGTAGCAGCCCGCCTCGCAGATGGGCTTGCCATCGGCGTCGAGCTCTTCATCCAACAGCTCTCTGTTCCAGGCTCCCGACTCGGGGCGGCGGAAGTGCATGATGGCGAGCGCTTCGCCAGCGACCCTTGCCAGCGCATCGGGCTCGGTCGCGAGGCGGGTCAGCACACCTGCCCCGCCCTCGGCCGATTCGTAGAACAGGATTGAACGGCGCAGGTCGGCCTTGGGCAGCGGTTCGGCCATCAGCTCGCTCTCTTCGAGCTGATAGACCGCCTCGATGCCGCGCTTGAGGGCGTACTGCAGCGTCGCCATGGTCTTGATGTCGAGTTCTTCGAGCGGGCGCACGATGAGCACGTTGCGCCGGTCTTCCACGTAGGGAACGATGCGTTGCGGCGGGGTCTTGTCGGGCGGGGTGTCCGGGTCGGGCTCACCTGCCTCTTCCGCACCGCCGACCCAGTGGCCGGTTACCGGATTAATCATGAAACCGAGGAGGCTTTTCTCCTTGCGACGCCGCCAGCCGAGGTTCATGCGCCACACGGTCGCAGCGGGACCGTACTGGAGTTCCAGCACCGTCGTGTCACCTTCCTTCATGACTGCGTGCATGACCTGCAGGCGTCCATCCTGCTCGCCAAACTGGATGGTGGTCTGCATCTCGTAGCCCTGTCGGGTGCGCTCTTCTTCGTTGGCGGTAATGCGCTCGGCACGTTTGGTCGAGACGTTTTCGATGCGGTAGAGGTTCTGCACGGCGACGGAGTCGGCCAGCGGGGCGTTGCAGGACACACAGCGGTCTGCATCGCGCTGGTTGCGGAAGTGGCCGTAGCCGCACGCGGGGCAGATGCGAGCCACTTCGGTACTGAGCTTGGCACCGACCGAGACCTGGTCTTCCGCACCGACCGAGAGCATGGCGCGCACGACGCGGTACTGGCTGCCCTCGTGGTAGATGAGGCTGTACGGACCGAACTCGGACAGGGCCAGGAAGCGCGGACGCGACAGGAAGTTTTCGCGGCCAATCTTGCCTTTGCGCGCCGGAATGTAGGCCATCAGCGGCAGACGCGGGAAGTTGTAGCCCGGCAGGAAGCCCTGACTCGCCAGATAACGGTAGGTGTAGAAGTCCGAGTTGGCCGAACCTGACTCCTGCAGCAACAGGGTCTGCTGACGGAAGGCCTCGTCGTGGCGCTGCTTGGCATCGCGTCGGTCGCGCTCGCTGGCGGCCGGGTTGTTCATCACCTTCTGATTGATTTCCATCTGCCGCTTGGTGGCGGCGAAGAGGTCGCGCCAGCGGTCGAGCGCCCGGTCAAAGGACTGGAAGGCGCGCCGGAACACCTCATCGGCAAAGGTCGGCGTATGCCAGGGGGCCTTCTCTTCGGTGAGTTCGTCCTTGAGCATGGCCAGCACACGCAGGCCGCGCTCATGCGCCCGCTTCTGCGGCGCATCCGCATCCATCTGCTGCCGGTAGTCGTCGGTCAGCGGTGCGGCGGGGTCGTTCATGTCGAGCAGACCGCGCACGCTGTTGTCGAGCTTCTTGCCGGTTTCGGCCAGCCAGATAGCGTGCAGGTGGCTCTGGATAAGTTCGCGGTTGGCGAGGTCGAGCGTGGGCGGATTGACCTGGCCATGGACCATGCGCACCGGATCGCGGAAGAAATACTGGTCGTGCGGCGACTGAGCGGCGCAATAGGTGATGACCAGGGCTGGTTGGCCCGCACGCCCTGCCCGGCCGCTGCGCTGCGCGTAGTTGGCCGGCGTGGGCGGGACATTGCGCATGTAAACGGTGTTGAGCGAGGAGATATCGACGCCCAGTTCCATGGTCGGCGAGCAGAACAGCACCGGCAGCCATTCCAGCGGCTTGTTATTCGCGGCCTGCCAATCGTCGCGGTCCTTCTGGGTGAAGCGGAAGCGTGCCTCGCGTTCCAGGCGCTCGTCCTGCTCGACCTGGGCGGTGTGTTCGCGCGCCTCGAAATCGAACAGACGATGCACCGGGTCCGCGAGCATGCCGGCGATGTTGCCGTACAGGCTGCGGAAGAAGGCATTGTCGTCCGCACCCTTCTTGCTCTTGCCCTCGCCGAGGGTCCATAGCAACCCCGTACCGTTGAGCTGATAGCCGGTGATGCCGAATTCGGTCTCCTCGGACACCACCAGACCGTACGATTTGGCCGCCTTGAGCAGCGCCTTGATGACCTGTTCGCACTGATCGTCCTTGAGCTTGGCGGCATGCGGGTTGTCGCTGTCGTCCGCTTCGCGCCAGTTGCTCGGGCGCTTCAGCTCTCGGCCGAGTTTGGAACGGGCACTGCCCGACACGAGGTAGTCGACGTTCCTGCGGTCTTCGTCGCGGGGCTTTGCGCCGACGATGAACCAGTTCGAGGAAATGGGACTCTCGTCCTCGGAGAAGCCCCAGGGCTCGCGCAGGTTGGCGTAGCTGGAGGTCTTGAGGCGATCAAGCTCGCTACGGTCGAGGTAACGCGACGCAAGGCACAGCCCCTGGCGCATGGCGTCGAAAAGCATGACGAGGAGGCGTCTTCGGACGTCGGGCGACGCCGCCTGCAAGGCGATGGGGGCCTCAGACCATTCCCCCGCGTCAGCCGCCAGTTCGTCGAGGTCCTGATATTCGATATGAACCAGGCCCAATTGCTCGAGATTGGGGTTGTTGAAGCGCCACCCACGGCGCAGGTCGAAGTACACCCGGTAGCCAAGGATGGCACGCATGATGTCCTGCACCTGGCGCCGGGCGTTGCCCTTGATATCGGGCTCCTGCATGTACTCGGCGCGCACGCCCGGATCATCGCGGTCGAAGCCAAGCGACTTGAATACAGCCTCGGCAACTTCGCTTTCGGTAAGGCTACCGCCGGCCTTTCGGACTGCTGCGAAAAGCGCGGCCCGCTGCAGCAGCACCTGCAGGAAATCGTTGAAGTGGCCGACCTGCAGCGCTGCATCCTGCCTGTTGTCGGTGAAGCCCAGGACCTTCCTGGCCTCCTCCTTAAGTTGCTCGTCTTCCTCGTAGAGGTAGCGAAGCGCCGACAGAGTGAGCATCGTGGTCGCCGAGCTGCGCCCCTCGCCAGACAAGCCGGTCAGCCGCAAAGACTCTTTGCCCGCGGTCGGATGCACGACCCCACAACGCAGACAGAAGCCAAAATTACCGGGGATGTACCAACCGGGCGTGCCCTCACCGGTGTGACGACCTTCTGCGTCGACACGGACGTAACAGGGCTGGCGCTTCTTGTAGTTCGAGCGCAGCTTCAGGTCGCCGTCTTTCTTGGGCTCCAACCAGGTCTCAGGATAGCGGTCAAGCGTGTCGTTCCAGACGCCCGTCGTGTCCGGCATGAAGTAGCCGTTTTTGACGTCGTCGTCCTCGTGGCTGCGCTCCTCGATGCTGCGCGGGTTAAACACCCGACCGTCCGAGTTATTCTCGTCCCAGACCGGGATGTACTCCTGCCCGCACTCGCGGCAAAAATGCAGCGCAAAGAGCCGACGGGCACGGTCACCCGGGACGAACTGACTCCCTTCGAGTGTGAGGTAACGCCGTCCTGCCGGTTCGAGGGTGCCGTAAACCTTGCTGCCACCTGAGATGAACTGGTGGAGCTTGAAGGCAAAAAGGCTGCGCCCGCCCTCGGAGGGCGACTTGTCGGTGGTGCGGTAGGCGAGCAGCAGGAAGTCTGCCAACACTGCTCGGGCCTGCTCGACATCAACGCCCGTATCCGCCGCCAGCCGGTCGGCGGCAGCATCCAGGGTGATGGGACGGGCACGACGCCACTTGCCTTCATCGCGAGTCAGCCCCAACGTGAGCTCCACCCAGACGGCAAGCGGGTGTCGGGCGAGCGCCGTATAGGAGGCGGACTCGGGTACACCAGCACGAATGGCTTCCGCAAGTTGCGACCGCACATGCTCGACCAGCAACTGCTCCGGCGTGACCCGCTGCAAGGTTTCGGTGATGACACTGGCGGCCGTGATGCGGGTGCCGAACAGGCGACTGGCAACCTCGGCCACTTTCTCGTTCTTTGCCTGTTCGGTGCCTTCTGTGGCCATCGTCGCCGAGGTCCCGATGCACCGCAGGTTGTCGGCAAGCGCCTCGCGCACCCGGCGCACGAGTAGCGCGACATCCGCCCCCTGGCGACCACGGTAGGTGTGCAACTCATCCAGCACCAGGAAGCGAAGACCCTTGGCGTTGCGGACGACCGCCTTGTCCTTGTCGTCCTGCCGCGTCATGAGCAGTTCGAGCATCATGAAGTTGGTGAGCAGGATGTCCGGCGGGTTCGCGGCCAGCCGCTGACGCTCTTCATCGCTTTCCTGGCCGGTGTAGCGGCCGTAGGTCACGGGCGGATGGTCACCGTCGTCGCCCAGGAATTTGCCGAGCTCCTCAAGCTGGCTGTTGGCGAGCGCGTTCATCGGGTAGATGACGATGGCCCGGGTGCGCGGCGTGGGGTCCGCTGCCTTTGCCTTGAGGATGGCGTCGACGACTGAGATGAAGTAGGCCAGCGACTTGCCCGAACCGGTACCCGTAGTCAGGACATAGCTCTCGCCGCTCTGCGCGAATCCGATGGCCTCTTCCTGGTGCTTGAAGAGGGTGAGCGACACACCCGGGCTCGAAGCCGACTTGCCGGCGCGGAAGATACGCCCGCACTCAGGGTGCAGCGCGCCAGCCGCCACGAGTGCCTCAACCGTGCCGCCCGACTTGAAGTTGGGGTTCACCTGGACCAGCGGCGCGGGCCAATAGCGCCCGGATTCATACGCATCGTCCACGAAGCGCTTGATGTCTGCGGCGCAGATACGCGTAAAGCTGCGGGTGAAGGCCGCATAGTCGGTGACGAGTTTCTCGCGGAACTCGAAAACGTTCATCCTTTACTCCCGATGAGACTGAGCCAAGCCGCGCCGATAGTCGGCAAAGGAACGCTTAATTGATCAGCCCAACCTTCAATGAGGGCTCACTGCATTAAGCAGATCTGCCACGTCGTCCTTCGTGAATGCAGGCGGCGCCAGTAGATTTTTTGCCAGATCGCGTTTGCGTTCCATCAGCCGCTGCAGTTGCACGTCAAAGCTCCGCTCCTCTGCCCCCGGTAGTACCGCCAACGGGTAGTAGATATGGACTGGTTTCATCTGTCCGATTCGATACACCCGATCGGAACATTGATCTTCGACCGCCGGGTTCCACCACCGGGATAGGTGAATCACGTGGTTCGCCGCGGTCAAGGTCAGTCCTACGCCGCCCGCCTTTGGCGAGAGCAGCATCACATCAAAGCCGCTTTCCCGCTGAAAGCGGCCTACGCGGTCCTGCCGCGCTTCCGCACTGACTTGTCCATTGATGACCATTGGCGCACTTCGCAAGCCATATCGCCGCTGCAGCAACAGTGGTAGCTGTTCCACATGTTGGAGATCCAGTGACTCCAGGAACACAAGTACTTTCTCGCCCGTATTCGCTACCTGGTCCAGAACTTGAAACATGCCCTTGAATCGCGCGGACTGCTCAATCTGAAGCTCGCATTCGGGCCGCTGCGTATTACCCAAGGCGGGATGCAGTGAAACGCGTCGTAGGCCCTGGATCATTTCGAGCGCACCTTGTCCTCCGACGACTTCATTCAGCGCCAGCACTCGCTCGTAGGCATCCATCTGCTCTCGAGGCATCGGCAGTTTGATCACGTGCTCATGCTTGGGTGGGAGGCCGTCGAGCTTTTCGGACTTCAACCTGCGCAGCAGCAAACGAGGCGTCTGCTGCCCGATCGTTTCTTCCTGCTGCCAGATTGCATCTCTCAACGCATTTACATCCGCGCCCTCGACTTCGTAGCGCCTGCTGAAATCTTTCAGATCCGCCAGTGCACCGGGCTGAACCGCATCAGCGATACACCACAAATCGGCAAGACGGTTCTCCACCGGTGTTCCAGTCATGCCAAGCATGAACTCGGTGTTCATCGCCTTCAGCGCATGGGTCATTCGCGCCGACGGAGACTTGATCTTCTGCGCTTCGTCAAAGACGATCAACGCAAACCGAATGGCGCCAAAGCTCAGTTGATAGTCCGAGACCGCTTCGTAATTCGCGAGCACAACGTCAGCGGATGCGAGGCGGGCAGTATCGAGAGACGCCGTGCCTGCAACATGACGACCACGCTTGATTACCTTCAGGTGATCACCATAGGCCCGCAAAAGATTCCCCAAGCCGGGGTCGAACAGATGGTCGGCGATTTCCGCTTCCCAGTTGCGCAAAAGGCCGACCGGCGCCACTAACAGTATCGGACGCCGCTCAAGCAGATTGGCATCCATCATTTCTTTTATCCAGACGCTGAATGCAAGCGCCTGATAGGTCTTTCCCAGACCCATGTCATCACACAACAAGGCTCCGCGAGAACCTTCGATCCAGTGATGCTGAAGCCATTTTATGCCGGCCTCTTGATGCTGTTTTGGCGTAGTTCTCAGACTCAGCGGCAAGCCAAGTTTGCCCGGTCTGGCCGCCACCCTGACGCGGCTGAACGACGCTTCATCAAGATTGTTCTCGATGATCAGGACGTTCGGTATCGGCTTGTTGTCGCTGGCCGCATCACCGCCACCTTGGTCGCGCCGGTCGATCGCGCGAAGAAGCGCTGTCAGTGCGTTTGCATTCTCATTCGTCGCGGCGACCGTTTGACCGGCCAAGGTGATCGAGGGCTCACCCTTCTCGATCGCGGTCCGAATCTCCTCCAACGCTTTGGCGACTGATGGGCGATCCAGAGGCAGGTCGACCCCATCGATTCGAACCCCACTACTCGCCGCCCCACCCCAATCCAGCCCCTCTTCACGTATCCACGGAAGGACAGGCGCCACCCACGCGCCAACATCGCGGACGCGTTCGGCAAACTTCTCGGTTTCAACGAATACCGACGGTCGGTCTTCCCCGAGATCCAGAAGTTCACGCAGTACCGCTTCGGGATACATGGCTGCGCGCTTGCGCTCCTCTGACGGCGCCTTTCGCAACCGGCGGACGGCAGCGAGCGCCTCCCCAAGGGCCTCTTCTACGACGACATAGGTACCGTCGCGCAGCGGAAACGCCGGAGCTCCCTCGCGTAACTGGTCCAAGCGCTTCGGGAACAATGCTTCGTCCGCCTCGGTCAGTGCGCGCTCGTGCCGTATTCCTTGGTCGCTCTCCTCACTGCGACCAATCAACAAGACCGGATCGATCTGGAGTTCTCCACGTTCGTCCTGACGAATGCCAAACGTGAGCGCGGTGGCAGTAACCACGCGCAGAGCTCGCAGGAAGCCGTCCGTGATGTGGCTCGATGCCTCAGCGCCAAGCACCTCCCTGATCCGCGCCCATATGCGGAAGTGCTCCTCGAGCGACTGTTCCGGTGCGCTGTTGAATAGCTCAACGAGCTCGAGCACCTCGTAGAGCGGCGAGTGGACGCGGAACGTTTTCTGTTGCCACTCCAGCCAGACCCCGGCCCTTGAGACACCGCGCGCGGAAACTGACTTTCCTGGCTGCAGCCATCGCCCCTCGATCTTCGCGCCGGGCTTCCCCATCGCACCGGAAAGCCGGATATCGAGCGCGAGCGGGACATTGGGAGGGAGTCCCAAATGCACTGCTGCTGTCTGATTCCATGTTGAAACGACTCTGCCCGGCACCTCCAGCACGCTCGCCGACCAGAGCTCCGGTTTGTCCTCGACATGACACGTAACCGCAACTGCGGCCTGAACGGGAAGGTGATCTACCCAATCCCTTATGCTGCCGTCGATGGCCCAGCGCGCGCCATCCGAATGCAGTTCAACCTTCACAAGATGCTCCGATCTTCCATCGCTATATTGGTGTTACGACGAATGAAATCTCGGGCCTTACGTTGCCAGGTTCCCCCATCAGAGTTCATGTGCCTGAGCTCCGGATTCATGTTCTGCCCGTCGTGAAAATCCATCGATACAGCGCCTCGAAGAAGCGCTCCGTCATATACAGACCGGTATAGCCTTGGTGCATTTGGATCGGATTCGCGGTAAGCCCTTAAGCTGCCGTTATGGCTCCACTCACTGAATATCAGATCACCGATTCGAAGGAGTAGAACAGACTGATCGTGGCTGACCGGCCCCTCGAGGCGGCCGTAACCCAGCCCTTGGTCAAGCCTTGCCAGTCTTCTGGCCTCTGTCACTGCGGTACGTCCCAGCGCAAGCCAGGCTTCCTCAATGAAGCCCCGGTCGTAGTAAGCCATCCAGAACTTCTCTCGGTACTGCCAGATGTCATCCGCTGTACGCTCCAGCAACCTCATGAAGCCCCTGAGCGTGTCGCCAGTGAGCCAGTGCAGCAACACGCCGAGCGCACGCTCGGAGACCTCAGCGTACTGATACTGCAGACAGCGAGGGTCTCGCGGGTCTCCGTAGTAGCGCAGGAAATAGCCGACAAGTTTCTGCTTCACATCGTCCGGAACACGGTTTCTGCCGTCGGCCCAGGTGGCAAGCAGTGCCTCCGCGAACAGTACGCGGCAATCGGTTTTCACCGAGCGCGCCGGAAGCTCGGCATCCCAACTCAGCAACCTGTCGATAACGGCTGAATGAGTGCGTTCGTCAGCCCGACGAGTTAAAGCCGCGCGCCACGCCGCCAACCCCAAAGCCGAACCAAGGAAACCCGACCACAGTTTCATGGCGCGCAAATGCTCCTGGAGCGGCGATTCAAGACCCGCTACGAGGCGCTGCGCAAGCGTGGCTGGGGCCGCCTTCGGATTCAAGAAGTCCAGTGAATGACTCAAATCACGCATGGAATCCGCAAGCGGGCCAAGCGCGTTATCCAGCGCGGCACGCAACGCGGCTGAGAACGCCATGAATTCGATGGATGAGGCATTGAATGACACGCAGTAGGTCACCAGAAGCGGCGATAGCCAACGATCCGCCGAGCGTGAGCTGCGCCGCAGAGCGTCAGGAAGTAGCTGCTTCCAGTAGCGGTCAACAAGACGGGGTTCGAGTTCGCGCAGATCAGGCTGCCCCTCGATCCAGCAGGCGAAAGGCAAAAAGCGCATCTCCCTGCGCGAAACACTGCGGTAGTCGTCGGCCCGAGACGCTCGGTAGCGAGCGCGCAGGCGCATGCCAAGGCCGGGGTCGTCAGGAGGTGCCGCGATTGGCGACTCCTCCATTGCCTGCACTGCCCTTTCAAGCGACGGCCATCCAGCCGGGAGCGGCATGAAAAGCACGGTTCAGGGTCTCCCGCTGTTCATCGCCGATTCCTCAAAATTCACTGACAACCCTGTCGGTGGGCGGTAGCTCAGAATGATGCGTAGATCGACCCTGCGATTCCTTCCGTCAGAAGGGTCGACACCTTTGAGCGGGCGCGAGTCAGCGTAAGCGCTATGCGAAAAGATTGGCTGCTGCTGATCATTTCTGAAGTCAGCCAGAACCGTGGAATCGATCATCGCGACACTTACCGACAGTGCTCGATCAAGAGAGAGCTTGGCGTTGCCGCCGGGCCGCATCATCGGAAGATTATCGGTATGCCCTTCAATGAAAACCGTTTCGATCTCATGACCCATTTCGTTGTCAGGGCACGCCAAGCGTCCGCGCTCGCTGGCTACATAGCAGCGAAGCACCAACGAGAGCACGCCCGCAACTTCTGCCAGCTTGGCTTGGGCGCCCTCTTTGAGAGTTGAGCTTCCACGATCGAAGAGAAGATCCTCCGGCATGGAAATCACCCCGCTTGCGGGATCCACCCGCACGCTTGGCAACGTTGCTCGAATTGCCTCGCCGATCGCTTCGGTCACTTGACCGCGCGGATCCCGAGCACCTTGAACAAGGGCCTCAGCGGCAGCCATCTCGTTTTTCTTCTGCAGCGCTAGAAACGCGACCATGATGATGAACACGAAAAGCAAGCCGATCATCAGGTCGGCCACTGAAGCCATATAGCTATGCTCTGGCTCACTGCGGCTTTCGACATCCACTCCTCTTGCGCCGAATGACGAAATCATTGAGCCTGCCTCAGGCCATCGGCGATCTCGGATAGCTCTTCGATGGCCTCTCCAAGATCATTGACGCTGTTGCCGAAATCACCCACAGCCTTCGCCAAATGATTGTCCATCGATTGGTGCAAGTCCCGAACCTGTGCAGAGTAGGTCGTTACCCCGGCAGTGATTCGCTCGACGGTTGTGGAGAGTGCAACGCTGCTCCCCTCCATCGACTTCTGGGTCTGACGGACCATCTCGTGTGCGTGTTCAACTGTTTCACGCACGATTCCAGAGACGCGCTCAACGGCGTTCTTCAAGTCCGGCCCAATCGCAGCAAGCTTCTCGGCGAGCTCGTTCTGTCTATCGCACAGATCCTGCACCCCCTTGCCCGCTTGAACGAGGCGACCTCCTGCCTGCTCAAGAGAGTGGGTCATTGATCCCATTTTGTCTGACACCTCGAACATGTGATCGACCGTTCGCCCTGCTGTATCAAGTGCATTGCGTACAAACGAGGTGCCCTCACGCCCAAGCGCAGCAGCCTTGTCCACACTGGCGTCAAGATCATTCATTGCGGCCTTGAGTGACACTCCTGCCGTCTCCATCATCTCGGCGGCCTCACGCATGCGTTGTGCGAGATTGTTCGCCTGCTCTCCCAGGGACGCGCCCGCTGAAGTAATCGCGTCCCCCAGCTGCCGGCCCTTCTGATCGAAGTCAGCTGCAGTACTGCTCAGATTTCCAGCTAGTTCGGCCAGTGCTGTCTTCAAGCCCATCATTTCGGTCTCAGTGTTCTCCTTGAGCATGGCTGCGAAGTTGTGCGTCATCTTCTCGAGCGCATCCTGATTCATGTGACCCAGCTTTTCACTCAGCCCGTTGATCGCATTCACCAACTTCTGCGTCATTCCTTCGAACTGGGGGTTTAGCGCGTTACCGATCGAGATCGCCAGATCGGTCTCAAAGCGTTTTAGTGTCCCAGACTGTTCCCGACCGACCTCGAGCATTTCCTCCAGTAAACCGAGGCCCTCGTCGAGTGCCTCAAGCCTGCGATCCGCCGCGGACATCTCTGCGCGTGCAAGTTTCTCTCTATGCAGCAGATTCTCTTCCGCGTTCTCGAGCTGAATGCCGACGAGTGTCTCGCTGCCATTGCCGGGCACAAGGGCTGCCAGTGCGCGCTCGACCTCCTGACATGCGTGCTCGACCCGATTGAGGCTGCTTTTCGCTACATAGGTCCATATCAGTGATGCGAACAGTCCCGCGAGCGAGGTGACGAATTTGCTCCCGGCCACCTTGAGTAACGACTCAATCGCTTTCTCGGTCTCTTTTGACGTCGCTGCTCCTTGAGTCAGCACCTGCGTGGCGTTGCTGAGTGCCTCGGTGAGAAAATAAAAAGTGAAAAGCAGTCCAACGCCTACCAGCAGATTTGGAACCACATCAGCCAAGTCCAGGTTGAACCGACGCCTCAAGAGCGAGCGTGCGTTCCACAAATCGTGGGGTGCAGAAAACATGACATACGACGTGGCTTCACCACGGCGTAGCGCGACAACCCGACTGACGGTCTCGCGCCACAGCCCTTCGTAGTGGGGATGTCGCGACACAACAGACTGCGCTGCATCCATCGCAACCGGCCATCTCTGTTCCCTCGTTTTTTTCACTGCCTCGGTCACCGCACGCGCGAAAGCAAGCGCAGAGGAAACTGCAGGGCGGAACCAGATTACATAGGCGAAAAATGCGGCTGCACAAATGGAGAGTGCAAAAGCGAATACTTTTTTGTCAGCAACCAAGAAGTCGAGCATGATCTGCGCGGAAGCAAGAAAGTAGGTAGTCGGATCGTTCTAGTCTGTTGCCAGTGCTAGGCATGCACGGCGATATCGTTCGGGAGCAGGATGCAAGCACAGGGCGCCCTGGGAGAAACAAGCTGATTCGCGGCAGTTGCACGTCGGCCTTCAGACCTCCAGTGCCATAGATCGAAGTCCGCGGTCCCATCGACACAGGTAATGAAGTGCATCAAATCGCGTAGGAGGCTCACTGATCGAGCCCGCAATACAGCAGTGACGATGCGCCGGCCCGTTCCTTCCCCAGCACCTTCCTGCATTCAGTCAGCACCCGCTCACGCAAGGTTGTCGGTTCGACCACCTCGCAGTCCGCCCCGAACTTCAGTACGTCCATCAACAGCTCCCGATCATCCGTGTAAGGCACCTTCAGCTCATACCCCCCATCCTCGAGCACCCTTCCCACCTGATCCGGATGCCACTTTTCCGCTGCCACCCAGCGCGCCCGCTCGGGCGTGAAGCGCAGCGTGGCCCAGGTGACGTTGTCGCCTGAAAAGATGCCGTAGCCGGAACCGAGCACCTGGTCGAGGCGCTTTTCGGAAACCTCCTTGGCCTTCTTCTCCAGAATGTCCGCCGCACGGATCGCATCGAGCGAGAAGGCGCGCAGGTCTTCGCGCAGGTGGCACCAGGCGTCGAGATACCAGTTGTCGCGGTAATAGATGAGCCGCTGCGGCGAGATTTCGCGTTCGGTTTCCTGATCGGTACCGCGGGCGTGGTAGCGGACGAGCATGCGCTTGCGGCGCAGCAGTGCCGAGCCCACGGCCTGGAAGTGACTGAGGTGGAAGCGGCGCGCGCCGACGGTTTCGATGCGGATGCGCTTCTTCACCTCTTCCGCCGGGTTGTCGGCACTGCCGAGCAGGCCGGACAGGCGGGCAAGCAGCGGCTGGATGTGCGGGCCGAGCAGGCCGCCGGTGTCGAGGTTGGCGAGCAGGTGCTGCATGGTGAGCAGCGCGTGGATCTCTTCCGCCGAGAACCACAGCCCGGGCAGTTCGTACTGCGGACCGATGCGCTGCCCTTCCCGCTCGAAGCGGTAGCCGCCCAGATCGCGGTCGAACACGATGGGCGCATGCAGCCTGTCTTTCATGTAGGCGAGGTCGCGCTTCAGCGTCGCCCACGACACGCCGAGCTTTTCCTGCAGCTCGGCGCGCGGCACGGCCTTGCGGCCGGCGAGCAGCTGGTCGATGCGGTAGATGCGCTCCATGGCGCTCATGCCGTGTCTCCGTATTCCTGGCGGGCTGATGCCCGTTCGCGTGAGCTCAGTTGTCGAGCCTTGTTGCCCGCATAATGCCCTGAGCACTCCGCGGAATCGCGCGCAGCGTCGCTCGCTCAGCCTTTTGGATGATGCGGCGAGAGCTCTTGCCCAGCGCGCGGCCGAAGCGAAGACACGGCACGCACAGGTACCCTGTGAAGAGATTTCACGCTGCGCCGCTCTCCGGCGACAGGCGACGAGGGGACCGACCAGGGGGATCGATGGGCGCGTCTGGTCGGTGCGAGACACTACACTCCCTGAGCGCTTGCCGGGCACAACGCGGCGAGGAGTAATGCGGTGCCGGGGAGATTTGGCGGAAGCGGTGAGATTCGAACTCACGAACGCCTTGCGACGTTGCCGGTTTTCAAGACCGGTGCATTCAACCACTCTGCCACGCTTCCGGGGTGCCGCATGTCATGACGACAATGGCGCCAGACAAGGGTTACAGATGAGGCGCGCAGTCTAGCACGGCGAACGGCGTTGAAACTTCGCACCCTGTGCGATAGTCTTTAGAGCACTAATCATCCTTCGGGAGACCTTGATGCAACCGCAATTCCAGAGCATGCAGACCACCGGTTCGCTGTCCGCCGGCCAGAACCGCGTGCTGCGCAACACCTACATGATGCTCGCCGTGTCGATGGTGCCGACCCTGCTCGGCGCGCTGGTCGGCGTGCAGATGCGTTTCAGCTTCTTCTCCGGCAGCCCGCTCATTTCCTTCGTGCTCTTCCTCGGCATCGCCTGGGGCTTCATGTGGGCGATCGAGAAGAACAAGAACAGCGGCCTCGGCGTCGCCCTGCTGCTCGGCTTCACCTTCTTCATGGGGCTGATGCTGAGCCGCATCCTGCAGGTGGCGCTGGGCTTCTCGAACGGCGGCTCCATCATCGCGATGGCGGCCGGCGGCACGGCGGTCACCTTCCTGGTGCTGTCGTCGGTCGCTGCAACGACCAAGCGCGATTTCTCGAACATGGGCAGCTTCCTGATGATCGGCATGATCGTCATCCTGCTGGCCATCGTCGCCAACATCTTCCTGCAGATGCCGGGCCTGCACCTGGCGATCTCGGCTGCCATCGTGCTGATCTCGGCCGCCTGGATGCTGTACGACATCCAGCGCATCGTGCGCGGCGGCGAAACCAACTACGTGTCGGCCTCGCTGTCGGTCTATCTGAACCTCTACAACATGTTCGTCAGCCTGCTGAACCTGCTGATGGCACTGACCGGTCAGCGCGAGTAAGCGCGGTACACGCTGGCAGCAAGGCCCCGGGGGCGAGCGCCCTGCGGGGCCTTTTCTTTGCCTTGCGCGAACCTAAACGGCTTCAGGCGCGTTCGATCAGCGCGATCGATTCGACGTGCGAGGTCTGCGGGAACATGTTGGCGATGCCGGCGCCGCGCAGGCGATAGCCCTTGTGCACGATGAGCACCTCGAGGTCGCGCGCCAGCGTGGCCGGGTTGCACGACACATAGACGATGCGTGACGGCGCCGCTTCGTCGGCCGCGTGCGGCAGCGACTTCACCAGTTCCATCGCACCCTCGCGCGGCGGGTCGATCAGCATCTTGTCGAAGCGGCCAAGCGCAGCGTAGGACTCCGGCGTGATCTCGAACAGATTGGCCACCGCGAAGGTCGAGCGCTCAGCCAGTCCGTTGGCGGCCGCGTTGCGCGCGGCGCGCTTCACCAGCGCATCGGCGCCCTCGATGCCGACCACGTCGGCGCCGAGCGAGGCGATCGGCAGCGAGAAGTTGCCCAGACCACAGAACATGTCGGCGATGCGCTCGCCCGGCTGCGGCGCCAGCAGCGACATCGCGCGACGCAGCAGCGAGCGGTTGATGCCGTGATTCACCTGCGTGAATTCGGTCGGTGCGAACGCGAGCCTGACGCCGAAATCCGGCAGCGAATACGCCAGTTCGGGCATCGGGATCGGCCAGAACGGCACTGCCGTGTCCGGGCCGCCCGGCTGGACGTAGATGTGCAGCCGGTGCGTGTCGGCAAAGGCGCGCAGCGCGGCCTCGTCGTCGGCGGTCATCTTCTCCAGGATGCGGAACACCAGCACCGTCATCTGCTCGTCGCGCTCGCCGCCGATGGCGATCTCGATCTGCGGCAGGCGGTCGCGCAGCGAGAAGCCGTCGATCAGCGTGCGCAGCGGCAGCAGCAGCGCCGACACGTGCGGCGGCAGCACCTCGCAGGAATCCATGTCGGCGACGTAGCTCGACCGCTTCTCGCGGAAACCGACCAGCACGCCGCCCTTGCGCGGCACGTAGCGCACCGACAGCCGCGCACGGTAGCGATAGCCCCAGCCTGGCCCGACCAGCGGCGCGAACACGGTTTCCGGTTTCACGCGACCGACGTGCCACAGCGCGTCCTCGAGCACGCGCTGCTTGGCCGACGCCTGCGCGCCGACATCGAGGTGCTGCATGCTGCAGCCGCCGCAGTTGCCGAAGTGCCGGCAGCGCGGCGTCACCCGCTGGGCGCTCGGCTTCACGATGCGGCTGATCTGTGCAAGTTCGTAGGACGGCTTCCTGCGGTAAGGCGAGAAGTCGACGGTTTCGCCCGGCAAGGCGCCATCGACGAAGATGACCTTGCCTTCGTAATGGGTGACGCCGCGACCTTCGTGGTCCAGCGATTCGATGCGGGCGACCGGCATGACGTGTCCTGCGAGAGCGAAAGGCCGCGATTTTACCCGTTGCGTGCGCCGCGGCCGCGCCATCGCGGATAATCCGCACCCATGGACAAGACACTGCTCGGCGGGCTCAGCCCGCGTACCTTCCTGCGCGACTACTGGCAGAAGAAACCCCTGCTCATCCGCGGCGCCATCCCGGGCTTCAACGGCCTGCTGCCGCGCGAGCAACTGCTCGATCTCGCACGCGACGAAGACGTGGAATCGCGATTCATCGCGCATGACGGCCGCAATTGGGAAATGGAGCGCGGCCCCCTGCCCGCCTCGCTGATCCGGCGCCCGAAGACGAAACCGTGGACCGTGCTGGTGCAGGGCCTGAACATGCTGCTGCCGCAAGCCGACGCACTGATGCGCCGATTCAGCTTCGTGCCCTACGCCCGGCTGGACGACGTGATGGTGAGCTACGCCACTGATGGCGGCGGCGTCGGTCCGCACTTTGATTCCTACGACGTGTTCCTGCTGCAGGGCACCGGCAAGCGTCGCTGGCAGATCAGCGAACAGACCGACCTCACGCTGATCGATGGCGCGCCCTTGCGCATCCTGAAGAACTTCGTGCCGGAGCACGAATGGGTGCTGGAACCGGGCGACATGCTCTACCTGCCGCCCAAGTGCGCGCACAACGGCATCGCCGAAGGTGAATGCACCACCTATTCGATCGGCTTCCGCACGCCGTCGATGCAGGAACTGGCGACCGGTTTCCTCGACTACCTGCGCGACGAAATCTGCATGCCCGGCATGTACGCCGACCCGGACCTCGCACTGCAGGCCGACCCGGCGCAACTGCCGGCGGCGATGATAGACAGGGTCGAGCACGTGCTGAGCACCATCAAGTGGTCACGCAAGGACGTCGAGGCCTTCCTCGGCGGCTATCTGAGTGAACCGAAACCGCACGTGTTCTTCGACCCGCCGGACGACCCACTGTCGCCGAAGCGTTTCGCACAGCAGGCGACCCGGCACGGCGTGCGGCTGGACGGACGGACGCTGCTGCTGCGCAGCGGCAAGCGCTTCTGGATCAATGGTGAGCCGGTCGACCTGCCCGCCGACAGCGCCGACGTGCTGCGCGAACTCGCCAGCGCGCGCAGTATCGCTCGGGTCGCCGACCACGAAGGCACGCTCGAACTGCTCTACGACTGGTACTGCGACGGCTTCCTGCACACCGGGGCCGCCGTTGGCTGACGAGGCGGGTGTGTTCCGTTTCGACGATCGCACCGGCTATCAGGCAGCGATCGGCGCATTGATCGCGCATGTCGATCGCTCGCTCGACATCTTCGACACCGATCTGCGCGACACCGCGCTTGATTCGCGCCTCGCGGTCGACGCGCTGACCCGCGCCCTGGTCTTGTCCCCGCGCGCCCAGGTCCGCATCGTGCTGCACGACGCCGGACCGCTGCAGCACCACATGCCCCGCCTGTGGGCGCTTTGCGCCGCACAATCGCACCGCCTGCACATCCGTCAGTTGCCGCGCACGCTGCGGCATCTGAGCGAGACTTTCATGCTGAACGGATCGGCCGAGGCGGTGATCCGGATCCATTGCGACCACTGGCGCGGCAAGCACGTGCGCGCCGACGGCGACGAAATTGCCGGCTACGCAGGTCGATTCACCGAGATCTGGAACGCCTGTTCATGTTGCATCAGCACAACAAAGCTGGGCCTGTAAAACCTTGTTTCGAGGCGTGCGACTTGATCCGTAATGCTCGTGCTACTATTTTGGGCTGATCGAGGTCGCTAGCTCGATCAGGTGTCGTACCGAATTCACGTTGTTGCCATCAGCCAAGGAAATCAAAATGCAAAAGTCCCTCCTCCTCGCCGCCATCCTCGCCGCTGCCCTGGCCGCTTGCTCGAAGCCGGAAGAAGCCCCGGCTCCGGCCGCCGAACCGGCTCCGGCCGCTGCCCCGGCTGATGCTGCCCCGGCTGCTCCGGCTGACGCTGCCGCTCCGGCTGACGCCGCTGCCCCGGCTGATGCCGCTGCCCCGGCTGATGCCGCTGCCCCGGCTGACGCTGCTGCCCCGGCTGACGCTGCCGCTCCGGCTGACGCTGCCGCTCCGGCTGAAGAGAAGAAGTAATTCTTCCGCGAGCATGAAAAAAGCCGGCGCAAGCCGGCTTTTTTCATTTCTGCTTCCGTAATCGAAAGGCGTAAGACATGCCCGCGTCGCCGCAGCGTTTGCCGCGGCAACCGCACACCTCACCTAGTTCGACGCAGCACCCGCGGCAGCGTCCCCCATGCTTTCCTTGATGGGCTGGATCAAGGGCGAATCCGCCGGCAACAGCTTGAGCAGGCGTTCCCAATGCACGCGCGCGGCAGCGGCATCGCCCCGCTGCATCGCGGCACTGCCCGCCAGCGCCAGCGCCTTCACGTTGTCCGGATCAAGTTCGAGCGCCCTCTTAAGCATCTGCTCGGGTTCTCCAGCCAGATTGCGTCCCTGCTTCATGGCGACCGCGTCGGCGTAGTCGGTCCACACCTGGGCGTCGCCATCGACGATCTTCACCAGCCTGGAATACGCATCGGCCGCCTCGTCGAAGCGCCCCATCGCGAAGTACGAGCGCGCCAGCATCGACCAGCCCTCGGCGTTGTCCGGCTCCGCCTTCATCCGCTCGGCCAGTCGCGCGACCATGGCCTGTATCTGTTCCGGCGTCACCTCCTGGGCTTCAGCCTGCGGCGGGCTGCTGCGCGGTGCGTCGACGGCCTGCGGATGACCGAGCGCCAGATAAACCGGTACGGCGATCACCGGCACCATCAGTGCCGACACGACGGCCACCCAGCGACCGCTGCCCTTCGCTGAAGCCGCCGGCGCAGCGCCGGCCTCGTCGAGCACCCGACGCTCCAGTTCGGCACAGGAAATGCGGTACTGCGCGTCGTCGATCAGGCCGGCCGCCAGATCACGGTCCAGTTCGGCCAGCGCATCGCGGTGGATGGCGAGCGTCAGCGCGCGCTGCGCGTCGGCCGGTTGAGTGCTGCGGCCGCGCAGCAGCGGCAGCACGACGAAAGCCAGCGCGAGGGCGAGCATCGCCGCCGCGCCCATCATGAAAGTGGTCAAACCTTGTTCTCCTCGCCGGCGAGCAGCGCGCGTGCGCGCTCGTGTTCATCGGCGCTCAGTGTGTTGGCGACTGCGGCACGTTCGGCGCGACTGCGCAGGCGGCGCAGCAGCAATACGACGACGAGCAGCAGCAGCGCGAAGGGGCCGGCCCACAGCAGTACGGTGGAGGCTTTGAGCGGCGGACGGTAGAGCACGAAATCGCCGTAGCGCTCGACCATGAAGTCCTTGATTTCGCCGTCACTCCGGCCGGCGGCGATCTGCTCGCGCAACTGCTTCTTCAGATCCATCGCCAGATCGGCGTGCGAGTCGGCGATGTTCTGGTTCTGGCAGACCAGGCAGCGCAGTTCCTCGCCCAGCTTCTGCACGCGCGCTTCAACCACCGGGTCGTCGGCCAGCGGTTTCGCCTCCTCGGCGTGCAGCGCGGAAAACGGCAGCATCAGCGCTGCCAGCACTACGATCAGACCACGCATGTCAGGACGCCTCGAGCTGCTTGACGCGCGGCAGGATGTCATCGCGCAGCAGTTGCGGCGTCAGCGGGCCGGTGTGCTTGTAGCGGATGACGCCGGCCTTGTCGACGATGAAGGTTTCCGGCGTGCCATAGACGCCGAAATCGATGGCAACACGGCCGTCGCGGTCGTGCGCCGACAGCAGGTAGGGGTCGCCGCCCTCGGCCAGCCACTTCAGGCCCGCGTCGCGCTCGTCCTTGTAGTGCAGGCCGATCATCGGCACCAACCCGGTCTTCGCCAGCTCGACCAGCAGCGGATGCTCCTGGCGACAGGACACGCACCACGACGCCCACACGTTCACCAGCCACACCTTGCCCTTCATGTCGGCCGGCGAGAAGGTCTTGTCCGGGGCCGCCAGCTGAGGAAGGGAGAAGGCCGGTACCGTCTTGCCGATCAGCGGACTCGGCACCTCGCGCGGGTTCAGGTAGAGGCCGGCGAACAGGAAGCCGGCCAGTACCAGGAAGAGGCCCAGCGGCCACAGATAGCGCTTCATGCGTGCTGCTCCCGGACCGGCGGCGTCACGCCATCGCGCGTGGCCTGCTTCGCGTCACGCTGGGCAAGCTTGCGGTAACGGCGATCGGCGGCGGCGATGATGCCGCCCAGCGCCATGATCAGCGCGCCGACCCAGATCCAGTTCACGAAAGGTTTGTAGAAGATGCGGACGATCCACGCGTTGCCGTCGGGCAGCGGCTCGCCCATCGACACATAGACATCGCGCGTGAAACCGGAGTCGATGGCGGCCTCGGTCATCGGCATCTGCGACACCCGGTACATGCGCTTCTCGGGGTGCATCATCGCCACCGGCCTGCCATCGCGCGTCACCTCGATGCGGCCGCGGGCGGCGTCGTAGTTCGGGCCCGCGTGCTCGAAGGCGCCGTGGAACTTGAAGGTATAGCCAGCCAGCGTCGCCGTCTGGCCCGGCGCCATCTTGAGATCGGCGTTCTGTTCGAAGCCCTTGACCAGCGTAATGCCGACGATGCTCACCGCCACCCCGAGGTGGGCCAGCCACATGCCCCACCAGCCACCGGGCAGCGCGCGCGCGCGGGCCAGCCAGCTGCCCTCGCCGCTGCGTCCACGCAGACGCTCGACCAGGTGCTGCACGCTGGTGGCGACGATCCACACGACGGTGAAGGCACCCAGACCGAGCATCGGCGTGTAGTGGCCCGAAAGCACCATGGTCGCCAGCGTGGCGGCGACGCTCACTGCGAACGCCCAGCGCAGGCGCAGCACCAGCCCCGGCGCCTCGTCCTTCTTCCAGCGCACGAAGGGACCGATGGCCATCAGGAACAGCACCGGTGTCATCAGCGGCACGAACACCGCGTCGAAGTACGGCGCGCCGACCGAAATCTTGCCCATGCCCAGCGCGTCGAGGAAAAGCGGATAGAGCGTACCGAGCAGCACGGCCGACGTGGCGACCGCCAGCAGGACGTTGTTGGCGAGCAAGGACGTTTCACGCGACAGCAGCGCGAAACCGCCACCGAGACCGACCGACGGCGCGCGGATCGCGAACAGCAGCAGCGAGCCGCCGATCACGAACACCAGCAGCGCCAGAATGAACACGCCTCGCTCCGGGTCGGTGGCGAAGGCATGCACCGACGTCAGCACGCCGGAACGCACGAGGAAGGTGCCGAGCAGCGACAGCGAGAAGGCGGCGATGGCCAGCAGCACGGTCCAGCTCTTGAAGGCGCCGCGCTTCTCGGTCACCGCCAGCGAGTGGATGAGCGCGGTGCCGACCAGCCAGGGCATGAAGGACGCGTTCTCGACCGGGTCCCAGAACCACCAGCCGCCCCAGCCCAGTTCGTAGTAGGCCCAGTAGCTGCCGAGCGCGATGCCCAGCGTCAGGAACATCCAGGCCACCGTGGTCCACGGCCGCGACCAGCGCGCCCAGGCGGCGTCGAGACGGCCGCCGATCAGCGCCGCGATGGCGAAGGCGAAGGCGACCGAGAAGCCGACGTAACCCATGTAGAGCATCGGCGGATGGAAAATCATGCCCGGATCCTGCAGCAGCGGATTCAGGTCACGGCCATCGACAGCCGCCGGCAGCAGGCGGTCGAAGGGATTGGAGCTGGCCAGCATGAAGGCGAGGAAGCCGACGCCCACCCAGCCCAGCACGGCCAGCACGCGCGCCACCATGTCCAGCGGCAGACGGCGCGAGAACACGCTGACCGCCAGCGCCCACAGCGCCAGCATGAAGGTCCACAGCAGCAGCGAGCCCTCGTGACTGCCCCAGGCGGCGGCGACACGGTATTCGAGCGGCAGCGTGGAATTCGAGTTGGTGGCGACGTTCAGCACCGAGAAGTCGTTCAGCACGAAGGACTGGATCTGGCAGTACAGGGCGAAGGTGACGAACACGAACACGCCCTGCGTCAGCGGTCGCGCGACCGACATCAGCCGCGTGTCGCCACGCTGCGCGCCGACCAGCGGAATGATGCCGACCAGCACCGACAGCGCCAGCGCGATCGACAGCGAAAAATTGCCCAGTTCGGGAAACATGATGGCTCCTGCCCGTAAGACGTGGCGCTCCGGCCCAAGGCGCCGGAGCGGAGTGAATGCGACCTACTGAACGACCGTGCTCTGCGCCTTCTTCGCCTGTTCCAGCGCGTGAGCGGCTTCAGGCGGCATGTAGTTCTCGTCGTGCTTGGCCAGCACCTCGCTGGCTGCAAACACGCCGTCCTCGCCGAGCTTGCCCTGGGCAACCACGCCCTTTCCTTCCTTGAACAGGTCGGGCAGCGCGCCCTTGTAGGTGACGGTGATGGTGTTGGCAGTGTCGGTGACGACGAAGCGGACCGAAGTACCGTCGGCGCCGCGCGCCAGGCTGCCGTCCTGCACCATGCCACCGATGCGGAAGGTGCGGCCCTGCGGCGCTTCCTTCGCGGCGACCTGGGTCGGGCTGAAGAAGAACACCATGTTGTCGCTGAAGGTGTTCAGCACCAGCGTGACCGCACCGACCAGCAGCGCAACGCCGGCAGCGACCAGCGCGAAACGTTTGTGACGCGGCTTCATGCGCGCCCCCGCTTGTCGGCGTCGATGCGCTCCAGCGCAACGTCGCGCCGGGCCTGCGCACGGGCATTCTTCATACGGCGCGACAGCGCGAACAGTTCGGCCGCAATGACCGCAGCCGTCACGCCGTAGGAACCCCAGACGAAGAAGCCGTAACCGCCCATCGCCCAGAAATGGCTGGCGCTTTCCCAGTTCATGTGTTGCCGTCTCCGTTGCTGGCGAGCTGGCGCACCCAGTCGGTGTTCCGCTCGCGTTCGATCATGATGGCGCGCACGCGCACCAGCGCCGCGCCTATCGTGTAGGCCCAGGCCGCCAGCGCCATCACCAGCATCCCGGTCAGCATGGTGGTGGCCATGGTCGGCGCAGCCGTCAGGCTTACAGACGCGCCCTGATGCAGCGTGTTCCACCATTTCACCGAAAAATAGATGATGGGCACGTTCACCGCGCCGACGATGGCGATCAGCGCGCCGGCGCGGTCGGCCCGGCGCGGGTCGTCGATGGCTGCCTGCAGGGCCATGTAGCCGCAGTAGAGGAAGAACAGGATCAGTTCGGACGTCAGGCGCGCATCCCACACCCAGTAGGTGCCCCAGGTCGGCTTGCCCCACAGCGCGCCGGTCCACAGCGCAACGAAAGCCCACATCGCGCCGGTCGGCGCGAGCGCGGTCGACATCATGAAGGACAGACGCGTGTTGAATACCAGGCCGACCGCGCACCAGAAGGCCATCGCCAGATAGACCACCATGGACATCCAGGCCGCCGGCACGTGGATGAAGATGATGCGGTAGCTGTCGCCCTGTGTCGCGTCGGTCGGCGCGACGAAGAAGCCGATGTAGAGGCCGGCCAGCGTCAGCAGGACGGCGGCGATCCAGCTCGGCCACAGCAGCTTGCCGGCGAGCGGAAAGAAGGTCTGCGGGCTGGCGTAATGGAAGAAGTTGAAGCCGGACGACGGCGCGCGCGCGGCGGAAGACTGTGATTCGGACATCAGCGAAGCGGCTAGCCCAGGTTCTGATTACTCGGTGTGCGCAGATACAACGCGCGTGTCTCGGCGGGGGCCGACGGCAAAACCGCAAGTTTAACCGAGTGCGGTTTGGCCCCCTATCAATCTTGGGCGATGCGCAATGCCGCCGCGCTCGCCAGTGGCGCTACCGCCAGCGCCACCAGCAGGCAGGCACCGAGCAAGGCCAGGTGCGCGGCGATGCCCAGTCCGGCGCGCCAGGCGTCGATCGCACCGGCGCCGAAGATCAGCACCGGCACGTACAGCGGCAGCACCAGCAGCGCGATCAGCGCACCGCCTCCGCGCAGGCCCAGCGTCAGCGACGCACCGACGGCGCCGAGCAGCGACAGCGTCGGCGTGCCGATCAGCAGCGTCGCACAGACGATGAGCGTCTCGTCCGGCGTCAGGCTGAACTGCAGCGCGATCAGCGGCGCGATCAGCACCAGCGGCAGTCCGGTCAGCAACCAGTAGGCGCACACCTTGGCCAGCACGATCACTGCCAGCGGCTCCACGGACAGCAACATCTGCTCAAGGGTTCCGTCCGCCTCGTCCGCCTCGAACAGCCGGCTCACGGACAGCAGCGTGGCAAGCAGTGCGGCGACCCACATGACCCCGGCCGCGATGTGCGAAAGCTGGTCAGGTTCAGGCCCGACGCCGAGCGGGAACAGGCTGGTCACCAGCAGGAAGAAACCGAGCGCGGTCAGCACGTCGGAACGGCGGCGCCAGGCCAGCAGCAGGTCGCGACGCAGCACGGCGGCGAACACGCTCAGCATGAGTAATCGTCCAGATTGAGCAGCGCGCGACGCGGCACGTCAATATCCACCGGCTGGTGCGTGGTGTAGATGACGGCACCGCCGCGACGGATGTGCGCGGCCATCGCTTCGGCCAGCTGCGCCACCGCGCGCACGTCGAGCGCGGTGAACGGCTCGTCCAGTATCCACAGCCGGGCGCGCGTGCCGCACAGCAGCCGGGCCAGCGCGACGCGACGGCGCTGCCCCTGTGAGAGGCTGCGCGCCGGCACGTCGAGCCGGGCACCGAGGCCGATGTCGACCAGCGCGCGCAGCGCGGTGTCCTCGTCCAAGGCTTCACCGGCGATGGCCGCACTGGCACGCAGGTTCTCCAGCGGCGTGAAATCGTCCTTCACCGCGTTGCGGTGACCGAGATAGAGCAGGCCCGCGCGCCAGTCGTCCTTCACCTTGCCCGCCAACTGCCCCTGCCAGCGCAACTCACCCGATTCCGCTTCCGACAGCCCGCACAGGATGCGCAGCAGACTGGTCTTGCCGCTGCCATTGGCGCCGGCCACGTGCAGCAGCTCACCCTCGCCCACCGACAGGTCCAGCCCGGCAAACAGGCGTGCTGTGCCGCGCGTGCAGGCAAGCGCGTGCGTCGAAATCAGCGGAACGGCGGGATCGGCCATGCGGAAAACGCGATTAGGGGCGGTGGAAGGCCGCGAATTATCCCTGAATCCACCAGACGGCGTGTGGCGCAAAGAAAAACGGCTCGCGATTGCTCGCGAGCCGCCAAAAGAACCGGTGCTGTCCGCTAGGTCGACCGGCCTCCCCATTGCAAGCCTCGCCACAGCAACGACCCGAGGAGCCTTCAAAATCGTCACTGCGAGACTGGCACGGATTTCCTAGCAGGCGCTGTGCCACCTCTGACAAAAAACGCAAAGCATTGATTTATTTATGCTTTACACCCCACCCCTCGTATGGACCACCGGCGCTCGTTGCAACTTGCAGCGCGCTTACGCTCGTCCCTGCGACCGTCCGCCGAAAGTCCACATGAAACAGGCGCTTGCGCGCATGTGGTCGCTGTTGAAATTCGCAACGCGACGTTGCAGCATGCAATTCATGAAACTGCTGCCCCGTTCTCTGCACGGCAAGATCCTGCTCGGCTACATCGTGCTCGGCGCGCTGTTCGTGCTGCTGGTGTTCGCCGCCCTCGAACAGGTGCGCCTGCTGCTGTCGCGCGTCGACGACGAACACCACGTCACGCGCATGCACGACGTGGTGCGCGAGGCGCGGCGGCTGGAGAAGAACTACCTGCTGTTCCGCAAGCCGTCCGAGCTCAAATCCGCGGTCGGCAAGGCGGAAGAGGCCCTTGCCCTGATCGAGCGTGATCGCGCCCTGATGCAGCGGGCCGCGCCCGGCTTTGCGTTGGAGGACCTCGAACAGTCGCTGCACGACTGGCGCGACCTGCTCGACGACCGGCTGCAGCGCCGCATCCGCCCGACCGATCCGATCTCGCCGCTGGAAGAGCGCATGACCGAAGTCGGCAAACAGGCCTTCGAGGAGAGCGAGCGCCTGTCCGACCAGGCGCGCGAAGCGATGCGGCGCGCACTGTCGGGTCAGGAATCGCAGCTGTACACCATCATGATCGCGGCGGTCGCGCTGGTGCTGGTGATCGGCCAGCTGGTGACGCGGCGCGTGGTGGCGCCGCTGCGCGAGGTCGAGAGCGATCTGGCGCGCATCGGCACCGGCAATCTGGCGCGCCTGACGCCGCGCGACCGCGACGACGAGATCGCCGCCCTGGTCACCGCGTTCAACCGCGCGCTCGGCGACCTCGAAGAACGCCAGCTCGCGGTGCTGCGCACGGCGCGGCTGGCATCGCTCGGCACCATGCTGTCCGGCGTCGCGCACGAGCTGAACAATCCGCTTTCCAACATTTCGCTGAACGCACAGCTGCTGCTCGAAGAGCGGGACGTGTGCGACCCGGCGCAGATCAACGCTTTCGTCGAGCAGATCGACGACCAGGTGCAGCGCGCGCAGCGCATCGTGCGCCCCCTGCTCGACTTCGCGCGCGACAGCCGCTTCGCGCTGGTGCGACAGCCGCTGCGCCCGCTGGTCGAGGAAACCCTCGCGCTGCTGCGCGCCGAGCGCCCCGACGCCGCCGACGCGGTGACGCTGCAGATCGCGCCCGAACTGCACATCCACGCCGACGGCCAGCGCATGCAGCAGGCGCTGCTGAACCTGATCCGCAACGCGCTCGAAGCCTGCGTCGAGGCGGGCATCGCGCCGCACATCACGGTGCGCGGCAGCGCACGCGATGGCGGCACGGAAATTTCGGTGTGCGACAACGGCCCCGGCATCGAACCGCGCAACCTGCCGCGCGTATTCGACCCCTTCTTCACCACGAAACCGGTCGGCAAGGGCTCGGGGCTCGGGCTTTTCGTGGTGCACGAGATCGCCGCCGAACACGGCGGCAAGGCAGGCATACACAACGAACCGGACGGCGGGACCTGCGTCACGCTCTGGATACCGGCGGAGGAGAAAGCATGAGCACTGCACATGTCCTGCTGGTCGACGACGAAGCGGTTGCGCGCGAGGGCCTGGCCACCGCGCTGCGCCGCGACGGGCTCGACGTCACCACCGCCGACAACGGCGACGCCGCACTGGCGCTGCTGCGCCAGCACGATTACGAAGTGCTGCTGACGGACGTCAAGATGCCCGGCATGGACGGGCTCGAACTGCTGCGCCGCGCGCGCGAGGCCTGGCCGGCGATGGAGGTGCTGGTGGTGACCGGCTTCGCCACCACCGAATCGGCGGTCGAGGCGATGCGCACCGGCGCCTTCTATTACGTATCCAAGCCCTTCCGTCTCGGCGAGGTGCGCAAGCTGGTGCGCGAAGCCGCCGACAAGGCGCAGCTACGCGCCGAGAACCAGCGCCTGCGCCAGCTGGTCGAGCACGCCGCCGACGAACGCATCATCACCCGCGACGAAGGCATGCGCGCCATCCTCGACATCGCGCGCGGTGTGGCGCCCACCGACTGCAACGTGCTCATCGTCGGCGAAACCGGCACCGGCAAGGAACTGCTCGCCCGCCACGTGCACGCCCACAGCCGGCGCGCCAGCGGCCCCTTCGTCGCCATCAACTGCGGCGCGCTGAACGAGGAACTGCTGGCCAACGAACTGTTCGGCCACGAGAAAGGTGCTTACACCGGCGCCCAGCAGTCGCGCGGCGGTCTGGTCGAGGCGGCCCAGGGCGGCACGCTGTTCCTCGACGAGGTGACCGAAATGTCGGCGGCGATGCAGGTGAAACTGCTGCGCCTGCTGCAGGAGCGCGAATACCTGCGCGTCGGCGGTACCGAGCCGGTGCGCGCCGACGTGCGCTTCCTCGCCGCCACCAACCGCGAGCCGCGCGCCGCGGTCGAAGCAGGACAGTTCCGGCAGGACATCTACTTCCGCCTCAACGTGGTGACGCTGCAGTTGCCGCCGCTGCGCGAGCGACGCGACGACATCCCGCTGCTGGCGCAGCAGTTCGTGCGCCGCGCCGCGCAGGCCATGGGCAAGAAGGTCACCGCCATCGCGCCGTCGGCGATGCAGAAACTGTGCGCCTACGATTACCCGGGCAATGTGCGTGAGCTGGAGAACATCATCGAGCGCGGCGTGGCGCTGGCCGGCGGCAGCATGCTGGCCGAGGAGGATCTGCCACCGGGCCTCGGCGCGCCGGCCGGCCTGGCTGCGGGTCGCGGCAGCAACGAGGTGCGCACGCTGGAAGCGGTCGAGCGCAACCACATCCTCGACGTGCTGGCCAGCGTCGGCGGCAACCGCGCGCTGGCCGCCCGCCTGCTCGGCATCGACCGCGTGTCGCTGTGGCGCAAGCTGCGGCGCTACGAAGAACAGGGCCTGATCGAGGCGGACGAGGCCGACGGCGCACTGCGCGTGCGCGACGTACCGGCCTGAACGCACCACGACGGGGCGCGCGACCGGCGGCAGCCGGCCGCATCTCGCGCAAACCCGCGCCACGCCGTGATGTCGGCGAAGCGGAGCGGCGTGGCACGCTCGATGCAAGGCAGCGGTACCCCCGTGCCGACGCAACGCCGTGTTCGCCAACCTCCATCATCTTTCGCATCACGCCGCCTGGCGCCACCAGCTCGAAATGCTGCTCGAGTCGGCTGGCGAAGGCATCTACGGCGTGGACCAGAACGGCCGCTGCATCTTCATCAACCGCGCCGGCGCCGAACTGATCGGCTTCGAGCCGGACGAGGTGCTCGGCCGCAACATGCACTACCTGATTCACCACGCGCATTCCGACGGCCGCAATTACGACGTCCATGAGTGCCCGATCTTCCGCGCCTTCCAGGAGGGCCAGGGCGTGCGCATCGAATCCGAAGTGCTGTGGCGGCGCGACGGCAGCGCCTTCCCCGCCGAATACACCAGCTATCCGATCCGCGACGCCGGGCAGATCGTCGGTGCCGTCGTCACCTTCGCCGACATCACCGAACGCAAGCGCGCCGAGGCCGTGCTGCGCGCCAACCAGATCGAACTGGAGCGCCGCGTGTCCGAACGCACCGCCGCGCTGCAGGACGCCAATGCGCGGCTGCAGCAGTCGCACAGCGCCTTGCAGCGGCTGTCGGCCCACCTGCAGCAGGTGCGCGAGGACGAGCGCACGCACATCGCACGCGAGGTGCACGACGAACTGGACGCCTCGCTGACCGCGCTGCAGTTCGACCTGAACTGGTTGCGCCCCCGTCTCGCGCACGACAGCGCGCTGGAGCGCAAGCTCGACGACATGATGTCGGTCACCCAGCAGGCGCTGGGCGCGGTGCGGCGGATACTGACCGACCTGCGCCCCGGCGTGCTCGACCACCTCGGGCTGTGGGCGGCGATCGAGTGGCAATTGCAGGAAATGCAGTCGCGCCGCGGGCTGCGCTGCACGCTGACGCTGAACGATGCGGAACCCGAACGCCGTCTCGGCCGCAGCGCCGAGATCGCGGTCTATCGCATCGTGCAGGAAGTGCTCACCAACGTCGCCCGTCACGCCGAAGCGAGCGAAGTGAATGTCGAAGTGACCGGGCAGGCCAGCGCGATCGAACTGTGCATCCGCGACAACGGCCGCGGCATGCAGGTGCCGGCGCAGCCGACCTCCTTCGGCCTGCTCGGCATGTACGAGCGTGCCCGCGCGCTCGGCGGCGAACTGCGCATCGACAGCACGCCGGGCGCCGGCACCGCCGTGCACCTGCGGGTACCGGAGTCGACGCGATGAAACCGGTGCGCGTGATCATCGTCGACGACCACCTGATGCTGCGCCGGGGCATCGCGCAGATCCTCGGCGAGAATCCGGCCATAGCCGTGGTCGGCGAGGCCGCCGGCGGGCCCGACCTGATGCGCCTGCTGCGCGGCGACGGCGCCGACGTCGTGCTGCTCGATATCGCACTGGCCGATCGCGACGGCTTCGACGTACTGAAGCAGTTGCGCGCCGAATTCCCGAAAGTGGCCGTACTGATGCTGTCGACCTACCCGGAATCGCAGTTCGGTGTGCGCGCGCTGAAGAGCGGCGCCGCCGGTTACCTGAACAAGGGCTGCTCGCCGGACCAGCTGTTCGACGCCATCGCCCGCGTCGCCGGCGGACACCTCTTCGTCACCCCGGAGCTGGCCGAACGCCTCGCCTTCGGCGTCCGTGCGGACACGCCCGCCAGTCCGCTGGACAGCCTGTCCAACCGCGAAATGCAGGTGCTCAAACTGCTCGCCAGCGGTCAGACGGTCGGTGATATCGCACGGGAACTGTCGCTGTCGGCGAATACCATCAGCACATACCGCGCACGCCTGTTCGACAAACTCGACATCAAGAATCCGGTCGAACTGGTGAGCTTCGCGGCGCGGCATCAGCTGGTCGCGCTGTAGGCGCGGTCTTCCGACCGCGACCGCAGCCCTGACGCAGGAGCCGGCGCGTGATCAAAGGCCCCGTCGCGGTCAGACGACCGCGCCCACAGGGCCCGCGCGCCGCATCGAATGAAGGAGAACGCCATGTCTCTGCCCGCAGACCCCAAGGCCCTGCTGATCGATCTCGCCGGCGTGCTGCACGTCGGCGACCAGGTGATCCCCGGTTCCATCGAGGCACTGGCGCGGCTGCGCAGCGCCGGCTTCAGGCTCGTGTTCCTGACCAACACCACGCGCACGCCGCGACGCACGCTGGTCGCGAAGATGCAGGCCCTGGGTCTGGACGTGCGCGACGAGGAACTGCTGACCGCGCCCGGCGCCACGCTGAATCTCGTGCACAGCCGCGGCCTGCACCCGCACTGGATCGTCCATCCCGACCTGCGCGACGAAGTCGGGCCCGACGCCGCCGAACCCGATGCAGTGGTGCTCGGCGATGCCGGCCACTGTTTCGACTACGCCCAGCTCAACACCGCCTTCCGCCTCATCATGCGCGGCCTGCCCTTCATCGCGATGGCGCGCAACCGTCACTTCAGGGAAGAGGACGGCCTGTCGCTCGACATGGGCGCCTTCGTAGCCGGGCTGGAGTACAGCACCGGTGTGAAAGCCGACATCGCCGGCAAGCCGGCCGCCCCCTTCTTCCGGGCCGCGCTCGACACCGCCGGCGCGCGCGCGGACGAAGCCATCATGATCGGCGACGACCTGCGCGACGACATCGGCGGCGCACAGGCAGCAGGTATCGCCGGCGTGCTGGTGCGCACAGGGAAATACAGCCCCGCCGACGAACAGAACCCGGATATCCGCCCCGCGGCGATCGAGGGCGACTTCGCCCGCTTCGCCGAACGTCTGTTGTCAGCGCGGCTCTGACCGCGACATCGATGGAATCCGCGGCAGGGCGGGCCGGAGACCGTGCGCCTGCCGGTCCCCGACACCTGCTTATGCCGCCTTTCGGCGACGGCTGAGGGCGCCAATCAGGCCGAAGCCGGCCGTGAACAGTGCCCAGGCTCCGGGTTCCGGCACGGGCGCAGCGCTCAGCAGCACTGCCGAACATCCGCTCGACGAGCACGCGGTCGCCACGATGTCGCCTGCGCTGTTGATCGCCGTCGCGCTGTCGATCACCAGGCCCAGCGAAGGGTCTATCAGCGCGTTCAGGTCATGAATGACGCCGTCGCGATAGAGATAGCCGTAGCTCGAGAAATCCTCTCGCGCCATCGTTCCGACGACGTCGCCTGCGTTGTTGATATCCGCGGCATTGCTCCATGGAACGTTGGCATTCAATTCCGCCATTGCGCCGCCTGAGTGCATGAACGCACGTGTGTAGTAGTTGAACGCCGCATACTCGGATCCGCCGACGATCAGCCCGCTGTCGTTGATCGCGACTGCGGAGCTCGCATCGCCGCCCAGCGTGCCCAGATCGGTCATGACGCCGTTGGCGTAGGAGAAGGCCCGCAGATAGCCCTCTTCCGACCTCGCGGCACCCACCACCTGTCCGGCTCCGTTGACCCCATAAGCGAAGCTGTCCCCGCCGCCCAGCGTGCCCAGTGCGGTCATGCCGCCAGCCGAATGGAGAAAGCCCTGAATGTCGCCGTCGCTCAGGCTCGAGTACCCGACGATCTGGCCGGAATCGTTGATGTCGTAGGCAACGCTGAGCGTGCCGCCCAGAGTCCCCACTTCCGCCATATTGCCGCCCGCGAAGATGAACGCGCGGGTCGTGCCAAGTCCGTCGATGCGGGAGAAACCGACGATCTGGCCGGAATTGTTGATGGCGGTGGCCTGGCTCAGATCGCCGCCCAGCGTGCCCAGATCGACCATCGAGCCCTCCGAGTAGAGGAATGCATGCGTCTCTCCGGAACCCGTGGTCGAGTAACCGACGATCTGACCGAGATCGTTGATGTCGTGTGCAACACTGGATTGCCCGCCCAGCGTGCCAAGGTGGGTCACCGAGTAGCTCGGTGCCGACATGGCGGCCGGTATGGCGAGAGCGTTCAATACCAGCAGTGCCAGCAGACGGTACGGGCGCTTCATGAATGTCTTTCCTTTCGAATTCTGATCAGCACGACCACAGGTGCCGGTCTGCACACTGTCGTCAGTGCATTGCCGCCCTGTGAAAACAGGAGCGGACTGCGTGGCAGGACATGCTCACCACGGCAGGTGCTCTGACCCGCGACGAGGCTGTTGCTGGCCGAAGGTGCAGGTAGTCGCCCATCCCGGTCGGACGACTGCTTGCATTGGCAGAGCCCCGGAGGTGCTGCCGGCTCAGACCGTCTCCCGCAGGCGACGCAGCGCACCGACCACGCCCAGTCCCGCGACGAGCATCGCCCAGGTGCCCGGTTCGGGGACCGCGGTGACGGTCAGCGAAATATTGTCGATGCCGGTGTTGTAGCTGTCCGGACCGAAACGCAGCACGAGGCCGTTGGCGCTCGACACGCCAGGCATGAAGGACAGTCGCGTCACGCCAGCGTCGAAGGCGCCCGCGCTCCACAGGGTCTGGCCGGTGAGCAGGTCGAGTACGACGGCCGACGAGCCGTCGTTGCGATTCAGGTAATCGCCGAAATCCATCGAGTTCAGCGTGACTGCGTAGCCGGCGCCCGGCGTGAACACGAATTCGGCGCTGTGGCTGTCCGGATTGCTGCCGCCCCAGGCTACATCCATGAGGTCGGAGTAGGACGTCGACCAGTAGAAAAGGCTGCTGTTGACGGTGGTGCCGGTGGCGGTCACGAAGGAACGATGCGACACGTCGAGCAAGCCGGCGACGTCGCCATAGCCCTGGCCGATGCCGGCGCCGTTCGTGCAGGCCGCATTGGTGGCATCGCCGCAGATGTTGCCGGAGAAATCGAGCAGCACGTCGGTGGCGACAGCAGGCGCGGACGCCAGCAGCGCGCTCAGACCCAGCATGGCGAAAACAGTCGGAATACGGTGAAAGCCCATCAAACACTCCTGTTGGATCGATACGGCGGCGACCCAAGCAAGATTCGGCCCTCGCATGCCAAACGTTTGAGCACAAAGCGTTTTCGTCAACGACCAACCGCCGGCTGTAAAGCATCGCGACAGTCGCCCTGCAAGCGCGCAGGTGTCCGCCGGGCCGTGTAGTGCACGCACTACACGACAATCACATCCGTAGTGATACCGGCCCCTCAGCCCGCTCCCTAGCATTCGTCCCATGAACGCACGGGAGATCTACACGGTGGGATCGCAGCGCAAGCGCGGCTTCAGGCTCGGCATCTACGTCTTCAAGGACGCCGAGATCGTCGACTTCACCGCACCGCACGGCGTGTTTTCGGTGGCGCGGCGCTTCGACCCGGAACTGGAGGTGTTCCTGATTGCCGACGCGCAGCGGCCGGTGCAGGCGCAGGCGGGCTTCACGGTGCTACCCAACTACAGCTTCGCCGACCGTCCGGCGATGGATGCCTTCCTGATTCCCGGTGGCGCCGGCACACGGCAGGAAACCTGGAACGGCCGGCTGCACGAATTCATCGACGCCCTGCCCGCCAGCTGCCTGCTCACCAGCGTGTGCACCGGCTCCTGGATCTACGGCCGCATGGGCCTGCTCGACGGCATTCCGGCGACCAACCGCAAGGAGCCGGACCGGGTCGAGGCTTCGCACCTGGGCAAGCTGCCGATCGACCGTCTGGCCGAGATCGCGCCGGCCTGCCGCATCTCGCACGCCCGCGTCGTCGATGCCGGCCGCATCGTCACCGCGGGCGGCATCGCCTCCGGCATGGAGCTCGGTTTCCACCTGCTGCGCCGCGCCGGCTACGACGAAGGCTTCATCCGCGACGTGGCGCGCTGCATGGAATACAGCGCCGCCTACGACACCTACGCGCACGACATCGAGTACGCGCCCCACCCGGTTCCGTCGATTCCGTCCCCTGCTTCGCCCACTGAAGTTTCCAGAACAAGGAGAGTCCCGCAATGAGCACCTTCCGCAACCCCTTCGACCCCAATGTGAAACTGAATGGCTGCTCCTGCGGCCGCCACCACAGCCAGGCCGAGCACGACCAGGCCGAAGCGCTGTCCGAAGAGGCGATGCTGGACCGCGTGGTCGAAGGTGCGGTGATGCGCGCGCTGTTCCCGCACGACGAAACGCGGCGCAACTTCATCCGCGCGGTCGGCGCCAGCACGGCGATGGCGGCGATCTCGACCTTCCTGCCGCTGGGCACGGTAAAGGACGCCTTCGCCTCGCCCGGCCCGCTGGAAAAGACCAAGCTCAAGGTGGGCTTCATCCCGATCACCTGCGCCACGCCCATCATCATGGCCCACCCGCTGGGCTACTACTCGAAGCAGGGTCTCGATGTGGAAGTGGTGAAGACCGCCGGCTGGGCGGTCATCCGCGACAAGTCGCTGGCCAAGGAATACGACGCCGCGCACATGCTGTCGCCGATGCCACTGGCAATCTCGGTCGGCGCCGGCTCGAACCCCATCCCGTGGACCATGCCGGCGGTCGAGAACATCAACGGCCAGGCCATCACGCTGTCGGTCAAGCACAAGGACAAGCGCGACCCGAAGGGCTGGAAGGGCTTCAAGTTCGCCGTGCCTTTCGACTATTCGATGCACAACTACCTGCTGCGCTACTACCTCGCGGAGCACGGCATCGACCCCGACACCGACGTGCAGATCCGTTCGGTGCCGCCGCCGGAAATGGTGGCCAACCTGCGCGCCGGCAACATCGACGGCTTCCTCGCACCCGACCCGGTGAACCAGCGCGCCGTGTATGACGGCGTGGGCTTCATCCACACCCTCACCAAGGACATCTGGGAAGGCCACCCCTGCTGCGCCTTCGCCGCCAGCAAGGAGTTCGTCACGACGATGCCGAACACCTACAAGGCCCTGCTGCGCGCCATCATCACGGCCACCGCCACCGCCAGCAACCCGGCCAACCGCAAGCAGATCGCCGAGGCGATCGCGCCGGCCAACTACCTGAACCAGCCGGTCACGGTGGTCGAGCAGGTGCTCACCGGCACCTACGCCGACGGCCTGGGCGGCGTGCAGAAGGTGCCGGGCCGCATCGGCTTCGAGCCCTTCCCGTGGGAGTCCTTCGCCGTGTGGATCCTGACCCAGATGAAGCGCTGGGGTCAGATCAAGGGCGACGTCGATTACCAGAAGGTGGCCAAGGAGGTGTTCCTCGCCACCGACGCCGCGGCGCTGATGAAGGAAGTCGGCCTGCCGGTGCCGAGCACGACGACCAAGAAGTTCTCGGTCATGAAGAAGGAATTCGACCCGGCCAAGCCGGAGGAATACCTCAACAGCTTCAAGATCCGGAAGACTGCAGCATGACGAGGAAAGCCTGGCTGGCGCCGCTGCTGTCGGCGCTGTTCTTCGCGCTCTTCGTCGGCGCCTGGTATCTGGCGACCACCGCGTCGGCTGGCGGCGGTGGCGCCGCCCCGGCGATGGACCCGGAGTACGCGGCGCTGATGGGCGCCCAGGCCCAGGCAGGCGGCCAGTCCGCCATGCCCGGCCCGGGCGAGGTCGCGGCCAAGATCTGGGAGCACGTGAGCGACCCCTTCTACGACCGCGGCACCAACGACAAGGGGCTGGGCATCCAGATCGCCTACTCGATCGCCCGCGTGCTCGCCGGCTACCTGCTGGCCGCACTGGTGGCGATCCCGCTGGGCTTCGTCATCGGCATGTCGCCGCTGGTGTACAAGGCGCTCGACCCCTTCATCCAGATCCTGAAGCCGATCTCGCCGCTGGCCTGGATGCCGCTCGCGCTCTACACGATCAAGGATTCGGGCATTTCCGCCATCTTCGTCATCTTCATCTGCTCGCTGTGGCCGATGCTGGTGAACACCGCCTTCGGCGTCGCCTCGGTGCGCCGCGAGTGGCTGAACGTGGCGCGCACGCTGGAAGTGAGCCCGCTGCGCAAGGCCTTCCAGGTCATCCTGCCGGCCGCCGCACCGACCATCCTCACCGGCATGCGCATTTCCATCGGCATCGCCTGGCTGGTCATCGTCGCCGCGGAAATGCTGGTGGGCGGCACCGGCATCGGCTACTTCGTCTGGAACGAGTGGAACAACCTGTCGATCACCAACATCATCACCGCCATCCTGCTGATCGGCCTGGTGGGCATGCTGCTCGATCACCTGCTGGCCTGGGTGGCGCGCGCGATTTCGTGGAGGGAATGAACATGAGCGCAGCCCTCGCACCCGTCGTACCGCTGAAGACGCAGACCCGCGACCCGGTGGATGCCGCACCGCCGCCCGAGTCCGGGTCGTCCGCAGAGAAAAAAGGCCCCATCACAATGAGCACCCAACCCTTCCTCAAGGTCGAGGGCCTGAAGCGGCAGTTTCCGCAGCCAGGCAACCCTGACCCCGCACCGGTGTTCGAAGACGTGCATTTCGGCATCGAGCGCGGCCAGTTCGTCTGCGTGCTCGGCCACTCGGGCTGCGGCAAGACCACCATCCTGAACATCCTCGCCGGGCTCGATGAAGCCACCGCCGGCCACGTCATCATGGACGGTCGCGAAGTGCGCGGCCCCTCGCTCGACCGCGGCGTGGTGTTCCAGGGCCACGCGCTGATGCCCTGGCTCAGCGCGCTGAAGAACGTCGAGTTCGCCGTGCGCAGCCGTCACCCCGACTGGTCGGCCA
>JAVEVQ010000103.1:0-7821 GCA_034004945.1 Methyloversatilis sp. | reverse complement strand
GGCCAGACGATGAAGATCGAGATCGACGATCCGGAACCGCAGCGTCATGGCGAGCCGGGTACCGAGGGCGACAGCGCGCAGGAGGTGCCGTGGACATCCCGCGTACGACTGGTCCTGCCGGGTCTGGGCGAGGTCGAAACCTCGCTCACGCTGTGGAAGGACCACGGGCTGACGCTGGGCATATCGGCCGACGATGATGCACGCCTGCGCATGGGTACCGCCCTGCTCGACCTGCAGCAGCGCATGACCGACGCCGGCCTGCGTCTGGGCAGCGTGAACTTCAGCGAACTGGACGAGGCCGCCGGCGCCCCGCCGGAGGGCGATCAGGAGCGCGCGACGTGAATACCTCGCCGCGTGCCCAGGCCGTCGCGCTCGCCTACGGTGCCGGCGACGCCGCGCCACGTGTCGTCGCCAAGGGGCGCGGCATGGTGGCCGACGAGATCATCCGCCGCGCGCGCGAGGCGGGCGTTTTCGTGCATGAATCGCGCGAAATGGTGTCGCTGCTCATGGGCCTGGATCTGGACCAGCGCATCCCGCCGGAACTGTATGTCGCAATCGCCGAACTGCTGGCATGGATCTATCGCATCGAGAAGGGAATGACCGGCATTCCGGCGCCAGCCGTTAAACTGCCATCTGAATGAATTCGTGCCCGGTGCGCCACCGTACCGGGTGATTGCCCATAGACGGGGATGCATCCAATGACCGAGAACATCCGGTTCGATCTGCTGGAAGCAGACGATTTCGCACGTTACGTGCTCGACGGCCAGACCGATATCGCCTTCTATCTGCGGGCGATGCACGACCGCCGCGTCAATCTGTCCGTGTACGCCGGTCGCGCACCCGAGCCTTTCCTGACCGCCGTACTGGCCGTCGACGACGCGCGCGGAGTGGTCGTGCTCGACGCGCCGCGTGACCCGGCTCAGATCGAGCAGGCGGTGAAGGCGTCGCCGCTGGTCTTCCTGACCTCGCTCGAGAGGGTGAAGGTTCAGTTCATGGTCGGACAGTGCGTCGCCATCGAGCACGAAGGCCATCCGGCGCTGGAAATCCCCTTCCCGACGCGCATGCTGCGCCTGCAGCGGCGCGACTACTACCGTCTCATCCTGCCGCCGAACCCGCCGCTGCGCTGCCTGCTGCCGACCGGCGAAGGCGAGGGGCGCATGGTCGAGGCCACCGTGGTCGATATTTCAGGCGGCGGGCTGGCGGTCGTCGCGCCGCCGAGCGGCATCGAGCTGAAGGTCGACAGCGTGATCGACAACTGCCAGATCACGCTGCCGGAAATCGGCACCATCACCGCCACGCTGCAGGTGCGCAACATGTTCCGCGTGACCGAACGCGGTGGCAGCGAACTGCGCGCCGGCTGTCAGTTCATCGGTCTGCCCGGCGCCGCCGACGCGCTGATCCAGCGCTACATCCTGCGCATGGAAAGGGAGCGCAACGCGCGCGAGGTCTGACCGGCACGACGCATGAATTTCCGGTGACAGCTGCATCCATGCTGCCTCCTCCTGTGTAGAGCGGGGGACGACTCACTCCGGTGACGCGTCCTCCTCCACTCTTCTCAGGAAAGGTCAGACATGTCAGCCCGCACCCTTACCGCCCTCACCTCCGCCCTCGTCCTCTCCGGTGCAGCCCAGGCGGCCGGTTTCGTCGGTCTCACCACCGGCAACCAGATCGGCATGTTCAGCAGCGGCAGCACCGGCAGCGCCAGTTTCATGACCATCACCGGGCTGGGCAGCGGCGAACGCATCCTCGGCATCGACCTGCGCCCGAGCGACAACACGATCTACGGCGTGAGCAGCCTGAACCGCGTCTACACGCTGGACATCGCGACCGGCGCCGCCAGCTTCGTGTCGGCGCTCGACATCCCGCTGGTCAATCCGTCACTGGCCTACGGCATCGACTTCAATCCGGTGGCCGACTTCGCCAACGCAGCCTCGCTGCGCCTGGTGAGCCAGACCGGCAGCAATCTGGCCATCAACGCGAACACCGGCGTGGTCGGCAACGCCGCCAGCATCATCCCGGCCGGCATCACCGCAGTCGCCTACACAAATTCCGATGCTTCGCAGTCCAGCGGTCCGGCGAGCACTGCGCTGTATTACATCGACACGGCGACCGACACGCTGCATTTCGCGCCCGGCGCGTTCAATGCGCCAACCATCAGTCCGATTGGATCGCTCGGCGTTGCCGGCAACGTGATCGGCGCCAACGGCTTCGAGATCGACGCGGCGGGCATGGGCTGGGCAGCGCTCACGCTGGACAATGGCGACAGCGGCCTCTACGCGATCAACCTGATGACCGGGCTGGCCACCTTTAATGGCGCACTCAGCGCCAACCTGCGCGGCCTGACCTCGGCACCGTTGATGGCGCCGGTACCCGAGCCCGCAAGCTGCGCGATGCTGCTGGCCGGCCTCGGACTGATCGGTGCGGCGGCGCGCCGCCGCACCGCCCGCGCCTGAGCGGCTGCGCTGCGGCATTCGGCACGGAGCCGCCTACGGCAGGCTGCGCCGCGTCGACGACCCAGCGTGGACGCCCGGGGCCGATCGATGCTCCGTCACGAGCGCTCCGGACGTCGAGGAGGACGTGGTGACCGCTCACGCGTGACCCGGATCGTCGGGGCAGGACACTCGTCGCCGCCCCGATGCACCTGCTCAGTCGAGAGTGAACTCCTCATCCTGCTCCGGTACTTCCGCCGACCAGCCGAGCGTGTGTTCGAGCTTCTGTCGCAGGCTGTCAGCGGCGACCGGCTCGCCGTGCGTAACGAAAACGCGCTGCGGCGCATGCTCGACCGGGCTCAACCAGTCCAGGATTTCCTGCCAGTCGGCATGCGCCGACAGCCCCTCGACCTGCGTCACCTCACAGGCTATCGGTACATCCCGCCCGAAGATGCGCAGGCTGCGCTTGCCCTTGAGCAGCGCGTCGCCGCGCGTACCCTCGGCCTGGTAGCCGGCGATCACGACTGTATTGCGCGCATCGGCGCCGAAGGCGATCAGGTGGTGCAGGATGCGACCGCCATTGAGCATGCCGGCGCCGGCGATGATGATCTTCGGGTAGTGATTGGACGCCAGCGCTTCGGAGTCTTCCGGAGAGCGCGTGTAGGTGACCATGGCGTGCAGCCGGTCGCAGGCGTCCTGAGTCAGCCGGTGCTCGTGGCGGAAGTGGCGGAACACGCCGGTCACGTCGATCGCCATCGGACTGTCGAGGAAGACCGGCAGTTCGGGAATGCGGTGTTCGTCCATCAGGCGCGACAGCAGGTACATCAGCGTCTGCGAACGACCGACCGCGAACGACGGCAGCAGGATGGTGCCGCCGCGTGCAGCCGTGCGGTTCACGATGCCGGCGAGCGTTTCATACGGATCTTCGTCCGGGTGCAGCCGGTCGCCATAGGTCGATTCGAGCACAAGCCAGTCCGTGGCCACGAGCCGGTCCGGCGCATGCATGACCGGATCGTCCGGACGCCCCAGATCGCCGCTGAAGGTGATGCTGCGCCCGGCGCAGTCGACGCGCACACTGGCCGCGCCGAGGATGTGGCCAGCGCGCGTGAAGGTGACGCGGAAGGGCCCGATGTCCACCGGCTCGTCGAAACCGGTGCTGCGGAACTGCTTCATCACCCGTCGCGCATCTTCCGAGGTGTAGAGCGGCTCCGCCGGATCGTGCTTGCTGTAGCCATAGCGGTTGGCGTGGCGGGCGTCCTCCTCCTGCAGATGAGCGCTGTCTTCGAGCAGGATGTCGGCCAGTTCGCGGGTGGCCGAGGTCGACCACACCGGGCCGCGAAAGCCTTCGCGCATCAGCCGCGGCAGGAAGCCCGAATGGTCGAGATGGGCATGCGTCAGCACCACCGCCTCGATATCGCGCGGCGCGATCGGGAAAGGCTTCCAGTTGCGACTGCGGATGTTCTTAACGCCCTGGAACAGGCCACAGTCGATGAGCAGGCGATGACCGCCATGCGTCAGCAGATAGCGCGAACCGGTCACCGTGCCGGCCGCACCGAGAAAGCGGATTCTCATGATGGATGTTTCCTCCGGCGATCAGTGTAACGCCGCATCTCGCTGCCGCATGACACCGAGACCTGCGCCGGCGCACCTGCCCCGGGTACATGCAGGCGGGTACTGCCGGAGGCGGCGGCCCCGGGAGGGCCGCACATCTGCACGAGGCGAAAAAAAACCGGCCTTGCGGCCGGTCTCCGTCGAGGTCGTGCGCGTCAGCGCTCAGACGCTCATGTTCATGATGTCCTGGTAGGCATTCACCAGCTTGTTACGCACCTGCACCATCTGCTGGAAGGACAGGCTGGCCTTCTGCGACGCGATCATCACGTCCTGCAGGTTGGCTTCGGTGTTGCTGCCGGTGATGAAGCCTTCCGACATCTTCTGCGCTTCCTGCTGCGCGGCATTCACCTGTTCGATCGCGTTCTTCAACGCCTCGCCGAAATCGGCGCCGCCGGACGCCGCGTCGACCTTGCCGACAGGCTTGTTCGCCGCGGTCTGCGCGGTCGAACGCAGCTCGGTAATCATCTGGTTGAGGCTGGTGTTCATGCAGTTTCTCCTGTGCCCGCCGGCAAAAAATGCCGGTCACGGACTGCCCGCCGGGGCAATTTCGGCGTTCATGACCTGTTCAGCCTTTTCCTCGCAATAACCGGGCCAACCAGGCGAAGCGCTCGATTCACCCCTCGCGCAGCAAACCGTCCGCCTTGTAGCGCGCAAGTTTATACCTCAGCGTGCGTTCCGAAATACCCAGTTTCTCGATCGCCTTCTTGCGCGACCCGCCGACCGCGGCCAGCGTTTCGAGGATGAGATCGCGTTCCATGTCGCGCACCGACTTCACCTTGACCGGCGCGTCGGGCGTGGCGCTGGGCGGTGCGTCGTTGGCTGCCGGCGCAGGCGCCGCGGCAGCGGCAGCCGGCGCCGGTTCGCTGAGCGGACGGGACGCCACGCGCTGGCTGCCGAGCACGATGTGCTCCGCCTCGACCGCATCACCCGGCGCCAGAATCGCGGCGCGCTGCATCGTGTTCTCCAGTTCGCGCACATTGCCGGGCCAGTCGTGGCCGGCAAGGATTGCCGCCGCCGATTCGCCCAGCTTCAGCGCCCTGCCCTGCGCCTTGGCGCAGGCAGCGAGAAAGTGACGCGCCAGCGGCACGATGTCGCCCGGCCGTTCGCGCAGCGACGGAATGGCGATCGGGAACACGTTCAGCCGGTAGTACAGATCTTCGCGGAAGCGGCCGGCGCGCGCCTCGGCCTCCATGTCGCGGTTGCTGGTGGCCAGTACGCGGATGTCCAGCGGCACCGGCTTCTTGCCGCCGACGCGTTCGACCTCGCGCTCCTGCAGCACGCGCAGCAGCTTGGCCTGCAGCGACAGCGGCATTTCGGAGATTTCGTCGAGCAGCAGCGTGCCGCCGTCGGCCTGTTCGAACTTCCCCGCCTGGGCCGTGGTGGCGCCGGTAAAGGCGCCCTTTTCATAGCCGAACAGCGTCGCTTCGAGCAGGTTGTCCGGGATGGCCGCACAGTTGATCGCGATGAAGGGCTTGCCGGCGCGCGCCGACTGCTGATGGATGTAACGCGCGAACACTTCCTTGCCGGTGCCGGACTCGCCGGTCAGCAGCACGGTCGCCTCGGATTTTGCCACGCGCGACGCAAGGCCCAGCACCTGACGGGTGCGCGCGTCCTCCGCCACCATGTCGGTCGGTGCGGCCACCGGCGCGGCGTAGCGATCGATGTGGGCAAGCAGCACGTCCGGCTCGAAGGGCTTGAGCAGGAAATCGCAGGCGCCGGCGCGCATCGCCGCCACCGCCTTTTCGACGTCGCCGAAGGCGGTCATCAGCAGTACCGGCAGCACCGGTTCGCGGGCGCGGATCTCACGCAGCAGCGTGAGGCCGTCCATCGGCTGCATCTTCAGGTCGGTGATGACCAGGTTCAGGGCGTGCTCGCCGGTGTTGCGCTCCAGCATTCGCAGCGCCTGCGGGCCGTCTGCCGCGCCGATGACGCGGTGACCGGCGCATTCGATCGCCAGGCAAAGCGCATCGCGCAGATTGGGTTCGTCCTCGACCACCAGGATGTTCAGCTTCTCGCTCATTGCCCGTTCTCCAGCACTGCATCTTCAGGCGTCTGCGCAGGCAGGCGCAAGGTGAAACGGCTGCCCGCGCCCGGCGCGGACTCGCATTCGATGTCGCCGCCGTGCACGCGCGCCACGCCGCGTGCGATCGCCAGCCCCAGCCCGGTCCCTTCTTCCCGCGTGGTGAAGAAGGGCTCGAACAATCTTTCCTGTATCTCGCGCGGAATGCCGCGACCGTTGTCACGCACGACGAAGCTCACGCTGCCCTCGGCCGTCTCGACCGCCAGCGCCACCTCACCGCCGTCAGCGCAGGCCTGCACCGCGTTCTCGAGCAGGCTCACCAGCGCACTGGCCACCGCCTTGCGGTCGCCGGACACGCTGCCGGCCGCCGGCTCGACGGTGAGCCGCACGCCGGCCTGGCGTGCCACCGGCTCGACCGTGTGCTGCAGCTCGTCCACCAGCGCCGCCACGTCTATCGCCTCCCGGCCGAGCACCTCGCCGCGCGCGAACATCAGCGTGTCGCGGATCAGGCGCTCGAGGTGACGCAAGCGGCCCTGCGCGCGCGAGGCGATCGACTTGACGTCATCCGGCGCCATGTCGCGCGAGATCAGCGTCCCCACATACAGGGTCGCCGCCGCCAACGGCGTGCGCAACTGGTGCGCCAGCGAGGCGGCCATCTCACCCATCGCCGCAAGGCGCTCGTTGCGCGCAGCGGCGATCTTCAGTGTGTGCTGCCGCGTCATGTCGTGCAGCAGCACGATGCGCGCGTCTTCGCCCGCCAGTCGCGCCTCGCTCATCGACAGCCGGCGCGGTTGTCCGTCGGCGCCGGTGCACTCCCATTCGGCCGGCGCGTCCGACGGCTGCAGCCGGATGGCGCTGCCGTCCCAAGCTGCGCCGGCACGCGCGCCCACCATGTCCAGTGCGGCCGGATTGGCCTGTTCGATCACCCCCGCCCCATCCACCACGACCACGCCGGCCGGCAACTGGTTCAGCAGCGTGCTCAGGCGATCGGTCAGGCGCGCCTTTTCCTCGTACTGACGGCGCAGTTCGCCATTGGCCTGCGCCAGTTCCTCGGTCAGGCTGGCCACCTGCTTTTCCAGCGCGCCGTACGCCTCGGTCAGCTCGGCCGATGCGGCATTGAACAGACGGAAAGCCTCGGCCAGCCGCGCCGCCTCCTCGGGGGCGATGCGGGCCGGTTCGGCGGCGCTGGCGGACGGCTCTGACATGCGTGTCGTAGACGGTGAATTGATCGACGGTGCCAGCGTAGCAAGCGTCAAGCCACGGATTGGCCTGAATCAGCCGGCCAAATACCCGCCTTATCCGTGGAACGCCACGCGCGAGGGGGGCAGAGAATCCGTCCCATCCTCGATGGTGTGTCGTTACGTCGACACCCGGCATTCGAGCAACCTGCAAGAGACGAACCATGGCCGACGCCGTACTCGATCCGAACGCCGCCCCCGCCCTCGCCTCGCCAGCAACGCCGCTGGCGCTGGCCCAGCAGCGGCTGGCCGAAATGCCGATGCAGAAGAAAATGATGCTGGCCGGCGGGCTGGCCATGGCCATCGCGCTTCTGGTCGGACTGATGCTGTGGAGCCGCGCGCCCGACTATGAGGTGCTGTTCTCCAACATCAACGACAAGGACGGCGGCGCCATCGTGGCTGCGCTGCAGCAGGGCAATGTGCCGTACAAGTTCTCCGAGGGCGGTCACGCCATCCTGGTACCCTCGCAGTTCGTACATGACACGCGCCTGAAGCTGGCGGCGCAGGGGCTGCCGCGCGGCGG
>JAVEVQ010000102.1:0-7898 GCA_034004945.1 Methyloversatilis sp. | reverse complement strand
GAACACGCTGCCCTCGACCTGGCGGTCCAGCAGTACGGTGGCGCTGTCACGCGCCAGCTGCCAGGCCCAGCGCAGGATGATCAGGCCGCCGAGCATCGCCACCAGCGGATCGAGCCAGGTGAGGCCGACCCACTTGCCCGCCACCAGCGCCCCGATCGCCGCGATCGAGGTGAGGGCGTCGGCCACCACGTGCAGATAGGCTGCGCGCAGATTGTGGTCGTCGTGCGTGCCGTGATGGTGATGGCCGCCATGCGCATGGTCGTGCGCGTGATGCGCATGGTCACCCTTCTCGTGCAGCAGCCAGGCGCTGAGCAGGTTGACCGCAAGACCGATCAGCGCCACCAGCAGCGCTTCGTCGTAATGGATCGCGTGCGGCGTGCGCAGCCGTGCCACTGACTCGACGATCATGAACAGTGCAGCACCCGCCAGCAGCAGGCTGGACGTGTAGCCGGCGAGATAGGACACCTTGCCCGGGCCGAAGCTGTACCGGGCGCTTCCGCTGTGCGCCCGCATGTAGGTGTAAGCGAAGGCGCTGATCGCCATCGCCGCCACATGGGTCCCCATGTGCCAGCCGTCGGCCAGCAGGGCCATCGAGCCCGACAGATACCCGGTGACGATTTCCACGACCATGGCCAGTGCGCTGAGCCACAGCACACGGCTGACCGCCTGCTCGGCCTGATCCGGATGCGGAATGAAGTCGGGTCTGTGAACCGGGCAGAACGGAGCGTCGGCCGGCAGTTGATCAGGAGCGTTTCTGTCCATGCACCGATTGTAGGGTGCCCGCCGCCCGTCTCCGCATTTCGCAGTGCTTGACACCACTCGCATGTTCTGTATTAATACGAACCATTCTCATTTCTATGCCCATTGGCGAATGAATCAGCCCGCATCTCCGCCGCAGGCAGCCCCGTCCGCCACGCAGTCACCCGCCGCATCGACGCCCCCGGCGCTCGATTCGAGCCAGCTGCTGGGCGGTCGCAAACAGGTCGCGATCATTCACGGCGGCGAGTTGTACTCGTTGCGACTGACGCGCAACGGAAAACTCATCCTGACCAAATAGAGCCATGTACATCTGCTTGTGCGAACCGGTGACGGACCGGGACATCAAGGCTGCGGTGCATACCGGATGCCGCACCGTACGCGACGTCGCCGGCCAGCTCGGCTGCTGCCGTGACTGCGGACGCTGCGTGCGCGCGGCAAAGGAAGTGATCGATGCCGCCCGGGCTGAACTGCCGATCCGCCTGCATCGAAGCCACACGGAGGTGGCGGCCGCCTGACACGTCGCGCAGACTGATCGCCGCACTCGCCTTGCGACGGCCTAGAATTCGGTCTGGCGTCACCGTCGTGGCACCGCCTGACCAGGAGAAGTCTCATGAAAGGCGACAAGAAGGTTCTGCAGTACCTGAACAAGCAGCTGGTCAACGAACTGACCGCGATCAATCAATACTTCCTGCATGCGCGCATGTACAGGAACTGGGGCCTGACCAAGCTCGGCGACCACGAATATCACGAGTCGATCGAGGAAATGAAGCATGCGGACATGCTGATCGAACGCATCCTGCTTCTCGAAGGCCTGCCCAATCTGCAGGATCTGCACAAACTGCTGATCGGCGAGAACGTGCCGGAAATGCTCGGCGCCGACCTGAAGCTCGAACAGGTGTCGCATGCCACGTTGAAAGATGCGATCTCCTGTAGCGAAAGCGCCGGCGATTACGTCTCGCGCGACCTGTTCCGCAAAATCCTCGCCGACACCGAAGAGCACATCGACTGGCTGGAAACCCAGCTGGACCTGATCGACAAGATGGGACTGCAGAACTACACGCAGTCGGCAATGGGAGAACTCGGCAGCTGACGCACGCGGCGGTTTCCCGACGTAACTGCCGTGCCGGCCCGTTCGCGACGGGCCGGTTCCGCCCGGGCGCAGTCCGTACAACCGCCATGAACAGCCGTCACGCCGCACCCGCCACATCGGCCCGACTCCTGCTGCGCAGCGCACGGTCGGCACTGCTCAGTGTCGCCGCGCTGTGGCTGCTGATCGCCTTTCCCGCGACACGCCTTCTCGATCAGCGCACGCCCCCCGCCGCCGCATCCGCCCAGCCCGCGCCCGAGCGGACCGGCACACCGCATTCCTGAACTCACAGTACGCCGAAGATCGATGTACGACTTCACGACCCCCATCACCGCCGGAGCGGCCCGATGAGCAGCGCCGCATTCGTTCCACCCGAAGCGTCCTTCGTACAATCCCCGGGCGCCAGCCGTGCGCACCCCGCAAGTCGCATCGTCCGCCACGCGGCGCTTTCAGGCACACCTTCGGCAGGTCTTCCGCTGCGCGGCATGTCGCTCGCCAGCGCGGTGCTGCTGCATGCGGCGGCACTGCTCTGGATCGTGCACAACCCGACGGCGCTGGAGGCGCCGCCGATGATCATGCAGGCCACGCTGATCGCCCCTGAACCGCTGCCGATGGCACCACCGGAACCTCCGCAGGAGGTGAAGCGGGTCGAGCCGGAACCGCCCAGACCGGTGGTGAAGCCGGTCAAACCGGTGAAGAAGGAAAAACCCCTGCCGCAGATCGCGGCGGTCGCCGACGCGCCGGCCACGACCACGGTCGCACCGCAGCCGCCGGCGCCGCCGGAACCGGTGGCGATCGACGCGCCGCCGGTCAGCGAGCCGTCACCGGCACCGGTCACCGCTGCGCCCGTGGTCGCCCCGCCGCCGGTCACGCCGCCGAAGTTCAATGTCGCCTACCTGCAGAACCCGCGCCCGGCCTATCCGGCGATGTCCAAGCGACTGGGTGAGGCCGGGCGTGTAATGTTGCACGTGACGGTCGATGCGAACGGTCTGCCGACCAACGTCGAGATTTCCAAGTCCAGCGGGTTCTCACGGCTGGATGACGCTGCACTCGAGGCCGTGCGCAAATGGAAGTTCGTCCCGGCGCGCCGCGGTGACGAGGCGATCAGTGGCGGTCAGGCATTCGTACCGATCGACTTCGGCCTCAACTCGTGATTTGCACCCGTCCGCGTCAGGCGTACACTTCGCGGCGGCCAACTTTTGCTTCCGGCTTCCATCAGGAGAAATTTGAATGAATGAGTCCCTCGGCTTTGCGCACTTTCTGTCGAATGCAGACGGTGTCGCGACCACCATCCTCGTGCTGATGGTGCTGGCCTCCATCGGCACCTGGTTCCTCATCGTGCTCAAGGGCATCGTGGCCTTCCGCCAGCGGAGCGCCAGCAGCACCTTCCTCGACCGCTTCTGGAACGCCTCCTCGCTGGAAGACGTCGCACGCGACATGCGTTCGCACGGCGTGACCGATCCGTTCTCCCACCTGGTGCATGAGGGCTTCAGTGCCGTCGAAACCCTGCGCAGCGGCAATGCCGGCACGCGCGGCCTGATCGCCACCGGCAGCGCCGACGAATTCCTGACCCGCGCACTGAAGCGTTCGATCGAACGCGACAAGAGCCGCATGGAATACGGCCAGACCTTCCTCGCTTCGGTCGCCTCCAGCGCGCCCTTCATCGGTCTGCTCGGCACCGTCTGGGGCATCTACCACGCACTGCTGGCCATCGGCATGTCGGGCCAGGGCACGCTGGACAAGGTGGCAGGTCCGGTCGGCGAAGCGCTGATCATGACTGCCATCGGTCTGGCCACCGCCATCCCGGCAGCACTTGCATTCAACTTCTTCGCCCGCTCGACGCGCAACGTCATGGCCGAACTGAACAGCTTCGCGCACGACGTGTTCGTCATGCTGTCCACCGGCGTCAAGGACAGCGGGTCGAACGATCCGAAGGCCACCGGCGACCGCGTACTGTCGCTGGTCGAGCGTGGTCGTGAAGCCGCGCGCAACACGCATTGAGCGGAGGCCCCGACATGGCATTTGCAAGTTTCGAACAGGACGACGACGGCCCGATGGCGGAAATCAACATGATTCCGCTGATCGACGTGATGCTGGTGCTGCTCATCATCTTCATGGTGACCGCTCCGCTGCTCACGCATGCGGTCAAGGTCGATCTGCCCAAGGAATCGACCAGCGCCAACACGCTGCCGCCTGAGAACATCCAGATCGCCATCGGCCCCGACGAGCAACTGTACTGGGCTGGCGAGAAGATCGACGACGACACGCTTAAGGCCAAGCTGCAGGAAGCCGCCGCCAAGGACAAGAATGCGGAGATCCAGCTGCGCGCGGACCAGAACGTGCCCTACCGCTCGGTGGCGCACGTAATGAGCGAAGCCGCTCGACTCGGTCTGACCCGCATCGGATTCGTAACCGACCCGTCGGCGGCGAAATAGGCTTGCGCTGTCCGCATCGAGAACGGCCACCCTGCGGGGTGGCCGTTTTTCTTTGCGCCTGTCGGGCATCGACGCTTGACAGCCCGATGCACCGATGATGTAATGCGAATCGTTCTCATCCAAGAACATATGCCAGCCATCGTCTGCACTGCAGATCCCCGCAGACACACGCCAGCCTTCCCCCACAGCACCCGCGGCACCCGCGCCATGCAGAGCCCAGGCGCCGCCCAGACGGAGGATGCACAGATGACCCCGGAACACCAGCACGCCGGCGAAGCCAGCCCGAGCACGCTCGCTGCCGCCACGCTGTTCGTGATGACGCGTTTCGCCGAACGGCCCTGCCCGGAAGTGGCACAGATGGTGATCCGCCATCTCGAAGTGGTGGCTGACGACGAACGGGCTGATCCGCTGATGCGCGAAGTCTGCGGCGCCCTGATCAACCGCTGGACGCTGCACACGGTCGGTGATCTGGCCGTGCGTGCCGCGCACTGAAACCCCTGCCCCGGAGCATCCATGTCCCGCTACACCGGCCCCCGCCTGCGCGTGCTGCGCGCACTCGGCACCGACCTCCCCGGCCTCACCCGCAAGACGGCCGCAAACCGCACTGCGCCTCCGGGCCAGCACGGCAACCGTCCGAACCGCCGCAAGTCGGAATTCGGCGCCCAGCTGATGGAAAAGCAGAAGCTGCGCTACAACTACGGCCTGACCGAAACCCAGCTACGCGCCGTGTTCAAGGAGGCCGAGCGCTCCAAGCTGCCGACCGGCGAAAAACTGGTGGAGCTGCTTGAACGCCGACTCGACAACATCGTGTTCCGCGGCGGTCTGGCGCCGACCATTCCGGCAGCGCGCCAGCTGGTCCGTCACCGTCACGTGCTGCTCAATGGCCGGCGCGTGAACATCCCGTCCATCCGCGTACGCGTCGGCGACACCATTACGCTGACCGAAAAGGGCCGCAAGGTGCAAAGCGTGGTCGATGCGCTGCAGACGCCGGCGCTGGAGCGTGCGGAGTGGATCGCCTTCGACGCGTCGGCGCTGAGTCTGCGCCTGGCCCACCTGCCGCCGGGTGACGCCACCCCCTTCGCCTTCGAAGCGCAGAAAGTCGTCGAGTTCTACGCCCTGCGCGTATGACACGCTGATTCAAGGTCGGCCTCCGGGTCGGCCCAACTGCCAGCCAGCCGGCGTATCGCGGCCAGCCAGTCATGCAACGCATGGAGCATTCATGACCTGCCCGCATACCCCCCGGCGCCCCTCTCGCGATGTGGCGTCCTGTAAGCGAGGCCTGTTCGCAGGCCGCGCACCCCATCGTCCATTCATCGAGAGAGGTCACCCATGATCCATCATCGCCTGCGCCCGCTCGCGACGCCGCTCCTTGCGGCTGCCTGCTTCGCACTCGCCGGTTCCGCCTACGCCAGCACCACCCACAGCGCCTTCGACGACATCGAAGGTTCGGTCGCGACAGACGGCTTCAACAACCTGACCGCCGCCCGCATCACCGCCGCACAGCTGACCGCCGGCATCGCTTCGAACACCGGAACCGGCGGCGGCGCCATACTGCGGCGCACCTCTGGCGGCGCTTTCCCGGCCTCCTCCGGTCTGTACCAGGTCGGCGGCAACGGATCGACCTTCGAAATGGTGGTCAGCGATGCGGTCGAAAGCCTCGGCAGCATCGTGTTCCAGACCTATATCAACGTGAGCACCGGCAGCAACGGCATCTACGGCGTGCTGGCGGAGAACAACCTGCCGCGCCTCAGCTTCAACGGCGGCGAGCAGTTCCTGCTCTCCAGCGCGCAGGCGAGCGAGAACCTGGGCTACACCGATTTCTTCACCGGTGAGTTCGTCGCCTCCGACCCGAACAACCCCAACCACCTCACCTTCACCTGGAACCTGGCCAGCCTCGGCGTCACGGTGCCGGTAGACAGCTTCCGCATCACCTTCGCCACCGACAACCACGCACAGTCGCTCGCCTTCCAGGTCGACCAGCTGGTGGCCGCACCGGTGCCGGAACCGCAGACCGCCGCGCTGCTGCTCGGCGGCATGGCGGTGATCACGCTGGTCGCCCGCCGGCGCATGCGTCAGCACTGAGTCCGTTTCGCCGCACGCGGGCGGTGCCCTCACGGGTGCCGCCCGCGTGCGTTCGCCCATCCCGACCGTCACGACATCTTGAAACACAGAACGCCCGTGCGCCTGCAACTGCTGCTGGCGCTGATGTGGCCGCTCGCCTGCAACGCACAGGACGCTGCAACCACCGATGAAGAGATCGTCACGCTGCCGGAGATCCAGGTGCGCGACACCCGCGAGGAAATCCGTCCGCCCGCGGTCGAACTGACGCCGGATCGCCCGGTGACAACCATCGGTCCCGAGGCGATCGAACGCCGCCAGGCGGGCACGATATTCGACCTGCTGAAGGACGTGCCGGGCGTAGCCGTCGACGGTGGCCCGCGCGCCAGCGGCATGAAATTCAATCTGCGCGGCTTCTCCGACAACGAAGACGTGCTGTTCAAGATCGACGGCGCAGTGAAGGGCTTCGAGAAGTACCGCTTCGGCAGCGGCGTGTTCATCGAGCCCGAACTGCTGAAAGCCATCGAGATCGAGCGCGGGCCGTCGCTGAAATCGGGTTCCGGTGCGCTCGGCGGCACCATCTCGGCCACCACCCGGTCGGCCGCCGACTACCTGCGCCCCGGCGAGCGCTTCGGCAGCCAGCTGAAATACGGCTACAACGCGAACAGCAATGAACGGCTGCGCATGGTCACGGTGTACGGGCGCCCGAACGGCTACCTCGATCTGGTCGCCTCGATCGCCCGGCGCGACTCCGACGACATCCGCCTGCCCGACCGCAGCCGGCTCGACCTGACCGCCACCCACTCGGAAAGCCGCTTCTTCAAGGCCACCTTCTATGCCCGCGACGATCTGACGCTGGAGCTGAGCCAGACCCGTTACATCGGCGGCCCCGAGCGCGCACCCTATGATGCGACCGCCGTCAGTGCGGGCCAGTTCGGCGTGGTCGAGCGCAGCATCGAGGACACCACCACCCATCTGCGCCTGAACTACACGCCGGCCGACTCATGGATCGCGCTGCGCGGCACCCTCGCCTACGAAACGACCGATCTCGACGACGTCCATCGCATCACCCAGAGCCGCATCTGCGTGTCGCCGTCCCCCGCCCTTCCGGCGGCTTTCCGCATCGACCGCTGCAACGACGCCTGGCGCTACGCGATCTGGACCACCGAGCTGTTCAACGACACGCGCTACGCGATCGGCGATCTGCAGGGCGTGCTCAGCATCGGCTACCAGGGCATACGCAACAGCCGCGACATTTCGCGCGTTACCTCGCGCGCGCTGACCAACCAGCAGGTCTACCCGAACGGCTTCAACGAGGCACAACCACCGGGCGACAAGGTGTCGGATGCCCTCATTGTCGAGAACGCGTTCACGCTCGGCGCCTTCACCTTCACGCCGGGTGCGCGGCTGGACCGCTACCACGTCAGCGCTCAGGGCCAGACGCGCACCAACATGATCGCGGCGGGACAGTCGCCGGACATCCGCTTCGTCAGGCTGTCGCCCGCCGCGGCGCTCACCTGGCGCATTCCGCGCAGCGACTGGTCAGCCACCGTGCGCTA
>JAVEVQ010000031.1:0-38449 GCA_034004945.1 Methyloversatilis sp. | reverse complement strand
CCCGGCTACATCGAACACCAATGGACGGCGCTGGAGCAGGCGGTGGCGTGGATACGCGGCGCCGGCGGCGTCGCCGTGGTCGCCCATCCGGGCCGCTATCGCATCTCCGGCGATCAGTTGCTGCGCCTGCTGGGCGACTTCCGTGATGCCGGCGGACAGGCCATCGAAGTGGTGTCCGGCTCGCACGGCGAGGCTGAGGTCAGACATTTCGCCCGGCTGGCCCGCGATTTCGGTTTTTACGCCTCGCGCGCGTCCGACTTCCATGCGCCGGACGAAAGTCCGATCGACCTCGGACGAGGCGCTCATCTGCCGGCCGGTGTCGAACCGGTGTGGCATGCGCCCGAGCTCGGCTCGCGTGTCGCCTGTCCAGCCTGACGCCGCTTTTCCACACCCTCTGACGAATACATCCACGTGGCACAGCTTTTCACCGTACATCCCGACAATCCGCAACCCCGCCTGATACGACACGCTGCCGACATCCTCCGTGATGGCGGACTGGCGGCCATTCCGACCGACTGCGCCTGGTCGCTGGTGGGCCATATGGGTGACGCACGCGTGCTCGAGCGCATCCGCCGCATCCGCGACGTGGATGTGCATCATCATTTCACGATGATGTGCCGCGACCTGTCTGAAATCGCCAATCTGGCGAAGGTCGATAACGCGCAGTTCCGGCTGCTCAAGAGCGCGACACCGGGGCCCTACACCTTCATTCTCGAGGCGACGCGCGAGCTGCCGCGGCGCATCCTGCATCCGAAGCGCAAGACCATCGGCCTGCGGGTGCCGGACCATCCGGTCGTGTCGGCATTGCTGGAGGCGCTGGGCGAACCGCTGCTCGGCTCGACCCTTTTGCTGCCCGGCGAAGATCTGCCGCTGACTGACGCCGAAGACATCCGCGAGCGCCTTCAGCACGAGCTCGATCTGGTGATCGACGCCGGTCACTGCGGCACGCAACCTACCTCGGTGATCGACCTGTCGTCGGGCACGCCCGAACTGGTACGCGCCGGCGCGGGCGACGTCGCGCGCTTCGGCCTGGACTGACGTGCCGGCCGCGTTCTGCTAGCATCCGCCCGCCTATGGACGAAAGCATTGCACGCTTGGCGGTCATCGTTCTGCCGGTCGTGCTTGCCATTACGCTGCACGAGGCGGCCCACGGATACGCCGCACTGATGAAGGGGGACCCGACCGCGCATCTGGCCGGCCGGATCACCGCCAACCCCTTGAAGCACATCGATCCGGTCGGCACGATACTGGTGCCGCTGGTCATGTACTTCGTCGGCTCGATGGCGGGTCACGAGGGGCTGCTGTTCGGCTGGGCCAAGCCGGTGCCGGTCGACTTTTCGCGGCTGCGTCGCCCGAAGCAGGACATGTTCTGGGTTGCGGCAGCCGGTCCGGCCGCCAATCTGGTGATGGCACTCGGCTGGGGGCTGGCAATGAAGCTGGCGCTCGGCATGCCCGGTCACTACTTCGCCGAGCCGCTGCTGCTGATGGCCAAGGCCGGCATACTGATCAATCTGGTGCTGATGGTGCTGAACCTTCTGCCCATACCGCCGCTCGACGGCGGACGCATCATGGTGAGCCTGCTGCCGCGCGGGCCGTCCATGGTGTTCGCGCGCATCGAGCCTTACGGCATGTTCATCCTGATCGCGCTGCTGGTGTCGCACGTACTCGACGACATCCTGCGTCCGCTGCTCGTGCTGGCGAACGCGCTGCTGATGTCCCTGCTTTTCTGAACCGGATGAATCGATAACATGTACGCAGAACGCGTTCTTTCCGGCATGCGCCCCACCGGTCGCCTGCATCTTGGTCATTACCACGGCGTGCTGAAGAACTGGGTCAAGCTGCAGCACGAGTACCCCTGTCTGTTCTTCGTCGCCGACTGGCACGCGCTGACCACCAATTACGAAGACACCCAGGTGATCGAGCGCAGCGTGTGGGACATGCTGATCGACTGGCTGGCCGCTGGTGTCGATCCCAACCAGGCGACGCTGTTCATCCAGTCGCGGGTGCCGGAGCACGCCGAATTGCACCTGCTGCTGTCGATGATGTGCCCGCTCGGCTGGCTTGAGCGGGTGCCGACTTACAAGGACCAGCAGGAAAAGCTGGCCGACAAGGATCTGGCGACCTACGGCTTCCTCGGCTACCCGCTGCTGCAGTCGGCCGACATCCTGATCTATCGCGCCAATCTGGTGCCGGTGGGCGAGGATCAGGTACCGCACGTCGAACTGACGCGCGAAGTGGCTCGTCGCTTCAATCACCTGTACGGACGCGAGCCGGGCTTCGAGGACAAGGCGCGCGAGGCGGTGAAGAAGCTGGGCGGCAAGCGCGGCAAGCTGTACGAGGAATTGCGTCGCCTGTACCAGCAGGAAGGCAAGGAGGACGCGCTGGCGCAGGGCAAGGCGCTGCTCGAAGAGGCGCAGAGCCTGAGCCTGGGTGACCGCGAACGTCTGTACGGTTACCTTGAGGGTGGTGGCAAGATGATTCTCGCCGAGCCGGGTGCGCTGCTGACCGAGGCGGCGCGCATGCCGGGTCTGGACGGTCAGAAGATGTCCAAGTCCTACAACAACACGCTGATGCTGCGCGAGGAACCCGAGGTCGTCACCAAGAAGATCCGCGGCATGATGACCGACACCCAGCGCGTGCGCCGTACCGATCCGGGCGATCCGGACCGCTGCCCGGTGTGGCAGTTCCACTTGATCTACTCGGACGACTCGGTCAAGCAGTGGGTACAGGAAGGTTGCCGCTCGGCCGGCATCGGCTGCCTGGAGTGCAAGCAGCCGGTGATCGACGCGGTGCTGAAGGAACAGGCACCGATCCACGAGCGGGCGAAGCAATATGAGGAGGATCCGATGCTGTTGCGCAACATCGTCGCCGATGGCTGCGAACGGGCGCGCAAGCTGGCGTCGGAAACGATGCGCGATGTGCGCGAGGCCATGGGTCTGAACTACGCCTGATGTCCGGCGAGGCGCTCATCGCTGAATCGGTGCCGGCCGAAAAGGCCGCGCCACCGGCGCGCCTGTACGGCGAGGCGCTGGAAAAACTTCCGCTCGACCTGTACATTCCGCCCGACGCGCTCGAAGTGTTCCTGGACGCGTTCCAGGGGCCGCTCGATCTGCTGCTCTACCTGATACGCAAGGCCAACGTCGATATTCTCGACATTCCTATGGCGCCGCTGACCGCGCAATACCTCGTCTACGTCGAGGCGATGCGCTCGCAGCGCCTGGAACTGGCGGCGGAATACCTGTTGATGGCCGCCATGCTGCTCGAGATCAAGTCTCGCATGCTGCTGCCGCGGCCGCCGCGCGAAGCCGCCGACGAGGGCGAGGACCCGCGTGCGGAACTGGTGCGCCGGTTGATCGAGTACGAACAGATGAAGGCGGCCGCGCTGGCACTGGACGCGATTCCACGCATCCAGCGCGAGCACGAGTGGGTGGGCGTGCAGGTGGCCGAGCGGCTGGTCGAGATCCAGCCGAACGTCAGTGCGACCGATCTGCAACTGGCCTGGCTGGCGCTGATGCGCCGTGCCGACATGACTCGCCATCACAAGGTGACGCGCGAGGCGCTGTCGGTGCGTGAGTTCATGTCCGGAATCCTGCGCCGGCTGCACGAAGAAGGCGACCTGCGCTTCGACCAATTGTTCGAGGTTGGCGCGCCGGCCGCCCAGATGGTGGTGAATTTTCTCGCGGTGCTCGAACTGGCCCGCGAGAACCTGATTGAACTGCTTCAGCTCGAAGCCTTTGCGCCGATTTATGTCCGAACTGCCCGAACAGCCGCAGTCGCCGAGCCCGTCTGAGGTCAAGCGCGTACTCGAAGCCGCGCTGCTCGCCAGCCAGGACGCGATGAGCACCGGCGAACTGCGCAAGCTGTTCGAACAGGAGCTCGACCACGCGCTGATCCGTCGTCTGCTCGACGAGTTGCGCGAGGACTGGGCGGGGCGGGGCATCGAACTGGTCCAGGTGTCGTCCGGCTGGCGTTTCCGCACCACAGCGGACGTCCAGCCCTACCTGGATAGACTGAAAAACGAAAAGCCCGCGAAGTATTCCAGAGCGGTGCTGGAAACGCTGGCGATCATTGCGTACCGCCAGCCGGTGACGCGCGGCGACATCGAGGACATCCGCGGTGTGGCGGTGTCGCCGGGCATCATCAAGGCGCTCGAAGGGCGCGGCTGGATAGACAGCGTGGGTTACCGCGAAGTCCCCGGCCGGCCGGCGCTGTATGCAACGACACGACGTTTTCTCGACGATCTGGGCCTGCGCACGCTCGCTGAGCTGCCGCCATTGGCCGAACTACAGAAGGTGATGGAATTCAATGATGCAAGGTAGACGCAGACCGGGCGGCGGTGGCGAGGTCAATGGCAACGTGGCCAATTACCGCTCGCAGGACAGCAAGAACAAGCGGCGCGGCCCGGTGGTGTTCAACGAGCCGCAGAAACTGCACAAGATGCTGGCCGACATGGGCCTCGGTTCGCGCCGCGAACTGGAAGACTGGATCGTCGCCGGTCGCATCAGCGTCAATTCGCTGCCGGCGCACGTCGGCCAGCGGGTCGGGCCGGAGGACAAGGTCCGCGTCAATGGCAAGCTGATCCACATCCACTTTGCCCAGCGTGCCCCGCGCGTGCTCATCTATCACAAGCCGGAAGGCGAAATCGTGTCGCGCGACGACCCGGAAGGCCGGCCGTCCGTGTTCGACAAGCTGCCCAAGGTGGGCGGCGGCCGCTGGATCGCGGTCGGTCGTCTCGATTTCAACACCTCGGGCCTGCTGGTGTTCACCACCAGCGGCGAACTGGCCAACAAGCTGATGCACCCGAGCTATGAGCTCGAGCGCGAATACGCGGTGCGGTTGATCGGCGAGCTGACGCCGGAGCAGGCGAAGAAGCTGACCGACGGCATCGAGCTCGAGGATGGCATCGCCAAGTTCAACTCGCTGGCCGACGGTGGCGGCGAGGGCTCGAACCATTGGTACCGCGTCACGCTGTCCGAAGGCCGCAACCGCGAGGTGCGTCGCATGTTCGAGGCGATCGGTCTGACCGTGAGCCGCCTGATGCGCGTGCGCTACGGCCCGTTCGAGTTGCCGCGACGTCTGGCGCGCGGCAAGTCGGAGGAGCTCAAGGCGGAACAGGTCGAGAAGCTGCTGTCGGTGGTGCCTGCCAAGGGCAAGCAGCGCAAGGGACCGGCGGCTGATGCCAGGCCGCCGGCAGACGGTGACGCGCCGGCATCGCCGAAGCGTGGCCGCCGCCGCGGTCCGCGCAAGCCGCGCGAGGCGGGCGAGGGCGGAAACCGCGCTGCGCTGCAGCAGGGCGCGCCGTCGCCGCAGGGTGGGGAGGGCGATGCTCCGCAGCGCAAGCGCGCGCCGCGCCGCCGCCGCCGCCCGTCGGCCAAGCCTGCCGCAGGCAGCGGCGAGGTCTGATGACATACCACCGTTGGGCGGAGTCGTCCATCCTTGCGGCTTGAGGGGATGGGCGGGCTCTGTTACACTCGCTGGCTTGTTGCGCTGGCCGAGCTGGCGTTTTTCGATGGGCGGTCAGCCCATTTTTTATTTGTACATCCGGAAGTGTGTTGCTGGGATGAGTGTTGCGGAACTGATCGAGCAGGCGGTAACCGGGCTCGGCTATGAATTCGTCGATCTTGAAACCTCGCCGAGAGGCCGTCTGCTGCGTGTCTTCATCGACACCGAGAAGGGCATCACGGTGGATGACTGCGTGACGGTAAGCAACCATCTGACGCGCCTGTTCATGGTTGAAAACGTCGATTACGACCGTCTCGAGGTCTCCTCCCCCGGGCTCGATCGCCCGCTGCGCAAGACCGCCGATTTCGTGCGCTTCACCGGGCAGGAGGCTCAGTTGCGCCTGCGTGTGCCGGTGGGTAATCAACGCAATTTCACCGGTCGACTGGCCGGCGTGGCCGATGATCGGCTCACCCTCGAGATCAAGGGCGAAGCCCACGAGTTCGAACTGTCGCAGATCGAACGTGCCCGCCTGGTGCCGGACTTTGAACGCAAGCAGGAGTTGAAACGATGAGTCGCGAGATTCTGTTGCTGGTGGATGCACTGGCACGCGAAAAGAATGTGTCCCGCGAAGTGGTTTTCGGCGCTCTCGAAACCGCGCTGGCCTCGGCCACCAAGAAGCGTACCCATGACGACGCCGATGTGCGCGTGTCGATCGACCGCGAAACCGGCGAGTATGAAGCCTTCCGTCGCTGGCATGTGCTGCCGGACGAACTGGTCGAGAACGACGAAGCCGAGATCGGCCTGATCGACGCCCGCGAGCAGATCGCCGACATCCAGGTCGATGACTACATCGAAGAGGCCCTGGAGCCGGTCGATTTCGGCCGCATCGGTGCGCAGGCCGCCAAGCAGGTCATCCTGCAGCGCATCCGTGACGCCGAGCGCGAACAGATCCTCAACGATTTCCTCGAGCGCAAGGACCATCTGGTCACCGGCACGATCAAGCGCATCGAGCGCGGCAACGCCATCGTCGAGGTCGGTCGTCTGGAAGCGCTGCTGCCGCGCGAGCACATCATCGCCCGCGAGAACCTGCGTGTCGGCGACCGCGTCAAGGCGGTGCTGCTCCGTGTCGATCGTCAGGCGCGCGGCCCGCAGATCATCCTGTCGCGTACGGCGCCCGAGTTCATCATGAAGCTGTTCGAACTCGAAGTGCCGGAAATCGAGGACGGCCTCATCGAGATCAAGGGTGCTGCCCGCGACCCGGGTATCCGCGCCAAGATCGCCGTCAAGTCCAACGATCCGCGTGTCGATCCGCAGGGCACCTGCATCGGCATGCGCGGTTCGCGCGTGCAGGCGGTGACCAACGAGCTGGGTGGCGAGCGCGTCGATATCATTCTGTGGTCGCCGGATCCGGCACAGTTCGTGATCGGTGCGCTGGCACCGGCCGAGGTCGCCTCCATCGTCGTGGACGAGGACGCGCACAGCATGGACGTCGTGGTCAGCGAGGACAACCTCGCGATCGCCATCGGCCGCAGCGGCCAGAACGTGCGGCTCGCGTCCGAGCTGACCGGCTGGAAGATCAACCTGATGACGGTCGAGCAGTCGGCCGCCAAGTCGGACGCGGAGAACGCCGCCATCCGCCTGCTGTTCATGGCCAAGCTGGACGTGGACGAGGAAGTGGCGGACATCCTGATCGAGGAAGGCTTCTCTACGCTGGAAGAAGTGGCTTACGTTCCGCTGGCCGAAATGCTCGAGATCGAAGCATTCGACGAGGACACGGTGAACGAGCTGCGTACCCGCGCACGCAACGTGCTGCTGACCGAAGCCATCGTCGACGAGGAACAGCTGGAGCAGGTCGATGACGCCCTGCTGGCGCTGGACGGCATGGACAAGCAGCTGGCCGCGCAGCTGGCGCGCGCCAACGTGCGCACGCGCGATGATCTGGCCGATCTCGCTGTTGATGAACTGGTCGAGATCGCCGGCATCGATGCTGCGCGCGCGACATCGCTGATCACCACTGCGCGCGCGCACTGGTTTGAATAATTGAGGACGGTATGGCGTTGATGAGTGTTTCCCAGTTTGCGACCGAGCTGAAAATCCCCGCGGCCGCGCTGCTTGAGCAGCTGAAGCAGGCCGGTGTGGACAAGAAGAGCGAAGGCGATTCGCTGACCGAGCAGGACAAGACGCGCCTGCTCGACTACTTGCGGCGTCAGCACGGCGATACGGCGGGAAAGACCAAGATCACGCTCACCCGTCGTCAGACGACCGAGATCAAGGCGACCAATTCGTCGGGTCAGGCGCGTACCGTGCAGGTCGAAGTGCGCAAGAAGCGCGTGCTGGTCAAGCGCGACCCGGCGGAGCTGCTGGCCGAGGAGGCTGCGCAGGCTGCGGCTTCCGAAGAGGCTGCGGTCGACGTCGTGGCGGAAGAAACGACGTTTGCACCCGAGCCGGAGCCGACACCGGTGGTGCCGGAACCGGTGCTCGAGGTCGCGCCGGAACCCGAGCCGGAACCTGAGCCGGAACCCGAGCCGGAACCCGCTCCGGTGATCACGCCTGAACCGGTGGCTGAAAGCGCGCCGGAAGCGGTGAGTGAGGTGGCTGTCCCGGCGGAACCGCGCCCGATGACGGCGCGCGAGCGCGAAGCCAAGCGGCATTCGGAGCTTCTCGCCCACCAGGCGCGCGAGCTGAAGGAAAAGCAGGAACGCGAAATCCGCATGCGGCAGGAGACTGAAGCCCGCCTGGCGCGTGCGCAGGCTGAGGCCGAAGCGAAGGCGAAAGCCGAAGAAGAGGCCAAGGCTGCGGCGGCCAGGGCGCCTGCCGGTACGCTGCACAAGCCGGCCAAGCCCGACGACAAGGCAGCCAAGGCCAAACCGGCTGCGCCCGCCGCAGCCAAGGCAAAGCCGGGTTCGAACTGGAAGGACGATGCCGCCAAACGCCGTCAGATCAAGACGCGTGGCGACGCCGGTACCGGCGGCTGGCGTGGTGGCCCGAAGGGCCGCAACCATCGCGACCACGATCAGGGCCAGCAGCAGGCGCCGATCGAGGCCGTCGTGCGCGAGGTGCTGGTGCCGGAAACGATTTCCGTCGCCGACCTCGCACACAAGATGGCGATCAAGGCGACCGAACTGATCAAGGTGCTGATGAAGCTTGGTCAGATGGTCACCATCAACCAGGTGCTGGACCAGGAAACCGCAATGATCCTGGTCGAGGAAATGGGCCACGTTGCCAAGCCCGCCAAGCTGGACGATCCGGAAGCTTTCCTCGGCGAGGCCGACGATGAGCACAAGGATGTCGAGTTGCTGCCGCGTGCACCGGTCGTCACCGTCATGGGTCACGTCGATCACGGCAAGACCTCGCTGCTCGACTACATCCGTCGTGCCCGTGTGGCCGCTGGCGAAGCGGGTGGCATCACGCAGCACATCGGCGCCTATCACGTCGATACGCCGCGCGGCATGATCACCTTCCTCGACACCCCGGGTCACGAGGCCTTCACGGCCATGCGTGCCCGCGGCGCGAAGGCGACCGACCTGGTCATCCTGGTGGTAGCGGCGGACGACGGCGTAATGCCGCAGACGCGTGAAGCCATTCACCACGCGAAGGCGGCCGGCGTGCCGATGGTCGTGGCGATCAACAAGATCGACAAACCGGAAGCCAACCCGGACCGCGTCAAGCAGGAACTGGTTGCCGAAGGTGTGGTGCCCGAAGAGTACGGTGGCGACTCGCCCTTCATCCCGGTGTCGGCGAAGAAGGGTACGGGCATCGATGAACTGCTCGAGAACGTCCTGCTGCAGGCTGAAGTGCTTGAACTGAAAGCGCCGAAGGAAGCCCCCGCCCGCGGTCTGGTGATCGAAGCGCGTCTCGACAAGGGCAAGGGCCCGGTCGCGTCGGTGCTGGTGCAGTCGGGTACGCTGAAGCGCGGCGACATCCTGCTGTGCGGTCAGGTGTTCGGCCGTGTGCGCGCCATGCTGGACGAGTCCGGCAAGGCGATCACCGAAGCGGGTCCGTCCATCCCGGTGGAAATTCAGGGTCTGTCCGATGTGCCGGCTGCCGGCGATGAGGCGATGGTGCTGGCCGACGAACGCAAGGCGCGCGAGATCGCGCTGTTCCGTCAGGGCAAGTTCCGCGACGTGAAGCTGGCCAAGCAGCAGGCCGCCAAGCTGGAATCGATGTTCGAGCAGATGGGCGAGGGCGAAGTCCGCGTGCTGCCGCTCATCATCAAGGCCGACGTTCAGGGTTCTCAGGAAGCACTGGTCCAGTCGCTGATGAAGCTGTCCACCGACGAAGTGCGCGTGCAGGTGATCCACGCTGCGGTCGGTGCTATCTCGGAAACCGACGTGAACCTGGCGCAGGCTTCCAAGGGCGTCATCATCGGCTTCAACGTCCGCGCCGACGTTGGTGCGCGCAAGCTGGCCGAGAACTTCGGTGTCGATCTGCGTTACTACACCATCATCTACGAAGCGGTCGATGAGGTGAAGGCTGCGCTGTCGGGCATGCTGGCGCCGGAAAAGCGCGAGCACGTCCTCGGTACGGTGGAAATCCGCCAGGTGTTCCGTGGCACCAAGATCGGCACGATTGCCGGTTGTATGGTGCTTTCGGGTCTGGTCAGGCGTGGCGCCAGCGCCCGCCTGCTGCGCAACAACGTGGTGGTGTGGACCGGCGAGCTCGATTCGCTCAAGCGCTTCAAGGACGACGTCAAGGAAGTCAAGGAAGGTTACGAGTGCGGTCTGTCGCTGCGCGGTTACAACGAGATCGAAGAAGGCGACCAGCTCGAGGTCTTCGAAATCCAGGAAATCGCCCGCAAGCTCGCCTGAGCCTGACGTGCATACTCGATGAGCGAACGTTACTCCCGCAGTGACCGTGTATCGGAGGCGATCCGCCGCGAACTCGCGAAGCTGATCGCCACCGAACTGAAGGACCCGCGCGTCGGCATGGTGTCGCTGACCGCGGTCGAGCTGACGCCGGACTATGCGCACGCCAAGATCTACTACAGCACGCTGGCCGAGGGCGATGCGCAGAAGCTGATACATGAAGGTCTGGTGCGCGCGTCCGGCTTCCTGCGCCGCGAGATCGGTCGCCGCGTGCGCATACACACCACGCCACAGCTGCACTTCGTGCACGACCAGACGATGGAGCGTGCCGACCAGCTGTCCCGCCTGATCGACAAGGCCCTGCATTCCAGCCCCTCCACCGGCGAGGACTGAGTTGCAGCCACGCTCGCGCTGGAAGGCGATCAACGGTGTGCTGTTGCTCGACAAGCCCATAGGTCTCAGTTCGAACGACGCGCTGCAGAAGGCGCGTCGTCTGTTTCAGGCCGCCCGCGCCGGACACACCGGCACGCTCGATCCTCTGGCCAGTGGCCTGCTGCCGGTCTGCTTCGGCGAGTCGACCCGCTTTGCCGGGCTGATGCTGGATGCCGACAAGGAGTATGTCGCGCAGGTGCGGCTCGGCATCCGCACGACGACCGGCGATGTCGAGGGCGAGGCGCTCGAAACCCGCGAGGTCGCAATCGATGAGGCGGCGCTGCGGCGCGCCATTGATGCGCATACCGGCGACATCGAGCAGATTCCGCCGATGCACTCGGCGCTCAAGCATGCCGGCAAGCCGCTGTATGAATATGCCCGTGCCGGCGAAACCATCGAGCGCGCGGTCCGCCATGTGCGCATACACGAGATCGAAGTGCTGGATGTCGCGCTGCCCTCGTTCTCGATGCGCGTGCTGTGCAGCAAAGGCACCTACATCCGCACACTGGCCGAAGACATCGGTACGATGCTGGGCTGTGGTGCGCACCTGACCGGTCTGCGCCGCACGCGCACCGGACCCTTGCGACTCGATCGTGCGGTGACGCTCGAGCAGATTGCCGCGCTCGATGAAGAGGCGCGTCCATCGCTGCTGAATCCCGCCGACATCCTGTTGCAGGACATGCCGCTCTGCCGGATTGCCGACGCGGATGCGCAGCGCCTGATCAACGGCCAGTCGGTGCCGCTGTCAGCAGTCGACGCCGACACGGTGCTGGAAGAGGAGGGCGTATTGCGCGCCTATGCCGGACCGGTTTTTCTCGGTCTGGTCGTCGTACGCGGCGCCCGCTTGCGGGTGAAGCGCCTGTTGCCGCAGGAAAGTGCGCAAAAGCCTTGAAATAGGCTTGAGATTGCGCAACTGTGGCGTATAATTTTGGGTTTTCCAAACGAGAGAGTTTAGATCAATGGCTATCGTTTCCGCCGATAAAGCCCGCATCGTGGCCGACTTCCAGCGCGCGGCCGGCGATACGGGGTCGCCCGAAGTTCAAGTCGCCCTGCTGACCGCACGCATCAACGACCTGACCGGTCACTTCAAGGAACACGTCAAGGACCACCACTCGCGTCGTGGTCTGCTCAAGATGGTGAGCCAGCGTCGCAAGCTGCTCGACTACCTGAAGCGCACCAACGCCGACAGCTATCGTTCGCTGATCGGCCGCCTCGGACTGCGCAAGTAATTGCATCCGCAGGCAATGTCCAGGCCTCCTGAGGCTTGACACCACATACCGGCGTGAGTCCTTGGCGGCTCCGCCGGTTTGTTTTTTCTGGCGGGCGGACGATGCCCGTCACTCATCGAATCGAAAGGAATCGACTTGCTTAACGCTACCCGCAAGGAATTCATGTTCGGCACCCAGAAAGTGGTGCTGGAAACCGGCGAGATCGCGCGTCAATCGAGCGGCGCCGTCATCGTAAACGTCGAAGAAACCGTCGTGCTGGCGACCGTCGTGGCCCAGAAGTCGGCAAAGGCCGGCCAGGATTTCTTCCCGCTCACCGTTGATTACGCAGAAAAGTTCTACGCCGCCGGCCGCATCCCCGGCGGTTTCTTCAAGCGCGAAGGCCGTCCGACCGAAAAGGAAACGCTGACCTCGCGTCTGATCGATCGCCCGATCCGCCCGCTGTTTCCGGAAGGCTTCTACAATGAAGTCCAGGTCATCGTGCAGGTGCTGTCGCTGAACCCGGAGGTCGATGCCGACATCCCGGCCATGATCGGTGCATCCGCCGCACTGGCGATCTCCGGCATCCCGTTCAGCGGCCCGATCGGCGCCGCCCGCGTGGGCTATATCGATGGTCAGTACATCGTGAACCCGACCGCGTCGCAGCTGAAGGACAGCAAGCTGAACCTGGTCGTCGCCGGTACCGAAGCGGCCGTGCTGATGGTCGAGTCGGAAGCGATGGAACTGTCGGAAGAAGTCATGCTGGGCGCCGTGGTCTACGGCCATGAGCAGATGCAGGCCGCGATCAACGCGATCAATGAACTGGTCGAAGTCGCCGGCAAGCCGGAGTGGGATTGGCAGGCGCCGGCCCGCGACGAAGCGCTGTGGAGCCGCATTTCCGAGCTGGCCGAAGCCAAGCTGCAGGATGCCTACCGCATTACGCAGAAGCAGGTGCGCAGCCAGAGCGTGAACGCCCTGCGCGACGAAGTGATCGCTGCGCTGACTGCCGACGCTGCGACGGCGCCCGACGTGAACACGATCAAGAACTACTTCTTCGACATGGAAGCGCGCATCGTTCGCAGCCGCATCCTGAACGGTGAGCCGCGCATCGACGGTCGCGATACGCGCACCGTGCGCCCGATCGCAATCCGCAACAGCGTGATGCCGCGCACCCACGGTTCCGCGCTGTTCACGCGCGGCGAGACGCAGGCGCTGGTCATCGCCACGCTGGGCACCGGTCGTGACGAGCAGATCATCGACGCGCTCGGCGGCGAGTATCGTGACCGCTTCATGCTTCACTACAACATGCCGCCGTTCGCCACCGGTGAAACCGGCCGCTTCGGCGCACCGAAGCGCCGCGAGATCGGGCACGGCCGTCTGGCCAAGCGCGCGCTGCTCGCCGTGCTGCCGTCGCCGGAAGAGTTCAGCTACTCGATGCGCGTGGTGTCGGAAATCACCGAATCGAACGGTTCGTCGTCGATGGCTTCGGTGTGCGGCGGTTCGCTCGCACTGATGGACGCCGGCGTGCCGCTGAAGGCGCATGTCGCCGGCATCGCGATGGGTCTGATCAAGGACGGCAACCGTTTTGCCGTGCTGACCGACATCCTCGGCGACGAAGATCACCTCGGCGACATGGACTTCAAGGTGGCCGGTACTGACAGCGGCATCACCGCGCTGCAGATGGACATCAAGATCCAGGGCATCACCAAGGAAATCATGCAGGTCGCGCTGGCCCAGGCCCACGAAGCGCGCAAGCACATTCTCGGCATCATGCAGCAGTCGATGTCGGGCGCCCGTGAAGGCGTGTCGACCTACGCACCGCGTCTGCTGACGATGAAGATCAATCCGGAAAAGATCCGCGACGTGATCGGCAAGGGTGGTGCAGTGATCCGCGCGCTGACCGAAGAGACCGGCGCCACGATCGACATCGGTGACGACGGCACCATCACCATCGCATCGGTGAATTCGGAGGCCGCCGAGCACGCCAAGCGCCGCATCGAGGCGATCACGGCCGAAGTGGAAGTGGGCAAGGTCTATGACGGCACGGTGCTGCGTCTGCTGGACTTCGGCGCCATCGTCAGTGTGCTGCCGGGCAAGGACGGTCTGCTGCACATTTCGCAGATCGCCAACGAGCGCATCGCCAACGTCGCCGATCACCTGAAGGAAGGTCAGCAGGTGAAGGTGAAGGTGCTGGAGACCGACGAGAAGGGCCGCATCCGCCTGTCGATGAAGGCACTGCTGGCTGCGCCGGACGCAAACGGCGAGCAGGGCTGATGTACTGCGGGGCGTCCGGCGAATTTCTTTGAAGAAATTTCGCTGAGACGCTCTGCAGGCATTGACCGCACCCCGGTCGGCCGGTAATATCTCGGCCTCTCGGGGTGTAGCGCAGCCCGGTAGCGCGCTTGCTTTGGGAGCAAGATGTCGGGGGTTCGAATCCCTCCACCCCGACCATAATCGGTCCGCAACACCGTTCTTAGTACCTGCCCGTAGCTCAACTGGATAGAGCAACGGCCTTCTAAGCCGTAGGTTGCGGGTTCGATTCCTGCCGGGCAGGCCAGCAAAGGCCTGAGAGAGTTTCAAAGCGGTTGCCGTTTGGCATCCGTTCCAGTGGTGGCTGTAGCTCAGTTGGTAGAGTCCTGGATTGTGATTCCAGTTGTCGTGGGTTCGAGTCCCATCAGCCACCCCACTAAATTCCCTTGTTGTTGATTGTGCGAGTCCGTCGCGCCGGCATTCGTCGCGCGCGAGGTCCTCGCCGTCATCGCACGTGCCGAGGCATCGCATCGTGCGGCGATGGCGGAGCTCGCTCCCCAGCCATCGCCACCGTCGGCGTTCAGCCCGCAGCGCTCTGCAGGTAGTTCTGTTCGCCCATCAGCTTGATCAGGCGCAGCTGCTGTTCCAGCCAGTGCGCGTGGTCCTCTTCGGTGTCCTTCAGCATCGGCAGCAGCAGATCACGGGTGACGTAGTCCTGCTCCTTCTCGGTCAGCGCCATCACTTCGCGCAGATGCTTCACGACCGAAATCTCCACTGCCAGATCGTTCTCGAAAATGCTGACGACGTCGTGTCCGACGTTGAGCGGGGCGGGCTTCATGTCGGGCGTACCGCTCAGCATCAGGATGCGGCGTATCAGTGCGTCTGCGTGGCCGGTTTCGTCATCCATCTCGTGCGCGATACGTGCGGCGGCCTTGCCGAAGCCCCATTCGTCGAGCATGCGCGAGTGGATGAAGTACTGGTCGCGTGCCGCCAGTTCGTAGACCAGCAGCGCGTTCAGCGCGTCGAGGATGACCTGCTTTCCTTGCATGGTTTATCTCACTTTCCGGATGTCCGGCGCATACGAAGATTGCTCGATGATGCGCCAATTCTGGCTTCTGTGCTGGGTTTGATGGCATTCCGCGGAATCGTGGCGCAAACCGTTTCCATTCGCAGTCGCCATGTCGGTCGTGCTTCGCGGCGGTGCGCTCAGTTCGACGCGACGCCGCCCAGCGCTTCTTCCAGGTGATCGATCAGGCGGCTGACTTCGCCGGTCATCAGCGCGAAATCGGTGTCGAAGCGCTCGGCCTCGTCGCCGCTGCCGTCGTCGTTCTCGGTCAGTACGTCCAGCGGGGCGACACGCTTCACCGCGAGGTTCTCGGTCAGCGTGAATGAAACACGGTCCATCCAGCTCAGCGCCAGGCGAGTGCACTGCTTGCCTGCTTCGATGTGACGGCGCAGGTCGTCCGCTTCGAGCGCGTGACGCACATAACGCACGGTGGCCTTGGATTGGGTGCTGGAACGGAGCTCGGTGTCCTGGTCGATGCTGAAGCCGGCGGGCGCTTCGTCGGCGGCCAGCCAGGAGGTCATCGCCGACACCGGTGACAGCGCGGTCTGCAGCGGGCGTGCGCCCAGCTGTTCGACGCACTCGTTCAGCAGCTGCATCACCTCGTCGCCCTTGGCGCTGGCGGCTGCGTCGACAACGATGCGACCCTTGACCGGATCGATCCACACCTGCGTATCGCGCCAGATGGCGAAGGCGCGCGGCAGCAGTTCGTTGGTCACGCTGTCCTTCAGTTCGCGCATTTCCTTGCGGCCGGGTTTGTAGCCCTGCCTTTCCTCGATTTCCTGGGCGCGGGCCTTGGCGACCTGATTGATGACGGTGGCCGGCAGCAGCTTCTTTTCGGTGCGCAGCGTGATCAGCATCTGGCCGCCGACCGCATGCACCAACGTGCCGTTGTCGCGCGGCGACATCCAGCCCATGCGCTGCATCTCCACGCTGCTGCCGGGCTGGAAAGCCTTGGCGGCGAGCTTTTCGTCGAGTTGTTCAGGGGCGAGCGCGAAGGGGGCGGTGAGGCGGTAGATCTGCAGGTTCTTGAACCACATGGCGTCGGGCAAAAAGGGACGCAGTGTATATGAGTGGAGAGGGGCGGCAGGCGCTGCCGCGTCGGCGGGCGCATGTCAATATCGACGGCCGCGCCCCTCTCCGTGCACACTAGCGGCCTTCCGCGCGGCGCGTGCCGCGCTTCCGTTCCGCTGATTCATTCCGATGACGACTCCCAGCTACAACGCCGCTGAAATCCAGGTGCTCGAAGGCATCGCGCCGATCCAGAAGCGGCCGGACATGTACACCCGGACCGAAAGTCCGAACCACATCATCCAGGAAATGATCGACAACGCCTGCGACGAGGCGCAAGGCGGCTTCGCCGACGGGATCCGCGTCGTGATGCACGGCGACGGCTCGGTGTCGGTCGAGGACAACGGTCGCGGCATTCCGGTCGATATCCACCCGACCAAGAAGGTGCCGGCGATCGAGGTCATCTTCACCATCCCGCACTCGGGCGGCAAGTTCGAGGGCAAGGCCTACAAGATCGCCGGCGGCCTGCACGGCGTCGGGGTGACGGTGACCAATGCGCTGTCGACCCGGCTGGAGGCGACGGTCAAGCGCGGCGGCAAGGAACATTCGATCACCTTCGACCACGGCATTTCGCAGGGCCTGACCGAAGTCGGCAGCTGTCCGAAGTCGCATTCCGGCACCCGCGTGCGCGCCTGGCCGGATCCGAAGTACTTCGCCAGTTCCAAGGTCAAGCGTGCCGACATCGAGCATCTGCTGCGCGCGCGCAGCGCCATGCTGCCCGGCGTGCGCATCCGCTTCGAGGACGAGGAGAGCGGCGCAGTGCAGGAGTGGCAATACGCCAACGGCCTTGAAGGCTATCTGCGCGAGGAAATCGGCGACGCGAAGTGCGAGCTGTTCTGCGGTGCGCGCACGGCGATCGCCGGCTACGACGAGGGCGAGGGCGCCGAATGGGCGATCGCCTTCCCCGAGGGCGTGTCGGTGCGCGAATCCTTCGTGAACCTGATTCCGACCCCGGGCGGCGGCATGCACGAGTCCGGCATGCGACAGGCGCTGTTCGAATCGGTGAAGGACTACGCCACCCACCACGGCCTGATGCCGGCCAAGCTCGCGCTGCAGTCGGAAGACGTGTCGCAGCATGCAAGCTATGTGCTGAGCGCCAAGGTGCTGGAGCCGCGCTTCCAGGGCCAGACCAAGGACAAGCTGAACAACCGCGAGGCGGTGAAGCTGGTGTACGAGGCGATCAAGGACACGCTGGACCGCTGGCTCAACGACCACGCGACCGAGGCGCAGCGCATCGCCGGCCTGGCGATCAAGAGCGCGCAGACCCGCGCGCGTGCCGGCAAGGTGGTGGAGAAGCGCGCCGGCTCCGGCGTCACGCTGCTGCCGGGCAAGCTCACTGACGCCACCGGCACCTCGCCGGAGCAGAACGAAATCTTCCTGGTCGAGGGCGACTCCGCCGGCGGCAGCGCCAAGCAGGCACGCGACCGGCAGTTCCAGGCGGTGCTGCCGCTGCGCGGCAAGGTGCTGAACACCTTCGAAATCGACTCGTCGGAAATCTTTGCCAACAACGAAGTGCACGACATCGCGGTGGCGCTGGGCATAGACCCGCACAAGCCGGATGCACCGGACGCGGTGCTCGACGGCCTGCGTTATCACAAGATCATCATCCTGTCGGATGCCGACGTCGATGGCGCCCACATCCAGACGCTGCAACTCACGCTCTTCCTGCGTCACTTCCCGAAGCTTATCGAGCGCGGCCACGTGTTCATCGGCCAGCCGCCGCTGTATTGCGTGAAGATCGCGCCGACCAAGACTCGACCGGCGCGCCGGCTTTACGCACTGGACGAAGCCGAGCGCGACACCATACTGGCCAACCTGATCGCCGACGGCATCAGTGAGAGCGCGCTGACGGTGAGCCGCTTCAAGGGTCTGGGCGAAATGAATCCGGACGAACTGAAGGAAACCGCGATGAACCCGGAAACGCGCCGCCTCATCCGCATCACCCAGGGCGCCGACCCCGATCTGGTGCTGAACACCTTCACCATGCTGATGGGCAAGAAGGAAGCCGAACGCCGCCGCCGCTGGATGGAACTGGAAGGCGACAAGGTCGTGCCGGATGCTTGAGTAGGGCAGGGGCGAGTGGCTAGGGGCTTTGGCGCACCGCGGAGTTTGCGTTCATCCCGTGAGGCGAAGCCAAACCTCTTCCCTGGCCCTTCATTCCTGACCCCCAGCCCCTCCACACCACCACAAACAACGAAATACCCGGAGCACTCCGTTGACTGACAACCTGTTCGAACCCGACATCGCCGACATTCCGGTCGATGCGCATGCGGCGCAGGCCTATCTGACCTATGCGATGTCGGTGGTGACCTCGCGCGCGCTGCCAGGGCTGGAAGACGGCATGAAGCCGGTGCAGCGCCGCATCCTGTACGCGATGGACGGCTTTGCGCGGCCGGATGCCGCGCACAAGAAGTCCGCGCGCGTGGTCGGCGACGTGATCGGCAAATACCACCCGCACGGCGACTCCTCGGTCTATGAAGCCATGGTCCGTCTGGCCCAGCCCTTCACGCTGCGCTACCCGCTGATCGACGGCCAGGGCAATTTCGGTTCGATGGACGGCGACAACGCGGCCGCCATGCGTTACACCGAGTGCCGCCTGACGCCGTTCGCGCGCCACGTGCTGCTGTCCGAGCTGAACGCCGGCGTGATCGAGTTCCAGCCCAACTACGACGGCACGCAGCAGGAACCTTCGCTGCTGCCGGCGCGCTTGCCCGTCGTGCTGGCCAATGGCGCCTCCGGCATCGCGGTCGGCATGGCCTGCGAAATCCCGCCGCACAATCTGCGCGAAATCGGCGACGCCACCTGCAAGCTGCTGATCGATCCGCGCATGCCGGACGACGACGTGATCGACTGCTTCCAGGGGCCGGACTTCCCGAACGGCGCCACGCTCATTTCGTCGCGCGAAAGCATCGTCGCCGCCTACAAGGAAGGGCGCGGCTCCTTCCGCATGCGGGCCAATTACGAGGTCGAGGCGCTGGCGCGCGGCCAGTGGCAGATCGTGGTTACCGCGCTGCCGCCGGGCGTGAGTACCGGTGCCGTGATGAGCCGCATCGACGATCTGGCGAACCCCAAGCCCAAGGGCGACAAGAAGAAGATCAGCGACGACCAGGCGCGCACCAAGACGCTGGCGACCTCGCTGATCGACTCGGTGCGCGACGAATCCGACGCGCGCCACCCGGTACGTCTGGTGATCGAGCCGAAGTCGCGCGCGGTGAGCCAGGAAGACCTGCTGGCCTTCCTGTTCGCCTATACCGACCTCGAGTGCAACGCCAGCCTGAACCTGACGCTGCTCGACACCCACCGTCGCCCGGGTCAGATCGGCCTGCCGGCCGTGTTGCGCCAGTGGTGCGACTACCGTCTCGCTGCCGTGTCGCGACGGCTCACGCAGCGCATCGCCGACATCGACGAGCGCATGCACATCCTCGATGGCCGTCTGGCCATCCTGCTCGACATCGACCGCGCGATCGCCATCATCCGCGCCGCCGACGATCCGAAGGCCGACCTGATGGCCGGCTTCGGCATCACCGAGCGTCAGGCCGAAGACGTGCTCGAAATCCGGCTGCGCCAACTGGCCAAGCTGGAGGCCATCAAGCTGCAGGGCGAGCGCGACGCACTGGACGCCGAACGCACCGGCCTGCTCAAGATACTCGGCAGCGATGCCGCACTGCGCACCTTCGTGCGCGACGAGGTGCGTGCCGACGTCGAGCGTTTCGGCGACGAGCGCCGCACGCTGATCAATGCCGACGCGCAGGCCACCCGCACGCGCGAAGTGCCGCAGATCGACGAGGCGGTCACCGTCATCGTGTCACGCGGTGGTTTCGGCCGGCTGCGCTCCGGCCATGACGTGGACGAGGCCGCGCTGACCTGGAAGGCCGGCGATGGTCCGCTGGCGGTGTTGAAGTGCCGCACCGTGTGGCCGGTCGTGCTGATCGACGGCGACGGCCGCAGCTACACCATCAAGCCGACCGATCTGCCGAGCGGCAAGGGCGACGGCGTGCCGGTGTCCTCGCTGGCCGATCTCGCCGGCAAGAAGCTGGTGGCCGTGCTGACCGGCGAGCCGGGCAGCCGTTTCCTGGTGGCGTCCGACGGCGGCTACGGCTTCGTCTGCGCGATCGAGGACATGGTGAGCCGCCAGCGCGCCGGCAAGGCCTTCCTCAACACGGACGGCAGTACTGCGCTGCCGCCGGTGAAACTGCGGCCGGGCGACAAGTGGGTGGTCGCGCAGGGCGGCGACCGCCTGCTGGCCTTCCCGCTGGAAGAGATGAAGGAGCTGTCGGGCGGCAAGGGCGTCAAGATCATGACCTTGCCCGACGGCGAGTCGCTTCAGTTGCTCGACGTGTTCCGCGAACGTCTCGCGCTGACTGTGCCGGGCTCGCGCGGCCGGCCGAAGACGCTGAACATCGACGAAGCGTCGCTGATGAACTGGCGCGGCGTGCGGGCGACCAAGGGCAGGAAGCTGGAAGGCTGACGCGCTGCAGCGCCGGCAGGCTCCCGAGGGGGCTTGCTCGCGATTGCAGCGGGTGACGAAGGGGGCGCTCTGTAGATGCCGCACGCTGGCGGCGTCGGTCACCCGCGCGGCGCTGCCCCGGCGCGCGGCACCGTAAGGGTGAATGTGCTGCCGTGACCGGGCCGCGAGCGCGCCGCGAGTGCGTGGCCAAGGGCGTCGGCCTGACCGCGCGCCAGCGCCAGTCCGAGGCCCTGGCCTTCGTCGTGGCGGGCGCTGCGGTCGTCGAAGCGACGGAAGGGAACGAAGATGAGCGGCAGATGCTCGGCGGCGATGCCGGGGCCGGTGTCCCACACCTGCAGCTGCACGCTGTCGCCTCGCGGCCGGGCGGCGACCAGCACGCGGCCGCGCTCGGTATAGCGCACCGCGTTCGACACCAGGTTGTCGAGAATGGACTGCAGCATCATTGCATCGCTGTCTACCACCCGCGCAGTCGGACGGAAGCGCAGGTCCAGTCCCTTTTCCTGCGCCAGCGGCATGAACTGCGCGGCGCAGGCGGCCCACACCTCGGACAGTGGCACTGCCCGCCGCAGCACACGGGCCTCGCCCGCTTCCAGTCGCGACAGTTCGAGCAGCCGCGTGAGCTGCCTGCTCATCGCGCGCACCGCGGCGTCCATGCCGTCGCAGACTTCTTCGAGCTGGTCGCGGCCAAGACCCGCCGGGTCCTGCGAGCGCAGGTAGCGCACATGCAGTCCGACCGCATGGACCGGCTGGCGCAGGTCGTGTGTGACGCCGGCCAGAAAGAGGTTCTTGGCGCGCATGGCGGCCTTGACGGCGTCGCGTTCCTGCCGCAGGTCGTCCGCCAGACGAGCGTTCTGACGGGTCAGCATCAGTGCGTTGCGCATCGTCGCGTGTGCGTTGCGGCCGAAGGACACCAGCACCAGCAGGTAGAACAGGAAGGTCAGGCCGCCGCCGATATTGATCAGCCCGCCCATCAGCCACGACTTGACGATGAAGGGCAGCAGCGCGCAGACGAGGTAGAGGTTGAGTGCGCGCGGCAGGGCGGTGGTGGCGGTGACCGCGCCGCCGGCCATGCCGGCCAGCATGGCGACGCTGAAGAAGTCCATGAAGGGGTCGCGCCCCTCGTAGCCCAGCCAGGGCAGCAGGCCCCAGGCCAGACCGGTGAATCCGGCAACAGTGGTGTAGGCCGCCTCGACACGGTCGAGACCGCCACCCTGCAGCCTGGCCAGTTGCGGCCGCAGCTGGCGGACCAGCGCGTAACGCAGGCCGACCAGAACCCAAATCGCGGCCAGCCAGAGCCAGACGATGCCGTGCCCCTGGGCGCTGACCAGCACCGCGGACGCGGTCAGCGACACCGCCAGATTGCCGGCGACGATGGTGGGCGTGTGACCGAAAAGCACGCCCAGCAGGTCGCGCCGGACGGCGTCCGAATCGCCGGGCGACGTGGCGTCGTCGAGCGTGGCGGATGTTCCGGCCATGGTAGTTTCCGCAGTCATGGACGCCCGCGAGATTAGCATCGTCGTTGCCGAAGACCACGCGCTGGTGCGCCAGGGCTTGCGTCTGATGCTGTCGGCCGAGCCGCGCGTGCGCAGTCTGTCGCCCGACGTGCTGCTGCTCGATCTCGGCCTGCCCGGTCTGGACGGCCTTGGCGTGATGCAGGCCATCGCCGCCGCCGGTCTGGCGACGCGGGTGCTGGTGGTGACCGCGCGTCAGGACGCCGCCTCCTTCCAGGCCGCGCTGGCCTTCGGCGCCCAGGGCTACATGCTGAAGACGGACGACGCCGACGCGCTGGTCGCCGCAATGATGACGGTGTCCGAGGGCGGCTATTACGTGAGCCCGGAACTGGCGACCCTGTTCGCGCACGGCACGGACGACGCGCACGAAGGACTGACTACGCGCGAAATGGACATTGCCGGGCGTGTCGGGCGCGGTCTGTCGAGCAAGCAGATCGGTGCCGAACTGGGCATTTCCGAACACACCGTGCGCAAGCACCGCGAAAACATCGCGCGCAAGCTCGGACTGCGCAATGCAGCCGAACTGGTGGCCTGGGCGGTGCGGCACCGGCTGCCCGAAGCGTGAGCAATTCCCTGCCCGCCTGCTGATTGCCGCCGCGCTACGCGCTTGTGCGTATTTACCCCCGCCGGGTGGGCGCGCTCCAATGCGGTATGGATCTTCCGGGTAGCCGGGGCATTCCTCATTCCGCATCCTCCCGTGGGCGCCGGACGCCGCTGCCGGATGCGCAGCGCGACGCCGGCAACCGCGGGGTCTGCGTCCGGGCTACATACAAAACCAATACGAGGGGGGTTCAGATGATCAACCGTTTCCCGGCGGCAGCGGCGCTCGCCTTCGGCCTGTGCGCTGGCGCCGCACAGGCGGTGCCGATCACCTTCAGCACCACGGGTTCCCCGGTGCAGACCTATTTCCAGTCCACCCCGGCCGTCTCCGCCACCGTGCAGTTCGTCGGCCTGAGCGCGGCGCTGGACCTGACCCCGGACGTCGGCCAGCAGAACCGGTTCTTCACCTTCTTCGCCGGGACCGGGCCGGCGGACCCCGGAATGACCGGCATCGAGCACCAGTCGTACTCGGTCGGTCTGACGGTGCTCGGCATCACGAAGTACTTCGAGTTCGATCTGGGCGTGCAGGAGATCGCCAACGACCAGTATCAGATCCACGCCTTCGACATGCCGTCGCTCTCGTTCGACCTCGGCGCCACCGGCACGCTGACGGTGACGCCGAATGTCTTCTACACGCAGGCGGTGCAGTTGCCGGCCAACACCCCGGCCTACCACCTGCGCGACCTGTACGCGACCTTCCTGCTCACCGGCCCGACGGTGACGCCGATCCCGGAGCCGGATTCGCTGGTGCTGGCGATGCTGGCCGTCGGCGCGCTGTGTGCACGCCGTCGGTGCAGGTCCGAACTCCCGACCTTGACGGACGGCTCGGAATGTTGATGAAAGTCAAAGAAAACAATCGGATCCGGTAGCCAGTGGCGGAAAGAATGCACATCACTTCCTACACATCGGCTTACACTTGTGTAAGAAATATTCCTACATGTGGACAGCATCCACGGACGCTGCAGCACTCAGGAGCCAGGTCATGAAAACCGCACAACGTCGCCGCAGCCAGCCCCGGCTGCGCACTCTGGTTGCCACCCTCCGTAACGGCCACGGACTGATGGTCGGGGTGGCCAGTCTGCCGCTGCTGATGTCGTCCGCGGCTTGGGCGCAGGCGATACAGGCCGATGGCCGGACCCTGACCACGGTGACGACCGCCGGAGCGGTGACCGACGTGCGGACCGCGACCGTGTCCGGCAACACCGGCTTCAACGCCTTCAAGCACTTCAGCGTCAACGCGGGTCACACGGCCAACCTGCACGTGCCGGGCGGCGCACTGAACCTGGTCAACATCGTGCGCGACACGCGGACCGACATCCACGGCACGCTGAACGCGATCCGCGACGGGCGCATCGGCGGCAACGTCTATTTCGCCAACCCGCACGGCTTCGTGGTCGGTGCCGGCGGCATCGTGAATGTCGGCGCGCTGTCGGTGAGCACGCCTACGCAGGGCTTCGTCGACCGCTTCTTCACCGCGCCGGGCGTGGTTGACGCCGGCGCGCTGGGTCAGTTGCTGAACGGCACCGCACCGCTGTCGTCGGCAGCCATCCGCATCGACGGCCGCATCAACGCGATCGACGCGGTCGAACTGGCGGCCGGCACGGTGAGCGTGAAGGGCGTGGTGCTGACCGGCGCCCGCTTCGAGGGCCAGGCGCCCGATTTCACCGACGTGGTCAATGCACAGGGCCTCGCCATCGGCAGCCGGGTGGTCGAACGCGCCGGCCGCATCTATATAGCGGCGGCGGACGACATCGAAATCGCCGGCACGCTTGACGCCCGCGGCGGCGCTGGCACCGACGGCGGCGACATCACGCTGCGCGCCGGCCGCGACATCGTGGCCGATATCGACGCGATGGTGACGGCGGCCGGCGACGGCGACGACTCCGACGGCGGCCGCATCGATTCGCTGGCGCAGCGCAGCGCGGTCATTCGCAGCGGCGCGGTGATGGACGCCAGCGCGGGCTCGCGCGGCGACGGCGGCTTCGTCGAGTTTTCGGCCAAGGACACGGTCGAGCTGGCCGGTGGCCAGTTCTACGCGGACGGGCGGGGTGGCGGGCAGGGTGGGAACATCCTGATCGACCCGGAAGACATTCTGATCAGCGCCCACCTGCTGCGCGGCGCTTCCGGCTACAGCGGCGTACCGGCCGGCCCGGACAACGGCGTCACTATCAGTGGCGCGGATCTCACACTTCTGGCGAACCGGAAGATCACGGTGAACGAGAACATCACCGTATCGAGCCGCCGGGTCTCGGGTACCGATGCCGCCAGTCATCTGAACGGCCAGTCGATCGATGCGTCCGGCGATATCACCTTCCAGGCGCGCGAAATCGAGTTGAAAAGCGGCAGCAAGGTGCTGGCGCACTCGACCGGCACGCACGCCGCGGGCGATGTGAGCCTGCTGGCAAGCGAGTTGCCCGAGGCGCCGGTGTTCGGTTCATTCGACGATGCGGTGGCCTCGATCACGGTCAATAACGCCCGCATCACCGGCAAGGATGTCGTACTGCGTGCCACTGCCGACGACACCTGGGAATGGACCGGCAACGAGTACGCCGACGTGGTGCTCGATTTTCTCGACAGCCTGTCGATAGGCGCCAACATCACGCGCTCGGTGGCCAGTGCGACGGTGACCGTCGATGGCGGTGCCTACATTGGCGCCAGTGGCGATCTCACCATCGAATCGCTGGCGAAGACGGACGCCAGCATGCGCGTGGTGAGCACGCTGCTCGGTTTCGGCTACGGGGAGACCGACGCCGACGCGAAGGTCGATATCCGCACGGCAACGCTGTCCGCCGATGGCGACATGAAGTTGCGCTCGGTGGCCGACAGCACGCTGCTGGTGAAGGTCGACACCGTCAATACCGGCCGCTTCACCAACATGCTGTCGTCGGCCAGCAAGTACGCCAACGGCAGCGTGGCGGTCGGTATCGTGAATCAATCGGCCGAGGCGCTGGTCGGCAGCGGCGCGGTGATCGACAAGGCGGGCTCGCTGCTGGTCGAGGCCACCGGCGAGAAATCGCACGAGGTATCGGCCAGTGGCGGTTCGTTCAAGGACGGCGTGGCCTCGGCAGGCATTGCGGTGTCGATCACCAACACCACGATGAACGCATCACTGGGTGGCGAGGTGAAGCAGTCCGGCAGCGTCACCGTCAGTGCGTCTCTGGCGGCGGACGCGTCGACTTCGGTGTCGGCGGCAGCCGGCACCGCGGGCAGCCCGGATGTCCAGGAGTCGATCACGAGCGCTCGCGACATCGACGAAATCCTGTTCGAGAAGATGAGCGATTTTGTCGCTCGCGTGCCGGAAACCGACAGTCGCAGCAAGGACGGCGGCAGCGGCAGCACCGCCTTCGGCCTCTCGGCCGCGTTCGCGTGGGTCGAGAACACGAATACCGTGGGTGCGGGCATCGCTGCCGGCGGCAAGGTGACCTCGGGTGGCGGCGTGAACGTGCGTGCCGCGGCGGAGGAGGGTTTTTCGGTCGAGACGTCGGCCGCCGTGGATCAGGTCGAAACCGGCCAGCAGAAGCCCGGCGATCCGAACACGCCGGAGCAGAAGAAGAATATCGCGGTGTCCGGCTCGATCGCATTGATCGACATGGATCACCACGTGAACGCGACGATAGGCGACGGTGCCGTGGTCAATGCGGGCGGCGCGGTGGCGGTGACGGCCGACGCCGTGGTGACGCCGTTCTGGCAGCAGTGGGTCGATGCCTACGAGGAACTGGCGGGGCTCGACTGGTCGAAGATCGACGAAGACGTCGATGTCTGGCTCACGCTGGGCGAAACGCTGAAGGACTTCGTCAATCAGCCGATCAGTGCGACGACCTGGGTGCAGAGCGCGGTCGAAAGCGAACGTCTGTCCTTCGCGGGCGCCGTCGATTACTTCACGCTGGACAACAAGGCGAACGCATCCGTCGGTTCGGCAACGATCAATGGCAACGTCGACTCGGCCGGCGCGGCGCAGGACGTGATCGTCGCGGCGCATGCCCGTCAGGGTCTGCTCAATCTGGTGGGCGTGCCCGAGTTCGATCCGACCTCGATGGGCAGCAACACCGACAGCAGCACTGCAGGTTTCGGCGGCTCCTATCACCATCTCACGCTGACCGGCGGCGCCGATGCGCGCATTGCGACCGGGGCGAACGTGCGCGCCGACGAACTGGCGGTGCTGGCGGAAAGCGATCTCGATCAGGTGACCGTCGCCGAAGCAGCCGGCAAGGCCGGCAAGGTGTCGATCAACGGCGCCTTCTCGCTGATCGACAGCGACGTGGGCACGATCGCCCAGATCGGCGCCGGCACCACGGTCAATGCGCGCGATGTGGTGCTGCAGGCAGTGGACGACAGCATGTCGGTGAACGTGGCTGGCGGCGTCGCCCGTGCCGGCAGCGTCGGCATCGGTTTCTCGATCGCGCTGAACGATCTCGACCGCAACACGCAGGCGCTGATCGGCAATCGGGTGGGCGAGACCGCCACCGGCGGTACGCTGACGGCAAGCGGCAACGTGCGGCTGGAGGCGCAGAGCGGCGCGCTGCAGGGCGCGTTCGCGATCGCCGGTTCGGGGCCGGCCGGCGGCAACACCAGCACCGAGGGCAAGACCGGCGGCGACGGCGCGAAGAAGAGCGCCAAGGACACCGGAGAGCAGGGCAAGTCGGGCATCGGCATTTCTGCCGCAGTGTCCATCAACATCATCGACGACACCACGCGCGCCGTGCTGTCCGATCTCACGTCGGTACAGGTGCAGGGCAGCGCCGGTTCGAGCATGGCGCTCGACCTCGACGGCGACGGCAGCAGCGACAGGAACGTGACGATGTCGAAGGGGCTGGAGGCGCGCGCGCGCAACGACGCGCTGGCGATCGCCGGGGCTGGCGGCCTCACCGTGGGCAGCGGCAAGAGTGCGGGCCTCGGCGGCGCTTTCACCTGGAACCAGCTCGGCAAGATCACGCAGGCCGGCATCGCCAATACCGCGCTCACGCTGACCAACGGCGGCAACGTGCTGCTCGATGCCTACAACACCGGCCCGATGTGGTCGGTGGCGGTGGGCGTGGCGACCGGCAACAAGGTGGGCGCCGCCGGTTCGGTGTCGTACAGCGACATCGACAACGAAACCTCGACGTCGATCTCGGAAAGCGGCGTGGATACCGACGGCAGCGTCACGCTCACCAGTCTGGACGAATCGGACATCCGCAGCGTGGCCGGCGCCGCCAGCTATGGCGGCAAGGCGGGCTTTGGCGCGGCAGTGGCGATCTCGACGGTGCAATCGAATACGGTGGCTGAGATCACAACCACGGCTGCGAAGCCCAGAACCGTGCGCGGTGACGCGGGCGTATCCGCGAGCGCCTCCAGCGACAGCGACATCGTGTCGGTGGCCGCCTCTCTGAGCGGATCGCAGGGCGTAGCGGTCAGCGGTTCGGTCACCTTCAATGCCATCACCAACGAAACGCGCGCGTCGGCAAGCAACATGACCTTGCAGTCCGATGGCGCGATGTCTTTCAACGCCGTCGACAGTTCGCGGATCCAGTCGCTCGCCGGCGCGGTGGGTGTGTCGACCAGTTCGGTCGGCGCCGGCATCGCCGGCTCGTACAACGAAATCGGCAACACCACGCGCGCGGCGATCGAGCGCAGTACGGTCGAGGATGTGGCTTCGCTGACCGTGAATGCCAGCAACACGACGACATTTCGCGCGCTGGCGGCCGCCGGCGCGCTGGCATCGACGGCGGGTATCGCCGGGTCGGCGGCGATCAGCCGTACCGACGGCCAGAACGTGACCGCCGAGATCGTCGACTCGGATGTCGATGCCGGCGACGCGCTGGTTCGCGTCATGGCTTCCGACACCACGACCATTGAGTCCCTGGCCGGCGGCCTGGGCCTGGGTGTGAGCGGCGCCGGCGTGGGCCTCGGCGTGGCGGTGAATACCGTGGGCAACACCACGCTCGCCCGCGTGTCGGGCAAGCGCACCGATGCCGGCTTCGACGTCGCCAGCCTGATCGTCAGCGCGGATTCGCTCGCCACGATAGACACCGCGGCGGCGGGCATCGGCGCCAGCATCGGCGGCGTCGGCATCGGCGGTTCGACCGCGGTGAATCTGATCGGCTCCAACACGCGGGCGAAGATCGAGAACGGTGCAGCGATCGAGGCGCGCGACAACGTTGCCGTGCTGGCCGAGGCGGACGACCGCATATCGGTCATCGCCGGTGCGGCCGGTGTCGGCTTCGGCACGGCTGGCGTGGGCGCGTCGGCCACAGTGAACGAGATCACCGGCACCACCGAGGCTCTGATCGACGGAAGCTCGGTGGCTGCACGCGCCGAGAGCGCGACCGGCGTGACGGTGAATAACGGCGTGGTGGCGGATCCGGAGCTGAGCGACACGATAGATGCCATCGCCAATCAGGATGAGAACGGTCCGCCCGCCTACTCCAGCTCGAACCCGTTCGAAGCGCCCGACCTCACGGCGTCGCGCGGTACGCAGCAGGTACGCGGCATCGCGGTGAATGCGCTCGCTACCCATCAGACCACAAATGTGGTGGCCAACATTGCGGGCGGACTGTATGCCGGTGTTGCCGCCACAGCGAGCGTGAGCATCATTGGCGGCGAGACGTCGGCCAGGGTGACAGACTCCGTACTCAATGGTGGCGACAACAGCGGTGCATCGTCGGCGCAAGCGGTCAGCGTGCGCGCGGCCGATCACTCCTATGGCACCACCTTCATAGGCTCCGGTGCGTTCGGCGCCGCGGGGGTCGGCCTGTCGGCCGACGTAAACGTGTTCGAGCGCAATACCATCGCCGGCATGCAGGATGTGTCCCGGTTGGATGCCCTTGGCGCGACCGAGGTGTCGGCACTTTCCGAGCAGGGCGTGGCGTCAGTCGTGGTCGGTGCCAGCGGCGGAGCCGTAGCCGTCGTGGGCAGCGGCTCGGTAGCCAAGTTCACCAGCACCACCGAAGCCTATGTCCGCAACAGCGTGCTCGACGTCGGTTCGCTTGACGTGGATGCAGCGCACAGATCGACTTTCTTCGTCACCGGCGGCGGACTTGCGGTCGGAGGCGTCGGTGTCGCGGGCACTTTCGCAGTGGCGCTGGATACCAGTACCACGACCGCCGAAGTATCCGATTCCGAGATCGACGCGAGTGGCGCTGTCGACGTGAACGCCAGTAGTGCCACCGACATCGGTGCGTGGTCGCTCGGTGGAGCGGGTGGCGGTGCAGCCGGCGTTGCCGGTGCAGTGACGCTGGGCATCGTCGACAGCACCACCGCTGCATCGGTCGTGGACAGCCGTATCGGCAGTGCGAGTGACCGCGCGGGCAACCTGTCGGTCACCGCAACCGACCGTGTGACCGCAGAGGCGCGCGCCGGTGCCGGCGCAGTCGGTGGCATCGCCGGTGTCGGAGCAGGTGCGTCGATACTGAAGGTGGATAACAGCACGACCGCCACGGTGCAGGACAGCGACGCGCATGTCGCTGGCGCCATCACAGTGTCGGCGCTGGCAGAGCGCGACCTCGACAACGTCGCTGCGGCGGCAGCGGCCGGTGGTACGGTGGGTATCGGTGGTGCCGCCGCCGTCACGCTGCTCAATGCCGGCATGACCGAGGATGCCAGCGGCGAACTCGACAATACCGAGGGCGACAACGAAGGCACGCTCACCACGGCGCAGTCCTTCTCCGGCAATGGCGCGCGCTTCTCGGCCAGTGGCGACAGTGCCAACATCAAGGCGACCAGCGCCTTCGATGAAGACGACATCGCCCGTATCAACGCAAGCTCGACAGTGGCTGCGAAGGATCGCGTCAACGCCGGGCCGGATGGCGCGACGCGGGCGCAGGTGATCGATACGGCCTCGACTGCAGCCAACACGCTGCGCGCCGGCGGCAACATCCAGGTGTCCGCGCAGGAGAACGACGCGCTCTCGGTCAAGGCCGGCGGAGCGGCGCTTGGCGGCCTGGCAGGCGTCGGCGCCTCCGTGGGCGTACTGGAAGTGCGGCACGACGTGCGCGCCCTCACCGATGGCGCGATCACCCTGCAGTCGGATACCGGCGACATCGACGTGACGGCATCGACCGGTCGGCTCAGGGATACGGATGCGGCGGCGGACGTCAGGAGCTTCCAGGCCGCAGGCGGTCTGGTCGGCGTCGGTGCCGCGGTGGCGACCGCCGATCTGCGCAATACGGTCGAGGCCAAGCTGGGCGACGGCAGCACCGCAACAGTGGGCACTGCTGCCGGGGATGTCCGTGTGCAGGCCGGCGACACGATGGATGCGAGCGCGCACGCCCAGGGCTACGCGGTCGGTGTGGTCGCGGCGGGCATCGTGATTGCCCGCGCCGACAAGGCGGGCAGCACGACCGCGCAGGTGGGTGAGGCCGATACCACCAGCGGCAATGCGGCGGCCAGTTCGCTGACGCTGGCAGGTGGCGCGCTGGCCATCGAATCGACGCGGGGCGACAGCGTATCCGCGACCTCCAGGGCCGGTTCCGGCGGCGTGGCGGCCGGTTCGGGTTCGGAAGCGACCGCCAGCGCCACCGGCGTGGCCCGTGCCGGCATGGCCGACCGCGTCACGGTCACCGCGCCAGGGTCATCGGTCAGCGTCGCCGCGCGCAGCACGCCGAACGTGTACGCCCGTGCCGAGGGCTACAACGGCTCGCTGGCGGTGTCCATCGGCGTGTCGCTGGCGCAGGCGAGCGCAGCCACGCAGTCCTACGCAACGATGGGACGCAACAACAGCATCACTGCCGGCAGCCTGTCGCTGAACGCAGCCACGCTGTTGCCGACGCTGGGCGAAACGGCCTACTCGTATGCGAACGCCACTGGCGGTTCGCTGCTGGTGGGGGCCAACGGCAGCGACTCCGTGGCGACCAGCACGGCGCTGGTGAATGCGACGGTGGGCGGCAGCAACAGCTTCACCATCAGCGGCAGCACCCGCCTGACCGCATCCAACCAGACGCGCCAGACGGCGCAAACCAGCGGTGTCACGATAGGCGGCCTGCTGGCCATCGGTGCCAACCTGGCGTCGGCCCGCGCCGACTCGACCACGCTGGCGTCGATCGACAACGGCAACACCGGCAACGTCGGCTCGACGCTGTCGGTGCTGGCGACCGGCCACGACCAGACCTACGCCGATGCCGAAGCCGGTTCCGGCGGCATCATCGCGGGCGCGGCGGCGGTTGCCAGTACGCGCAACAAGTCCAACACGCGGGCGCTGCTCGGCGGCGGCAACGCCACCACGGCGCTGGCGACGGGCAGTGGCGGCAGCATGGAAGTGCGTGCCGACCACATCGCCACCTTCAATTCGCGCGTCGATTCGCTGTCGGCCGGCGTCGTCGGCGCCAGCGGCGCGCAGGCGCGCAACGACATCGACGCGCGCGTGGTGGCCGGCATCACCGCCGGCGCCAATCTGACCACCTGGGATCTCGATGTCTACGCGCTGAACCAGACGCGCAAGCCCTGGCTCAGCGAGTTCAACGTATTTGCCGGCGCCGGTGGGCTGGCCGGTGGCGCTGCCGGCTCCAGCGAGACACGGGTGGACAACGTCACGCTGGTCGAGGTCGGCGACGGCGCGCATGTGCGCGTGCTCGGCGACCCGGACGACGCGGGGCGCACCAGTTTCAACGCGGTGTCCGACGTGATGCTGCGCGACCGCGCCAAGCTGGAGGCCGGCGGCGCGATCAGCGCCGCGGACGCCGAGGCCAAGGTCTGGCTGAACGCCGCCCCGCTCAGCGCGGCGGCGGACGACGTCGGCCGCACCGAGGCGCGTGTCGGCAACAACGTGACGATAGACACCGTGGGCGATTTCAACCTCGCTGCGCGCGACCTGGCTGACGTGGAAGTGCGGGCGAATTCCAAGACCTGGGGTCTGGCTGCCTACGCCGACGGCTATTCGCTGTCCGATCTGCGGGTACGCTCGCGCGCGGCGGTGGGCAGCGGCAGCGACATCCGCGCCGACGGCTTCATCAACGTCGGTGCCGGGCGGGACGCCAACGGTGTGCGCAATCACTTCTCGTCGGTCGCCCGCGCCGATCTCTACAACAATTCCGCAGTGCCGATCTCCAGCACCGACTGGGGTGCTGACGCGCTGCTGGACCAGAACAGCACGATCGGCATCGCCGGTACGCTGCGCAGCGTGATGGACGTGAACCTGACCGCTGACAAGGGTTTCGGCAATCTGGTCGATGGTCGTGGCGTGGCGAAGGACCTTTACAGTCAGGCGGCCAGCGCGGTCGCCAGCGGGATCAGCAATCTGTTCGGCGGCGGCGACGTGTCGATCGAACAGAACAGCGGACGCAGCATCGACGTTTCCCGCTCCGGCGTCACCGTGAGCGGTCTGATCGACGCCGGCATCCAGAACAAGCAGCTGATGACCATCAGCGACAATCCCAGCGACGGCGCGCAGTCGGTGACGCTGACGGCCCAGGTGCCGCGCGAGGGGCAGCCCGCGAAGTGCCAGACCCCGGGTACGGCCGACTGTGTGTACGACACGGTGAGCAAGCAGTACTGGATCACGCGCTCGGAAGGCATCGACATGCCGACGGCGCGCATCGAGAACCTGCAGGACAACCTGCAGGCACGCATCGACGCACTGAAGCGGATCCGCGGACAGTATTCAGGGGTCACCAGCACCGGTGCCGATGCGAGCAATCCGGAAACCGTGGCCGCACTGAGCGCCGAGATCAGCTTCCTCGAATCGCAGATGGCCTCGCTGTTCCCGGAGGGCGGTGCAAGTGCGCGCGTGGCCGACGCGGCCTTCATCATCCTGCCGGACATCAAGGCGCGTGGCGGCAACATCAACGTGATCGGCGATCATCTCGCCGGCAACGGCAGCCTCAATGCACGCGGTGACGCGGAAATTTCGATCATCAACAACAGTTCGGCCTTCCTGCGCACGAACGAACTGATCATTCCGGAGGACGCGACCGGCCGCCTCACGCTGAACAGCGTGGCCATCCTGAACGATCCGGGCACCAGTCCGACGACGCCGCAGATCAACGCCGCGCTCAACGCGCGCAACAGCGGTGGCACGGCCGCCTTCGGCAACGTCGACATCGCCCCCGATTCGGCGGTGCCGCAGATCGAGGTGCGCAACACCTACGTGCCGCTCACATCCGACACGCGGGCGCCGGACATCGAGGTGGTGGGTGACGTCAGCAACCTGCTCGGTTCCGTGGTGATGGAGAGCGAGCGCGGCAGCGTGCTGGTGCAGCCGGCCGACCCGGCGAATCCGCTCACCGCGCCGAACATCCGCGCCAACACGATCAACATCAAGGCTGGGCGCGACTTCGTGTTCAGCTCGCCGTCGGCCTTCTACCACACCGCCGGCAACCCGCGCGATCTGTGGGGCGGCACGCGCACGCCCAGCGGCGGCAGCGGCGGCCTCGCCAATAACTTCGAGGACGGCGGCACCTTCTCCGGTTCCTCCAGCGATATCAGGACCGGCAACGCGCAGTCGACCATCGCCGGCAATAACATCTTCATCAGCGCCCGCTACCTGAACATCAACGGCCTGCTGCAGAGCGGCCTGCCGGACCGGACCGTCACCATCGACGGCGCCGCCCGGGTGAACCTCGGCATCGGTCCCTACAAGACCGACACCACGCTGGCTCAGGCCAAGGCCAATTACGACGCGCTGGTGGAAGCCGGCATGAAGCCGACCGACCCGCGCTTCCGCATCAGTCACACCGCCGGCAACATCGTCGCCTTCTTCAACGCCGAACTGAACCGCATCGAGCTGGAACCGGTGAAGGTGGAGGGCGGCAAGCTCGAACTGCTGGGCGAAATCCTGAACACCGGCGGCGGCCGCATCGCGGCGATGGACGGCTACGGCCGCTTCAGCATCAACAACCTGACCGGCTACGACATCGTGCTGAATGGTCTCGATACCGGAAACGACATCGAAGGCCGCGTGCGCATCACCGACTATCTGCGCCGCTGGGACCCGAACGCGAACGGCGGGCTGGGTGACATCGTCACCGCACCGCTTCAGTCGAGCACGGCCACCCAGGCGTATTACGACAGCCTTACCCCGGTCACCCGCGAAGTGACCCGACTGGGGGCGAACGTGCAGGCGCGCGATCTGATCAAGACCACCGACGGGAACAACGAACTGGTGGACGTCGAAGTGAAGCGCTACGACGACATCGCGAATTCACGCAGCACGAGCTACGCGCCGGTCAGCGGCCAGACCTACACCTGGGTCACCGGCCAGCGCGAAACGACAGATACCTACGAAAAGTACGAGAGGGAGACCAAGTTCTGGTTCTTCCCGGGTGACTGGTCGCTGGCCGACCGTACCGATGTCAAGACGTACGAGGACAAGACACCGCTGATGGAGGGCGAGTACACCAAGATCGATACGTCGATGGGCGACACGACCTATCGCTACCAGCGCCGCGACGTGGTCACCAGCTTCAACAGGACGATCGCGGACAAGTCCAAGTGTTCGTGGTTCTTCTGCATCTGGAAGTGGCATACCCGCGAAGTGTGGACCGATGTCGGCAAGAAGCGCTACAACACGCACACGGTCAAGGGCGACCTTTCGATCCCGATCAGCTTCATCGGCTACGACAGCGGTCAGGTCGACGTGCGCAGCGGCGCCGACATCATCCTTGCCGGTAGCCTGATCAATCGCACCGGCAGCACGACGCTGGATGCGCGCGAAGGCAATGGATTGGCGGGTGGCGCCATCGTCGGCGAGAGCGCCCGCGGCTCGATCACCGCGCAGAACCTGACCCTGAACGCGGAGACCGGCATCGGCCGCGTGACGACGCCGCTGCAGATCGACATGCTGGGCAACGCCGTGGTGAACGCGGTCAGCGCGCAGGGCGACATCGGTCTGCGCGAGATGACCGGCAGCATGCGGGTGAACCAGGTACGCACGGATGACGCCGGACGTGTGCTCCTGCAGGCCGATGGCGACATCGTCGCCGCCGGCAGCGGCAATGCGGTACGCGTGCAGGGCGGCGGTGTCGAACTGGTATCCGTTTCGGGCCGGATCGGCAGCGATGCGCAGGCGCTGGTGGTGCAGACACAGGCCACGGCGCAGGGCGGACTGCGCGCCACCGCCAGTGGCGACATCCACCTGATGCAGCCGAGTGGCGACATGCAGCTCGACAAGGTCGAATCGCAGTCGGGCGACGTGACGCTGACCGCGCTGGGTGGTCGCATCATCGACGGAAACCGCAATGAAACGCGTGATACGCGTGCCGAAGCGGAACTGGACGCGCTGTGGGGCGACCTGCGTCTGCGCGCATCCGACGGCGCAGCCGACAGTCTGGCCGACGCGCTGAAGGGTCATCGCGCCCAGATCACGCGCGAGTACCAGGAGTACTGGTCGCTGCGCAACGTCGAGCTGATCGAGGACCCGCAGAACGCAGGCGCCTTCATCTATCGCGCCGACGGCTACAACGCGGCCAGCGCGTCGACGCGTCTGCGCACGCTGCACGACAAGCTGAGCGGTCTTGGCATCACGCTGGGTACGAGCGGCGGCGGCAGCTACGACAGCGGCTTCAGCTACGTCGGCTCGGCCGACAGGGACAGCGTCATCGCCGGCATGTCCGACGGCTCCCACATATGGACCGACAACCAGGTGCGCTACGGCGTCAGTGCGGCGATCTACAACAAGTCGACGTCCGACACCGAAACCCGCATCGAGCAGCCCAACGTGGTCGGCCGCCACATCGTGCTGAACGCCAACAGCGCCAATGGCGGCGTCGGCCGCGACGAGGGCCAGTTCACCGTCAGCATCGCCAGCGAGGACGTGGCCAGGCTCACGCCGGAGGAGCGCCGTGCGCTGGCGGCAGCCGAGGCCGACGACGTGGCGATCGACGCCGTGGCCAAGACCGCTACCGTGCTCGAGCGCGACGACGTCGACATCGCGACCACGGCCGGCGGCTCGGTCACGGTCAATGCCCGCGGCCACGTCTTCCTCGGTGCTGACGACTACGACCGTAACGGCACCGTGCTGCCGGGCGACATCAATCTCGTGTCGCTGGACGCGACCGGTGGCGGTGTCGATTACGACAAGACGATACGGCTCAAGGTGTCGGGCGGCATCGTCGATGCGAGCACGACGAACGCAGCGAATCTGCGCGGCGGCAGCACCATCATCGAAGCCGGCAGCGGCAGCATAGGCAGCGCGGCGAAGCCGATCCGGCTTGACCTCGGCGCGGCCGCGGCCCTGACCGCACGCGCCGCGACCGGCATCTGGCTGAGCCAGATGAGCGGCCCGATGCGGGTGGCCGAAATGTTTGTCGACAGCGGCGGCATCCACCTGAGCAGCGGCGGCAGCATCCTCGATGGCGGCGGCCCGCAGCGCCCGGGGACCGTGCGTGCGCTGACCGGCAATGTCGACCTGCTGTCGGGAGGCAGTGTGACGGTACGCGAGGCGATCGCCGACGAGGGCAGCACGACCGTGATCGCCGAGGACGACATCCTGATGGACGCGGTCACCGCCGGCAATGGCGTGACGCTGGAGTCGAAGAACGGCAGCGTCAGTGTCACGCGCATCACCGGCGACATCCTGTCGCTGTCGGCGAAGGAGCTGAACCTCGGCACGCTGAACATCGGCCGCTCGCTGAACTTCAGCTCGGAGTCGGTCACCGCGCGCATCGTGCATACCCGCAACGACGCGCCACTCGCGATGCGCGCCACGGGTCGCGGCGGCGTACAGCCGGCCCGCTGGCTCGATCTGACCTTCAACAGCGCGGTCGGCGTGCGCTTCGACCGCTTCAGTGCGCTCGACGCGGAGGTCACGACGGAGCGCGGCTTTCTGCGCATCGACCAGGGCCGCATCGAGAACCGCGCGCGCTTCATCAACCCGGTCAGCAACGTCTACATGGACAACCTGACCACCGTGGTCGAGCCGGCCGACGTGCAACTGCATCACCCGGGCAAGGTGTTCGGCAACATGCTGCTCGACGAGTGGCTGCTGGTGACCGATCCCTATGTCGTGATGCGCGATCCGCTGCACGAGGTGGTGATGAACACGGTGCTCGACTACAGTGGCCGCGAGCAGTCGCGGGAGCTCATCGTCACCCGCGTCAATACGCCGGACAAGCAGTCGGCACTGGGCCAGGTGCCGCAGATCGCGTCGGTATCGATCAACGTGCCGCTCGACTTCCCGGCCGTGAATTCCGGTGAGGAAGAGAGCGAGGAAGAAGCCGAGGCCCGTCGCCGGGCCGAAGAGGAGGTTATCGAGTGAGTCGCGCCCAGCGTCGGACCAGGATGGGGCAGGGTGCCGTGTGCGCCCTGGTGTCGGCGTGCAGCGTGCTGCTGTCGCAGCAGGCGGGCGCGCAGGCGGTGCCGCGGATTCCGGCTGCAGCCGATCCGGGCGTGATCCAGGAACGTTCGCGCGACGTCGAACGGCGACTGCGCGAGTACCGCGAGCAACGGCCTGACGACACGCCCACCATCGACGACGACGCGCTGAAGCCGGCGCCGGTCAAGCCGGTTGCCGGCGCGCGCTTCATGCTCCGGCGCATCGATTTCACCCGCTCCGAACTGCTGGAGGAGGCGACGCTGCGCGGACTGGCGGCGGGTCTGGAAGGGCGCGAGGTCACGCTGGGCGAGGTGCAGGAACTGGTCGACCGCATCAACGCGCTGTACCGCGAACGGGGCGTGCCGACCGCGCAGGCGGT